>CACJTS010000006.1 GCA_902596355.1 uncultured Pelagibacteraceae bacterium | reverse complement strand
AGAAGAAATAATTCTTCTGCTATTCTTTAATCCAACCACCACCAAGCACTTTGTGGCCAAACTGGTCTTTACGATAAAATACGCATGCCTGACCAGGTGAAATGCCATCTTCAGGAATTGCTAAATTAACTTTAGCATTATTGTTATCTATAAGATCAACTTTAGCCTCTAATAGACTTCCGGTAGATCTAACTTTAACAAATAAATTTTGATCTAAATCCTCTTTGTTAGTTAATAAATTTATTTCCTTTAAAGAAATTGTTTTTTTTCCAAGTTTTTCTTTAGGTCCAACTATTATTTCATTTTTATCAGAATTAATCTTTAATACATATAGAGCCTCTTTGTCAGAAACTTTAATTCCTTTTCTTTGCCCAATCGTAAAATTAATTATTCCATCATGAACACCAATTACATCGCCATTTAAATTTTTTATATTACCTTTCTGAAAGGAGTCTGGTCTGAACTTTTGTATTACCGATGCATAATCGCCATTTGGTACAAAACAGATATCTTGACTATCAGGTTTGTCCGCAACGTTTAGGTCTAGATTTTTTGCGATTTCTCTAGTTTTATCTTTTAACATTCCACCTAACGGAAATCTTAAATAATCTAATTGCTCTCTAGTTGTATTAAACAAAAAATAACTTTGATCTCTATTTTCATCTATAGCTCTATACATGTTTGTAGTTTTATTTTCTGTAATACTTTTTACATAGTGCCCTGTAACCAAAGCATCAGCTTTGAGTTCTTTTGAAACTTCAAATAAATCTTTAAATTTTACAGTTTGATTGCACTGAACGCATGGAATTGGCGTTTCGCCTTTTAAATAACTCTCAACAAAATTATCTATAACACCTTGTTTAAACTTATCTTGATAATATAAAATTTTATGATCTATACCTAATTTGTGTGCGACACGTTTAGCGTCCATTATATCTTGACCTGAACAACATTGCTTTGAAGTAGCTACTTCTTTACCATCGTCATAAAGTTTTAGAGTTATTCCAACTACATTATAACCTTCCTTTTTCATAATTCCTGCAACAGTGGAAGAATCTACTCCTCCCGACATTGCAACAACTACAGTAGTATCTGAAGGTTTTTTATCTAAACCAATAGAATTTAAATCTTTATTCATAAGGTGGTATTTATACTTATTTACAATATAAGTTAAATTAAATGATTTTAGATTATGAACCAGGCGACAAAGTCACTAATCCTGAAAAAAAAGAATGGGGAATTGGGCAAGTGCAATCTATAATTAACGATAAAGTGACAGTTAATTTTGAAAATGCTGGAAAAAAAGTAATTAACGCAAAAAACATTGAATTAAAAAAACTAGGAAAATGAAGTTAAACTTGAAAGAGATTGTTGAAAATTTAATTGATAATTTTTTAGAGGCTGGAGATTTGGCTATTAAATTAAGAGAAAAGGGTTTGGTAAAAAAAATAAAATCAGACAATACACCAGTAAGTAATGGTGATTTGGAGGTAAACAAATTTATATCAAAAAAAATTTCTGAGATTACTCCTAATTTACCAATCATTTCAGAGGAGACTTCTGAAAACAAAGATAACCTAAATTTAAAAGATTTCTGGCTAGTTGATCCTATTGATGGAACATATGATTATATTAATAATTTAGAAGAATTTACAATTAATGCTGGATTGATAATTAATAATAAACCCGTTGCAGGATTAATAAATGCTCCCGCAAAAAAAAGAATGTTTTACTCATATGAAATAGGTAACTCATTTGAATTTAGTAACGGTAAAATAATAAATTTAAGCAATAAACCTGCTAAGAAGTCAGGAAATTTAAAATTTATTTCCTACTCAACTAAAATAAAACCTGAAATTCAAAAAATTTACGATGATTTGGGAGTTAAAGAAAATATTAAAATGAAAAGTTCTTTAAAATTCTGCGTCGTTGCTGCTGGTGAATATGATGGTTATGTTGCTGAGCCAAGGGCATATGAATGGGATATAGCAGCTGGTCAGGCAATTTTAGAACATGCAGGTGGAACTGTAACTGATTTTGATGGAAATGAAATTTTGTATGGGAAAAAAGATTTAAAAAATCCAAGTATAATTTTGAAAAATAAAAATATTTTGTAATGGATGAACAATTAAGAGTAATATTAATAATTATTGTTTCAGTTTCAATTTTTGGATTATTGGTGTTCGTTTTCGTAAAAAATTACATAAGAAACAAAATAAATCAACTTATTAAAGAAGAAAAAAATAAAAAGTTAAAGTAAATTTATTATTTTTAGATATTCATCTTTTTCTATATCCATTACTTTTTTTGATGTTTCAAAATCAAATCCATTTCTTGCAAGTAAAGATATATCTTTTTTATAAAATAAAGTTCTATTGTCCTCTGCTCTGGCTGGTCCAATTCTTTTCTTTTTGCATAATTTTATTGCTGAAAAAAAATCTTGATCAGAATTATCTTCCTTTATTTTATCCACTGTATCCTTGATAAATATTTCGTTAATCCCTTTTCCAATTAAATAATTTCTTATTTTATTAATTGAGTTTCCTCTTTGGATCATACTTTTAGCTTTACTTTCAGAATAAAATTGATCATTTATAAATCTATTTTTTTCTAGATCGGACAAAACAATATCAATCAGTTTATTTACATCTTTTTTTCTTACATCGGATGCTGATAGTCTCATGTATTTTTTCAATAAATATGTTTTTAGTTGTTGTTTTGAAGGAGCATACTTTTCAACATAAGCAAAGGCAAAATTACGCATCTCATCAACAGTTACTTGGAGTGTTTTTTTTCTATTTCTTATAGGAATCATTGTTAGATTTAATATAATATATCTAAATGATTGAACAGATTTACACTTATTTCACAATTGAGACACTTTACATGTGGATTAACCTTGGAGTTCTACCCTTTTGGTTTATCTTGATAGTATTTCCTCAATCACATTTAAGTAGAATTTTTGTAACTTCAATTTTTCCTTTTTTTATATTAAGTGGTGTGTATATCTTCATTTTATATAAATCTTATTTGATTGGTTACGATTTTCATGGAAATTTCTCTCTTTACTTAGGTCTAAATGAGCTTTCGAGATTATTTGAAGATCATTTGTATATAATGATATTTTGGACTCATTTTATAGCAATAAACTTATTTATTGGCGGCTGGATTGTTAAAGACTCTCAAAAGTTTTATATAAATAAAGTTTTAATGGCTGTGCCATTAATTATGACTTATTTAATTGGTCCTATAGGTTTATTTTTATATTGGATTATTAGAATTTTTTACGCGAAAAGAATAAGTTTATATGAGTAATCATATAGATTTTTATTTCGATATAATTAGCCCGTATGCATACATTGCACACAAAAAAATTCTTAAACACAAAAATATTATATTTAATTACAAACCAATTTATTTAGCTGGACTTCATAAACTTGCTGGGATTGATTCTCCTGTATTTAATAAATATAAATTGAGAAATAATATAAATGATTGCAATGTAGTATCTGAAAAAAATAATATTGATTTTAAATGGAATTCTAATTTTCCAATAAATTCATTAAGTATTATGAGAGGATATCTTTATATCAAAGAGGATAAAAAAAATGATTACTTAAATTATTTTTTTGATGCATATTGGAAAGATAATCAAGATCTATCAAAAATTGAAAATATTACTAAATTATTAAGCAATATAAATATTAATAGCGAAGAATTTTTTAAATCAATAAAAGATCAATCTATAAAAGATAAATTAATTAATTTAACTAATGACGCTTTTCAAAAGGAAGTTTTTGGAGCTCCAACTTTTATAATTAATAATAAAATTTTTTGGGGTCAAGACAGGTTTGAATACGCTTTGGAAGAATATATTGCTAATTAAATTATTTTAAATTTACTACTAGCAATAGATGCAAAACCACCATTGATATGAGATATTTTTTCATAACCCATATCTTTTAATGATTTTACAGCTAAAGCCGATCTTACACCTCCAGCGCAAAATAAAACAAATTCTTTATTCTGGTCTATTTGGCCACTCTGAATTATGGGGCTATTAGAATCTAGGTAAACCTCAAGCATCCCTCTTGGGATATGACTTGAACCCTCAACTTTACCAGTATTTTCTAATTCATTACTTTCTCTGATATCAATTAGATTACAATTATTATTTTTAAGCATTTCATAAGCTTCATCTACATCAATAGTTTTAATTTTATCTAATACTTCTGAAACTAGTTCACTTATTGATTTTATTTTCATATTAATAATTTATATTGTTTTTTTTATAAATATATAGACATATCTTTCTTGTATTTTTAAAATATAATAATTCTTTAATTAGTAAGCTCTAATTTAAAAAAAATGACTAATATTTGTATCGTTTATACTCACCATAAGTTAGGTGATTTGATATGGCAACTACCCTACATAAAAGCTATTAGTGAACACCATAAACAAAAAATTGATCTAATAGTTAGAAAAAAAACTCAGGCCAAAAATATATTAAAAGACTTAGATCACATCAATTTGGTCAAATACAATGATTTTCGAAAAGGTCTATTTTATTGGATAGATGTAGCTAAATTGATGATGATTTATAAATATAATAAATACACTCACGTCTATGTTTTAGATAAAGTTAATAAACCTGCTATTGCTGCAAAAATGTGTGGTGTAAAAAATATTATTGGTCCTGGAATTGGTAATCAAAAAAAATGGTTAACAGTAAATAAATATTTAACGAATGAAGATTGGAATTTAAATTATTCTGAACAATCTCAAAAAATGCTGAAAATTAATTCCATAAATATAAACAACATTTATCCAGAAATTAAAGCTGATATAAACAGATTTAGAGAAGGAAATTCTGATTTAGAAAAAAAAGGGAAAAAAATTGCGTTTGGTATAGATTCTTTTGAAGATTATAAAATGTGGTACGAAGAGGATTTTGTAAAATTAGCAAATAAACTTTATGAAAAAAATCTATTTGATTATATTTATTTAATTTGTGGAAAAGAAAAATCTTATTTAGCAACTAATATAAAAAAATTATCCAATAAAGAATATTTCATAGATTGCTCAAAAAAAGATTTAAATGGGATTATATTTGCTTTGAAAAATTCAAATTTTTTAGTTGGAAATAATTCAGGACCAATAAATCTTGCTGCGGCCCTAAATGTTAAATCTTTTGGTTTGATTGCAAATGATCCAATTGATGAATTAAAATATAGTAAAATTCAAATTATAACACCTGAAAATTATAATAATATTAGATGTAGAGAAAGAGAAGGTATGAAAAAATTGAATGTTGATCGAGTTTTAAATAAAATATTGGAGGGCTTAAACTAAATGAAAGCATCAAATTTTACTTTACCCTCAACAAAGAAGAAGAATTTTACATTAAACGAATCTTTAGGAAAATATGTTGTTCTATATTTTTATCCCAAAGACGATACTCCAGGCTGTACTATAGAAACTAATGATTTTAACAAGCTTTACTCTAAATTTAAAAAATTGGATTGTGAAATTTATGGTTTATCGAAAGATAGTATTAAAAGTCATGATAAATTTAGAGAAAAATATAAAATTAAATTTGATTTACTATCTGATGAAGAAATTAAAGTTTTAAAAAAATATAAAGTTTGGGCTAAAAAAAAATTCATGGGACGAGAGTTTATGGGAATAGTTAGAACTACTTTTTTAATCGATAAAAAAGGTAAAATAATCAAAATTTGGAATAATGTTAAAGTAAAAAGCCATGCTAAAGAAGTATTGGAAACTCTTCAAAATATTGTAAAAAAATAAAAAGGCCCCTTATTTCTAAGGAGCCTTTGATTAATATAGAGAGATATTTTTAGTCTCTTATTGCGTAAGCTTTAACACCTACTTCAGCAACATCAGTTCCAAGTTTTTCAGCTTGAGCACTAATTCTGAGACCAATAGTTTGTTTAAGAACTCTAAAAGTAATGTAAGAAAGTATGAAGCTAAATAAACATACTGCAATTACACCTGTCAACTGAGTTCCAAAGTTTGTATCTGGATTACTGATTGGAACAACTAAAGTTCCAAATATACCAGCAAACATGTGAACAGGTATTGCTCCAACTACATCGTCAATTTTCTTACTTTCTAAAAATTTTGTACCAAAGTACATAATTAATGATCCAATTGCTCCAATAACAATTGCTAATACTGGACTTGGAGTTAAAGGTTCAGCTGTGATTGCAACCAATCCAGCTAAAGCACCATTTAACATCATAACGATATCAGTTTTTCCACCAAGTAATCTTGTGACCACAGCAGCGGCAACTGTTCCAGCGGCACCTGCTAAATGAGTGTTAACTGCAATTTTGCTAATTGCATTAACATCATCAAAAGTACCCATGGCTAATTGACTAAAACCATTAAAACCAAACCAACCAAACCATAGTAAAAATGTTCCAAGTGTTACCAGTGGAATTGAAGAAGCAGCAAATGGTACTAGAGATTTAGTCTCACCAGATTTTGAAAATCTTCCTTCTCTTGCACCTAATACTATTACTCCTGCTAGAGCAGCAGCACCCCCACAAGCATGAACTAAAGTTGATCCAGCAAAATCTGAAAATCCAGAAGTTGCTAACCAGCCTCCACCCCATTGCCAACCCATTGAAATTGGATAAATTACACCAGCCATGATTGCTGCAAAAATAAAAAATGGCCAGATTTTAATTCTTTCGGCTACAGCCCCTGAAACTATTGATGCAGTTGCACAAACAAACATTGTTTGAAAGAACCAATCTGAATAATCTGAATAACCAGTAGTCAACTCAGAAGAATCACTCCACATAGAAAATGATCCAATAAAACCACCTTCTGGAATACCGTAAGCTAAATTATAGCCACATAGAAAAAATATTAATGAACAAATTGCAAATTTCCCTATATTTTTAGCTGCAATTGTAGATACACTTTTTGTAGTTACCAATCCACTTTCAAGCATGCAAAAACCTGCAGCCATAAAAGCAACTAATACACCACCTAAATAAAATCCAAGTGAATTAAAAATATATTGTCCTTCAGCTGACATTGTTGTTTCTGCTGAAGCAAAGTTAGAAAAGCTTAATAATGATATTAAACCTATAATAAATGTTTTTAAAATATGAGTCATTATCTCTCCTTGTTAAAAGAGCCTTTTATAAAAGTTTTACAAATAGTGAATTGTTCATAGGACAAAAGAGTTATGCTATTTAAGCATGCGTAAAAAAGGCCCCATTTCTGAGGCCTTTACTTAACTAACTAGAGAGAGAGATTTAGTTAATCTTTTTTCACAGAGGCCCTTCAATGAGATAACGACATGGAGATCGAAGAGCCTCTATATTGCATTGCATGCAATTAGTCACGTATTGCGTATGCTATTACTCCTGTTTCTGTAACGTCAGTACCTTTGGTTTCAGCTTCTTTACTCAATCTAATTCCAAATGTAGCTTTCATTATTGACCAGACTATATAAGACACAGCAAACACAAAAATGTTAATTGAAAGTACACCAATTAATTGTGCACTAAACGATGCATCAGCGTTTGTTATTGGCACTGCCAATGTTCCCCAAATTCCAGCAAACATGTGAGCTGGAATTGCACCCACAACATCATCAAGTTTGAAACTGAATAATAATTTAGTTCCAAATACCACAATTAATCCACCAACAGCTCCAATGAAAATAGCTGCTAAAGGTGATGGTGCTAATGGTTCAGCTGTAACAGCTACAAGACCACCAATTGCTCCGTTTAACATTTGAATTACATCTGTTTTACCAAACATTAATCTTGTGATTATTGCAGCGGCCATAACACCACCACAAGCAGCAAGATTAGTATTGATAAATATACTTGATACAGCAACTGCATCATCAAATGTTCCAATAGCTAGTTGAGATCCACCATTGAATCCAAACCAACCTAACCATAATATAAATACTCCAACAGTTACCAATGGAATTGAAGAAGCAGCAAAAGGTTTAATCGCTTTAGCCTCACCTTTGCTATCAAATCTTCCATATCTAGAACCTAACAACATGATACCTGCTAAAGCAGCTGCACCACCTGTTGAGTGTACTAATGTTGAACCGGCGAAATCAGAGAAGCCTAGTTCTGCTAACCAGCCTCCACCCCATTGCCAACCCATAACGATTGGATAAATTACTCCAGCTAAAATAGCTGCAAATAAGAAAAACGGCCATAGTTTAATTCTTTCAGCCATAGCACCTGAACAAATTGAAACTGTTGTTGCACAGAATACCATTTGGAAGAACCAGTCTGATCCATCAGCATAACCTGTGTCAACTGCACTTGCATCTGACCAAGGTGTAAATGTTCCAATGTATCCTCCCTCGGGAATTCCATAAGCTAAATTGTAACCAAAAAGCCAAAACATAATTCCGGCAATTGAATATAGACCTATATTTTTAGCACAAATTACTGATACACTTTTTGAAGTTACCATACCAGATTCTAGCATCGCAAAACCTGCTGCCATGAACATGACAAGGAAACCACAAATTAAAAATAGAAGCGAGTTAAATATCGCTTGAACTTCTCCAGAGACCGTTGTCTCTGCCATACCTGCACTACTCATGTTTAATAAAAAAATTAAACTAAGAAGCGGTGCTGTTATTTTTTTTATTATTTTAGTCATTAGACCTCCACTTGTTTAAGAGATGTCTTATAGTTTTATTAATTTTTAAAACTAACGCTGATTAGGAAAATTGGCTATGCAGTTTTTGCATATAGTAACAGCCCTGAACGTGTTTTTAAAACGTTAGGGCTGTTAAAAAAAATATTATCTGTTGAATACTTCTTTTAAAGCTTTAGCTGGTAAGAATTTTACCTTTTGAGAAGCAGCAATTTGTATCTGCTCACCCGTTCTTGGGTTTCTTCCAACTCTTGCTTTTCTTTTAGCAACTTTGTACGTACCAAACCCAGCAATTTTTACTGAGTCATCACCTTTTAGAGCATCTAAAATAGTGTTGGTAATTGTATCAAAAGTTCGCTCAGCATCTGCTTTGCTCAAATTTAATGAGCCAGAAAGCTTAGCAATTAGTTGTTTTTTGTTCATTTTAGCTCCGGTTTTGTTGGTTATTATTTATACTTCTCATAAACGTTGATAAATCAAGCTTTTTTTTAGTGTTTTTTTTTTTGAGATACACAACATCTTGTAAAAACACAAATAAACATTGGTTTTATTGACTTTTTTAGACTTTTTAAAATGTAAATTATCTAAATAAACCTAAGTCTTTCAGATCATTAAATGTGGTGAAAAACATCAATGATAACAATAAAAACAGTCCGATTCGAAAAAAACCTTCTTGTGTTTTTTGGGACAAGGGTCGGCCTAAAAGTTTCTCAAAAGCATAAAACATTAAATGTCCTCCATCTAACATTGGTATAGGAAATAAATTAATTAGCCCTAAACTTATTGAAATATAAGCCATCATACTAATGAATGCTAACGCTCCAAAAGTTGCAACTTGTCCAGAAATTTTAGCAATTCTTATTGGGCCTCCCAATTGAGAAGTGTCTGCTTTTCCTAAAACCATCCCTACTATGTATTTAAGTGAGGAAACGCTTACAAAATAAACTTCATTTGCTGCATGATATAGTGCTTTTGCAGGTCCTAATTTAACATGATTAATTTTATCATTATAAGCTGATAATTTTATTCCAACCATTCTTTTTTTTATTTTGTTCCCTAATCCATCATCACCTTCAACAACATTAGGTTTTACTTTTAATATTAATTCATCATAGGAACGCTTAACTTTAAAATCTATAAAATCACCAGTGGACAAGGTAATAAATTTAGAAACTTCCATAATACTTTTAACTTCATTTCCATCAATTTCTAAAATTATATCTTGATCTTTAAGTCCACCCATCATTGCAGGACTGTTTTTTTGAACCTCGCTGATTACAGCAGGAGTAAAATCTTTACCAACAAAGGTATAAAGACAAAAAAATATAACTAAAGCTAACAAAAAATTAGCTAAAGGACCACCAAACACAATTAATGCCCTTTGATATAAAGGTTTTAATGTAAATAGTTTTTTTCTATCTTCTTCATTATATTTTTCTAAAATTTCTTGATGATCAGCCTGAGAATAAACATTTCTGTCCCCAAAAAATTTAACATATCCACCTAAAGGAATTACACATATTTTCCATCTTGTGCCTGATTTATCATTCCAACCAAATAACTCTTTACCAAAACCAATTGAAAAATCTGTTACACCTACTCCATATTTTCTCGCAAAATAGTAGTGTCCATATTCGTGGATAAAAACAACAACAAGAATTAAAATTAAAAAAGGTACTATATAACTAAGCATACTTTATCTTATAATTTTATTTATTTTTAACAACCTTCAATAAACAACTAAATTGACGCCATTTTAAATTGGTTGGACCAATGAAGCACTATTGTTAGTTGGTTTATTAACATCTTTTGAAACTTCATGAAAAATAAGATCAGGTATTTTACGTTCCTTTAAAAAAGTCGATCCCTGAAGTTCTATATTTAAATAACGATTAATATCAATTTGATTAAGAATTACAGGCTGACGATGATGGATTTCTTTTATGTTATCTTTTGCACCTTCAGTAATTAGACAAAATTTATCTTCTTCATAAATACCAGCTAAATAGATAAGGTTAGTATCTTTACGAGTGAAATAATGTGGAGTTTTTTCTTTTTCCTCTCTTTTCCATTCATAAAAACCATCTGCAACTGCAACACATCTATTATTTTTAATCAATTTTTTAAAAGAAACTTTTTCATCAATAGTCTCTAACCTTGCATTAATCAAAGCTTTAAAATCTTTGTCTTTAGCCCATCCTGGAACTAAACCCCATTGTAGATTTTCTAAAGTATTTCCATTTTTATATTTTTTTATTACGGGTAGTTTTTGATATGGATGAGCATTATAGTTTTCAGTATCTTCAACCTGAATTGCGGATTTAACTAATTTATTTGTTTTAGTTACTGGGTTTTTTACAACGTATCTTCCACACATTATATTGTTTGCTGTTTCATTAATTCTTCTATTTGCTTGATCATTATTTTTGGTGATCTCATAGCAGGATAAATTTCTTGCGCTTGTTCATAACTTCTTATTGCTTTTTCATAATTTTTAAGTTGAATATTTACTAAACCCTGTCCTGCCAAAGCTCCAAAGTGTCTTTGTTCTAAGGCTAATACTTGATCTATATCATCTTGAGATTTTTGAAATTCTCCTAGCATATAAAGAACAGTTGCTCTTTTATTCCATGCCTCAGCCCAATTTTGATCAATATTAATAACTTCAGTAAAAATTTCTTTTGCTTTTATATAGTTTTGATCTCTAACAAATTGAGAGCCCTCTTGTAATCTTGCGGTAAGTTTTTCATCAGTTGGATGGGTGCTCCATAAATTCCAAATTTCTTGTTCAATTATAAAAGCTACTTTTGATTTATTTGCTTTTAACTCATTAAACAGTTGGTTCAGTCTAATATCCCTTTCATTTGCTAAAGAGCTAACTTGTGAAAAAAAATAAAACAAAATTACTAAGGATAACTTATTCATATTTAGATATTATCAAATATTAGAATTAGAGTCTTTGGTCTTAAGTGTCTTTGTTGTTTTTTTTACAACTATAAAAAGAAATATCTTTTTCTTTTTCCTCTTGTTTTATATTGGTTGTGATTTTGTGAATAAGTTCGCCTGTTTTTCTAGTATAGACTGCAGACTCTGAATAATTCCTCTCTTTATCAAATACTTGTATTAAGAATATATCCTTATTCTAAATTTTAACCTCTAAATCAATTTTATTAAAAATTCTGATAAATTTTTAACATTTAGAACATTTGGTATTTTAGAATCGATTATTAACTTATTAATATCTTTTCTTTTAATTTGATCTTTTGTGAAAGACTCAAAGTTATGGTCTGAATTTTTTAAAATTACTTTTTCAAATTTACAATTTAAGTTCAAATAAACATTTAGAGTAATATTTGTATTTTGAGCTTGAGCAAAACTAAGGCAACATAATAAAATAAATATTGATAGAATGATTTTAATTTAATTAATTATATTAATAATACTTTTTTTTATTGTTTCACTTACTATAATTGTTCCATCTTTATTAGGGTGTATACCATCTTGCTGATTCAAACTTGGATTAAGTGCCACACCTTCAAGAAGAAATGGGATTAATGGTAAATTATACTTTTTTGATAACTTTGGATAAATAGAATCAAACTTTTTTTTATAAATAAATCCATGAGTAGTTGGTGCAACCATTCCAGCTAAAATAATTTTAATTTTTTTATTCTGAGCAACTTTTATTATTTGTTCTAAATTTTTTTCTGTTTCTTCTGGTTGAATTCCTCTAAGCATATCATTAGCCCCTAATCCTAAAATAATTAAATCAATTCCTGGTTCAGATAAACTCCAGTCAGCTCTATTTAATCCACCTGAAGAAGTGCTTCCAGAAACACTTCCATTAATAACTTTTAAGTTTACACCACTTTGCTTGAGATTATTTTCTAAAACTATTGATAAATGCTGTTCTTTAGGTAATCCATAACCGGCCATCAAACTATCACCAAATAAAACTACCTTTTCTATTGCACTTGCGTTTATGTGCACTAGAAAGATTATCAAAATTTTTGTAAATAAACTATTGTTCATGAGTACTCTTCTTAAATTAAAAAAAATAAATCTCAAATACCAAACTGGTAAAGATAGTATAAGTGTTTTAAAGGATATTGATTTAAATATTAAGAAAAAAGAAACTGTTTCAGTAGTTGGAGAAAGTGGCTCAGGGAAAACAAGTTTAATAATGTTAATTGGAGGCTTAGAAAATCCAACCTCTGGTAAAATAATTTTTAATGATAAAGACATAACAGGCCTTAGTGAAGACGAGGTGTCGGAGATAAGAAAGAAAAATATTGGAATAATATTTCAGTCTTTTTATTTAATTCCTAATTACACAGCAGTTGAAAATGTTGCTTTAACTCTTGAACTTAATAATTTTCAAAATCCAGAAAAAGAAGCAAAAATTTTATTAGATCGTTTTGGTTTGAAACATCGTTTTAATAATTTACCAAGTCAATTATCAGGTGGTGAACAGCAAAGGGTCGCTATCGCTCGAGCAATTGCGATGAAACCAGAACTAATCTTAGCAGATGAACCAACAGGAAACTTAGATACTGAAAATTCTATCATGATTGCAAATATTTTATTTAAATATGTAAAAGAGGAAGGTTCGTCTTTAATCATGGTAACCCATGACACTAAGCTTGCCGACAAAGCTAAAAGAAAAATAAAAATTAAAGATGGAAAAATTAAATAATCCTTCAGAATTTAGTTTGATATTTAAATACGCTTTAAAAGACTTAAGCAGAAATTATCATAAAATTTCTAGTATCATTGTTACACTCTTTATAAGTTTATTTATCTTAAGTGCTATTTTCACAATTGAAGATAGTCTTAAAAAAGAACTAAATGATAATGCCAAAGCACTTTTGGGTGGAGATTTAGAGATTGATTACAATCGTAATCAAGGAAATTTAGATCTAATTAACAAAGCAAAAGATTTTGCAACTGTATCTCAAATAATTGAGTTCAGCACTATGCTTTCAACCACTGGCAGAGAAAAAAATAAATCATTATTTACTAGAATTAAAACAGTAGATGAAAAATATCCTTTGTATGGAAATGTTGTGTATGAGCCAATTGGTGCTTATGAAAGAATGCAAAAAGAACCTAATACTATCCTGATCAATGAAAGTTTATCAAAAACCCTGAATATTAAAATTAATGAAATCGTAAAAGTTCAAGATCAAAATTTTAAAGTAATTGGAATTATTAAATCAGTACCAGATGTAAGTGGATTTGTTGCATTTGGCGATTGGGCTTTGGCAGGAAAACAAACTTTAGAAATTTTAAAACTAAACGGAATTGGAAGCTTTTTAAACTATGAATACAAAGTAAAGTTTAATGAAAATGATAAACCAGAAGAAATTGAACAACGAATTGAAGAAATCTTTAAAGACGATCAAAAAGTTAAACTTAGATATCCTGAAAATTCTGCAAGTGGAATTAAAAGAATTATTAATAATTTTTCTCAATTTTTATCCCTTGTATCTATCAGTGCAATGTTGATAGCGGGTATTGGAATAGCAAATACTCTGCTTTCTTTTATTAATCAAAACAATATGTCGATAGCTGTACGAAAAGCAGTTGGCTTTTATTCGGGCAATATTAAAACACTATATTATCTGCAGTTATTTATACTTTTATTTATCATCACTGTTATTGCTTATGGATCGAGTTTTTTAATTGTACCAATAGCAGATAAATATTTATCTGACGGATTAGGATTGAATGTTTATCCAGTGTTTTCATTGCTGAATTTTTTAAAAATATTTTTAGTAGGATTATTGGTGCTGGTAATTTTTTCTATTCCAACAATTAGTTCTATTGATCAAGTTAAAGCGTCTAATTTGTTTAGAAACGTATTCCAAAACCTTCAATTTTTTTATTCTAAGGGTTCAGTTGTTCTAAGCTTTGTTTTACTATCTATATTAATTTTATTATTCACAGTTGGATCTGAACAGCCCTCTTATAGCTTGGGTTACTTTGCTGCCTTTTTTGTGTGTTTAATTGTATTTTTCTTACTTTCAAAATTAATTATTTTTTTTCTAAAAAGATTTAAATCTAGTCCAATAATTTCTTTAAAGGTTTCAATTAAAAATATTACACAAACAAAAAGTATAACTCCTATTACAGTTATGTCTCTTGGCTTAGGGGTTACTTTGTTATTAACATTAGCTTTAGTTGGTACAAATTTTCAAAGAGAAATTTCGAAATCTATTCCTGATATTGCACCTGATTATTTCTTTGTCGGTATTCAAAAAGGTGAAAAAGAGAAATTTGAACAAGGTATTTTAAATATGGATCCAAATGCATCTATAGAAATTGTGCCAATGGTATCCTCTGGAATTGTAAAAATTAATGGTGTAGATCCTAATACTTATATTAAACCAGATAATGATAGTTACTGGGTAATTGGTAGCGAACGAAGATCTTCATGGGTGGAAAATATACCTGAAGATAATCCAATTTTAGAGGGTGAATGGTGGGATTTATCAAATCCAAATCAACTTCAAATATCTCTAGATGCAAAAGTCGCTAAAGATTTTAATATTCAGTTAGGTGATATTTTCACTTTAAATGTTTATGGACGAGAAATTGAAGGAGAGGTCATTAATTTTAGAGAAGTAGATTATCGAGATTTAAGCATCAATTTCGCAATGTTATTTAATCCTCAATTTTCAAAAAACATACCTCATGAATATTTAGCTACTGCAAAATTTAATTCAAATAAATTTGATGAAACTGAAATGCTTGAAATCATGCCAAGTTTATCAATGATAAAAATTGTAGATTATTTATCTAAAGTTACAGCTGTTTTGAATAAAGTATTTATTGCAGTTGCTTTAATTTCAGCGGTTACTATTGTAATAGGGTTAATCGTAATTGCGAGCGCAATTATGGTTCAAGGGAAAGTTAAAGAATATCAAAATTTAGTCTTTAAAATTTTGGGTTTTTCAAAAAAACAAATAATTTTTTCATCCCTTATTGAATTCATTATTATTTTTAAATCTGTAATTTTAATTGCAATATTTTTTGCAGTGATTGGTTCAAAATTTATTATTGAAAATATTTTTGAGTTAGTGTGGATGTTTGACTTTAAAGTTTTAATTTATTTAGGATTTTCAATTGGTTTTGTTACTTTAATTTTAATATTGCTAACAAACTTAAAATATCTAAATCCTAAAGTTTATCCTCTAATAAGAAATCAATAATTAGAATTTAGTAATTTTACTATCCAAAGAAATTAAATTCAATTCTACTTTCAATTTTGGAAATCTTTTTTTTATTTGTTTTTTAATTTTTGAAAACGAATCTTTATGAATTTTTTTTTCATTTGCTGGGCTAAATTTTTTTTTTCCATTTGCAATTTTGGCAGCACTACAATCTTTATGATTAATGACAATTAATTTTTCTATTTTATGCAATTGAATAGAGGTTCCCAAATTATCATAAAACGTTTTATGCCATTTTTTGAATTTATTATGTGTTACACCAACAGCTGCACCTGCAATTGTGAATGCACTATATTTTCCTATTAATTTTTTTTTCTTTAAATAATTATGAACTAAATTTTGAAATCTTGGATCTATACAAGATAACACCATTGCTTTAAATTTTGATTTCATCAATTTAATTCAACTTTAAACATAGCCTCGTTTCTTCTATTCATTGGAAGGGTAAATGGGCTATCATAGGTTGCTCTAATTGGTGGGCTTATAATTGATATATTATTTTTTTGTAACTCTTTTTCTAAAATTTCTTTATGTTTAAGAAAATTTCCATCTGATGCTCGTCCAGAATATCGCAGCACCGCGTAGTATCCTCCTTGGATATTAACTATTTTAACGTCTTCCCTGCTTGGATTTGGTGCATTTTCTGAATTAAATTTAGAGGGCAAGTAAAATTGCATACTCATATTTCCATTTTTTTCAACTTGAGTAACTGGGGTAGTCATTTTAATTTTCTCTTGGGTATCGTTTCTACCTGAAATATAATTAAATAACTTTCGAAAATTACTATCTATTCCAGATGTCATAGTTTCAACCGCTAAACGATCAGAATATTTTCTAATCTCATATACTTCATTTTTAGAGACAACTTCATAATTTGCTTCTTCGTAAGCCATAACTGCAGAATAAGGTAAAACAGATAAAGCACAAAATACTATAAGATAAAGTTTAATAATTTTCATTATTACATAACTTTATATTCAAAATTTTGTGTAGTTTCATTAATTTGAATTAATTTAGCGCCATTTCTCTTATGAAAATGCGTTGCCATTTCTGTTAATGGCGAAAGAGTTACTAATCTATTTAGATGATTGGATTTTTTAATCTTTTTGAATACTTCTTTAACAATTAATTTCCCCCCACCCTTTTTTTTGGACCAGACAGTATAAGCAATTGCTATTTGACCACCTGATTGATCTCTCATTGCTGTTTGAAGAAATGCATCAGTGCTTAATTTTTCTAACTCTTCAACACTTTTTGGAATTTCATTTGTATAAGCAAAACACATTACAGCATGAATTTCTCCTTGATATTCGACACCAAAAATCTTTCTTCCAAATCCTGTTCTAAACTTGTTATCTAATTCTGGTCTAACAGGATCTTCTTCAGGATTACATTCTTTAAGCTCAACAAGTTTTGCACCTTTAACCCATCCAAAAAAATTATCAATATTTTTACTTAAAGCTTGTCTATTTTTTCTTAATCTTGCTTTAATTCTTGGCTTAAATTTTTTTTTCATTTTTATAATAATTATTATCTAACACTTATTTTAAAATTTTAATGCGTTATTAAATCATACCAGGTAATCATACAAAAGCTTTGCACTAGTAACAAAAATTAAAGCATATAAAATATTGTAAAATAATTTTTCCTCTATAATTTTAAGTAATTGATATCCAATCAATATTCCAAGTAATGCGACTGGAAACAATGTTGCTGACTGTTTAAAAGACTCAAAGTTTGTCATAGATAAACTAATGTACAATGGAAGTTTAATTAAGTTTACGAAAGTGAAAAAAAATATTCTTGTACCTACATAAATTTCTTTTTTCATTCTAAGTGGAAGTAAATAAAGGCTAGTTGGAGTTCCTCCTGCATGAACACAAAAACTTGTAAATCCTGCAACTACCGAACAAGTACCACCTTTAAAAAAGTTTTTTTCTGATTTTTTTTCCTTATTTTTTTTAAAAAAAAAATAATGACCAGCAAACAAGAAGCCCATAACTCCAATTATGAATTTTAGTAATTCCTCTGAAAAGTATGAAAAAGTTAATGATCCAATAAATATCCCAATAGCAGCAAATGGAACCATTAATTTTAAAGTTCCTAAGTCAAATTCCTTTCTATATTTATAAACAGCAATGAAATCGGAAAATATTAAAATCGGTAAAATAATTCCTAAAGCTTGATTTAGCGGCATCACTATTGTCATTAACGGAACAGAAATTAAAGTCATGGATCCACCTAGGCCTGATTTTGCAATTCCGTATAAAATTATGGCTGGGACAACTGTGAAAAAAAATAATAAGTTTATTTCCATTTATATAATGATTTTAATAATTTAGATCCTAAAGGGCTAATTGGTTCCTGAAGTATTATTTCTTTTCCAGTTTTTTGCTTTACTAATTGTAATAGTTTAGTTGCTAACCCTTGTTTTCTAAAAATTGGATTAACAAAAATATATTCTACCTCACCTTTTTCATTAAATCTAACAAAGCCTATTGTTGTATTTTCATTTTTAAAGGTAAAAACTCCCTCAGTTTCCTCAATTTTAAAATTTGTAACTTCCAGACTGTTCATGAATCCTAGTAATTTAGGAGTAAAAGGATAACTGCTATTGCAGCAATAATAGAACTAACGACAATATAATTAAGCTTAATATTGAATTTTTTTTCTACGAACTCAGTAATTTTTTCCCAGAATAAAACTATTAAAAAAATAATTATAGCTGGAAGAATATATTTAATCATAATTAAGCTTTCATATTATAACCTTTTTTAAGAAGGCTAGTAACTATTGCTATACAAGTAGCAAGAAAAGCTAGCATTAAACTTACACTTATCCATATATTAAAGTCTGATACCCCATAAAAAGAAAATCTTAATCCATTTATCAAATAAACAACTGGATTAAAATAAGTAACTATTTGCCAAAACTCTGGGAGCATATCTAAGGAATATAAGCTACCACCCAGAAAAACCATTGGTGTTATTACCAAAGAAGGAATGATTGACATTTGTTCAAAATTTGAACTCATTAAACCAATTAAAAAACCAAACAAAGCAAAAGTAAAAGAAACTAATACCAAAAGAAATATCATCAATAATGGATATTTAACTTCAACTTCGACAAAAAAAGTAGATGTTAAAAAAATCATTAGACCAACAATTAGTGTTTTGGTTGCCCCTGCACCAACAAAAGCAAGAACTGTTTCTAGAGTTGAAATTGGTGCTGCTAAAATTTCATAAATTGTTCCATTAAATTTAGGAAAAAAAATACCAAATGAAGTATTGCTAATTGATTGAGTTAAAAGAGTAAGCATTAATAATCCAGGTACAATGTATGATCCATAACTTATACCATCAATTTTTTGAACATAGCCGCCTATCACTGAACCAAAAACAATAAAGTATAAGGAAGTTGATAAAACAGGTGATAGCAAAGATTGCATCAATGTCCTCCTAAATCTATCCATTTCATGGAGATAAATTGCTTTGAATGCGTAGTAATTAAATTTCATTATTTTCCTTAACCAAAGTAACAAATATTTTTTCTAATGTGCTTTGTTCTGTTTTTAAATCTTTTAATTTTAGTCCTGCGTCTTTTAAATCTTGAAGTAAATTTGTGATCCCTGTTTGTTTTGCTTGAACATTATATTTATAATCTATTGACATATTATCTTTTCCAATTTCAAGATTATATTTTTCTAAACTGTTTGGTAATTCAAAAATTTCTTCCTGTAGGTCTACTGTAAGTTTCTTATGACCCATTTTTTTTAATAATTCTTTAGTTTCATCTACAACAATAATTTCACCTTGATTTATCACACCTACGCGATCTGCAATCGCTTCGGCTTCCTCTATGTAATGTGTAGTCAAAATAACTGTTACACCAGTTTTTCTTAAATCTTCAACTATCTTCCACATATCTTTTCTAAGCTCAACATCTACACCAGCAGTAGGTTCGTCTAAAAATAAGATAGATGGTTCATGAGATAATGCTTTTGCAATTAAAACTCTTCTCTTCATTCCACCTGATAATTGTCTAAGACTTAAATCTTTTTTATCCCATAAACTTAAATCTTTTAAAATTTTTTCTATATAATCCGGATTAGGTTTTTTGCCATAAAGCCCTCTTGAATATGAAACATTATTAAACACACTTTCAAATTGTTCTAATGTTAGCTCTTGTGGAACTAATCCAATTTTAGATCTAGTCAATCTGTAGTCTTTGATAATATCAAGGTCATCAACAGTTACTTTGCCTGAAGAAAGCCTAACTATTCCACAAATAATACTTATAAGTGTCGTTTTTCCAGCACCATTTGGTCCAAGCATTGCAAAAATTTCACCTTTTTTGATATTCAGATTTATATTTTTTAATGCCTCAAATCCATTATCGAATACTTTTGATAAATTGTTTATGCTTATTTGATCATTTGACATGAATTAGGCATATATAGAGACAATTTATAGTATTACAATAAATTAAAATTTACCTTAATTATGAAAGAATGAAAAAATTTTTAGTATTTATCTGTTTTGTATTAGCATTGAGCACCAAAGCAATTGGGAAAGAAACCACTTATAGTAAAGAGTTATTCGATAAAGCTCTATCAGATGGAAAAGTTGTAGTTGTAAGTTCCTGGATTAAGTATTGTACATCTTGTGCAAGTCAAATGAAAGTTCTTGAAAAAGCAAAAAATGATTTTAAGAATATTGTATACTTTGCTTTTGATGTAAGAAACAAGGAAATCGCTCAATTTTTTAATGTTCAATATCAAACAACGCTTTTAATTTTTAAAAATAATAAAGAAGTTTACAGAAGTATTGGTGAGACCACTAAAGAACTCATTTATGATGCTTTAAAATCCTCTATCTAAATTTAATTTTTAAAATTATTGCAGGTAAGAAAGTTGCAATCAAAAAAGATAAAAATAATAAAGATTGAGCTACAAAAGGTGAAAATAAATCTTTAGATAAAAACACACCAACTAATAAACTTTTAGAAAAATCTGGAAAAGGAAACATTAAAAATCCAGCAACTAAACCAATTATAATTGAAACATAAGCGGTATTTTCATTTACTCTATTATAGAAACTATAAAAAACAGTAAATACAAAAGCACAACAAAATAAATCTGCAAGTAAGAATAAATATAAAATATCAAATCCTTTTGAAGCAACGCTAAATACAATTAAAGACAAGATTAAAATGGAATATTTAGATATTTTTAAATAATCAGTTTTTTTATCTAAGTTAAAAGTTGCTTTACCATCAACTACAAACAAACTGGAAATAGCATTAACTAAAGTGTCCACAGTTGAAATAGTTAATGCAAGTCCAAGAATAATGATCAATAAAGATAAAATTTCTGTTTGATCTTTTAATAACAAACTAAAAAAACCTAAATCAGGTCTAACAGACGGATCCATTGAATATGAAACCATTCCAATAAAACCCATTAAGAAAACTATTGGAACAATAATAAAAAAAGAAATTACCAAACCATCTTTTAATGTTTGATAATCTTTTGCTGCATATACTCTTTGCCAATTTCCTTGATGAAATAAATTGGTTGCTGCAACTGCAATAAAAAAAGTTAATCCAGCAGTGTATCCTGGAATATAATTTGAACTTAATAATTGAGGGTTTTTCTCATTAATTAAAGAAAATGAAAAATTATTTCCTGAAGAGGAGCTAATAATTGAAATCAAAATAAACAACAAAACACCAAATACAATCATTTGGATATTATCCGTAAATATTGATGCTCTTAACCCGCCATAAAGCGTATAGCTTAAAGTTCCTACCAATACTATTAATGCTGTAATCCACAATTCTGTTCCAGATATATAGTTAATTAATACAGCAACTGCAGTTACTTCTGCACAAAGAAAAATGAACATATAAAAAATTGTCATTAACAAAATCAACTTAAATAAACTTTTGCCAAATTTCTTTCTCATAAACTCAACTAAAGAGGATCCTTTTGGAAATTCGGTTCTAATTTTTTTTCCAAAATATATTAAGAAAATCATTGGAAAAGCTGTGCCTAATGCATATCCAATGACAGCACCTAGACCACCCCACGTTGCAGCCGCAACTGGACCAAATAAAATCCAAGCACCTAAGGCTGATGCTACAAGACTTGTAGTAAGTGAAAATAAACCAATGTTTCTATTTGCGGTTAAATAACTATTAATTCCTTTAAATTTTTTAGAATGAAGAATTCCTAAAAAAGCAAATATTAAACTAATTACGATTACTAATATTAATGATGTTGATTGAGTTAAAAAATATGTTTTATCCATTTTATCCCTTTCTGAATTACCGGACAGGTTCTTTGGGTATAATCTCAGTCTGTTAAGACACCCCTTATAAATATATTTAGTACATTTTGTGTATTATGGAAAGTCTTTTTAAAATTTATTATTTCTGAGTTTTATGGTTCATTATTTCGACCATGCATTGTGTAGCATATTCTCTCCACTCAGATGAAGTTTTGTTTTTTAAACTATTTAAATGGTTTCTGTTACTTTGAATGTCATCTTTATGTTTAATATAATCAGCTCCATTGAGGTTTTTTTCCATTTCAGACAAATTAGTTTCCATTGCCTTTATCCACTCGTTTCCAAGTTCAACACATTTTTGGTCATTTTTTTCATCACAAATTTGTTTAAAAAAATTAAAAATAACATCATCAGTATTAACTGAAGTATTCATTAATTATTGTTTGCAGGTACTTATAGACTCTGGACCGCAAGTTTGACCATTAGTCCACGTAGCTCCAGTTAAATTAGCTCCATCAAAATTAGCATTGGTAATGTTAGATGATGTAAAGTTGGCTTCCATTAAATTAGAGTTTTGAAAATTAGCTTCGATTAATGTTGCACCCATAAAATCGACTCTGGTTAAGTTGGCTCCAGTAAAATTAGTTTTTTCAAAATTTGCGCCTATAGAAACAGACTCATAAAGATTAGCTCTTACAAATGTAGACTCTGGAAAAGTTCCAAATGATAAATTTGAGGTCATCATAATACTTTTATCAAAATTTACTTGTATAAAACTCGCGAATGAAAGATTTGAATTTGGAAGATAACTACCTTGTAAATCTTGAGAGTCTGAAAATCTACAATTAGAATAATCAACTCCTTCAGTTAAAGGATCATCACACGCAGCATTTGAATTTGTAAAAAATAAGAAACTGAATACTACGAGTAAGATAATTTTTTTCATAAGAAAAGTTAACAAATAAAATATGTCAAAACAATGAATGATTTAAAGTTTAATAAAAATTTTATATTCTTACTTTTTTGCCAGTTTTAGCACTTTTTGTTATTGCTGCAAAAATTTTAAGAGAAATTAAACCATCATTTCCATTTACTTTAGGCTTAGCTTTTTTTAAAATTACATCAGCAAAGTGATCAATTTGATTAACTAATGTATTATCATCTTTTTTATTTTTGTCTTCATTAAAAAATATCTTATTCCACCAACTTCTCTCTTTTTTATAAAACCAATATTTAAGGTTAGGAAATTGTAGAGAACCTTTAGTACCACCGATCATATATGCAGATTGGTTAGTAATTGGATAAACGGGATTTTCTCCTGCAGTTAATTCATAACTCCAAGGTGCAACAATTGTATCTGATAAATTTAGTGTACAAAGGGCTCCTGAATTAAAGATCAAGGTTATTGTTGCTGTATCTTCAACTTCAAATTTTCTATTTTTATTAGTTGTAAAGGCTTGAACGTACTTAATAGATCCAAGTAAATAACAAATCATATCGATATCATGGACTAAATTGATTCCTAGAGGCCCTCCTCCTTTACTTATTCTCCATTTTTCTTTGTAATAAGCTTTGTGTTTATAAAGCCAACACAACACATTTGCTGAAACAATTTTTCCTAATTTTCCTTTGTCGATAAGATTTTTTACTTTTGATACTATTGAGTTATGTCTTCTGTGATACCCTATCAATAACGGTGTTTTATTTTTATTAGCACTACTAATAATTTTTTTAGCTGAATTAATATTATCTGAAATAGGTTTTTCTAATAACACTGGAATTTTTTTCTTTAAAAAACCGACTGTATGCTTTTTATGGAGTTGATTTGGGGTAGCAACAATCACTGCATCTAAATTTTTTGAGTTTAAAATTTCATCTACATTTGAATATAGTGGAATTTTATATTTTTTTGATAAATTTTTAGCGTTATTACTAATATCTACTATCGAATGGAGATTAGCTTTTTTTGATTGTGAAATTGCTTTTATGTGCTGCAATCCCATTAAACCAGTTCCAACGATTGATATGTTTATTTTTTTATTCATTTTGTGAAATATTTATTTTTGTAAAGTACTTATAAAGTTTTTTGGGTTTAATTAAAGTATTTGGAAAATTTTTATTATTCGGTGCATCTGGATAATGTTGAGTTTCTAAACAAACACCCTGGTAAGGAGTAAGTTTATTTTTATATCGCAAACCCTGACTAGTATAGAGCTGTACCCCAGGAAGATTTGAATAAAAATCTAATTGGATATTGGTTTTTTTATTTTTTAATGAGGCTAAATAATTTTTGGAATTTTTTTTAATACAAAATGTTAAATCAAATCCTAATGCATTTATTTTATTTAGTGTTCTTTTTGTTTTTTTGTTTTTGATAATATTAATTTTTTCTCCAATATTTTGAAACTTATTGAAATCATTAATAGTACTTTTAACTATTTTAATTTTACCGGTAGGGATCAATTTATTGTTTACTTCAAGATATTTTTCAGAATTAATTTTTAAATCATGATTAAAAATTTTTTCTTTTTTATTTTTATTTAAATTCCAATAACTGTGATTTGTTAAGCTCACATACGTTAATCGATTTGATTTATATTGGTATTTGATAAATAAACTTTTATTCTTAATTTCAAAAATACACTCTGAATTAAGATCTCCTGGAAATCCTTGATCTAGATTTTTAGATAATAATCGATAGATTATTTTAGTTTTTGAATGATGGTGTATTTTCCATTCCAATCTATCAAATCCTACTTTTCCTCCATGAAGTGTATTTCCTCCTTCATTGCCATCGAGTTTATAAATCTTATTTTTGATCTTAAATCTTGAATTTGATATTCTTCCTGCGTACCGACCACACGTAGCACCTACATAAAAATTTTTACTGCTATAATTTTTTGTAGGACCTAAATTTAAGATTAAATTTATTTTCTTTTGCTTGTCATATACCTCATACAAGCAAGCACCAATATTAATTGATTTAACTCTTAAATACTTATTTTCTATTATTGAGCTTTGTACTTTCACAAAGCCTATTACAACCAGCCTTTATCAACAATATAAGATTGATTTGTACATCCGCCTGATTGTTCTGATGAAAAAAACAATACTGCTTGAGCAAGCTCATGCGGTAATAATCTCGATTTTAAACATTGGTTTTTCATCAAATCTTTTTCTGACTCCTCATTTAACCAAAGATCGATTTGTCTTTGTGTTAATACCCACCCTGGTACTACTGAATTAACTCTAATGTTAAATTCTCCTAAATCTCTTGCAAATGATCTAGTTAAACCAACTACTCCAGATTTTGCAGCTGTATAAGCAGCCATACCACCTTGTCCAACCATCCAAGAAGAAGATCCTATATTGACAATTACACCACCCTTATTTTCAATCATTGATTTTTTAACTGACTGAACTGTGAAAAAATAATGTCTTAGGTTTACATTCATTCTTTCGTCCCAATATTCTTCTGTAACATCATCAATTTTGTGTCTTGTGTCATTAGCAGCATTATTTATTAAGATATCAATTGGGCCTTTTTGATCAATGATGTCCGCAATTGTCTTTTGAAGTTGTTTTATATTTAACAAATCACATTCAATAAAAGTTGGTATTGAATATTTTTTATTTTTTATATCTTCAATTAATTTTTCAGCTTCTGACACTTTAATATCTATAAAGTAAACCTCAGAACCCTGTTCACAAAAATGTTCAACAATTGAAGCCCCAATTCCAGATCCTCCGCCTGTTACAAATACTCTTTTGTTTTCGAGATCGTAATACTTTACCTTCATTATAATTCTAATTCTTGAGCAAGATCACCAATTTTTGCACCACCTGACATCAATCTTTTTACATCTTCACCACCAAGTTCTGAAGACAATCCTGAACCAATTACTTCTCCTAAACTTAAAAAAGTATATCGATCAGCTATAAGTCGTGCATGAATTTCATTGTGTGTAATAAGTATAATTGCAATATTTCCAAGCCTTTGAACTTTTTTTATGGTTTTCAAGACTTCCATTTGCTGCTTTTGACCTAATGCTGATGTAGGTTCATCTAATATTAGTATCTTTGCACCAAAGTAAATTGCTCTTGCAATGGCCAAAGTTTGTCTTTGTCCACCTGACATTGTTCCAACTGGTTGGTTGGGGTTTGAAATGTTAATTCCAATTTTAGACATTTCTTCTGTTGTTATTCTATCCATCTCATCCATTTGCATTAAGCCAAATGGGCCAGGTCCTTTTTTTATTTCACGTCCAAGAAAAAAATTTCTTGTTACTGATGTTAGAGCATTGAGTGCTAAATCTTGATAAACTGTTCCAATACCTGCATCAGATGCTTGACGCGGTGTAGAAAAATTAACAATTTCTCCATCAACTTTTATTTCCCCACTTGTCATAAGATGAACTCCGGATAACACTTTGATCAAAGTTGACTTTCCAGCTCCATTATCACCTAAAAGAGCGTGAACTTCTCCTGGATAGACATCTAATGAAACACCATTTAAAGCGGTAAATGTTCCAAATTTTTTTACTACATTCTTTAGTTCAATTAATGGTTTTCTATCCATTAGATATTTCCCATAATTCGTTTTCTAATATTCTCATTTGTGAGAGCAGCAGTAACAAGAACAGCTCCAAGGAATACTCTATAGAATGATCCATCAATTCCTGGAATATAAAAGAAAGCTTCTTTTGCTATTCCAAAAATAATTGTACCTAGAATAATTCCACCTATTGTACCAAAACCTCCTGTTAGCACGACACCCCCAATAACCGCTGCAGCAATTGCCTCTAATTCCTTTAAATTACCTTTAGCTGTATCCGCAGTATTAACTTCAAATACTTGACATGCTGCAAACATAGTTGCGCAGAATGCAGTATTCACAAATAATGAAATCTTAACTTTGTTTGTTGGCACACCATTAGCCTTTGCAGCACTAAGATTTCCTCCAGTTGAATAAATCCAGTTACCTGCTTGAGTTTTGCTTAAAATAAAATAAAAAATTAGAGCGATAAGTGCCCAAATCATTAAACAAGAATACATTCCTTTAGCAAAAATGTTCCCATAGTTATTTACATTCCAATCTGCTGTAAAATACAACCAGTTAAAAATTGGTTCCATAATATCGCCTCCAAAGAAGTTAGCGACTGGTCTTGCAGTATATATTGTGTCAATATAAGCTTTTGCTATATCAATATCAGTAACTGCTTTTGCTGCAACTTCAGGAACATTAACTCCAGCTTCTATTTTCTTTGTCAAAATCTCGACCATTGAATCGTTTCCAGATTTTTTTGCTCCAGCTAAAGATTTTTCTAAAGTTGCTATCATTTTTTCTGAATTTGAGGCAGTTTTAAAAGCTGCAACTTTTTCGTTTATGTATGTTAATCTTTCAGTTAATTTTGCTACTGTGCTTGCCGGCACAGTGCTAAGAATTTCTAATAATTGGTCATTTGGTAAAGCTTTAGCCGCATCCCTTTCCATTTCTCCATGACCAGGTACATTTATAATGTTTTTAATATCTGGTAAATCTGTAACGGTTGTTGATCCAGCAGTTTGATCAGGAGCTCTGTTAAATGCTCTATATGACACTTCTGTTAAACCTCTTAAAAAGAAAAGTCCACCTAGTGTAACAATGAAAGATGCTATTCCACTTTTAACTATTATCCATCCCTGAATCCATCCAAAAGATAGAGTCATACATAAAGTAATTAATATTGCTAGTAGTGGAGAGACATCTCTTATTTCAAATAACCTTAATCCCTCAAAATGAAAACCTCCTTCAAAAGATATATAAGGAATAACAACAGCAAAACCCCATTTTAGTATCATTGCCATACAACCGCCAGCAAAACCGATCATTGAACCAACGGAAAGATCAAATTCACCTGCTATAATTAACATTCCAGCAGCAAGTGCTACGATTCCTAATTGAGCAATTACCCTAAAATTATTTCTAATTCCTAAAGCGTTAAATCCTTCACCAGAAAAAGGATTAAGAGAAAATTGTCCTTCTGGAATTGAAAAGTATCCCAACATACAAAAAAGTAAGACCATCACCCCAAAAGGTCCAATCTCTGGACGAGAAGTTAATGCAGAATACCATTTTTTTTCACCTTGTCTGTCTGACTCTTGTCTTGGTTTTTTTGTTGTTGATGTATTCATTAAAAAAGTTTCGTTAATTTATAAAAAAAAAGGGCCGATTTAAAAATCGACCCTTTAAATTATTACTGACTATCTGTCAATTCCTGCAAGAGCAGCAACTGAAGAAGCGTTAGACTTGTCAACGAAGCCAGGTCCTGATGGGATGTTAGCTCCTGGAAGAAGTCCAGCACTGTTGTTGTACAAGTGTAATACGATAATTGGCATATAACCTTGTAATCTTTGTTGTTGATCGATAGTGAAAGAAACTCTTCCAGATCCGATTAAGTCCATAACTGCAGGACTCAAGTCAAAGCAAGAGTGATGTACTGTCATACCAAGATCAACTAAAGCTTTATCAACAGCTTCACATACGTGTGGTCCTACTGAAAGGATTGCATTGATATCACTGTTAGCTTGTAAAGCAGCAGTAGCTCTAGTTTGAATAGTTGCAGGGTCAGATGTAGTATCAGTCATTTGCATAGGAACAGCAGAACCGTAACCTTCACATCTGTCTACAAGAGCTGTGTTGTATGCTTCTTGAATCATACATAATGCTTTAGTAGCACCTTCAGCTTTTGCTCTTTCACCAGCTTTTTGTCCAGCAAGTAATTCAGGCTGACCAACGTGCATTAAAGCACCTAGTTTAGCAGAAGACTCTAAACCAGAGTTCATTGTAATTACTGGAACACCAGCAGCAACAGCAGCTTTAATAGCTGGGCCTAATGCATCTGGATCTGGTAAAGAAATTACCATACCATCTGGTTGAGTAGCTGCAGCAGCTTGAATTGAGCTTGCCATATCAGCCATATCAGCAGAAGGGTTGTAGATGTATTCAAAATCAGCGCCGATTGCTCTAGCTGCATCTTCACCACCTTTTTGAACTACTGGCCAAAAAGGATCTTTACCTTCTCCATGAGTGACCATGACGTATCTTTCAGCGAATGCAGAACTTGCAAATAATGCTAGAGCTGCAATCGAAAGTATAAGTTTTTTCATTGTTTCCCTCTTAAGTTAATTTAGTTAATATATATATATTAATTATTAGATCGGGATATAAACATATCCCAACATAATTCGTAAAGTAAAAAATAAGAAATTTTATAAATTTATATATAATATCTATACCTAATTCTATCTTGTTCAAATTGATATGAATTCAACTCTTGGTTGATATCAATTTTTATTAAAATTTTTGTTCTCTTAAGGCTTTTTTTAAAAATTTAATTTTTTTTATATTAAATTTGGAATTGAACTTTCTAATATGTCGCGCTTCTTCCTAATCTTGCAGCGCCTCTAACACCACTAGCGTCTCCGTATCTAGGTTTTAAAAAAACACCCTCATATTCTCTTCCAATAACAAATTTTCTAACTAGTGAGTCTATTTCATGTAAAAAATCAATTTCATTTGAAACTCCTCCTCCAAATATAAAAGCATCAGGATCTAAAATATTTATGATGCTTGAAAGTGACATTGCCAAATTTACTTTAAAATCATCTATAAATCTTTCTGCATCTAAATCATGTTTTCTGTTCAATTCAAAAATTTCATTTGTTTTTAAATTTTTTCCATAAAGTTTCTTAAATCTTTTTGCTAAACTTAAACCAGATAAAAAACTCTCAATCTCTGCTTCCCTAGCATTGCTTGAGTCAAAATTTTCTTTCTTAGCAGCAAAATATGGAATTTGGTTGTGTCCCCATTCCCCTGCTACTCCATTCGAGCCAGTAATAATTTTTTTGTCTATTACTAAACCACCTCCAACTCCTGAACCTAATATAATTCCATAAACAATTTTGTAATGTTTGCCTGATCCATCTATAGCTTCTGATAAAGAAAAACAGTTTGCATCATTTTCACAAAATACTTCTTTTCCAAGTGCTTTACGTAGATCACTTTGAAATGGTTTTTTTTCTAACCAAGATATATTTGGAGCATTTTTTACCAATCCAGTTTGAGGAGAATGAACTCCTGGATGACAAACTCCAATTGGAAGTTCTTTTTTAAACTCTTGTTCTAATTGTCTATGAATATCTCTTATAGCAGTTATAATTTGGGTATACTCCTTTGGACACGATATTCTTGATCTGTGTTTTTCGTTCCCATTTTCTTCGAGAACAACACTCTCTATTTTAGTTGCACCAACATCAATACCTATTTGCATAACTAATATGTGGCTCTTCCACCACTTAAATCAAAAACTGCTGCAGTTGAAAATGAATTTTCTTCGCTGGCTAACCAAGTTACTAATGATGCTAATTCTTCAACTTTTGCAAATTTGTTTCTAGGAATTTTTGATAACATATAATTTATATGTTCTTCTGTCATTTGATCAAATATCCTGGTCTTTGCTGCTGCTGGTGTTACACAATTTACGGCTATATTTTTTTGCGCAAGCTCTTTGCCTAGAGATTTTGTTAAACCTATAACACCTGCCTTAGATGTACTGTAAGCGCTTGCATTTGGGTTTCCTTCTTTACCTGCTATAGACGCAATATTTACAATTCTTCCATAATCATTCTTAGCCATAAATGGAACAACTGCTTTGCAACAGTAAAAAACTGCATTTAAGTTTAAGTTAATTACCTTATTCCACTCTTCTATTGGATATTCTGCAACTGTAGTGTTCATTCCAGCCACACCCGCATTGTTAATAAAGATATCAATCTTCCCATGTGATTTTTCAACTTCAGATAATTTTGAATTTATTGTTTCATAGTTGCTCACATCAACTATTTGATAAATTAAGTTTTCAGAATTTACTTTTTCTAAAGCTTTTTTGGCTTCACCTTCGTCAATATCCCAAATTACTACTTTAGCTCCAGACTCAATAAATCTTTCAGTGATAGCTAAACCAAATCCTTGGGCTCCACCTGTTACAATTGCTACTCTATTTTTCAAATCATATTTAATCATCTTTATTTTTTAAATTTTTTTGATCTTATTAAAGGAAAAGCTAAGGCAATTAAAGACAAAATAAAGAACGTTAAAGCTATTGGTCTTGTGAAAAACATCAGCCAATTACCATCAAATATAACCAGAGATTGTCTTAGAGTTCCTTCAACTAACTCACCTAAAATTAAGCCGATAATAACTGGCACAACTGAGAAACCATATCTTCTCATAAAAAAACCTAGAACACCAAAAAATAACATTATCCAAACATCTATTATGGATTGATTTAAAGAATAAGTTCCGCATACTGAAACTGCAAATATCATTGGCCATAAGATTTTATTTGGCACCAACGTTATTCTTGCAAAAATTTTTGCTCCAAAGAACCCAAATATAAAAAATAAAACATTAGCAATTAACATTGCTCCAAAGATTCCATATAAAAAATCGGGTTGTTCTCTAAATAAATCAGGCCCAGGTCTTACACCATGTATAATTAATCCTGTTAAGATAACAGCTGTTGTAGCACTACCAGGAATTCCAAGTGCAAGTGTTGGAACCATTGCGCCTCCTGTTGCTGCATTATTTGCTGCTTCTGCACCCGCAATACCTTCTATAGAGCCTTTTCCAAACTCTTCGGGTTTTTTCGAAAACCTTTTTGCTTCTGAATATCCAATTAAAGAAGCAACTGTTCCACCTTCAGCAGGTAACACTCCAATAAATGAACCTATACCACTGGATCTTAAAATTGTTTTCCAGGTTTTTTTATAATCATCTTTACTTGGAAGTTTTATTGCTTTTAAAGCTATTCTATTAAATACTTGGTTAATTAATGTTGATTGAGTTAGCATCTCGCTCATTGCAAATAAACCAACTACTACCGGTATAAAACCAATCCCTTCAGTTAATTCATTAATTCCAAAAGTAAATCGATCAATTGAAGTCATAAAATCTTTGCCAACTGTTGAAATTAAAATTCCAAATGCTCCTGCAATTAAATTCTTAATTGGACTTCCCTCTCCTATTGATGCAAGCATCGTTAAACCAAAAATAGCTAATGCAAAATATTCTGGTTGACCAAATTCATAAGCAAGTTGAGCCAGAATAGGTGCAAAAAAGACAAGAATAATAACGCTAAAAATACCCCCAACTGTACTAGAAACAGTTGCCATTCCTAAAGCTCTTCCAGCCTCTCCCTTTTGTGCTAAAGGATACCCGTCTAAACAAGTTGCTGCAGCAGCTGGGGTTCCAGGTGTATTAATCAGAACTGCAGTGATTGCACCTCCATAAGTACCTGCACAATAAATTGAGGTTAACAATACAATTGCTGATAATGGATCGAGCGTCATTGTAAAAGGTAAAATTAATGCTCCACCAGTTGTTGGTCCTAAACCAGGGAGAACACCTAATATTAAACCAAACAAAGTTCCAAAAAATAAAACTAACAATAGCTTTGAGCTAAACAAAGGAGCCATTATTAATAATAAATTGTCCATCTAGCTATAATAAATATTGGTTATAATTCCAGGTGGAAACCTTAGACCCAGAATTGTTTCAAAAAAAATAAATACTAAGACTGGAAAAATAATTCCAACAAGTAATAAATAAAATATCCTTTTTTCTCCCCAATAATATGAAACAAAAATAGATAAAGCTGCAATTGCCAAAAAGAAATCTAGAGTTTTTGAAATCACTACAAAAATAAAAAAACTTAAAAGTGTTAAAAAGAATGATTTAGGTAATTTTTTTTCAACTTTCCAAGGATTTTTAGTTGCCAAATAATAAATTAGTAAACTCATTACTATTATTAAAATCAAAAGAGCTTTTGGAAATGTTGCTGGTTGAATTCCTCTATTTAAAATAGGAGGAACAATATCAAATGTAAAAGTAGTGATTAATAATGCTACAGAAACTGAAATAATTACCAAACAGACTTTAAACTCGTCTCTAAAAAAAAAGGGCAAACTTTTGTTTGCCCTTTTTTGTTTTTGTACATTCTTCATATTTAAATGTACTTTTAATTGGATTAGTTAATGTAACCTAATGCTTTAAGCTGAGCAGTCATTTCTGTAAGCATTTCTTCCATTTGCTTACCCCACTCGTCAGCACCAACTACACTAGTGTCATCAAGACCAATTTCAGTTAAGAAATTTTTGTAATAGTTGTGGCTCATAGCTTTCATCATTCCAGCTTCTAATTGTTTTACTCTGTCTGCTGGAGCACCTTTTTTTGTTACGAAACCTCTAACAGTAGATAAAGAAACAGGTATACCTAACTCTTTTGCTGTTGGAGAGTCTCCAATTTTAGCCATTCTATTGTTTGCTAATACAACTGAAACACAAAGTTTACCTTCATTAATTTCAGTCAATGCTTCACCTAAGTTTAAAACACCTACATCAATATCTCCTTTGATAAGGTTAGTTTTAATTGGTGCAACACCTTTGTAAGCAACGATAGTTGGATCTTTTAATCCACCTTTTTTTGTAAATGCGATTGCACTAACATCGTCAATACCACCAGTATGAGTAGTTCCATATTTTAGTGATTTTGATTTTTGTGTGCTAATAAATTTTTTAGCATCTTTGATGTCTGCTTTACAATTAACAACAAACAATTGAGGATCATCAGTTCCTCTTGCAAGTGGTTGCATATCACTTAACTTAACTTTAGTTTTGCCTAAAGCCATAGATACAGCATGACCTGTAGTCCAAGTTAAAGTATGATTTCCATCAGCTGGTAAAGACATCATGTAGTCCATAGATGCTGCTCCACCACCACCTTTTTTGTTTACTAATTGCATATCCTGTTTAAGAACTCTTCTTGCTCTTAATAACATCATTCTAGTAGTAACGTCCGTTCCACCACCAAAACCAGCGTGTGTAATTGCTTGTATTGGGTGACCATCAGCTTTAGCTGATGTGATCATTAATGGAAGAGCTACAACAAAAAATTCAGTTACTAGGAAAGCGGCTGCTAAAAATAGTTTAAAGCTTTTTTTCATTATTTCCCTCTTATTTAGTTAATTTATATTTAATAATTTAAACATAATCTGATACAAAACGTAAAGAAAAAAATGCCTGAAAACAAATCTAACATTGCTGTTCTTCTTGGTGATCCAGCGGGGATCGGACCAGAGTTAGTTTCAAAGCTTTTAAAAGATGAAATGACTACAAAAGCAAACATAGTCATCATTGGTGAGAAACAAGTATTTGAAAGTGGAAATAGTATCACAGGAATTTCACATAATATAGATATTGTTGAAAATTTTGATGAAATAGATTTTGATAAATCAAATAGATTTTTATTAGATATTTCTAAAGGAAAAAATCATAAATATAAAATAGCAGAACCATCAAAAGAGTCTGGTGAAAGTGTATTGGAAGCTTTAGATTTAGCTTTAACTCTTGCTAAGGAAAAAAAAATAGATGCAATTAATTTTGCGCCAATGAATAAGACAAGTTTAAAACTTGGAGGAAATAAACATTCAGATGAATTACAGTTAATGGCTGAAAAACTTGAAGTGAATAGTTTTTGTTGCGAATTTAATGTGATTGATAATTTTTGGACAGCAAGAGTAACTTCTCATATTCCAATTAAAGAAGTTGCTCAACATGTTACTAAAGAAAATATCTTGAAACCTATAAAATTAATAAATCAGGTTATGGAGTTGAATGGTGTAAAGAAACCTAGAATTGCCATTCAAGCTTTAAATCCACACGCAGAGTTTGGCACAGAGGAAAAAGATGAAATCATTCCTGCGATTGAAGAAGCAAAAAAACTTGGCTACAATGTTGATGGTCCATTGCCATGCGACACATCCTTTGTAGTAGCCTACAAAAATAAAAACCATGATTGTATGGTTGGTATGTATCATGATGCACTACAATCTGGTCTTAAAGCATTTGGTTTTGACAGAGGAGTAACAGTTCAAGGTGGATTAACTGTACCAGTAACGACTACTGCACATGGATCTGCATTTGCAATTGCTGGAAAAAATGAAGCTAACTTAGCTCCAATTTTAAATTCATTTAAAATTGCATTATCAATGGCTGAAAATAAAAAAAAGTAAAGCTAAGCTTTAAATTAAACCAGCGTCTACCGTAAAATTTTGTTTAGTACATCCCGATGAAACATCTGATGCCAAATATAAAACCATTTTTGAAACATCCTCAGGTAATATTTGTTTTTTAAGACACTGTTGATCTAAAATTTCTTTTTTAAATTTTGGATTTAACCATAATTTTGACTGTCTTTTAGTTGCAACTGATCCAGGTGCTATGGAGTTAATTCTAATATTATGTTGTCCTAAATCTCTAGCTAAAGATTTGGTTAAACCATAAATTGCAGCTTTTGCTGTGCTGTATGCTGGAAACATGACAGCTCCTCTAATCCAGCTAACTGAACCTAAATTTATTATTGATCCACCTTTGTTTTTAATCATGCTTTTTTTAACTGTTTGAATAGCGAATAAATAGTGCTTTAAATTTATTGCCATTCTTTCATCCCAGTATTTTTCTGTAACTTCCTCAAGAGTGTGCCTTTGATCATTTGAAGCGTTATTAACTAAAATGTCAATTGTTCCCTTCTTTTTAATAATGTTCTGAATTAGAGTTTTATATTTTTTTATATTTTTAATATTACAGAATTGAAAAGTAGGTATTTTTTGTTTTTTCTTTTTAATTTTTGAAATTAATTTTTCAGCTCCTTTTTTATCTATATCGAAAAAATAAACCTCAACACCTTGCTCACAAAGGTGTTCGACAATTGATGCGCCAATACCAGATGCTCCACCTGAAACTAATGCGCGTTTATCTTTTAAATCAAAATATTCAACTTTCATTTAAATAAGAATTTATAATTAATTTAATATTTTTTTTATTTCTTCTAAAGTAAAAGGTTTTGGTTTCTTGCAAGTTGTCTTTATTTCTTGCGGAATACCTGTTTGAGACGCTCTCATTGTTGAGTCTATGATATCTAAAACATGCAAAGAAAGCTCTCCATTACATCTATGTTCTAAATTATTTTCAATTGCATAAGCCATCTCTGACAGACCAGCTCCTCTATAATTTGCATTTGTTGGAGATTCATTTGCTCTTGAGCTTTGACTTTTAATATTAATTCTTCCTAAAGGCATCATATCTGTTTTATGTTCACCCCAATTACCGCCAGCGGTTACTGAAACAAAAGCAGATCCTCCAAACATATTTGGATCAGGAACAATAATTGATCCTTTATTACCATAAAGCTCTATATGGTTTCTTTGATGAGCAACCACATCAAAAGATAAAGTTATCTGTATGATACAATCATTTTCAAATTGTATAGTTGCAAGATAAGTCGTTGGAGTTTCTACTTTAAATTTTTGATCTTTTTTTGGACCTATTCCAATTTCTCTTTCTTCAAAGACTTTTGTACATCTTCCTTGGACTTGTTTTGCTGGACCAATTAGATTTACTAATGCTGTAAGATAATATGGTCCCATATCAATTACAGGGCCACCTTCATTTTCAGCAAACCAAGGTTCTGGATTAGGGTGATATGATTGAACTCCTGGGAAAGCAAAAATTGCATTACCTAATTTTATTTCACCAATCACTCCATTATCAATTAGCTCCCTAGTTTTTTGGATACCTCCACCCAAAAAAGTATCAGGTGCATTTCCAATATAAAGATTTTTTTCTTTAGCGAGCTCAACTAATTTTTTTCCATCCTCAAAATTTACTGCCATTGGTTTTTCAGCATAAGAATGTTTTCCATTTTCAAGAGCCATTTTTGAAACTTCAAAATGTGCTCTAGGAATTGTAAGGTTTAGTATTATTTCAATCTCTTTATCTTTTAAAAGTTCTTCAACAGTTACTGCTTCAATATTATAATGGATTGCACACTTTTTTGCTGTTTCCATGTTGATATCAGCACATTTAATAATCCTAATATTATTGAAATACTCTTGAGCTCTAAAATAAGTTTCTGAAATATGCCCACAGCCTATTAGACCTACTTTAAATACTTTGTTCATAAAGGGCTAAATACCTTGTCTTTGTTTGCCTTTTCCTTCTTTATAAAGTTTTAAAGCTTCTTCATTTTCCTTAGTTGTTGGAATTTCTAAAGTTGGACTATCCCAAAAAGATGAGCCTTCAACCCATTTATATGCATGAGTTTTAATTGAAATAACATAAGTCACATCAGATGCTTTTGCTCTTTTAAATGCAGCCTCAAGATCTGATATTGAGGTAACGTGTTCAGATTTTGCACCCATACTTTCTGCATGTTTTGCAAAATCTACATCAACTAAGCCAGGTGTATTAGAACTCTTTAATAAGTTGTTGTACTCTTTACCACCTTTAAATAATTGCAATCTATTAATAACTGCAAAACCTCCGTTATCACAAACAATTATAATCAATTTATTTTTTGTGATTACTGAAGAATAAATATCAGTATTATTTAATAAATAAGATCCATCTCCTACAAAAGAAATTACTTCTTTATCTGGATTTGCCATTTTAATTCCTAAAGCTCCAGATATTTCATAACTCATACAACTAAAACCCCATTCTGTTTCATGAGTATTGAGTTCTCTTGGTCTCCAAACTTGAATTACCTCACCAACCAAACCTCCTGCAGCCGTAACCGCAATATCTGTTGGATCAGAATTTCTATAGATTGCACCAATTGCTTGGACATAACTTGGGACTTCCTGATTAGTTGGAGCGCTCTCTTTATCTATATGTTCATTCCATGACTTAAGCTCAGTTTGAGATTTTTTATTCCAATCTTCTCCTGCTTTCCAATCACCTAAAGCTTGAGAAAGTTCAGTTAAAGAAACTTTTGCATCTCCAACAACCGCTTGTGCTAAATGTTTATTGGCATCATATCTTGATACATTAATAGAAACTAACTTGAAATTTTCGTTTTCAAAATTTGCCCATGATCCTGTTGTAAAATCAGCAAGCTTTGTGCCAACCGCAATAGCAAGATCAGTTTCTTTAGCTAATGTGTTTGTATTTTTTCCTCCCAGTCCTCCAATTTGACCTGCGTAATGAGAATGATCTCTCTTCATTGTTGAATAACCCATTACAGTTTGTGTAACTGGAATATTATGTTTGATTGCAAACTGACTTAATTCTTCCATTGCATCTGAATAAAAAACTCCACCACCAGAAATTATAATTGGGTTTTTAGATGACTTAATTTTTTCTGCTGCCTCTTTAATTTGAAATTCATCTGGTCTTGGTCTTCGAATTGTGTGAACTCTTTCTTTAAAAAACTCCTCTGGGTAATCAAAAGTTTGGCCTTGAATATCTTGACTTAACGCAATACATGCAGGACCACAATCTGCAGGATCTAACATTGTTTGAACTGCTATTGGAAATGATTGAATTATTTGTTCAGGTCTTGTGATACGATCAAAATATCTTGTTACTGGTTTAAAAGCATCGTTCGCAGTTGTGCTTGGGTTGTTAAAATGTTCAACTTGTTGCAATACTGGATCTGGCATTCTGTTTGCATAAGTGTCTCCAGGTAAAAATAATATTGGCAACCTATTACTCATAGCAACTGCAGCAGCTGTAACCATATTTGTTGCTCCAGGTCCAACAGAGGATGTTGCTACGAAAATTTGTTGTCTTCTTTTTGCTCTAGCATAGCCAATACCTGTAAGAGCCATATTTTGTTCATGATGCCCTCTATATGTTGGAAGTTCTTTTTGATTTTCCTCTAGTGCTTGACCTAAACAAGCTACATTTCCATGTCCAAAAATTCCAAAGACACCAGGAAAGAGTGGTTCTTTTTTGCCGTTAATTAATATTTTTTGGGCAATTAAATATTTAACTATCGCATGAGCACAAGTGAGGGTAATTTTTTTCATAAATATGTTTATCTTTTAATATGTATAGTGTTTATATATAATTCTATTTATAAATTAAAAAACCTAATTAAGTAAACTTAAAAATAATTTCTATGTACGAAAAATTTGGACAATTCATTGATGGTAAATGGCAACAAGCTGAAAAAAAAGAAACTTATGATGTAATCAACCCTGCAACTGAAGAAGTAATTGGAAAAGCTTCGAAAGCTTCATCTATTGAAGTACAAAAAGCATTAAAGTCTGCAGAAAAAGGTTTGGAAGTTTGGAAAAACACTGCACCATGGCAAAGAGCTTATGTGCTTAGAAAAATTGCAGATATGATGAGAGAAAAAAAAGATGTTATTGCAAAATGGTTAACTCTTGAAGTTGGAAAACCTCTTGCAGAGGCAGTTGGTGAAGTTGGTGGTGGAGCTGATATTTTTGAGTGGAATGCTGAAGAAACAAAAAGAATTTATGGTCAAACTCAACAAAGTAGATTTCCAGATACAAGGGTTCATGTTTATTATCAGCCTGTTGGTGTTGTTGCAGCTTTAGTTCCATGGAATTTCCCAATTGTTTTAGCATCTAGAAAAATTTCTACTGCCTTAGCTGCAGGATGTTCTGTAATTTGTAAGCCAGACGTAATTACTCCTGGTGCTGTAATGGAATTAGTAAACATTTGCAAAGAAGCTGGTGTACCAGATGGTGTTGTTAGTCTTTTATCAGGTGATCCTGCTGAAATATCAAATGAATTAATGGAGTCTGATATAATTAAAAAAGTTTCAGTTACTGGATCGACTAGAGTTGGTAAAATTATTTTAAAAAAAGCAGCTGATAAAGTTCAAAGAGTCACTATGGAGCTTAGTGGACACTCTCCTTTTATTGTGTGTGAAGACGTAGATATGAACAAAGTAGCTGATATAGCTATAACCGGTAAATTTAGAAATAACGGTCAAGTCTGTATTTCACCAAATAGATTTTATATACAAGAAAATAGAAAAGATGAGTTTGTTGATGCTTTTATCGAAAGAGCAAAAAAATTAAAAATTGGAAACGGTATGGACGAAGGTGTGGATCTGGGTCCTTTAACTACTGCTAAGAGATTGGAAGAAATAGAAAAACTAGTTGAAACTACTAAAAAAGAAGGAGCTAAAGTGTTAATGGGTGGACAAAGACCTTCTGGTTTCAATAAGGGATATTATTATGAACCGACAGTTTTTGATGATGTTAAAGATAATTTTACAATTATGAAAGAAGAGCCTTTCGGTCCACTAGTTCCAATTTTAACTTTTAAAACTTTTGATGAAGTAATTGAAAGAGCAAATGATAATGACTTAGGATTATGTAGTTATTTATATACTAATTCTATGGATAAAGCTCATATTGGATCCGAAAAACTAGAGTCTGGTTGTGTTGCGGTTAATACTGGTGTTGTTGCTATTGCTGAAGCACCATTTGGAGGGATAAAACAAACTGGTTATGGTCGTGAAGGTGGATCAGGTGCAATCAAAGATTATCTAAATGTGAAATATACTCACATGGGCTTAAAAATCTAAAAATGAGAAAAAATAAAGTTAAAGAAATGATGAAAGCAGGGAAACCTGTTATCAATGGTTGGCTTCAAATACCTAGTACTGTTTCAGCTGAAGTAATGGCTCATCAAGGTTGGGATTCTCTAACAATAGATATGCAACATGGCTTAGTTGATTACACTAATGCACTTCCAATGCTTCAAACAATTTCAACAACAGATGTAACTCCTTTAGCTAGAGTAAACTGGAATGAGCCAGGTCAAATAATGAAAATTCTAGATGCGGGTTGTTATGGAATTATATGTCCAATGGTAAGTAATAAAGAGGAAGCAGAAAGATTTGTTCAAGCTTGTATGTACCCTCCTCGTGGTTATAGAAGTTTTGGTCCCGTTAGAGGATTAATCTATGGAGGTTCAGATTATGCAAAACATGCAAATGATGAAATGCTCAAATTAGCTATGATCGAAACAAAAGAGTCTTTAGAAAAATTAGATGAGATTATGTCAACTCCTGGTGTGGATGGAATATATATTGGGCCAGCTGATTTAAGTTTAGCAATAGGAGAAGAACCTGGCTTTGATAGAGCAGAAAGCACAAAAGCTTATTCGGAAATACTAAGAATTTTAGAACACGCAAAAAAAAATAATATTTTTGCAGGAATTCATAATGGTACACCTGAGTATGCACAAAAAATGATAGATAAAGGTTTCAATTTTGTAACTATTGGGGCTGATCAAAGAGCATTAAGTGCGGGCGCTAAAGCAGTGGTAGAAAAAATGAAAGGTTCTTCAAAAAAAGAAGAGTCTAAAGCTTACTAGGTTAACTATTTAATTCCCTTATAAAGAATATCTCTCCTATCAATAAATTCCTCAAAGGTTTTAATGGTAATTACTGAAGGTAATATAAATATAGATCTTTTGTCTCTCTCATTTCTTATAATTCTAAAATAACCTTTTTTAATTGCTGTATCGATATAAACGTTTGAGGTTAAATATGATTTCTCGATCACTTTAAGTAATTGATTTTTAGTAATTGATTTATTTTTATAATAAGCAAGCATTACCATGTGCAACATTATCCAATGTTGTGGGGTTAAAGAAAACCAATTCAATAACTCGTTAGCTAATCTTCCTTCAAAATCACCGAGTGATATTTCTGCTAATTGAATTCTTTTTTGAGTAAGTTTTGGAATTTTTTTTTGTTCTTCAAAGTGCTTAGGATACTTGAACTGTCTTTTCATTTAAATAAATTTAAACTCATTAAGTTTTCTATTCAATACTATTTTTATTTAATAGCTCTTTATAAATGTTATTTACTCTATGTACTTCTGTTGCGGTATTAAAATAACCTTCATATTCTATTTCTTCAGGTGTGACGTCAAAATGATAATGTCCTGCATCTCTGTCATGTTCATAAGAATGAAAATGAGTATGTTCACCTGACTCTCTCAGATTTAATTCTCCTCCAGTAGGATCACCAGTCCAAAGAATCGTATAACATTGTAATTTTGGTCCAACTGGTTCATAAAATTGAAGAAAATCTTTTACACATTTCATTTGTTTTGGATCGTAATACTCGTGTTTAATATCTTTATAATCAGGTTGTACATGCGATCTTATTTTTCCATTTAATACTCTAAATACTCCAGCAAGAGACAAATGTTCATTATCTTTAATTTTTAAATGTTTTGATAAAGAAGACCTCATTGCTTGAGGCAAAGAACCTTGTTCTCCATTTCTACCTTTGATTTTTATTTTAATAACTTTTCCCTGTTTACCATCTGTATAATAAATGTTTCCAAGTCCACCGTGTTTTTTTGCAGAATACTTTTCAACAATACATTTTTTGTCTGGACTTACTCTTGCTATTATTGACTTAGACTCATCAGTTATTAAGTTTTCATTAATAACTAATTCTCCACAATGACCATCTAAACATGACATTGCACCTGATCCGGCTCCTAAAGCATAAGATTTTTCAGAGTCAATAATTTTAGATATTTCTTGATAGTCAAATTCTGCACCAATAAATTTTGGATCATGCATATAAGGCTCTCCACCAACATCTATTATTTTTTGATTTCCACTTATTCCTTCTGATGGACAATCCCAATCTCTAAGATTAGGGCAGTCAACCACTTCAACTTCAACATTTTTGAAATTTTCAAATAATCCTTTTCTTAATGCATCTGAAATATCTTCTAATGAATAATCTTTAAAAATTCCTTTTTCTATTTTTAATTGCATGATGTTAATAAGCTATAATTTATTTTGCATAATGTCTATAGATAATATATATAATTTCTATACATAAATAATTTTAAATAAGGTAACGATGATTAATAAAGATTTAAAAGTAGCTGTTCTTGGTGCAGGAGCGATGGGTTGCTTGTTTGGCGGTTTGCTTGCAGAAAAAGGTTTAAATGTAATTTTAATTGATGTTTGGAAAGAACATGTAGATGCAATTAATAACGATGGTTTAAAAATGGATGGACATGGCGGTGATCGAATAATAAAAGTTAAAGCCACTTCAGATCCATCCTCGTTAGATAAAGTAGATGCTGTAATAGTTATGTGTAAAGCTACAGCTTTAGAGCCAGCATTAAACAGTATTAAAAATATCATAGGAGATAAAACAGTATTTATGTCTTTTCAAAATGGTATTGGTCATGAAGCAATTATTCAAAGTATTGTAGGTAATGAAAAAGTAATTGGTGGGACAACTACTCAAGCTTCAAATATTTTAGGACCAGGTCATATAATGAATCATGGTTCGTTACCATCTTGGATTGGTGAGTACGAAGGAGGAATCACTGATCGAATTAAAGAAATAGCAGATACTTTTACAGTACATAATCTTGAAATGATTGCTGCAGAAGATGTAAAGAAAAGAAAATGGATGAAGCTTTTTGCTTTAACAGCAATTGGTCCATTATCTGCAATTTTTGATCTTCATCATACTGATTTATATATAAACAACAAAGCAAACCAAGTATCTCGAGGCTTGGGTAAAGAAATAATTTTAGAAACGAGAGAAGTTGCACTTGCTGATGGTGTAAATGTGTCTGAAGATGAATGCTTATTTATGTTTAATAAAATTGTAGATTCAATGCAAACCAACAAATCTTCAATGGCTTTTGACGTTCAATACAAGAGAAAAACTGAAATAGACTTTATTAGTGGTGCAGTTTCAAAAATAGGTAAAAAACACGGTGTTAAGACACCTTTAAATGATCTTATGTATAAAATGATTAAAGTGAAAGAAGGTATGTACAGCTAAATGCTCAGTACAAATAAATTAAATAAAATCAAAAGTAACTTTCCTGTTTTAGTTGGAGACAACGTTGTTTCAAAAAATATGTGTAATTTATTAATTAAAGAAATAAGCAACTCAAAATCATTTGATGATATGATTATGGGAGGTAGAAGCAGGATTAATAAAGGTTCTAAAAATTTTAATTTATATATTAAAAATTCAATTAACTCTGCAAAACTTTTGAAGCTTTTTAATAGTAAATCTTTTTATAAAAAAATTGAAAATCTTTTCACAAAAAATTTTAAGGATGGATCATGGGTAAATTTACATAAACCAAAATCATTTAATCCTAAAAAGTTCACCATTAAAAAAAAATTAAATTCTAGTGAATTAAAAAAAATGTTGGGTAACAACTATACAAATCCTAAAGTAAATTTAGATATAGATTTTTCAGTATCAAAAGGAGGATATAGATTAAGACCTCATAGGGATGATATAACTAGGTTGTATAATTTCTTAATTTATTTATCGGACATCCCAAAAAAAAATGGTGGCTCTCTTACTATTTATAGAAAAAAAGCAAAAAAAAATTTTAGAAAAAGCTTTAGAAGATTTCCAAAAATAACCGAACTTGAAATAGTGAAGTCTTTTACGCCAAAAAAAGGAACCGTTGTTTTTTTTCAGTCTACTCCAAATTCCTATCATGGCGTGAAGCGGTTTATAGAAAGAAATTGTCCAAAACGTTTTTTCATTTATGGAAGTTATGCCTTAAACAAACCGGTTATATGGAATTACAAAGGGATTTCATATTATCCGCACATAATTAGCACCAAAAAAAGAATGCTAACCTCTTTTCATGATGCGAACTATTTAACAACAGCACCAAAACATTGAAATATTGTTAATGATAAAATAAATTTTAATGATGACAAATAGTCTTCAAAAAAAATTATATGAGAATGGGTACTTGATTGTTAAAAATGTACTTAACTTTAGAAGAGATTTAAAACCAATTCTAAATGATATGGAATTTGTTATGGATTGTCTCATCCAAAAATATGCAAAAAAAAAAGATATAAAAAAAGTTCTTAATTTCGATTTTAAAAAAAAATATTCTTATATCTCAAAGCTTAATATTTATGATTTGGATCAATATTTTAATACTCGATTACCAAGAGACCACGTAAAAAAAGATAGTGATTATTTTGCTACTCAATCATTATGGAATTTAATTAATAATAAAAATATTTTGGATGTTGTAGAAAAAATTTTGGGTAAAGAAATAATGTCTAACCCTGTTCAAAATACTAGAATTAAACAACCTGAAAAAAAATTACCAGAAGGTTCAATTCATGATGGTTTGAGCGGCAGAACTCCATGGCATCAAGATGCTGCTGTTTTAAATTCTAGAGGACAAAAATTAACTGACATGGTTACTGTTTGGATCCCTTTTACTAAAACAACTAAGAAAAATGGATGCATGATTACAGTAAAAAAAATAAATAAAATGGGATTATTAAATCATGTATCAGGATACAGAGGACAAGTAGAATTAAAAAATAGTGAATTACTTGATGACATGAAGCATATTTATTTAGAGGCAAATATTGGAGATATAATATTATTGCATAAACACTCCATACACTGCTCTTTACCAAACAGATCAAATGATTTTAGGATAAGTGCTGATCTTAGATATAATGTTGCTGGACAACCATCAGGTAGAGAACCACTTCCAAATTTTTATGTAAGAAGTAAAAATAAAAAAAATCTCAAAGTTCAAAACTTTAAACAATGGTTATCTCTATGGGAAAAGGCAAAAGAAAAATGTATACCAAGAAAATATGCCTTTAAATATCCACTTCCAACGTATAAAAATAATAAAAGAGACTTATCTAATTTAGTTTAATATTTATAAAAAATTAATGACTAAAATTTTAATTACTGAATTCATCAACCAAAATAGTTTAGAAAATTTAAATAAAAAATTTGATGTTAACTACGATGAAAAATTATGTGAAGATGAAAAAGAAATAATAAAAATAATTGGAGACTATGATGGTCTAATTGTAAGAAATAAAACTCAAGTAAATTTAGATATTTTAAAAAATGCATTTAAATTAAAATTTATTGGAAGGTTGGGTGTTGGTTTGGACAATATTGATACAGAATATTGCAAAAATAAAAATATTCATGTTCAACCAGCTACAGGAATGAATGCAGACTCTGTTGCTGAATATGTAGTTTCTTCATCAATGTCTCTTATTAAAAAAATTCCAATGTTTCATAACGGAACTATCAAGGGTGAATGGCCAAGAACAACCATTAAATCTATAGAAGTAAAACAAAAGTATTTAGGAATAATAGGATTTGGTACAATTGGAAAAAAAGTTGCTGAGTATTCCTCAAAAAATGGTTTAAAGATTTTAGCTTACGATCCTTATGTTAAGGAAATAAATAATAAAGAAATTGATGCTAAATTATCAAGTTTAAATGAGATATATGAAAAATCAGATATCATTTCAATACATCTACCCCTAACAGATGAAACTAAAAATATGATAAATAAATCGTCATTTTCCCAAATGAAAAATAAACCGATTATAATAAATACCTCTAGAGGTGGTATTGTAAATGAGAGTGATTTAATTGAAGCTTACCATAAAAATATTATTTCTGGCTTTGCTCTAGACGTGTTTGAAAAAGAACCAATAGAGAGTGAATTTTATAACAAAATAAAACCAGGTATGAATTGTATATTAACACCTCATATTTCTGGTGTAACAACAGAGTCAAACATTAGAGTAAGTAACTTTATAGTTAAAAAAATTACAGATTTTTTTAGCTAATTATTTCTTCTAGATTTATTAATCGACCTTGTTTTATTGATTGCTCTGCAGCCTCTCCCACAGCAACAGCAATTAAACCATCTTCTAATGAAACCTCTGGATCTGAATTACTTTTAATAGCTTTCAAAAAAGCTAAGTGTTCGTAGTAAGTAGATCCATGATGGTGGCCAGCCTCAAGAATTTTTTTATCTACTTCAATATTTTCGATGTGTGTTTTACCATCTCTCATTCCAATTCTTATATTTGATGAGGTTTTACCTGAATCATCCGAGGGGACTGAGGTTTCAATTTTTCCTTTATTTCCTGTGGCTACAAGCTCTTCTTGCATGTCAGAATTTTCTGCAAACATACAAAGCTCAAGCAAACTCCTTGCTCCATTTTCAAAATTTACAATCACATAAGCATTATCAATGATGTCTGGTTTTTTACCATTATACACTTCATCTAAATGATTAACGTCTTGACCACCACTTGCATAAACACTGAGTGGCTTACTTTGGATAATCAATCTCATTAAATCAAAGAAATGACAGCATTTTTCAACAAGTGTACCACCAGTATTTTCCTCAAAACGATTCCAATCATTTACTTTTTTTAAAAAAGGAAATCTATGTTCCCTTATGGTTAAAGTTTTTAAATCACCAATTTTATTATTATGAATTTCATTAACAAACTTTGAAACTGGTGGCATATATCTATACTCCATCGCAGTCCAAAATACTGAAGGATAATCTTTTGTAAGTTTTCTTATTTCTAAACAATCTTTTGTATTAGTGCATAATGGTTTTTCTACTAATATGTGTTTTTTAGTTTTGATTACATCTTTCAAGATTTCTATATGAGTAAAGTTAGGAGATGAAATTAAGTATACATCAACAATATTTTTCTCAATCATTTCTAAATGATTTTTAAAACATAAAACTTTTGTTTTTAGAATTTCTTTACACTGATTTAATGAATCTTCATGAGGATCAGCAAGTGCAACTACTTCGGCATTATCAATTAATGATATATTCAAAATATGTTCTCGAGCCATTGTCCCTGCTCCAATAATTCCATATTTTATTTTTTTCATATTCTGTTTGTATCAGTTTAATTTAAAAACTTAATCAATACTTAGCCCACTTGGCACTTTATCTGGTTTACCTAGCGGTCTCTGATTTCCACTTCTGCCAGTTAAAGATTCGAGAAAAGAAACAAGTTCATCAATTTCTTTATCATTCAATTCTATAGGCTGTATGTCAATGCTTGAGAGAATTCTGTCTTGTTCCCTTTTGTCTGAAAAAGTTACGAAATCAATTTCTTCTAACCAAGGTGCCTTAGGTAAATTTGCATATTCAGGTTTCCAATTCTTATTCATTTTTATTGGATTTAAATGATGCTTAATTATTGATTTTAAAGTTGGATAAGCACCATTATGACCGTAGGGAGCTGTTAAAGAAACGTTTCTTAATGCTGGCGTTTTAAATTTATACATATCGTTTATATTGTCCGTTTCGACCATTCGTCCAACGTCACGTGCATAAGGATCAAAAGGACGTGTCCTTCCAGGACCAAATTGGGGAATTCCTATTGAATGAAATTTTTGATCTGACAACAAAGATCCTGAATGACAAGAACTACAGTTTGCTTTTCCATAAAATAAATTCATCCCATTTATTTGCTTTAAAGTTAAAGCTTGTTTATCTCCATTTAAATATTCATCAAAGGGAGAGTCGAAAGATGTCCATTCATGAATTTCAAATGCAGCAATCGAATTAACAATGTGTGTAATGTTAATATCTAAGGCGCTGTTTACATCATCAAAAGCATTATTAAATAATTCAACATATTCTGGAATTCCTCTGATCCTGTGGGTAATTACAGGCCAAACTCTATCAATTCTCATACTATCTTTTCCAACTTTTGAGACCAAACCTATAATTTCATTTTCACCTGGATTTCCTGCCATCTCAAACTGTCTAGTCATCGGAAATAAAGCTTGAACTGCAACTATATTATCAAGTCCTTTAGGAAGAGCTTCTTGAGCAGGTGTATTAAAACCGTTACCAAATATATTCGATTTAGTTACTCTTCCATCATGTAACAAAGTAGTAATGTCTTTAAATCCTAAATTCCATAAAGCTAAAGCATTTCTTGGAATTCGTTTTTTTATTTTATCATCGCCCTCACCTGCAGTTCTCTCTAATCCTATACCTTGACCTCCTTCACCAATACCTAAAGAAAGTCCATCTGAACCTCCTTGATCATGACTATGGCAGGTTGCGCAAGCAATGTTTCGATTTGCAGATAAAATTTTATCGTGAAATAATAGTCTTCCAATTTTAACTTTTTCTATATCAACTTCATGGAAATCTTCGCTCTTTAATGGTTTTGGTAAATCAATTGCGTAAGTTTTATTTACTGAAATTAAAAATGGAATTATAAATATTATTATTTTTAAATGATTAAATATCTTTTTATACTTTTGTTTCTTCCGTCTATAGTTTTTGCAGAAATAGAAAATGCTCGAGATTTGATGGAAGAAGGAAAATTTAAAGAAGCTATGGAGGAACTTATCCCAGCAGCTAGATCTGGTAATGCTGATGCTGAAGAACTTATTGGGATTATGTACGCTATGGGTCTTGGTGTTGAAAGAGATGATGTTAGAGCTTTTGAATGGTATCTCAGATCCTCTATGAAAGGTCATCCTGGTGCTCAATCTGGTGTTGGGTGGTATTACGAAATTGGTAGAGGACTCCCTGCTCCTGATCTTGTTAGAGCTTATATGTGGTACGGTTTGTCTGCTATTGGTGGAGATCCTGATGCTGCAATTTCTCAGGAAGAAGTTATTAAAAAAATGACTCCTGAACAAATTGAAAAAGCTCATATTCTCATAAAAGATTATAAATCCTGGATATATCCTTTTAGATAATGAGGCGAACCAAAATCCGCCCCATTATATTAATGTGAAATTACAAATCTTTTTTGTATGCGCTCGATGCTTTTTTCTCTGCTTTAGCTACTGCCTTAGTTAAAGCGTTGAAAATTTCTTTTCCACCTTTAACATTGGCTTTAAACCAATCATATACTGGGCTAGCTTCTTTTTTAAAACTAGCTTTTTGATCGGGCGTTGGAACATATAAATCTCCACCACCTGCTACAAAGTCTTCGTAAGCTTTAATTGATTTTCTCTTAGGAGAAGCAAAAGTTGCTTGCTGCAAAGCATAGAAACCATCAGTCACTACTTTTTTAAGATCTGTTGACATGGATTGATATTTTGCATTGTTCATCCACCATAATGCTCCCATGTATGCATGACCGTCTAAAGTAACATATTTTAGACCTGCATCAGGAAACTTCATGTTCATAATGTCAGTAATTCCATTTTTAGAACCTTCAACTACACCAGTTTGAAATGATGTAAATAATTCAGGCCATGGAATAGGAGTTGGAGATGCACCTAATGCCCTTACAAGTTCCTGGGGTAAATCAGCTACAACTGTTCTGATTTTTAAACCTTTCATGTCAGATGGGTTTGCAACTCTTCTTTTTGTGTTAGCAAAATTTCTCCATCCACCAGTATTTCCAATTGTCATCAATCTGATTGAATCATTAGAATCTTTTAGAGCCATTTTTCTCATTGTTCTTACAAAATCACCTTGCATTACATCTTCAGCAATTCTGTCATCAGCCATTAGATAAGGTAAATCTAAAACTTGAACATATGGGAATACACCTGCTGCACCTCCAGAAGTAGAAATGTAAATATCTATACTTCCATCAGATACACCTTGTAAACACTCAGCGCCTTTTGAACAAAGCTGCGTTCCTACAAATAGTTCTACAGCTATTTTTCCATTTGAAGCTGCTTCTACGTAGTTTTTAAATACTACAGCACCATCATAATCTTCATCTTGATCATTAGAGTTCATTGTCATTCTCAAGTTATAATCTGCAGCTGAAACAGATGCAGTAAAACTAATTAAGAATAACAATGAAAAAAATGATTTTATTATTTTACTCATAATTATTTCCCTCTCATTAAATATTTATGTATGAAAACTATACTTAAATTGAATTAGAGAGTCTATCGACTAGTAAAAAAATATTGAAATTTACTTTGCGAATCCAGTAAGCAAAGGAATTGTCATCGAGATTGATGGAAAATATGTTATTAAAAATATAACTATAGCTTCAACTGCCAGGAATGGCAATATAGCTTTTGCTATTGTTTCAACTCTTTCCCCAGAAACAGAAGATGCAACAAATAGTACAAGACCCATAGGTGGAGTTGCTAAACCGACTGTCAAATTAACCGACATTATTATTGCAAAATGCACAGGATGAACTCCTAGCTCAACAAAAACTGGTCCAAGAATTGGTCCTAAGATAATTATCGCTGGGCCTGCATCTAAAAACATTCCAACAACAAATAATAAAATATTTATAAGAAACAATAAAACATACGGGTTATCAGTTAATCCTAAAACGAACGCAGCAAGATGCTCAGGTGCATGAGATAAGCTAACTACAGTTTTAAAAGCCATTGCAGCACCAACTAAAAGAAGTACAACGGAAGATACCATCGCTGCTTTTGTCATCACTTTAGGAACATCTTTCCATTTCAATGATTTTAAAACAAATAGACCGATAAACATTGCGTAAGCAGCTGCTACAGCTGATGCTTCTGTTGGTGTAAAAATTCCACCAAGAATACCACCTAAAATTATTACTGGTGTCATCAAAGGAAAAAAAGCTTTTAGAGATGCCTTACCTCTTTGACCCCAGGTTGTTTTTTCTGTCACTGCTGGAAAATTATATCTCTTGGCCATAAATTTTATTGTGACCATCAAACTAACTCCTACTAAAATACCAGGTACAATTCCTGCTAAAAATAATGCTGCAACACTTTCACCCATTACATACGCATAAATAATCATTATCCCTGAGGGTGGAATTATGGGTCCGATTACTGAACTAGCTGCAGTAATAGCTGCTGCAAATTTTTTTGTATATCCTTGTTTTTCCATTGCAGGAATAAGCATTGATCCAATTGCTGAAGTATCAGCTACAGCTGAACCAGATAAACCAGCAAACAACATTGAAGTTAGTACATTGACATGAGCCAATCCACCTTTTAAGTGACCCATCATCGCTTGACTAAACTCTACAAGTCGATGGGTTATTCCTCCTCTGTTCATTAACTCCCCTGCTAACATAAAAAATGGAATTGCCATCAAAGGGAAGCTATCAATTCCATTATAAATATTTCTATAAAGCATTGCACCATCTCTGGCCTGATCATTTAACCAAAGTAAAATTCCTGGTGCCGCTAACAAACCAAAAAATACTGGTAAACCAATTAATAAAAATAATAAAAACAAAGGAAGAAACCAAACTAACATTATTGTGTCTCCAACTTTTGTTTATCGTAATCTTCAGGTAAATCTAACTTTGTAAAATTAGTAAGAATATTTCTCAAAATTAATTCAATATTCACAGATATTAAAAAAATAATACCAACTGGTAATGACATATACATCCAAGCTAATTTTATTGGTTCTGCTTTTCCACCAATTAAATGAAAAGGAATTTTTATCGAAGAAGAATTAAATATCCATCCTGCATTAATATGTTTAAAACCTAATTCTAAACCTATAACTAATACAAAAAGAGATACAATTAATAAAAACAAAGTTAAAAAAGTTGATATAAGTTTTGGTAAAAATCTCTCTAATAAATCAATAGAAACAAATCCGCCCCATCTATAAGCAGAAGGTACGATCAGTCCTGTCATCCATAACATCAAAAATCTAGCAACCTCATCAGGCCACGGCAGTGCATTATTTAATACATACCTAAAAAATACTTGTACCAAGATAACAATCACCATCAAGAGTATTGCTATCCATGCAAATTGTCTGCCAATTCTTAAAAAAAAAGTATTTATTTTCTCAAGGGTATTAAAAACAAATAGGAGAATATTAATTGTCAAATTCACAGCTAAATTTATTTTAATTATTAAATAAATACAACTTTAATCAAAAAACTAATTTACTTTATATAATAATTCTCGTATTAAAAATGCTCTCTAAAAAATTTATATACAATTATGAGTAATAAAAAAAAGATATTGATTATTCAAAAAGTCCATGAAAAAGGTATGGAATTAATTAATAACCACCCTAACTTTGATGTTGAAGTAACAGATGACACCTCTGTAGAAAATTTAAAATCTAAAATAAAAGATTGTGATGGCGCTTCAATTAGAATAGCAAAATTATCAGGTGAGGTAATTAATGAAGCAAAAAATCTTAAAATAATTTCTAGACATGGGGTTGGCTACGATAATATTGATTTAAAAACAGCTAAAGAAAGAGATATAAAAATTGCTATTACAGCTAATGCAAATGCAGTTACAGTTGCTGAGCATGTTATGTTTGTCCTGCTAAATATTGCAAAAAGAAGAGAACTTTATCATACGACAGTTAAAGAAGGTAATTTTAAGGACAGAAATAAATTACCTAAAACCATTGAAGTATGGAAAAAAAATTTCCTAATTATGGGATTTGGTAGAATAGGTAAAGCACTAATTAAAAGGTGTTTGGGATTTGAAATGAATGTTTACGTCTATGATCCATTTGTAGATAAAGATATAATAGAGAAGCTTGGTGGTAAAAAAGTTAATAATATTGAAGAGGCAATAAAAACAATGGATGTAATATCTCTACACATGCCTTTAACAGACAAAACAGAAAACCTTATTAATTATAATTTGCTTAAAACAATGAAGAAAAATTGTATCATCATTAATGCTGCTAGAGGTGGAATTATAAATGAAGAAGATCTTAATAAAGCTTTAAATGAAGATTTAATTTTTGGAGCAGGAATTGATGTATTCAAAAAAGAACCACCAGAAAATGATAATCCTCTTTTAAAAAATGATAAAGTTTATTTAAGTCCACATACTGCTGCTTTTACTGACGAATGTATGACAAGAATGGGTGTAGAAACAATTCAAAATATAATTGATTATTTCGATGATACATTAGAAAAATCAAAAATTGTAAGATTGTAGTAAGATATATTGTTTTAAAAGTTAGCTTTTATAAAGCTCGATACCACTAAGATTTAAAGTTTCAGTTAAATACTTGTAACCTATTTTTGCGTATTCATATGGGTTTGCTTTTTCAGGATCTTGTTCCGCCTCTACTACCAACCATCCAGAATAATTTTTTTTCTTCAATACATCAAACAATGGCTTGTAATCAATACATCCATCACCTGGAACTGTAAATGCACCTTCTAAAAATGCCCCTCTAAAACTTAAGTCTTCTTTTAAAGATTTTTCCAAGACACTTTTTCTAATATCCTTACAATGCATATGAATTAATCTTTCGCTAAAATCATTTAATATTTTTAAAGAGTCTCCCTGAGCAAATAACATGTGGCCAGTATCTAATGTAAGTTTTACACTATCATGTGTGTTTTCAAGTAGTCTTACCGTATCCTCTTCAGTCTCTATTATCGTGCCCATATGATGATGATAAGCAAGTGGCATACCTTCATCTTCAAGATATTTTCCCATTTCTGAGATTTTTTCATAATATTTTTTTGACTCTTCAAGACCCATTTGAGGTCTTGTAGATAATTTTCGATCTGGATCTCCTTGAATTGAACCAGAAACTTCGGCAAAAACCATACAAGGTGAATTACAATCTTTAAAAAGTTTAAGCTGATCTTGAATTAAATCTTTTTCTTCATCTATACTATTTGTTCTTAAATTAGCTCCATACCAACCTGAGCAAAGATTTAGATTAAATTCTTTAAGTTTAGGGATTAGTTCTTCTGATTTTTTTGGAAATTTACCACCAGACTCAATTCCAATAAATCCTGCCTGACTAGCTTCAGACAAACATTGTTCTAAAGAAGTATCGCCACCCAATTCAGGCATATCATCGTTACTCCATGCAATTGGTGCTATTCCTAATTTTACCGACATAAAATTTATTAAAAAGTTAAAACATTTTTAAATGATGATGTTATGTGCATCAAGAAAATTATATTTTTAATTAGTGTTTAATTCATCATTAAAAATGTTTCTTGATTTTGTTTTTTAATTCTGTTCTATATTCTTATGATTAACTTTTCGTTAATGGGAGCAGGACGGATTGGAAAAATGCATGCTAAATTTATTGCAGCACATCCAAAAGCAAAATTAAAATACATTTACGACATTAATTCTGAATTCGCTGAAGAAGTAGCAAAATCAATAGGGTGCTCAATTGCTTCTTCACCAGAGGACGCAATTAATGCAGATGATATAGACGCAGTTCTTATAGCTTCTGCTACTCCAACTCATACTCAATTTATTACAATGGCTGCAAAAGCAGGAAAAGCAATTTTTTGTGAAAAGCCAATTGATTTAAATATCAATAAAGTAAATGAGTGCATGGAAAATATCAAAGGAACAAACGTTCCTATTCAAATTGGCTTTAACAGAAGGTTTGATGCCAGTCATGCAAAGGCACAACAGGCAAGGGTAAAAAAAGAAATTGGTGAATTGGAAATGCTTATTATTACTAGTAGAGATCCTGAGCCTCCTGGAATTGACTATTTAAAAGCTGCTGGAGGATTTTTTAGAGATACTACTATTCATGATTTTGATTTAACTAGATTTATATTGGGAGATGATCCTATAGTTCAAGTATCAGCATTTGGAAGTGCTTTATTTGATAAAAATTCACAACAAGTAAAAGATCTAGATACTGCTATGTTTATTTTAAAATCAAAAAATGGTGTTTTAATTCATATTAACAACTCTCGACGAGCAGTTTATGGGTATGATCAAAGAATTGAGGTATTTGGTAGTAAAGGAATGGTAATCTCTGATAATCAAACTCCTACTTCTTTAGAAAGATATACAAGCACATCAACAAATGAAAAAGAACCTATACATTTCTTTTTTATTGAGAGATATGAGCAAGCTTACAGAGATCAATTTAATGAATTTGTAAAATGCGTTGAAAATAAAACAAAACCATTAGTAGGATTTGAGGATGGAAGAAACGCTTTGATTATAGCTAATGCAGCATATGAATCCTTTGAAAGTGGTAAAGTAATAGATATAAAATTCTAACATGTCTAATAAATATATATCTGAACAATCTAACCAATTTAAAAATAAAATAATAATTGTAACAGGAAGCACCCAAGGAAGTGGAGCTGAGACTGCGAAATTACTAGCAAGCAGAGGCGCTAAAGGAATAACTATCTGTGGAAGAAATAATAAAAATGGAAACAAGGTAAAATCTGAAATAGAAAGCATAGGCGCAGAATGCCTATACGTTCAAGCAGATTTAGAAAAACTTGAAGACTGTAAAAAAATAGTTTCTGAAACTGATAAAAGATTTAGCACAGTAGATTCTTTTATAAATGTTGCAGCTTTTACTGAGAGAGGAACGATCTTAAGCACAACAGAGGAAAATTATGATAAAAATTTTAATGTAAATGTAAAAGCTCCTCTTTTTATGATGCAAGACGTTATAAAAATAATGATCAGGGATAAAAAAAAAGGAACTATAGCTCATATTCTATCAATGGCTGGATATAGTGGTATGCCTTTCTTAACTGCTTACAGCTCTTCTAAAGCAGCATTAGCAGTAATGATTAAAAATGTTGCAAATTCAGTTTCTGGTCATCAAATAAGAGTGAATGGAGTAAATCTAGGTTGGACAGATACACCAGCAGAAACAGTAATTCAGAAAAAATTTCACAACGCAGATGATAATTGGTTGAAAAAAGCTGAATCAAAAGTTCCTTTTAAAAGATTAAACAAACCTTTGGATGTTGCAAAGATATTGGCATTTTTGTGCTCAGATGAGTCAGGAATTATGACTGGCAGTATTGTTGATTTTGATCAGACAGTTGCAGGATGGCATTCTTATTCAGCATATGACACCAAGGTATTAGACGATAGTATTTTAGGTGAGTGAACCTAATAAAAATTAATTTGTGAAAAAAAATAAAATTAAAGATACTGGTTTGGAAGTTACAGAATTAAGTTTTGGAACATCCTCTTTGGGGAGTATGCCAGATACTTATGGTTATGAAGTACCAAAACAAAGGGCTCAAGAAACGTTAAAAAGATTTTTTCAAGGTCCAGTAAATATGCTTGATACTTCAAGAAATTATGCAATGGGAGAAAGTGAAAAAAGGATTGGAATAGCAATAAAGGAAAATAAGGGTTGGCCAGAAAATTTTATCTTATCAACAAAAATTGATAGAAATATGGATACGCTAGTTCTTGATAAAAAAAGAACAAGAGAATCTATTGAAGAAAGTTTAAAAACTTTAAATGTAGACTCTGTTGATATTTTATTTCTTCATGATCCAGAATACGTAAAAGATATAAATGATATCACTAAAAAAGATGGGGCCTTGGATGAGTTATTTAAAATAAAAGAAGAGGGTTTAGCTAAGGCAGTTGGTTTAGCTATGGGAAAAATAAATATAATGTTTCCTCTTTTAAAAAATTGGGACTTTGATGTGATAATTAATCATAACAGATATACTTTATTAAACAGAGAAGCAGATGAAATGTATAGCTATGCTCACAGTAAAAATATATCTATTTTTAATGCTGCTCCTTACGCTGGTGGTATTTTAGCAAAAGGTCCAAGTAACTTTAAAAAAATAACTTATCAAGATGTTACAGAAGAAAAACTTGCACCTGCTAGAGAAATAGAAAAAGTTTGTAAAATGTATAATGTTGAAATGGGTGCAGCTGCCTTACAGTTTTCAATGAAAGATAAAAGAATTACCTCTACTCTATGCGGTGTTACTAGCATTCAGAGTATTGAAAAAAACCTGTCTTGGGCTAAAACAAATATCCCAGAAGAATTTTGGAACGAAGTTTTAAAATTACCTTACTCAAGCAAAGATCCAGAATCTGAAAGAAAATATACACCTGGTTAAATTTTAAAAAAATTATAAGTAAGATAATTATATATTTATTTTGTTAATTTAATTATCAACAATTTATGGGGATAATTTTTAATTGTAATCAATTTTAAAAATACATAATCTATTAAACATAAATTAAAAAAGGAGCATAAATGAAAAAGGTTATTATCTCATTAATAATGATGTTTGGAATAATCTCTTCAACTTCATTTGCTGGTACTTTGGTGATAAATACAGACACATCTGATGCAGCACCAAAAGAAGCTTTTGAATATATTATTAAAAAATTTGAAGAAGAGAACCCAGACGTCACAGTAAAATGGAATGTTTTTGACCATGAAGGTTACAAACAATCCATAAGAAATTTTTTAAACACTGATCCACCTGATGTTGCAAACTGGTATGCTGGAAATAGAATGTTACCATTTGTAAGAGCAGGTTTGTTTGAAGATGTCTCTGATATTTGGAAAGACTCAGGTTGGGTAGACGGAAACCTTTCTGAAAATATGGAGCATGCTAAAAAATCTATGACGATTGGTGGTAAGCAATGGGGTATTCCTTACACTTATTATCAGTGGGGCGTGTATTACAGGAAAGATTTATTTACAGCAAATGGAATATCTGTACCAAAAACATGGGATGATTTTGTAGCTGCATGCGCTACGTTAAAAGCTGCAGGTATTACACCTATTACAATCGGATCAAAGTATCTTTGGACAACAGCTGGTGTTTTTGATTATTTAAATCTTAGAACAAATGGCTATGAGTTCCATATGGATTTAACACTAGGTAAGGTTCCTTACACAGATCCAAAAGTACAAGCAGTATTTGATAAATGGGATGAGCTTGTAAAGCCTGGTTACTTCTTAGAAAATCATGCAGCACTTAGTTGGCAAGAAGCTTTAACTCCTATGGTGAACGGTGAAGCAGCAATGTATGTGATGGGTAACTTTGCTGTTGCTCCTTTAAAAGAGGCTGGCTTAAGAGATTCTAATTTAGGTTTCTTCCAGTTCCCTGAAATCACACCAGGTATCCCAATGGCTGAAGAAGCACCTACGGACACTGTGCATATACCTTCTAAAGCTAAAAATAAAACTGATGCTAAGCGTTTCTTAATATTTATGTCTCGAGCAGATGTGCAAGAAGAGATCAATAAAATATTAGGTCAGCTTCCTATTAACAAGAACTCTAGTGTTAAAAAGGGAGATCCATTCTTAAAAGCAGGATTGAATATGCTAAATAATGCTTATGCAATGGCGCAATTCTACGATAGAGATGCTCCAGCTCAAATGGCATCAGAGGGTATGAAAGGCTTTCAAGAATATATGTCTAATCCTGACAGAAGACAAAAAATCTTAGAAAGATTAGAAAAAGTACGTCAAAAAGTTTATAAATAAACTTTTATCTTAACTGTGGGGCTTACTGGCCCCTCAGTTAAAAATTCGATTTCATCAATTTTTAAAATATAATTATATGGAACTAAATAATTCAAAAGCTAAAAGAATTACTTGGTGGCAAAAAAATCAAGTTAAAATAAGCCCATGGATTTTTTTAGCTCCAGGATTAATATTTTTTTCCATTTATGTAATAGCCCCGATATTTGTATCTATTGGCATTTCCTTTTATCAATGGGATGGATTATCTCCATCTATATATGTTGGTCTTCAAAATTACATTGAACTTTTAGATGATGAATATTTTTATATTTCACTTTGGAATAATCTTAAATGGTTAATATTTTTTATGTTAGCAGTTCCTATTGGCTTAGGACTAGCAATATTTTTAAATCAAATTGTTTTTGGAATTAGATTAATTAAATCTCTATTTTTTTTTCCATTTGTTATTTCTCAAGTAGTTATTGGACTTATTTTTACTTGGTTTTACCAACCAAATTATGGGGTTATTGCACCCTTTCTAAATTTTATTGGATTAGAAGGATTTTCAATTCTTGCAAATGAAAATACTGCAACTTATGGGATAATATTTGCAGGTCTTTATCCACAAATTGCTTATTGTTTAATTTTATATTTAACAGGACTTAACAATATTAACCCTGAACAAATTGAGGCTGGGAGAATGGATGGCGCCAAAGGATTTCATTTATTTTGGAATATAGTGCTTCCGCAACTAAGGCACGCTACCTTTTTAGCAATTGTAGTAACTGTGATTGGTGCGCTTAGAAGTTTTGATATGGTGGCAATAATGACTCAAGGTGGACCTTATGGTTATTCAAATGTGTTAGCGTATTACATGTTTGAGCAAGCTTTAAGTGAATACGGTTACAGAATGGGATACGGGTCAGCTATAGCAACTGTTTTGTTTACAATAATGATGTTTTATATTTTATTTTTTATATACAGAATGTATCGAAACGAGAGGGAGGATAATAACTAAATGTTCCCTACTCCAATTCATCAAAGACCAATCGTAAATCAATATGTTTATAAAATATTTTTACCTATCTCATTAATTATTTGGTTGATACCGATTTTTGGTATTTTAATGACATCAATAAGAGGTTTAGGAGATATTACTGCTGGAAATATGTGGGGAACACCAAGTGAATTTTTACTTTTTTCAAATTTATACGATGTTTTCACTAACACTCCAATGATCAAATACACTCTAAATAGTTTCAAAGTAACTATACCAACAATGTTAGGAGCGGTTGCTTTAAGTTGTATGACTGGCTTTGCTCTTGCGAATTATAAGTTTAAGACAAATTTAATAATATTTTTTATTTTTATAGCCGGAAACTTTGTTCCATTTCAAATTTTAATGATACCGGTTAGAGATCTGACTTTTAAAATTGGTCTCTACAACACTATTACAGGATTGGTTTTATTTCATGTAGCTTTTCAAACAGGTTTTTGCACACTTTTTATGAGAAATTTTATTAAAGCGTTACCTCAAGAGCTTATCGAGGCTGCGAGAATGGATGGAGCATCTGAATTTAGAATATTTTGGAAGATAATATTACCTTTGACTAGACCAGCTATAGCAGCACTATGTGTTTTAATTTTTACATTTATATGGAACGATTATTTTTGGGCAACTGTCTTAATACAAGGTGATCATGCAATGCCAATTACTGCTGGATTAAAATCATTAAATGGTCAATGGATTACAGCTTATCATTTGCTATCAACTGGATCTATTGTTGCTGCGATACCTCCTGTTATTATGTTTTTTTTAATGCAAAAACATTTTATTGCTGGATTAACTCTTGGAGCAACTAAAGGTTAGTATGATTAAAGTTACTTTTATTGGAGCAGGAAGCACTGTATTTATGAAAAATATACTTACAGATATTCTGCTTGAAAAAAATTTCAGTAACTGTGAAATAGTTTTGCAAGATATTGATGATAGAAGATTAAAAACCTCAAATTTAGTTGCTGAAAAAGTTTCAAAATCAATAGGTGTAAATCCAAAGATTATAATCGAAAAAAATCAAAAAAAAGCACTTAGTGGAGCTGACTTTGTAATATTAATGTTTCAAATAGGAGGTTATGAGCCCTCTACAGTTATTGATTTTGAAATTCCGGCAAAGTATGGACTAAAACAAACTATTGGTGACACTTTAGGAATAGGTGGAATCATGAGAGGATTGAGAACTGTCCCCGCTTTATTGTCAGTTGCAAAAAATATAAATGAAGTTTGTCCAAGCGCAACTATGTTGCAGTATGTTAATCCTATGGCAATTAATTGTTTAGCATTATCTAAATTTGCACCTGAGCTTAAATATGTTGGACTTTGTCATTCTGTACAAGGAACTGCTGAAGATTTAGCAAAAGATATTGGCGAGGATATAAAAAACATTAGTTATGAATGTTCTGGTATCAATCATATGTCTTTTTATACTAAGTTTGAAAAAATTAATCCTGATGGAAAAAAAGAAAATCTTTATCCTAAAATTTTTAAAGCTGGAAAAGAAAAAACATTTGGTACCAATTGGGATGGATGCACGAACGAAGTTAGATATAAAGTTTTAGAAAAATTTGGATATTTTGTTACTGAGTCATCCGAACACTTTGCAGAATATACTCCTTGGTTTATTAAAAATAACAGAGAGGACTTATTAAGTGAATTCAATATTCCAATTAATGAATATATTCGAAGGTGCAAAAAACAAATTAAAGAGTGGGATCAACAAGAGCAAAATTTATTAGATGGAGAAAAATTTGTTTGTGAGAAATCTTTAGAGTATGCTTCACGGATAATTGTATCAATTGTTGACGGAAAAGAAGACACAGTTAATGGAAATGTTTTGAATAACAAGTTAATTTCTAATTTACCAGATGATTGTTGTGTTGAAGTACCATGTAAAATAAATAATGAGGGAATTAACCCTCAAAAAGTTGGGGATTTACCTATGCATTTAGCAAACCTAATGAAAACTAATATAAATGTTCAACAATTAACTGTTGAAGCTTTAAGAACCAAAAAAAAAGAGACCATTTATCATGCGGCTATGTTAGATCCACTTACTTCTTCTTTATTAAGTTTAGATCAAATTAGTTCTATGGTAGATGAGTTATTAAAAGCTCATAAAAATTGGATACCAGAATTTAACTAACATGAAAAATAAATTTCCTAATGATTTTTTTTGGGGAACGGCAACAGCAAGTTACCAAATAGAGGGTGCTACAGATAAAGATGGAAAAAGTAAAAGTATTTGGGATACTTTTACACATACACCTGGAAAAGTTAAAAATAGTGAAAACGGAGATACTGCTGTAGACCATTATCATAGGTACGAAGAAGATATTGAGCTGATGGCTAATATAAATTTAAATTCATATAGATTTTCTTTAGCGTGGACCAGGATTATCCCTGAAGGGATAGGTAAAATAAATCCTAAAGGAGTAGATTTTTATTCAAGGTTGATAGACAAGTGTTTAGAAAAAAATATTGAGCCTTTCATAACTTTATATCATTGGGACCTTCCTCAATCACTGCAAGATAAAGGGGGTTGGGCAAATAGAGACATAACAAATATATTTTCAGATTATTCAGAGGCTATTGTTAAAAATTTTGGAGATAGATGTAATCATTTTATCACATTTAATGAACCACAAGTTTTTACTATTCATGGATATGTAGATGGTTACATGGCTCCAGGATACAAAGATTTAGAAAAATACTTTGCATCAATACATAATGTTAATGTTGCACATGGAAAAGCTTTTCAAGCAATGAAATCTTTAAATAATAATATAAAAATTGGCTGCACTTTTAATATGGCGCCATGTATTCCTGCCACAAAATCAAGTGAAGATCTTCATGCAACTAAATTATTCGATACTTATTGGAATAGATCATTTGCCGACCCTATGTATCTTGGAAGATATCCTGAATTACTAATTGATGATGTCTCAAAACATATTCAACAAGATGATATGAAAAATATTTTTCAAAAAAATGATTTTATTGGATTGAATCATTATCAACATATTAGAATTAAAGCTGACAATAAAAGTTTACTTAAATCAAGAGGAGCATTCAATGATGAATTGCCTTTTGGTCTTGAGGGCAAAGATGCAAAGTTAACTCTTATGGGATGGGAAATTGTTCCAGATGCTTATTATGATCAAATTATGGATTTAAAAAATAATTATGGAAATCCAGATATTTATCTAACTGAAAATGGTGCAGCATATCCAGATTTAATAGAAAAAAATGGAGAAATAAACGACACCGATCGTATTGATTATTTTAAAAAATATTTAAGTGCTGTAAAAAAATCTATTGATGATGGAGCTAAAGTTAAAAGCTACTTTGCATGGACATTCATGGATAATTTTGAATGGGCGTTAGGATTTGAAAAGAGATTTGGAATAGTGCATGTTGATTTTAAAACTTTAAAAAGAACACCTAAAAAATCGTACTATTTTTTCAAAAAGCTTGTAGAACAAAATTCAATTCCTTTTGATTTTTAATTTATTAAATCTAAATAAAAACTTACTTAAAAAGATAAATTATTTAAAAGCTAAATTATTTTCGTCAAATAAATGACATTTATTTAAATCAAAACTTAAGCTTAAATTGTCTCCAATATTAGCTGAATTCTCACCATCTGTTTGAACAACTAATGGTTCTCCATCTTTCTCTAAATATAGAAATGTAGATGAACCCAATTTTTCAATTACGAATACCTTACTATTCCAGCATTTTTCACCAGTATTGATTAAGATATGTTCAGGTCTGATACCAATCTTTACACTATCACCAGGTGAAACTTTATTTGAAGTTTTTGGAACAATAATTTTTCCTTGTCCTGAAATTTCAACTTCGGTTCCAGAGCTATTAGAGCTTATAACTTTAGAATTGATAAAGTTCATTTTTGGCGAACCGATAAAACCACCAACAAATAAATTTTCTGGTTCATTGTATAATTTTAAAGGTGATCCTTTTTGAGATACTATTCCATGATCTAATACAACTATGTCATCTGCAAGTGTCATTGCTTCAGTTTGATCGTGAGTAACATAAATCATCGTTGCATTTAATTGGTCATGTAATTTAGCAAGCTCTACTCTCATCTGAACTCTTAAAGCTGCATCTAAATTAGATAAAGGTTCATCAAATAAAAATACTTTTGGCTTTCTTGTAATTGCTCTACCAATTGCAACTCTTTGTCTTTGTCCTCCTGACAATTGTTTTGGTTTTCTTTTTAAGTATTCCTCAATTTGAAGAATTTTAGCAGCCTCCATAACTCTCTCTGTAATTTCTTCTTTAGATTTTTTTTCAATCTCTAAGCCAAAAGCCATGTTATCGAACACTGTCATGTGTGGATACAAAGCATATGATTGAAAGACCATTGCTATATTTCTTTCTGATGGTGGAAGATCATTAATAACTTGTCCATCAATTGAAATTGTTCCTGAGTTAACCTCCTCTAAACCAGCAATCATTCTTAACATTGTTGATTTACCACAGCCACTTGGCCCAACAAATACAGTGAATGATTCACTTTTAATTTCTAGAGATACATCTTTGATTACATGTGTGGATCCAAAAAATTTATTAATATTCGAAATATTTATCTCTGCCATATTGAGCTAATATTAATTTAAGTATTTATTGATAACCTCTTTAGTTTAAATTTAAGTTCTAATAAAATTTTAAACAAAAATAAATCTATATATAAAAGTGCACAACTAAAATGAAAATTTAAAATACTATCTCAAGTTGTAATTTCTTAATGATTTATTTTTGAAATTAACATATTTAAAATCAACATAACTAATATTTAATTTTTTCATTAATTATTTTTCCTCTATAATGTTAATTTTTATTAAGGAGGTAACTATGGCTAAATTTATAGTAATGGGCAATTATACAGCTCAAGCTTTTAAAGGATTTATAGGTAATCCAGACCAAGACAGAGCTGCAGCGGCTACTGCTTTATCAGAGGCAGTAGGAGGAAAAATGGAATCTTTTATGATCACAAGAGGAGCTTATGATTTTGTAGGAGTTGTGAGTGGTAGTATTGGATTTGAAGGCGCTGCAGCAGTTAAGCTAGCAGTTGAAGCTTCTGGAGCTATAACAAATTTTACCATATTAGAAGAAATGGATATGGGTAAAGCTGCCAGCATGGCATCAAAAGCTATGGCTAATTATAAACCAGCAGGTTAAAGCTAGATATTAAGTTGATTCTATCATGATTAATTTTATTAATTATGATAGTTTTAACTTAAATGAAAATTTTAAGAGATAGTTTTGGTAGGACTTTTCCATATATAAGACTTTCGATTACCGATGTATGTAATTTTAAGTGTGGGTATTGTTTACCTAATGGTTATCAAGTTGATAAGAGCGATAATAGAAAATTTCTTCACTTAGAAGAAATTAAACGTCTAGCAAAAGTTTTTTCAAAATTGGGTGTGTGTAAAATTAGACTTACTGGAGGTGAGCCAACGGTAAGAAATGATTTTTTTGATATAATCAAGATCTTAAAAAATGAAGCTGGAATTAAAAAAGTTGTAATTACCACAAACGGTTATCATTTAGATGAAAAAGCAAAGATGTTAGTGGATAGTGGCTTAAACGGCATTAATATTAGCGTTGATAGTCTGGATAGAAATATATTCAAAAGTGTTACAGGTCATGATCGATTACCAGAGATTTTAAAAGGAATTAATATCCTACAAGATTTAAATTTTGAAAATATTAAAATTAATGCAGTTCTTTTAAATGGAATAAATGCATCAGATAAAGACTTTGAAGCTTGGTCAAAATTTATAAAGGAGAACAAAGTGGATTTTCGACATATAGAGTTAATGCGAACAGGTGATAACTTGGATTATTTTAAAAAATACCATGTGTCTTCAAAAATCTTTAAACAATACTTAAATAAAAATAATTGGATTTATCAAACTTTAGGTAAGGATGCAGGGCCTTCACTTAATTATATCAATCCAGAATACAAAGGAAAATTTGGAATTATAGCACCCTACTCTAAAGATTTTTGTAGAAGCTGTAATAGATTAAGAATTACATCAAGAGGAGATCTTAGATTATGCCTATTTGGCAATACTGGAATAAGTATAAGACATTTATTACAAAAAGATGATCAAATTGAAGAATTGCAAGATCTTATAATGGATCAAATGAAATTTAAAAAAGAATCTCACCATTTAGAACTTGGTGAAACCGGTTTAACTAAAAATTTATCTACCACAGGTGGCTAATGTCAAAATTAAAAATTATAAATCAAGATGAACTTAAAGATTGGGCGAAAGAAATATTTCAGAAAAATTCTTTCAATATGGTTGATGTTTCATCAAAAAAAGAAACTTTTAGAAGAGCCCTTGCGTCAGGTAAAATTTATGTAGGAAAAGAAGTTTTTAATCTAATTAAAAATAAGAAGATGCCTAAAGGAGACCCTATTACTTTAGCCGAGGTATCAGCTGTAATAGGTGTAAAAAAAACAAGTGAACTTATTCCTTTATGTCACCCACTTCCAATTGACCATACAGCTACCAAAATAATTATGAATGAATTGGACAGCTCATTAGAAGTTTTTTGTGTGGTCTCAGCAATGGCAAAAACAGGTGTTGAGATGGAAGCTATAATGGGTGTTAACTCAGCCTTAATTACAATTTATGATTTAAGCAAAATTGTAAATCCACATCTTAAAATTGATAACGTAAAATTATTAATCAAAGAAGGTGGAAAAAGTGGATTATGGAAAAACCCTGATGGGCTCCCAGATTTTTTAGAAAATATTTTTTAATGAAAATATCAGTTGAACTATTTGGCGCAGCTAGAGAATTTAGTACTAAATCACATTTAGACTTTGAATTAATTGAAAATTCCTCAATAAAAGATCTTAGAAACACAATGATAGAATTTATTGATATAAATTTTAAAGGAAATAAAACTTTCAAAAAAATTATAAAATCATCAGCTTTTTGTTCTTCTGATGATAAAATTGTCTCAGACAATTATAAAATAGTTAAAAAACAAAACTTTAGCATTATACCTCCTATAGGAGGCGGTTAATGCTACATACCAAAATTATTGATACTTCAAAAAAAGATAAGATTGAGATTTCAAAAGCAGAAAATTTTTTAAATCAATCTAAATTTGGAGCTGTAATATATTTTGTTGGAACTGTAAGAGATTTAAATGAAAATAAAACAGTTACTGGTATTACCTATGATGCCAAAGAAAGTATGGTTATCAAAAGTTTTGAAGAAATTTATGAGGAAGCAGGTAACAAGCTAAATATTAAAGAAAAAGCAGTATTTATTGAGCACGTTAAAGGATATGTGGGTTTAAAGGAAAAAAGCATTATTATTGGTGTAGCTTGCAAACATAGAGATCAAGCTTTTGTGTTATCTAGATATATAATTGAAGAAATTAAAAAAAGATCACCAATTTGGAAAAAAGAACATTATGAAAATGAAGAAAGTGAATGGTTAAAAGGAATGTCTCTAAATAATTAAAATGATAAAATTTAAAAATTCAGAAATTACACCAGAAAAAATTTATAATAATAGACGAAGTTTTATCAAAAATTTAGGTCTTGCTGCAGGATCTATGCTTGTTGGCTCAAATTTATTTACATCAGCTGATGCCAGTTCAAGTAAAGATGAGTTAAAATTAACAGATTACAGATATGTAACTACTTATAATAATTATTATGAATTTGGAACTGGTAAATCTGATCCAGTCGAGAGATCACAAAAATTTAAAACAAACCCTTGGAATATAGTAATTGATGGTGAAGTTGAAAATCCCATAAATCTCTCGATGGAAGAAATAACTGAAATGTTTCCCTCAGAAGAGAGAATTTACAAGTTAAGATGTGTTGAAGGCTGGTCAATGGTAATACCGTGGCAGGGATTTCCGCTAAACAAAATTTTAAAAAAGGTTTCGCCAACAAGTAAAGCTAAATTTGTAAAATTTATATCAGTTCTAGATCCAGAGCAAATGATTGGTCAAAGATTTCCAATTTTAGATTGGCCTTATAAAGAGGGTTTAAGAATAGATGAAGCTATGCATGATTTAACAATTTTAGTTACTGGATTGTATGGGAAAAAATTACCAAACCAGAACGGATCCCCTTTGAGATTAATGGTACCTTGGAAATATGGTTTTAAAAGTTCTAAGGCAATTGTAAATATAAAATTAGTTGAAAAAATGCCAACATCTTCTTGGATGAAAGCTTCACCTAAAGAGTATGGTTTTTATTCAAACGTTAATCCTAAAGTTGATCATCCTAGATGGTCACAAGCAACGGAAAGAGTTATTGGTGGTGGCATTATTAGCCCAAGGATACCAACAACTATGTTTAATGGTTATGGTGATGAGGTTGCAGGTTTATATACCGGGATGGATTTAAAAAAATACTTTTAATGAAAAGTTATTTTAAGCCAAGTATTTTTATTCTTGGTGTAATTCCTTTTTTATTAATAACCTACAAAATTTTTTTTAATAAACTGGGGCCCGAACCTGTAAAAGAAATAACTCATTTTACAGGAGAATGGACATTAGTGTTTATATGTTTAACTTTATCAATGAGTCCTCTTAAGAGATTTACCAATTTAACCTTTTGGGTAAAGGTAAGAAGAATGTTAGGTCTATTTGTATTTTTTTATGCAACACTTCACCTATTAACTTATATTGTAATTGATTATAGATTTGATTGGCAACAAATAGCTGATGATGTTGTAAAAAAGAAATATATTTTTATAGGTTTTGCAGCTTGGATTTTGCTAATACCTCTTGTAATAACCTCCTCCCAAAAAATGATAATTGCTCTTAAGCACAATTGGAAAAAATTACATAAATTAATTTATATAATAGCAATCTTTGGATCACTTCACTATATTTGGCTTTCGAAAACTATTTTTTTTAAACCTTTAATTTATTCTTTGATAATTATATTTCTTTTATTATTGAGGATAAGATTTAAGAAAACTACTTAGTTTCTGGATCGTTATCTACAACCAAACAAATTTCAGATTTAGTTAAAAATCTCTTGCCTGTACCGTTATCTAATGAAAACATGCCCCCAATGCCATTAACAGCGTCTATAGTAAGATCTGTATGTTTCCATTTTTCGTACTGATCTCCATTCATGTAAAAGGGAACCCCACCAATTTCACCTAATTTTACATCATTATCACCTAGTGGGAACTCTCCCTCAGGAAAGCACATTGGAGCGCTTCCATCGCAACAACCTCCTGACTGATGAAACATTAATTTTTCTCCATACTTATCCTGAAGTTCAGATAAAAGATTTAAAGCTGATTGTGTTGCAGATACTTTCATTTTTGATGTTCGGCCCATGATAAAGAATCATGGGCCATTATATATTATTCTCGTTTAAAAGAAGCCTAATTTCTGTTCGGCATAAGAAACATGAAGATTCTTATTCTGTCTATAATGATTAAGCATCATTTTATGAGTTTCTCTTCCTACTCCAGATTGTTTATAACCTCCAAACGGTGAGTGAGCTGGATAAGCATGATAACAATTTGTCCAAACTATTCCTGCTTGTATTGCTCTTCCCATTCTGTAAGCAATATTACCATTTCTTGTCCAAACACCTGCACCCAAACCATAAAGAGTATCGTTAGCTATCTCTAACGCTTCTGCTTCATCTTTAAATTTGATTACAGATACAACTGGTCCGAAAATTTCTTCTTGAGAAATTCTCATACTATTTTTTGCCTCAAAAATAGTGGGCTGAATATAGTTACCTTTTTCTAAGCCACTATTTAATTTAGCTTCACCACCTCCAGTAAGAACTTTGGCACCTTCTTTCTTTCCAATATCTAAGAAAGATTTAATTTTCTCCATTTGCTCTACCGAAGCTTGTGCTCCAATCATTGTTTCCATTTTTAAAGGATTGTCTTGTACAACTGCTTTTGTTCTAGCAATACATTTTTCCATAAATTTATCGTAGATAGACTCCTGAACTAATGCTCTACTAGGACAAGTACAAACTTCACCTTGGTTTAGATTAAACATAACAAAACCTTCAACACATTTATCTAAAAAGTCATCATCTTTATCCATGATATCTTCAAAGAAAATGTTTGGAGATTTTCCACCTAATTCCAAAGTTATAGGAATTATGTTTTGTGCAGCATATTGCATGATTAATCTTCCAGTAGTTGTTTCACCAGTAAAAGCAACTTTAGCAACTCTTTTTGAAGAGGCTAATGGTTTACCAGCTTCTAATCCAAAACCACTTACAATATTAACAACACCAGGAGGTAATAAATCACCAATTAATTCCATCATCACCATAATAGATGCTGGTGTTTGTTCTGCCGGTTTAAGGACTGAACAATTACCTGCTGCAAGTGCTGGGGCTAATTTCCAAGTTGCCATTAATAATGGGAAGTTCCAAGGAACTATTTGACCAACAACACCTAGCGGCTCAGGAATATTGTAAGAGTATTGAGAGTTACTTATTTCAGCAACCGATCCCTCTTCTGCTCTTATTACACCTGCAAAATATCTCCAATGATCTATTACAAGAGCTAAATCAGCAGCCATACATTCTCTGATTGGTTTACCGTTATCTAAACATTCAGCTACAGCCAACATATCTTTATTTTCTTCAATCTTGTCAGCGATTTTATTCAAAATATTTGATCTTGTTGTTATATCAGTTTTGCCCCATTCTTTAAAAGCTGCGTGTGCTGCATCTAATGCTGCCTCAACATCTTTTTCATTTGATCGTGCCACAGAACAGATTATCTCATTTGAAATTGGGCTCGGATTATCAAAATATTTACCTGATAATGGCTCAACAAACTTTCCATTGATGTAATTTCCATATTTTGATTTGAATGGAAATTTAACATTTAGGTGAGATGTATCTAGCACTGAAGACACTTTTATTGCTTCTGCACTCATATTTTTAACCTCTCTCTTATTTTTTGTTTTTTTTAGTTTATTACTTCCTCTAGACTTTTTAGAACGCTTCTTAGTCGCAGACTTCTTAGTAACAACTTTTCTTTTCGTTTTATTTTTTTTTCTAGAAGATTTGACCAATTTAGATTTATTTCTCATGGTCTTTGATTTTGCTATTTTCTTTCTCTTAATAGCCATTAATAATTAAACTAATAAACTTGCTTAAAGTCTATTTATAAAAATTATAATTTTCTACTCTCAAGTGTATCTATACTACATCTTGTGCTTATTTATTTTGTGATTAATAATTTGTTTATGAATGATAATCAAAAAAAAGAACTTCAATCAGCAGCTTTTGAAAGATTGTTGAAACATTTGGATGAAAGAAAAGATGTTCAAAATATTGATCTAATGAACCTTGCTGGGTTTTGTAGAAATTGTTTATCAAGATGGTTTAGAGAAGAAGGTGAAAAAAATGGAGTAAGCATGTCAGACTTAGAGGCTAGAGAACATGTTTATGGAATGCCTTATTCTGACTGGAAAGAAAAATTTCAAAAATAATTATTTTTCTTTAAGTCTTGGAAATAATTCTACAAAGTTACAAGGTTTGTGATTAATATCTAATTGATGTTTTAAAATCCCATCCCATGCATCGGTAACACCACCTGATGAACCTGGTAGTGCAAAAATATATTTTCCATTAGATAAGATCGCACAAGCTCTAGATTGAATTGATGAGGTTCCAACTGTTTTTAAACTTATAGTTCTGAAAACTTCACCAAATCCAGGTATGTGTTTGTCAGCAATCTCATCTAATGCTTCTGGAGTAATATCCCTACCAGTTAAACCTGTGCCTCCAGTCGTAATGATTACATCAATTTCTTTCTTATCCGTCCAATCTTTTAAGATTGACACAATATCGTCTTTATTATCTTTGCAAATTTTTCTTTCAATTAATTTATGATTAGCTTGAGCAATTTTATCTACAAGGATTGAGCCTGATTTATCGTTATCAATTGTCCTCGTATCTGTTACAGTTAATAAAGCTATATTTACAATCATAATTTTAAAATGATTATACTAACAATATTTTTTTTTATAACAGCAATTTTTTACTCTAGTATTGGTTTTGGTGGTGGGTCCACTTATCTAGCTTTAATGTTAATTTGGGATGTACCCTTTTATATTTTTCCAATTATTGCGCTAATTTGTAATATTATTGTTGTATCTGGTAATTCAATTAATTTTTTAAGAACAAAAAATATAAATTTAAGTTTACTCAGACCTTATTTGATTGGATCTGTGCCTTTTGCTTTTTTTGGAGCATCTCTTTCAATAGATAAAAATTTATTTGAAATTTTACTTTTCTTAGTTTTATTGACAGCAGGGGTTTTTTTATTATTAGAAAGCAAATCATTCAACAAAGATAAGATTATAATTAAACAAATCCCAAAAGTTCTCTCAGTTTTAATTGGTTCAATTATTGGTTTTATATCTGGGTTGGTTGGAATAGGTGGAGGAATATTTTTAAGTCCAATTTTATTTCTTCTAAAGGCTGGTTATCCAAAACACATTACTAGTACTGCATCTCTATTTATATTGATCAACTCTATATTTGGTGTAGCAGGACAATTAACAAAAGATATAGTATTTAATGAATTCTTAAATTATTGGCCTCTGTTTGTTACTGTTTTAATCGGTGGACAAATTGGAAGTTTTCTTAATATAAAATTTTTATCAAATAAGGTATTGGCTGTTATGACCTCTTTTTTAGTTATTTTTGTAGCTATAAGAATGGGATTTAGGTTGGTAACATGATCTTAATTAAGATTAATTTTTTAACTCAATGATTAGTAAAAATTTTTTTAAACAAACTAGAATATTAGATGGAGGAATGGGGCAAGAGTTACTTGCAAGAGGAATGAAACCAAATTCTACATTATGGAGTGCTAATGCAATATTGGATGAAAATTACCATCAGCTTGTTCTGGATACACATGTTGATTTTTTAAAAGCTGGTGCGGAAATTATCGTCACAACTACGTTTGCAACACGACAAAAACGTTTAAAAGAAAATAATCTTTTAAGTAAATTTGAATATTTAAATCAAAAGGCAGGTGAAATTGCTCAAGCTGCAAAACAAAAATTTCCCAATACCTATATTGCTGGTGGTTTGCCTCCCCAAAATTTAACATATGAAGCAGATGATAGAAATGAATTTGAAATTATAGAAAACTTTAATAGTCAAGCAAAAGCTCTTAATCCTTATATTGATTTTTTTTACTTTGATGTGTGGAGCAGTATTAAAGAAGTTAAATGCGGAATAGAAGCTGTGAAAGAATTTAAAAAACCTTATTTAGTTGGATTACATATATCTGAAGGAACGACTTTACCTAGTGGAGAAAGTATAAAACAAATAAAAGATATAATTGATGAAAACACTCTAGGAGTGATGCTGTCGTGTGTTTCTCCTGAAAATTTTGAGAAAAATTTACTAGAGTTAAAAAGTTTAAATGTACCATTTGGTTTCAAATTGAATGGCTTTGTTACTACTAAACTAGAGGAAAGTTATACTTCTATTTTTAAAGGTAAAAAATCTAATCCAAATGAAATTTTAGGAAAAAGACAAGATTTGACACCAATTAAAATTCAAGAAATTGCTAAAAAATTTAAAGATGCTGGTGCAACTATTCTTGGAGGATGTTGTGAAACTAGGCCTTCACATATAAAGGCGATGGCAAAGCTTAAGTAATATTTTTATAATCTGCTTTTCTTGCTAAATATATTCCAATAAATACAGCAATTAATGCAACTATAATTTTTGAAGTAATTATTTCATTGAGAAATATGTATCCTAAAATAATCCCAAATATTGGTATAATATATGAGACTTGTGAATGAAATATTAGACCGTTTGTTTTTAAAATCCTGAATCTCAACAACCATGCTATACCTGTAGGAAAAATACCTAAATATATTACAGATATAATTGAGTCCATTGAAGGGTTTAGCATCCAAGGTTTTTCAAAAATTAAAGTAAATGGAAGAAGTATAATTGTTGACCAAATTAAAATTGAACCTGTAACATTTTCATTTTCTTTATTACTAATTTTTAATGTTATTACTCCACCAATTACATAACAAGTAGATCCAAGCAGAATTAAAAGTGCAGCAACAAAGTTATTTTCATTTATTAAAAAATTATCTGAAAATAAAAAAACTATTCCTGAAAAACCTATTAATAATCCAATAGTTTTTAATAAATTAAATTTTTCTCCTTTTAAAAAGAAGTGAGCTAGCACAGTTGAGCTCAATGGTGTTGTAGACATTAAAATAGCAGCTAAGTTACTTTGAACAAAATTCACTCCATATGATATAAGTATAAATGGAATAACTAAATTTACCAATCCTATAATTGCAAACCACTTCCAATCAGTCGAAAATGCTTCAATTTTTATATTTTTATAAAAACACAAAATTAAAACCGGTATAGCGCCTAAAAAAGATCTTAAAAAACCTATTGTGATAGGTCCAAATGAATATGTGGCAATCTTAATATTAAAAAAAGCTGATGCCCATATTAATGACAGCAAAGTTAACAACAAATAATCAACTAATTGGGGTTTTCTCATTCTGTTATCTCTTTTATTTCACCTGAGGTTAATGCTTTTAAATTTTCAAAGTCTATTTCAAAAACTGCGTTAGGATGACCTGCTGCTGCAAAGATAGAGGAAAATCTATTTAAGGTTTCATCAATAAAAATTTTTATTTTTATTAAATGTCCAGTTGGAGATACCCCACCAATTGTATACCCAGTAACTTTTTTAACATCTTCGGGGTTTGCCATTGAAACATCTTTTTCATCTAAAATTTTTTTTAATTTATTTAATGAACACCTTTTATCTCCAGAAACTAAACATAATACAAAACTATCACCTGCTTTAAAAAGTAAGCTTTTGACAATTGCCCCTACTTTGCAACCTAAAGCTGTAGCTGCATCGTTAGCTGTCCTTGCAGTTTGCTCTAAAGCAATCACTTTAAGATCTGGGTTAAATTGTTTTAGTGACTTTTCTGCCCTTAAAACTGGCTCTTTGTTTAATATTGTATTCACAGGTTAAATTAATTTATATTTTTAGTGACTAATTACACTACTTATGTGAAAATTGCATAGGTGTTATTTATTAAATAAGCAATATTTTTAGGTAATTTTTTGCTAATTAAGCCATACAAAATTACATAGGAGATGAAATGAGTGCAGCAAACGTTTTAAAATTTATTAAAGAAAAAGAAGCAGAATTTGTTGATCTTAGGTTCACTGATCCAAGAGGAAAATTGCAACATTTAACAATGGATGTTTCGGTAGTTGATGAAGGTATGTTGAATGAAGGTGTCTTTTTTGACGGTTCGTCTATTGCTGGATGGAAGGCAATTAACGAGTCTGACATGATTTTAAAACCTGATACATCAAGAATGTTCATGGATCCTTTTACATCTCATAATACTGTAGTTTTGTTTTGTGACATTCTAGATGCAATTAAAAAAGATCCATATGAAAGAGATCCAAGAGGCGTTGCTAAAAAAGCTGAAGAATATTTAAAAGCCTCAGGTATTGGTGATAAAGCTTTTTTTGGACCTGAGCCAGAATTTTTTGTGTTTGATGATGTAAAAATCAAAAATGATATGAATGAGTGTGGATTTAAATTAGACAGCAAAGAAGGTCCTTATAACTCGGGAAAAGAATATGAAAATGGAAATATGGGACATAGACCTCAAGTTAAGGGAGGATATTTTCCAGTACCGCCTGTTGACAGTGAACAAGACATGAGAGGTGAATATTTAAAAAATTTAAAAGAGGTTGGTATTAAAGTTGAAAAACATCACCATGAAGTTGCTCCTAGTCAGCACGAACTTGGAATGTATTTTGGGACTTTGGTCAATCAAGCTGATAATGTTCAATTATATAAATATGTTGTACAAATGGTTACACATTCATTTGGAAAAACTGCAACATTTATGCCAAAACCAGTTGCTGGAGATAATGGTTCAGGAATGCACATCCATCAATCTATTTGGAAAGGTGATACTCCGGTATTTTCAGGAGAAGCATACGCTGGTTTAAGCGAAACTGCTTTACATTATATTGGAGGAATTCTAAAACATGCTAAAGCAATTAATGCTTTTGCTAACTCTACAACAAACAGTTATAAAAGACTAATTCCAGGATTTGAAGCTCCAGTTCTTCTTGCATATTCAGCAAGAAATAGATCTGCTTCTTGTAGAATACCTATTACTTTAAGTAAAAAAGGTGCAAGATGTGAAATTAGATTCCCAGATGCTGCTGGAAACCCTTATTTAACTTTTGCTGCTATGTTAATGGCTGGAATTGATGGGATTAAAAATAAAATTCATCCAGGTGAATCTTTTGATAAAGATTTATATGAATTACCACCAGAAGAAGTAAAAGCTATCCCAACAGTTTGTGGTTCTTTAAGAGAAGCAATGGAAAGTTTAGATAAAGACAGAGAGTTTTTAACTCAAGGTGGTGTCTTTACTGATGACCAGATTGATGCCTACATCGCTTTGAAGTTTGAAGAAATTCACAAATTTGAACATGCACCTCATCCTGTAGAGTTTGAGATGTATTACAGTAGCTAATAAACTTAATTACTGTCTAGTTGTTGCAATTGTATCTTTGTTAACACCTTTTTTGACTACGTAATCTTGTGTTCCGTTAGCACCGGTTTCTACCTCTTTACGTAGTTCTTTAAAGAATGTTTTTTCTTTTAAAGAATCTTTCAAGTTTTTAACAAGATTTTTAAACTCAAATTTGTTCATAGAGAATCTATATACTAGATATGCATGTAATGCAATACAGATATGCAATTAATGGGATAATACAACTTATGATATTTTGAAGGACTCCCCACAGCCACATCTCTCAGTTTCATTAGGATTATTAAACACAAACGACGAGGACAATTCCTCCTTTTTATAGTCCATTTCAGTGCCAAGCAGATACATAATAGCAGCTGAATCAACGAATACTTTCACACCCTTATCCTCAATAACTTCATCATTAGGATTTAACTCTTTTGTATACTCCATTACATAAGACATCCCTGCGCAACCGCCAGATTTTACTGATACTCTAACACCGATAGAATCTTTTTCAGCATTAGCCATTATCTCTTTAATTCGTGAAGCTGCGTTATCGCTTAATTTAATTATTGGGTTCATTATAAATTCAATTCCAATTTTGCCGCTTCTGACATCATATCTTTATTCCAAGGTGGGTCCCAAACTAGCTCAAGATCAACATCCTCAATACCTTCAACTTGCATTGCGCCCTCTTTGACCTCCTTTGGTAAACTTTCTGCAACTGGACAGTTTGGAGTTGTTAGAGTCATTTTGATAATAGCAAACTTTTCATCTTTTACTTTAATATCATAAATCAAACCCAATTCGTAGATATTTACAGGTAACTCAGGATCATAAATTTTTCTTATTTCCTCAATTATTTCTTCTTTTTTTGACATAATTTAATTCTCAGTTTTTACTTCCTCTTTTTTTTCATCAAAAGCAGAAACCATTGTGTGCCAAGATAGAGTCGCACATTTAACTCTCATTGGATATTGCTTAACACCAGATAAACACATTAATTTAGTTTTTTCATCTTCACTCAAATACTCGGATTTTAATTCAGGATTTGCTTTAATCATGCCTAAAAAATCCTCAACTATTTCTTTAGCTTCATGCTCATTTTTTCCTTTAATCAAATCTGTCATTATAGAAGCTGAAGCCATTGATATGGCACAACCACTCCCTTCAAAAGATGCATCTTCTACAATTTTTTGTCCATTTAGTTTTAAATATACATGAACGTTATCACCACAAAGAGGGTTGTTTCCTTTGGCATCTTTATTAAAACCTTCTGTCTTTCTAAGATTTCTTGGATTTTTACCATGCTCCAATATTATTTCTTGATATAGCTCTTTTAAATTCATTATAAATTAAATATCTTTTTACAGTTGTTTATCGATTCGTTTAGCTGATCTAAATCTTCTTTTGTATTATAAATACCAACTGATGCTCTAGCACTTGCTGGGATATTTAGTTTGTCATGTAAAATTTGACAACAATGATGTCCTGCTCTTATAGCAACTCCATCTTCATCCAATATGGTCGCTATATCATGTGGGTGAACTCCTTCTATGGTGAATGATAACACTCCTCCTTTATTTTTTGGATTTCCAATAAGTTTAACTGAATTATTTTTTTGTAATATTTCTTGTCCATATTCAACTAAGTCAGCTTCATGTTTCATAACATTTTCAATGCCAATACTTTCTAAAAATTTTATTGATTGGTCAAAAGCAATCACTTGTGCTGTGGCCATAGTACCTGCCTCGTACTTGTTGGGCAATTCTCCATAGGTAATCCTATCTTTTTTAACTTCATTTATCATTCCTCCACCACCTTGATATGGAGGTAATTCTTCTAACCATTTTTTTTTACCATATAAAACTCCTAAACCTGTTGGTCCATACATTTTATGACATGAAATTGCATAGAAATCACAATCTAAATCTTGCATATCTAGTTTTAAATGTGGTGCTCCCTGACATCCATCGACTACAACAATTATTCCTTTTGAATGCGCAAGCTGTGTAATTTCTTTTACTGGTAGAATTGCACCTGTTACATTTGATAAATGAGTGATTGAAATTAACTTTGTTTTTGGAGTTATTTTCTTTTCTATTTCTTCAAGAGTAATTTCACCTTCTTCATTTATTTCAGCAAAATTAATTTTTATATTTTTAGACTTTCTTAAGAAATGCCATGGAACATAATTTGAATGATGCTCAAGTTCTGTAATCAATACTTCATCACCTTCCTGCAAGTAACTTTGACCCAATGTATTAGCAACTAAATTTAATGCTTCAGTAGCACCCTTTGTAAAAACAATTTCATTTTTATCTTTAGCGTTAATATATTTTTGAACAGATGTTCTAGTATTTTCATATAAATTAGTAGCAGCAACTGCAAGATAATGAACGCTTCTACCAACATTTGAAAATTGTTTGGTATAAAATTCGTTAATTCTATCCACAACTACCTTAGGTTTTTGAGATGAGTTCGCACTATCTAAATAAACTAAATCATTATTTTTAATTTTTTCATCAAAAATAGGAAATTCTTTTTTTATCTGATCAATGTTCATTCTTTAATTCCAATCATATTCTTTATTAAGTTTTTAATTTCCGAATCTGTAATTTTTTCAACAACATCAAGTAGAAAACCATTTATTAATAGCTCTCTCGATTGATAATAACTTAAACCTCTAGACATCAAATAAAATATTGAATCATCGTTTAAACTACCTGAAGCTGAACCATGAGAACATTTAACGTCATCAGCATAAATTTCTAGTTCTGGCTTAGCGTTAAATTCAGATTTTTTATTTAACAATATTGCTTTGCTCAGTTGATATCCATCAGTTTTCTGAGCATCTGAATTTACAAATATTTTTCCTTGATATACTGCTTTAGAACTTTCATCTAAAACACTTTTAATTAATTGATAGCTTTTTGTATTTTCAGTTAAATGATTTATTATTGATCTGATTTCATGATGTTTATCTTTACTCAACGAAAAAACACCATTTACAAAAGCTGATGCATAAACTCCATTTAAATTACAATTTATCTCATTTTTAGAAAAATTTGATCCAGAGGACAAAATAAATGTTTCAGAAATACTGTTCTTATCTTGATCTATATTGTTAAAAGAATATTTAATATTTTTATTTTCTAATTTATCTATTTTATAGTTTTTTAAGACTGCATTTTCTTTTAATTCAAAATTGTAAAATATATTTAAAAAATTCTTTTCAGATGTATCGTTAAATAAATCGATTACTTTTAATGAGCTATCTTTATTTAGTTCAAAATTAAGTCGTAAGTTAATGTTTTTAGACCAAATTTTTGAATTTGTTGTATGATAAATAATAAGAGGCTTTACTAATTGATAGCCTTTTTTTACTAATATTTTAAAGCATTTATTAGTAAAAGCATTGTTCAAGTCAGACAATGAATTGCTATTTTTAAATTCATTTATAGTTTCTGATTGATCAATTATTTCTATTTGATCTTTTTTTTCATATTCAAAATCAATTTTTTCAATTCTACCATTTATAAAAACTATTTTATTATGCTCTAATCCATCGACAAATACAGATGTATCAACTTTATTAGTGGATGTTTGATCATTATAGAAACTAATTTCTCCAATATTATTTTTTATTATTTGATTCAAATCTGAAAATTTCCAATCTTCCTCTTTTCTATTTGGAAAACCTTTGTCTATGAAATTGTCTAAACAAAATTTTTTTATTTCAATATCTTTTTGAGATAAACTTAAATTTTTTATACTGTTATCAAAATCTTTTTGTAATTGTTCTTTCATTTAATTAAAATTTTCATATCCTTTTTTTTCTAATTCTAAAGCTAAATCTGGGCCACCAGATTTTACAATTTTTCCATTCATCAAAACGTGAACAAAGTCAGGTTTTATGTAATCAAGTAATCTTTGGTAGTGTGTGATAATTAAAAATGAATTGTTTTTATCTCTCAATGTATTAACTCCATCGGCAACAATCTTTAAAGCATCAATATCTAAACCAGAGTCAGTTTCATCTAAGATTGATAATTTTGGCGCTAACAACGACATTTGTAAAATTTCATTTTTCTTTTTTTCTCCTCCAGAAAAACCAACATTTAATTGTCTGTTTAATTTTTCTTCATCAAATTTTAATTCTTTAGATTTTTCTTTAACTAATTTTAAAAATTCAATAGCATCCAGCTCTTTCTCGCCTCTCGCTTTTCTTACTGCATTCAAAGAAGTTTTTAAAAATATATTTGTATTTACACCTGGGATTTCTAAAGGATATTGGAAAGCTAAGAATATACCCTTATGTGCTCTTTCCTCTGTTTCAAGTTCAAATAAATCTTTTTCTTCAAAAAGAACTTCCCCAGAAACTTCATATCCTTTTTTTCCTGATAAAATGTTGGACAAAGTACTTTTTCCAGATCCATTAGGACCCATAATTGCATGAACCTCACCAGGATTTATATCTAAGCATAACCCATTTAAAATAGACTTATTGTCAATCGTTGCATTTAAATTATTTATTTTAAGCATTAGCCTACACTTCCTTCCAAACTGATACCTACAAGTTTTTGAGCTTCTACAGCAAATTCCATAGGCAATTGTTGTAATACTTCCTTACAAAAACCATTAACAATCAAGCCAACAGCTTCCTCTGGGTTTAATCCTCTTTGCTGACAATAATGTAACTGCTCTTCACTTATCTTGGATGTGGTTGCCTCATGAGCAATATTAGATTCTGAATTTTTATTTTTTATATAAGGAACAGTGTGAGCTCCACATTTATTACCCATTAATAAAGAGTCACATTGAGTATAATTAGTCGAATTTTTGGCTTTTGATGAAATATCAACTAAGCCTCTATAAGTCATATCTGAACTACCAGCCGATATTCCTTTAGAAATTATTTTGCTTTTAGTGTTTTTGCCTAAATGGATCATTTTGGTACCTGTATCAGCTTTTTGATGATTGTTAGTAATTGCTATTGAATAGAACTCACCAACAGAATTATCTCCTTTAAGTATACAGCTAGGATACTTCCAGGTAATTGCAGAACCTGTTTCAACTTGTGTCCAAGAAATTTTAGAATTTTTTCCCTTGCATAAACCTCTTTTTGTTACAAAATTATAAATTCCACCTTTGCCATCTTTATCTCCTGGATACCAATTTTGAACTGTTGAATATTTTATTTCTGCATCATCGAGTGCAATTAATTCTACATTAGCAGCATGCAATTGATTTTCATCTCTCATTGGAGCTGTACATCCTTCTAAGTAACTAACATAGCTTCCTTTGTCTGCAATAATTAAAGTTCTTTCAAATTGACCTGTATTTGATGCATTAATTCTAAAATAAGTTGATAACTCCATTGGACATCTAACTCCCTCAGGAATGTATACAAAAGAACCATCTGTAAAAACTGCTGAATTTAATGTTGCAAAAAAATGATCACTTGTTGGGATTACAGAGCCTAAATATTTTTTGACTAATTCAGGGTGATTTTGAATTGCCTCTGATATAGGGCAAAATATAATTCCTTGTTTTGTTAATTCATCTTTAAAAGTAGTAGCTACAGAAACTGAATCAAATACAGCATCAACGGCTATTCCATTTAATCTCGCTTGCTCTTGCAAAGGAATTCCAAGTTTTTTATAAGTTTCTAAAAGTTTTGGATCCAGTTCATCTAAGCTCTTAGGCTTATCTTTCATACTTTTAGGAGCAGAGTAATAATATAAATCTTGATAGTCTATTTTTGGAAATTTAGGTTTCTGCCAATCTGGTTCTTTTAATACTTTGAATCTTTCAAAAGCTTTTAATCTAAACTCAAGCATCCATTCAGGCTCTTTTTTAATATTAGAAATAAATTTAATAACATCTTCGTTCAAACCTTTTGGGGCTTGAATATTTTCTATATCTGTTGAAAAACCATATTTATAATCTTTTAAATTATTTATTTCTTTTTGTCTGTTATCCATTCTAAACTCTAGTCTCTTTATTGTTATTTATTAAATCTTTTAAGCTCTTATTTTCAAAGAATGTATTTATATGTATCTCTAATTCGTCCCAGAGATTATGAGTAATGCACTTTGTGGATTTACCGTTACATCCTTTTTTAGATTCTTTTTTACATTGAACAGTTTTTACTTTTTCATCTACTGCATGAAAAATATTTGTTAATTTAATATCGTTCGGGTTTTTATTAAGAACATATCCTCCATGTGTTCCTCTAATACTTTTAACAATTTCATTTTTTTTTAACTTAGAAAAAATTTGTTCTAAGTAATCTAAAGATATACCCTGCCTTAATGATATATCTCTTAGCGACACTGGATTAAAATTGTCAAACTTAGCTAAATCCACTAATGCCATTACAGCATATCTACCTTTTGATGTAAGTTTCATATTTTACCCTTAAATTGAGGGTTTTTATACATACCTGACTAAAATGGTCAAGATTAGAGTATAAAAAAAAACTAACATATTGTCGCTGACTTGTGATAAACGTACATTTTTTTTGAGAATAATAATCAATATCGCTTATGGATAACAAGATTTTAGAAATATTTATACCTGGTCCTGCAGGAAGACTTGAGGCTAAATATTATAAAAGTAAAAAAAATACTTCCCCAATTGCTTTAATATTGCAGCCCCACCCTCAATATGGAGGAACTATGAATAATAAAGTAGTAGTAGATACTTTTCATACATTTATGGATAACGATTTTTCTGTTTGTAGAGTAAATTTCAGAGGTGTTGGAAAAAGCGATGGAGAATTTGATAATGGTCAAGGCGAACTTGCTGATGCAGCGGCAGCTTTAGATTGGTTAGAAAGAGAAAATTTTGATAATTCACAATGTTGGGTTTCAGGATTTTCATTTGGATCTTTGATTGCAATGCAATTACTAATGAGAAGACCAGAAATAAATAGATTTATTGCAATCTCTCCTCAACCAAATGTTTATGATTTTTCTTTTTTATCTCCATGTCCAACTTCGGGTTTGGTTGCTTATGGTAAAAAAGATGAATTAGTACCAGTAGAATATATTACTGAACTAGATAAAAGATTAAGCGCACAAAAAGGAATCAAAGTGGAATTTAACGCAATATCAGAGGCTAATCATTTTTTTTCAAAAACAAGCGATGCTTTAGTTAAACATCTTGATAAATATATTAAAAAAGAAACAGCACTATATTAAAAATTTTCAGCCAGTTTTCCACCAACTGTAAATTCTTTACATCCAGTTGTTGTACTAAAAGAGATTGGTAAATTTAAAAAAGACCTTATAGCTAAAAATCCAAATGCCTGGGATTCAATATAATCACCATTTAAATTATAATTATCTATACTTTTCAAATTAATATAATTTTCATTTGATATGTAACTTTTTATACGATTAATTAAATTAATGTTTTTTCTACCACCACCACAGAGCAAAAATGTAATACTATTTTCTTGACTAATATATTTCAACCCTTCTGCAATTAAATATGCTGTAAAGTCTGTTATAGTAGCACATCCATCTTCTAAAGATAAACCTCTTGCAAAAGATACATCAAAATTTTTAATATCCAATGACTGGGAGTAAGAATTTATTTTAAAATTATCTATTGCTTGATTTAAAATTAATTGATCAACTTTCCCTACTTTAGATAGTTCACCATTTTTATCAAATTTTTTATTGGAATTATTTCTTACCCATTCATCAATCAAACAATTACCTGGGCCTATATCAAAAGCAGAAAGATTATTTTGAAAATTATCTGAATCATTAATAACTTTTGTAACATTTGCGATACCACCAATATTTAAGAAACCTATTGGAAAATTAATATTAAAATTTTGATTAATTTTTTTTGATAAAATATGATGAAAAATTGGTGTTAAAGGTGCGCCTTGGCCATTATTTTGAATATCAGCTTGTCTAAAATCATATATGACTTTTTTTTTGACTATTTGAGATAACAATTTCCCATCTCCTAATTGATTGGTGATTTTCTCATTTGGGTTATGAAAAATTGTTTGGCCATGAAAACCTATCAAATCAATCGCATCTCTATGTTTTTTTAATGATTGATTAACTGCATCAGCATGAAAAAGAGTTAAATTACGCTCTAATTCTCTTAATTTTTCTGAATTTTGTAAAAGATCTTTCTTTGTTAAGACTAAATCTCTTAATCGAACTAACTCATCATGAAGATTTTTATCATATTCATAATAATCATCTAAAATATTTGAAAATTCATTGTATCCATCTGAACTAATTATAGATAAATCAATACCATCCATAGATGTTCCGCTCATTAGTCCAATTGCAGTATATAATTTTTTTTTCATTGATATGTTTTTTAAAAAAAATTTGTATATTGTAACTATAAACTTATGAATAAATTTTTAAAAGAATTTAAAGATAGAGGTTTTTTCTATCAATGCACAAGCGAAGATGAATTATCTAAACAATTAGATGAAGAAAAAATAAAAGGTTATATAGGTTTTGATTGTACGGCTGAAAGTCTACATGTGGGTAGTTTATTGCAAATTATGTGTTTGCGACTACTTCAAAAAAATGGACATCGACCAATAGTTTTACTTGGTGGAGGAACTACAAGAATTGGTGATCCATCTGGTAAAGATAAAACTAGAAAAATATTAAGTGAAGGAGAGATTGAAAAAAATATTGAAAATATCAAGAATATTTTAAAAAAATTTTTAGATAATGATGATCCAAATACAAAACCGATATTTGTAAATAACTATACTTGGCTTAAGGACTTAAATTATATTTCATTTTTAAGAGATATAGGAAAACATTTCACAATAAATAGAATGCTAACATTTGATAGTGTTAAACTCAGATTAGATAGAGAACAATCACTAAGCTACATGGAGTTTAATTATATGATTTTACAAGCATATGATTTTCTTGAATTAAATAGGAAAGAAAATTGTGTTTTGCAAATTGGAGGTTCAGATCAATGGGGAAACATTGTTAATGGTGTTGAGCTTGTAAAAAGATATTCTAACAATCAAACCTTTGGATTAACAACTCCCTTAATTACACTAGCAACTGGTACTAAAATGGGAAAAACTGAAAATGGAGCAATTTGGTTGGATGAAAAATACCTATCAGCTTATGATTATTGGCAGTTTTGGAGAAACGTAGATGATAGAGATGTAATTAAATTTTTAAAAATGTTTACCGAAATTGAAATTAAGGAAATAGAAACAATTAAAGATAAAGATATTAATGAATTAAAAATACTACTTGCAAATAAAACCACAGAAATGTTACATGGAAAGGAAGCAGCTAAAAATTCTGAGCAAGCAGCAAAAGAAGCTTTTTCCGGAAACACTCTGGGTTCGAACATACCTAAAGTTAATATTCAATCAAATAAAATAGAAGAAAAAATAAATATAGTAGACCTTGTTTTATTATCTAAACTAGAAAACTCGAAAAGTGAAATCAGAAGACTAATAAAAGGGAATGCGGTTAAAATAAATGACGATATTATTTCAGATGAAAAATTCGAAATAAATAAAAATTTATTTAAAGATAACTATCTTAAACTTTCCCTAGGAAAAAAAAGGCATATTAAAATAGAATTAAATTAACTATTTTTTAATTTTTTCTAAAGTTCTAGTAATAAATCTGGGTGTTAAAGTTTTTATAGGGTTTACAGTAGTTTCTAAATCTTTGGGGGGACCTTTAATTTTAAAACTGACTCCAAAAACACCATCACCCACTTTCTTTCCAATCAATAGATCTCCAAGCAAAGGTATTGAAGCAATAGATCTATTGATTGTTGTCGCTGGAACCAAGGTTCCTCTTAAGCTAATTAATTTATCCTCCTCAATATATCCCTCCAGTAAAATAGATATTGCTGGACCAATTGCATATAACTCTTGAATTTTCATAAGTTTATCTTGATTGGTAAAATTCATTTCAAAATCTGTGAATCTAATACCTTCTCCTGTAAGTAAGTCTGCTATTCCTTGAAGAGATGCAAGAGCCAATAACTTGGCTAATGCTGGAATTTCTTTAACTTTAAAATTATCAATTACTAATTTAGAAGTTGAAACTCCATCTTTTTTCAAAGAGTAAAAGTCTAAATATCCTTCTCTATCATCTTTAAATCCTTTAATGAATTTGTATCTATCTACTAGGGGTTTTGCCTTAGATGAGAAAAGAGTAGTAATTTTTTCACCTTGATCATTTGTTCTAATTGTAAAATTTATATTTTGTGAATTGTTATAGAATGCCAAAATATCTGCTTCTTCTACTTTATTATTAATAATATTAATCTTTCCATTTAAATCCTTAACAAAGTTTATTTTATCAAAGTAAACTTCCTCAAAATTTAGGTCCATACTTAAGTTATTTTCAAAAAGATTGTTCTCTTTTTTATCATCGGCATCTAGTAAATTAGAAATTAAAGAATTTGCATTAAATGAAGTGCCATCAATTAAATAATTTTGGCCTTCTACTTTTTTTATATTGTAATTATTTTTTTTATTCTCGGCATCTAAATAATTAAAATTTGCCTGGTCAATTTTTATTATTTGATTAGAGTCGTTGAGAGATAAATTCTTAATTTTAATATTATTATTTTCT
>CACJTS010000005.1 GCA_902596355.1 uncultured Pelagibacteraceae bacterium | reverse complement strand
AATGGTTAAGAGGGCGTTTTGATGTTTTGTTCTGTGTTGAAGGGGATTATGAGAGTGTGCTTGCGATGAAAGTAACAGTACTTAATAGTGGAATGATGTCAGACCTAATGGTTCATGAGGTATTTGACTACAACAGTGCTTTTAAAAAAGCTGCTGATGTTTCAAAAAATTATAAAAAACCAGGTGAGTAAAAAGAAAGGTAAACTATGTCGATACTAGAAAAATATAGTGCTGCTTTAAAAAATAAAGATGAGGCAGTAATGAATGATCTTTTGCATGATGATTTTAAATTTACAATGCATAAATCAGGAAATGTTTTAACCAAAAGTGATGTTATCAAATGGGCAATGAGTGGTGATATTAACCAAGATAAGGCTAGAATTGTTTATGAAAATGACGAAGTTGGTATTCATCATGCGTTTGTAACTTTTAATGATGGAAATGTTGAGGCGGTAATGGCAGTTTATAAATATGATAATGGAAAAATTGTTAGTTTAGAAACTGGTGCTACACCTATGCCAAAATAAGTGAGTGAAATTGATTTTTATTTTTCGATAGGAAGCACATATACCTATCTGTCCGTTACTAGAATACTTGATGTTGAAAAACAACATCAAGTAAAATTCAATTGGAAACCTTTTTCAGTAAGAGCAATCATGAAAGAGATGAACAATATCCCATTTCCAAAGGATAAAATGAATAAAGTTAATTACATGTGGAGAGATATTGAAAGAAGAGCTGAAGGTTATGGTTTTTTTGCTAAAACGCCAGTTCCCTATCCATTATCAGAATTTGATTTAGCGAACCAAATTGCAATCCTTGGTTTTGAAAAAGGTTGGGGAGAAAAATTTGTAATTCTTGCTTATAAAAAATGGTTTCAAGAAGGTAAAGAACCAGCAATTGAACCAAGTATTTCTGAAGTTTGCTCAGAATTAAGCTTAGATAAAGATAAAATAACCTCTGAAGCAAAATCTTCAGATATTGAAACAAAATACAATGAAAATACAAACTCAGCTCGTAAAAATAAAATATTTGGTAGCCCGTCTTTTATTGTAAAAAATGAACTCTTCTGGGGCGATGATAGAATGGAAGATGCAATTAAATGGTCGTTTAAATAATTATATATATTCTCTTTAAATTAATTTAAAGTCTTGGAATGAGTCTTGCTACTTCATATTTATTTTTAGGCATTGCAGTTTTTTTAGGTGTTACTTCAAATAGTTTTGCAAAAAGTGCGGAAGGTTTTACCCTTTTAATTCCAAGTATAATTACCGCAATTACAATTGTATTATGTATGTATGCTCTATCATTGGTAATGAAAAATATCCCAATAGGAATTACTTATGCTTCTTTTGCAGGCTTAACAATTATAGCAACTGTAGTGGTTGGAGTAATTAGATTTAATCAAGTTCCTAATTTATACTCATTAATTGGATTAGCTTTTATTATTTTTGGTGTTTTAATGGTCAACCTGTTAGGTAATAATTAACGATGATTAATAAGAAATACGCTCAACCAGTATTTATGATTTTAATGTCTTTAGGAATGAGTGTTATTATGAGTGGAGTAGTTGTAGCTGTAAATACAGGTGTTTCAGATGGTTTCTTTTTTAGATGGGGGTATTCTATAATGTTTGCTTATCCAATTGCTTTAATAGCAGCATTTACTCTCGCTCCTTTAATGAGGACTTTAGTTAATAAAATCGCTTCAAAAGAATAGTTATGAAACCATTATTAGGATACTTATTTTTAGCTAACGGAATAATTTTTGGTATTGCATCAAATAGTTTTGCTAAAATCTCTGAAGGATTTACAAAACTAACTCCTTCTGTTTTGTGTATTTTATTTATGTGTATTACAATGTTTTCAATTGCAAAAGCAATGTCAGCACTTCCTGTTGGATTTGCCTACTCCACTTACAGTGGCTTAACAGTAACTGGTGTTGTTCTTTTTGCTGTTTTAAAATTTAATCAAGTTCCTAATATTTATGGAACTATTGGAATTATCCTTATTATTGTTGGTGTAGTAATGGTTAATTACCTTGGTCGACTAAACTGATATTTTTTTAAAATCTCTGGAAGCTCATGGCTTCCATCTTCATTTAATGGCAACTCATATTCGTTCACAACAGTGCTAGTATCTAAAGGTGAGTATAAATGAGGATACATGTCTCCATTAGATGCCTGCTCCCATAATAAATGTTCAAGCTTAAAAGCATTTACTCTTAACAAAACTAGATTTTCTTTTTTAGGATAATATTTATTTAAAGTTTCCTTTACCTGATCTTCTTCTGAAAAGTGAATATATCCATCTTTAAGATCTTTTTCTGAACCACCATAAGTTCCAGATTGTTTAGCATTTTGCCACTCATCTTTATCTATAACTTTGAAAATAAATTCTAAATTCATTTTACCAAGAAGAATTTGGACCTTTTAAGAATTCTATTTCTTCTTCAGTAGATTCTCTTCCTAAAATTTCATTTCTATGAGGATATCTATGAAATTGTCTTATTACTTTTGTATGATCTTGCCAAAATTTTTTTATTTTGTTGTAACCATCGTGTTCTCTTAAATATTTATTTAATAAGTAATAAGCCATTTCATGATCACTGATTTCCTCACTATGAATTAATGGCAATAACATAAAAAATCTTTGATCTACATTCATAGTCTCTAAGTAACCTGAATAAACAGCATCATTTACAATCAATCTAGTTTTTTGATCTTGTGCAAAAGCTTTCTTATCATTTCTAAACATATTTCTTGAAAATTGATCAAATAAAACAACTAGTGCTAAACAACTCATAGGATTATCTTGCCAATCATCATATTCGTTTTGACAAGCAAGTTCATAATCTTGTAAAAAACTATCTTTAATTTTTTGATCAAACTTTTCATCTTTTTTGAAACGCATTTCAGATGGAGTTTCTTTAAACCAGAAATCTAAAATCGATTGAGCTCTTTCTGATATCATTCAGCTAATGGTTTTAATAATTTTAGAATCTTTTTATGATTACTTATATTATTTGAGACAATAATATTTCCCCCAACCACAGGATTTTTATTTCCCCATGTCGTCACTATTGCACCACTTGCTCTCACTATTGGCATAATTGGATGAATATCCCAAATTTTATTTGCACATTGTGAAACCATTTCAAGTCTTCCTTCTGCTAATTGGCAATATGTTAATGCATCAAAACAAGGAAATTGCATTCGTTTAATAAATTTTTTAATCTTTGATTGTTGCTTCAAAGTTAATTGATTGTGAAAAGCAGCAGCTAATTTTGCATTAGTAAAATTTAATTTACTATTAACTTTAAGTTTTCTTTTTTTATTATTTTCAAAGACATATGCCGTATTTTTATTTACATTTAAATAATATTTTCTCATTTTAGGAAAATTTGCTAATCCTAAAACTGGCTCTCCATTGTAATTTAGCGAAATTAAATTGCTCCAACTAGGATTGCCTACAACATATGATCTGGTTCCATCAATTGGGTCAATTACCCATGAAAATTCGCTTTTAGTATTTTTATGACCATACTCCTCACCTATAATTTGGTGGTTTGGAAATTTTTTTGAAATTTTAGATCTTATAAATTTTTCAAATGCTTTGTCTGATGTTGTTACAGGATCGTAACCTTTGCCTTTCATCTTATTGGTTATCTTAAATGGCTTATCTAACTTAGTGTAATAAAACTTAGTTAAATCTTTAGCAAGTTGATTTAAAAAGCTTGCATATATTGGATATTTTTTTGTATCAAATTTTTTCACAATGAACTCTTACTATTTAATTTATGTTGATTAAAGTTAAATTTTAAATAATCCTTAGCTTACTATTATGAAAATCGAGTTAGTTGAAAATAAGGTTTATTTTAATAATGGGTCTGAAAAAAAAGAAATTCACCCTTTCTGGTTAAGAGAAAGAGTTAATGGTGAGGAGTATTTAGATAAAGGAACTCAGCAAAGACTTTTTGATCCTACCTTTTTAAATAATGATGTTTCAATAAATAAAGCAAAACTTAATGAAAAATACTTAGAGGTTGATTTTAATGATGGTGTGTATTCAAAATTAGAAATTGACAAAATTACTTCTGAATTTTCAAAAGAAGATATTGTAATAAAATCTATTGAAAAAACCAAATGGGACTCCTCTTTAAAAAATATAAAAAATTTTGAATATCAAGAAAATTTTTACGAAAGTAAAGAGATGCACGATCTACTTGTTTCGTTTTACAAATATGGTTTTGTAATAATTAAAAATATTCCAACATCTAAAAATTATATTATAGAATTTGCAAATTCTATAGGCAGTGTTCGAAGAACAAATTTTGGCGAATATTTTAATGTAAAATCTAAACCTGATCCAAACGATCTTGCTTATACTTCATTGGCATTAGCACCTCATACTGACAATCCATATAGAAATCCTGTACCATGTATTCAAATTTTACATTGTATAGAAAGTAAAGTTTCAGGAGGATTATCAACATTGGTAGACGGTTATACAGTTACTGAAGATTTAAAAAATCAGTACCCAGAATTTTATAAAATTTTAACTGAAGTAAAAGTTAGATTTAGATTCATAGACAAAGAAGTAATTTTAGAAACTATCTCTCCCTTGATTGAACTAAATGAGGATAAGAGTTTCAAGCAGGTAAGATTTAGTCCTAGATTAGACTATGTTCCAGTTTTAGAAAAAGAAAAATTAGATCTTTACTACCAAGCAAGAAAAAAAATATCCGAAATGTATAATTCAGATAAATATAGAATTGAATTCAAACTCGAGCCAAAAGATTTAATGATGATGGATAATCACAGACTTCTCCATGGAAGAACATCTTATGAGACAAAAGAAGGTGAAAGATTTTTACAAGGTTGTTATATTGATTACGATAGTACCGAGGGAAAACTTAGACACTTAAAAAGAAAGTTTAATCTTTAAACAAATTTTCTATTTGCGCTTCAGCCTCTTTGATTGATTTTTCATAATCTAGTGCCATTTGGTCTGCACTAATTATATCTACTTTTTCTATACCAAAAAAGTTAAGAATAAATTTTAACCAAGGAGTCAAAAAATCTTCTGAACTATTTAATTTTGTTCCTCCAGAGGTAATAACTAGATATGCTTGTTTGTTTTTTAACAATCCCTCTCTTCTACCATTTGGTTTAAATTTAAAAGTTTCACCTATACGAGCAGCTAAATCCGACCAAGCTTTAAGAGTTGCTGGTGGTCCATAATTATAAATTGGTGCTGAAATTATAATGACATCACTTTCTTTTAATTCTTTTACAAGCTTGTCAGAAAGCTCAAACATTTTTTTATGTTCTTCTGTTTGGTCTTTTTCATCAATATTCATTCCAGATTCTGTAAGCCCACTTACAAAAAGCATCTCATCATCTAAATCTCTATAAATTACTTCATCTTCTGGTTTTTTAATTTTATCTAAAAGTTTTTTTGCTAAAGCTCTTGAGGTAGAGCCTTTTTTTCTAGCACTGGAGTCTATTTGATAAATCTTCATTAATACTTTTTATCCGAATTTTTGCATAAATGGAAAGATTTCAATTATATAAAATCCTATTGCTTGTAATTGATTAGTTAAAATTAAAATACCTGTAACTAATAGAGTTATTCCACCAATTTTTGATATTAAATTAATATTTTTCTTAAAATTTTTAGAAAATAATAAAAATCTTTGAATTAAATATCCAGATAAAACAAATGGGATAGCAAGACCCAATGAGTAAGAAATTAACAATATTACAGCTCTGGATAAAGTTTCTTCAATAGATGCTAAAGCTAAAATCGAACCTAAAATTGGACCAATACATGGTGTCCAACCAAAACCAAAAGCAACACCAATCACATATGGAAAAAGAAAGTTGCTTGATTTTTTTGCATCAAATCTTTTTTCTAAGTTTAAATATGGAATATTAATTATTCCAATTAATTGAAGAGAAAAAATTATTATAATTATTCCAGCTGAAATTCTTAACACTTCTGAATTTTGTAAAAGTGCCTGTCCTAAAAAAGAAGCTGATGCTCCTAAAGCTACAAATACAGTTGAAAACCCAAAACAAAATAAAATTAATGGAAAAAAGTTTATTTTATTTTGATTTAAAATTTCTTGCAATGATTGACCTGAGATATAAGAAATATATCCAGGAATTAGAGGTAGAACACATGGAGACAAAAAACTTATCAGTCCTGCTCCAAAAGCAATTAAGTATTCAAACATTTATCCAGTATTTTTCATTGCTGCTGAAATACCTGCAATCGATGTCATTAAAGCATCTTCAAGAAATTTTTTATCTAAATTTTTATATTTTTTATTTGTTAATTTATTCATTACATTTGCCTGCAGTATATTTAACATCTCAGTGTAATTGTTTCTAATAAATAAAGACTTTCTAAATTCTTTTCTCTCTTTTACCACTTCTTTAGGTGTAATTTTATTATGCAATTTGACCAATGCCTCAAATTGAAATCTTAATTTTTTACCAATTCTCTTTAATGAGGCATCAGCTAAATTATTTTCATAAATAACTGATATTTCTGGATCTACTTTAGAAATTACCATATCCAAAATATCCATAGTTGATACAAAGTAAGGCCAATTTCTCTCCATGTCAGTCATTGTTCTTTTGAACTTTTTGATTGAACCATATCTCAATGCCTCAGTTGTCCCAAGCCAAGCAGGTAACATTAATCTAATTTGAGTCCATGCAAAAACCCATGGGATTGCTCTTAAACCTTGGATGTTATCAACATTCTTTCTTTTGGTTGGTCTTGAGCCAATCGCAAGCTTTCCAAGTGATTTATGAGGTGTAACCGTTTTAAAATAACGAATAAAATCCTCACTTTGATTTAAGTATTTTCTATATGAGGATGTTGAAATTTCTGACATTTTTTGAATCAAATCACGCCAATTTGATTTTGATCTTGGAGGTGGATTTAAAGAAGCATCCATTACAGAGCCGATATAGCTACAAAGATTATATTCAGCTAAAGGTTTATATCCATACTTTTGTTGAATTACCTCTCCTTGATCAGTAATTCTAATTTTACCATTAACTGTTCCAGAAGGTTGTGATTTTAAAGTAGCCTGAATAGGTCCACCTCCTCTTCCTGGAGATCCGCCTCTACCATGGAAGAAAACAAGATCTATTTTATATTTTTTAGCTAAACTTCTAAGCTCCTCTTGAAGTTTATATTGATGCCAACTTGCAGATAATTTTCCAGCATCTTTACTGGAATCAGAATATCCAATCATTACTTCCTGCTTTGAATTAATCATTTTTCTATACCATGAAAGTTTGAATAAATTTGTCATTACACCATTAGCGTTTTTTAAATCATCCAAAGTTTCAAAAAGTGGCACAACTCTTAATAAATTTTTGTTTTGTGCCTGCATTTGTAAAAAATAAACAGATAAAATATCAGATGCTGTTGAGGTCATTGATATTACATATGCACCTAGACACTCAATTGGTGTTTTTGATATCTGTTTGAATGTATTCCAGACTTCTTTATTTTCTTTATCTTTTATTTTTATTTTATCTACAAAAAATTTTTTTTCTTTTATGGATTTATTTAATAATTTTATTTTTTCTATTTCAGTTAGAGAAGAATATTTTATATTTTTTTTGATTTTAAAAATTTCGTTTAAAAGTTTTTCATGTCTATCTGCCTCTTGTCTTATATCTAATCTTGCTAAATTAATTCCAAAGCACCTTACTCTTCTCATTAAATCTAATAGGTCTGCATTTGCAATATACTCTCCTCGGTTTGCTTTTAATGAATTTCTTACTTCTCTTAATGGAAGAGTTATTTCATTTTTATTTTGAATTAATTTTTTTTCGTCTAAATCTGCATTGTTATTTAAATGATTTTCAATTAATTGATGGGTGAGTCTAACTTTATCCCTAATTGGTCTTAAATAAACTCTATAAGGTTCATAACTGTTTCCTGTTGCTCTTTTAATTTTTGTAGAGCAATCTTCCATTGATAAATCTTGTATTAATTTAGTAAGTTCTTTCTCATATAATTTTGCAGCTTGCCATCTAGAAAATAATATTACTTTCTTTGTAACTTCAGCTGTTACATTAGGATTTCCATCTCTGTCTCCGCCCATCCATGAACCAAATTGAATTGGATTAAAATCACGGGGTAAATCTTTCTTTAAATTTTTTCTGAATATGTCGTTAAGTCTTTTGTAAACTTTAGGAATAGTGTCCCAAAGACTGTCCTCGATAACAGCTAAACCCCACCTCGCTTCATCTAACGGAGATGGTTTAGTCCTTTTTAGCTCATCTGTTTTCCATATTATTGCAATCTCTGAGTAAAGCTTTCTATCTAATTCTATAATCTTAGATGGATATTTTTTATAAAGATGTCTTTGCTCCATAATTTCAATTAAATTGGCATATTTTTGAATTAAAGTTCTTCTTTTTACTTCAGTAGGATGAGCAGTAAGCACAATGCCAATATCAAGTTTTGTGGCTTGTTCGTAAATTTTTTTATCAGGAATTTTTTTATTTTTAAATAAACTTTCTATTATATCTTCAATGAAAAGATTTTGATTTTTACTTTTAAAATATGGATTTTCAAATTCATTTAACTTTCTAGATGCATCTAATGACTCAGCTAAATTCATTAAATTTAAAATATGTGAAAATGCTCTTGTTAATTTAAACGTATTTTTAGGTGAAAGTTTTTTTACTTCTTTCGAAATTTTTGAAAAAATTTTACTTTTATTTTTATCTGATAAAGTATTTTTTGATAATAATCTAAATTTTTCAACAATTTCAAAAAAAACTGAACCTTCTTGATCTTTAATTACTCTTCCAAGAAAAGTTCCTAATAATCTAATATCATCTCTTAAAAGCTTTGTTGGTATTCGTTCATAGTAAAGATCTCTTTTCTTCATTACTTATAATAAATTTTTTTTGTAAAACTCCTCTAGCATTTGTTTTTACACTAAAAAAGAATCCTGAATATCTAAATTTTCGCAGATCTGCTTTGTTCATTCCTTTTGTTGCTGTTGAAATAAAGAGTTCTTGATTATTTTTACCTCCAAATGCACAATTAGTAATGTTTTTTGCAGGAAACTTGATTCTGTGAATCAATTTTGCTCTGTTATTAAATACTGAAACACATGCACCATGAAAATGCGCAACCCACAGATTTTTATTTTTATCTAGAGTCATACCATCAGGAACTCCTTCATCTAAAGAAAATTTCTTAAATATATTTTTACTAACAATTTTATTATTTTTATTTATCTTAATTTTATAGATGGTTTTTTTTGGACTATCTGTATGGTAAAAATTATACTGATCAATAAATGCTGGACCATTTGTGATTCTATAGTTTTTGTCCACTCTAGTTAATTTAAGATCTTTATTTAATTTATATAAAGATCCTTTTTGAATTTTTCTTTCTAAATTATCCATGGTACCAAACCAAAGATTTCCAGTAGGATCTGTTTTACCATCGTTTATTCTGTTTAACTTTATTTTTGGTTCTATGGGTATTGATTTTAAAACTTTTTTTGATTTTAAATTTTGAATTCTTAATTCACCTTGTAATCCTAAAATGAATATATGATCTTTTATATGAGCAATGAAACCTACTTCTTTATTAACCTTAAGTATTTTCTTTTTTTTATTTTTAATATTTAAAGAACAAATTTTCTTTTTTTTTATATCTACAAAATAAATAGAATTATGCTCTTTAACCCAAAGTGTTCCTTCACCTAAAGTGCATCTTATTTTCCAAATTGGTTTTGGTTCTGTAGTTTTGATTTTATTCATTTACCTCAAACTCTTTAATAAAGTCTTCATTAGGATTTATACCAATACCTACATTGTCTGTCACTGATGCAAATCCATTATTCTCTTTGACTTGATCTAAAATTGAAAAATTTTCATGTGGTAGATCTGTTATAAAGATATTTTTTTCTGTCGTGTCAAACTCAAGCATTGATTTTGTTGGAAATAATCCCCCTGGCATATCAGGTTGAGCTGTCAACAAATGAAGGTTTACAGCAATACTAATTGCAGACCCCCATACATGATTAATTACTGGCACAAAGTAAGCCTGAGCTAGGGCTACAACCTTCAAATATTCTGTGATACCACCCAACCCACATACTTCTGGTTGAGCTATATCGATACATTTATTTGATATTAATTTATTCCATCCATACTTTGTGAATTCTGCTTCACCGCCTGCAACACTAGTTGATATATTTTTTTTCAATTCTCGATAACCATTATAATCCTCAGGAGCAACAGGTTCCTCAAACCAATAAATATCTAATTCATCAAGTCCTTTTCCAACATAAAGAGCATCTTTCAAATTATAAGCGTGGTTTGCATCAACCATTAACTTAAAATCTTTTCCAATTGAGTCTCTTACAGCTTGAACTAACTTTAAATCCTCTTTTGGACCTAATCCAACTTTCATTTTCATAGCTTTAAAATTTTTTGATTTTATTTGCTTAGACTCTTCTTTGAAAAGTTCGACCAATTGATCAACTGATTTTTTTTGTAACATCATTCCATATCCATAAACTGGAACTTCATTGTTGCATTTGCCACCAACAAGTTGATAAAGAGGGGCGTTTGTTTTCTTTCCAAGAATATCCCATAAAGCAATATCCACTCCTGATAATGCTTGAATTGGCATTCCCTTTTGACCACTATCTCTTAAAAGATTGTATACTTTTTGCCAGATATATTCTTTATTTAAAGGGTCTTCACCAATTACTAAAGGCTGTATAACCTTTTCAACAATAAACTTGTTTGCTAAAGCTATATTTCCAGGACCAAAACATTCACCCCAACCTGTTATTCCTTCGTCTGTTTGAACTTCAACAAGATGAGCTGTACGATGTTTATAATACTGTTGTGAGTAACCAAGTTCTTTTTCTAACTCATATCTAAGTACATGACTTTTAATAGAAGTTATTTTCACAATTAATTATATAGCAACTACCTTAGAGTTCTGCTCTCCTAAGTTTTCAATTGACAATTTCATAGTATCACCTACTTTTAAAAATTGCTGAGGTTTCATTCCCATACCAACTCCTGGAGGTGTTCCAGTTGTAATTATATCACCTGCTTGAAGAGACATATATTTACTCAAATAAGAGACAATAACATCGACGTTAAATATCATTGTACTTGTATTACCTGTTTGCATTCTTTTTCCATTAACATCTAAACTCATCTTTAAGTTGTTAACATCTGCAATTTCATCTTTAGTAACAAAGTAAGGGCCGATTGGTCCATAAGTGTCGTGGGATTTTCCTTTAACCCATTGACCCATTTTTTCAATTTGCCATTCTCTTTCACTCACATCGTTAACCAAACAATACCCTAATATATGATCTTGAGCTTGGCTTTCAGAAATATGTTTTGTTTCTTTTCCTATAATAATTCCAAGTTCAACTTCCCAGTCTAATTTTTTAGATCCAGAAACTATTTCAACGTCATCGTTAGGTCCAACTATACAACTAGTAGCTTTCATAAAAACTATTGGTTCAGAAGGAACATCAGCTCCAGTTTCAGCAGCATGATCAGAATAATTTAATCCAATTGCAACAAATTTACCTGGCTTAGTAATACAAGATCCTATTCGGTCACTTGCAGATAATTCTGGTAAAGAAGATAAATCAGCACTTTGTAATTTAGAAATAGTCTCAAAATTTAAATGATCAGGATTTAAATCTTTAACATGAGAACTAATATCTCTGATTTTGCCATCTTTATCTAAAACAGCTGGCTTTTCGCTTCCTTTTTGTCCTACTCTTAATAATTTCATAATTATCCTTTTGTTATTTGATTATATTGAAATTCCACCATCAACATGAATTGTACTTCCTGTTGTAAATGTTGCATCATCACTTGCCAAATATACAGCCACAGCTGCTATTTCTTCTGCCGTACCTAATCTTCCCATAGGTTGTCTTGCTATAAAATCTTTTTTTGCTTGGACAGGATCTGGGCTTTGATTGACCCTATCTTGCCAAGAAGGCGAATAAACTGTACCTGGCGCAATTGAATTACATCTAATATTTTTTTTAACAAAATCTGCTGCAATCGCCTTTGTTAAACCAATCACCGCACCCTTTGTTGTTCCATAAACAAATCTATTCGGAAAACCTTTAAAGCTAGATGCACATGAAGATATATTAATAATACTTCCGCCATTTTGTTTAATCATTAAAGGTAAAATAGCTTTGCACATAAAGAACATCGACTTAACATTTACATTAGAGGAAAAATCCCAATCTTTTTCATCACATTCTAATATTGTTCCATGATGAACAAATCCAACAGCATTAAATAAAACATCAACTTTATCTAAAGTTTTAGTAAATTCTAAAATTGCGTTGTTGTCTGTTGAGTCTAACTTTTGCACTTTAATCTCAGGATATTCTTTGTTTAAATCAGCTAAAGTTTTATCATTTAAATCAGTAGCAGTTACATGAGCGCCCTCTTTATGAAATGCTATTGCTGTTGCTTTTCCAATTCCTTGTCCTGCTGCTGTTACGAGAATTTTTTTACCTTCTAATCTTCCGCTCATTTTTTATTTATCCTTTCGATTTCATTATAAAGTGAACTATGATCAGTGTTTCCATGACCATTATCGACAAGGGTTTTATACATTTCTTTCACTAAATTTGAAATAGGTAAATGTGTATTATATGAATTTGCACACTCTAAAATGTTATTCATATCTTTTAAATGGGTAAAAGTTTTACCTTTTGGAGTAAAATCTTTATCTATCATTCTTTTTCCATGTGTTTGTAAAATTTTACTATCCGCCCAACCTCCAGAAAGAGCTTTAATTAATTTTACTGGGTCAGCTCCAGCTTTTTCACATAAAGTTATTGCCTCCGCAACCGCTCCTATGGTAACCCCTACCACAATTTGATTTGCTAACTTTGAAACTTGTCCACTACCAATTGGTCCAACTAAAGTTGGATTTCCCATAGCTTTTAAAATATTTATAGAATTATCAAAGACACTTTGCTCTCCTCCAACCATTATAGCTAATGAAGCTTCCTCAGCTCCAATTGTTCCTCCTGAAACCGGTGCATCTAAATAATTTACATTTTTTGATTTTAGACTATTTCCATATTTTTTTGCTGTCGTTGGTTTAACCGAACTCATATCAATAACAGTTGATCCAGATTTTAAATTTTCTAATAAATCTGAATTACTCATTATTGCATCAACAGCGCTATCATCTGTTAACATTGTAATAATAAAGTCATTATCTTTAACAACTTCACCTAATGTTTTTGATATTTCAGCGCCAAACTCTTTCAAAGGTTCTGCTTTATTAATTGAACGATTGAATACTTTTAGTTTAAAATCTGATTTTAATAAATTTTTAGCCATTGGCAGGCCCATAAGACCTGTTCCAATAAAGCCTATTTTCATCATGGTTTTGGTTTAAACTCGTGGAAGTTTTGTGTCATTGCCTCTGGGAAGAACATAACACATGCTAATACTATTAATTGAATAACTATAAATGGAGCAAAACCTCTAAATATATCTGTTAATGAAATATGTGGAGGAGCAACAGATTTTAAATAAAAAGCGGCGGGCCCAAATGGTGGACTTAAAAATGAAACTTGCATATTTACACAAAATAATATTCCAAACCAAATTGGATCAAATCCAAGAGCTATAACTATTGGTAAAAATACCGGCATTGCTAACAATACAATTCCAACCCAATCCATAAATGCGCCCATTATTAAAAACATTATCTGCATCATGAAAATTAAGTACATTGGTTTTAAATCATAAGCCAAAATAGTCTCTGCTACATATTTTGGACCCCCTGCAAGAGAATAGGCACCTGCTAAAACTGTGGCACCAAAAGTAATGGTTAAAATAGTTCCTGAAGCTTTAAAAGTTCTTGTTAATGCATCTTTAAATAAAAACCACGTAAGTTCTTTTCTTGCAAAAATTATAATTAATGTAGCAACCACCCCCATTCCAGCTGCTTCTGTAATACCTGTCATTCCAGAATAAATTGAACCTAATACAATTATTACTATACCGATTGGAGGTAAAAGACCTGGAAGGTATGACATTTTTTCTTTTAAAGTTAAAGCTGGCTCGTCACTCAAAGGTGCTAGATGTGGTTGTAATCTTGTTCGAATTAAAATGTATGTAATTATTAAACCTGAAATCATTAAACCAGGAACAATAGCTTCTTGAAACAACATAGTAATTGAGGTTTCAGTAGTTAATCCATAAATAATTAAAACAATTGAAGGAGGTATCATTGTTCCCAAAGATCCTGATGCACAAATTATACCAATCGACATATCTTGATCATATTTTAATCTCAACATTTGTGGTAATGCAATCAAACCTAATAAAACTATTTCTCCACCAATGATTCCACTCATCGCTGCCATGATTGTTGCCATGATGGCAGTCACAACACCTACTCCACCTCTAGTTTTTCTTAACCAAGCATTTAATGCATCATATAAATCTCTTGCAATATTTGAACGTTCTAGCAAGGAGGCCATAAATATAAATAAAGGAACCGACAAGAAAGAGTAAGTAACAACTAGAGAATAATATCTTGAAAGTAAAATCCCTAAAGCATGTTCTCCTATATATAAAAATACTAGTACTGCACCCATAAAACCAGATGCAAAACCCATTGGAACACCTATAGATATAAGTAATAATAATCCTACTATAAGTATTATCGAAAGTGATCCTATATCCATTTTATTTCAATTCTTTAGAAGGGTCGTATTGTTTTTCCTTCGGATTTCTCCAATCAATAATCAAATTATTTACAGATTGAACAGCAATAAGGAAAACACACAGAAGTGTCAGTGGCTTCATGGTAGCAGGAATTGGTGGATCCCAATAAGTTGCAAATCTCTCCCAATTTATAAATGATCTGTATGCATCTTCCATGCCTCCATAAATTACAGCTGCTGCGAAAAGAACAATAATCGACGTACTAATTAGATCAAAAATTCTCTGTGTAGGTCTGCTAACCCAATCATACAATAATACTATTCTAATATGGCTTCTTAATCTTGTTGCATATATTCCACCAACTAAATAACAAACACCAGCAAGCCATAGGCATAATTCATTCGCCCATAAAGTTGGTTTAAACAATACATATCTCATAAAAATTTCATACATCATCACAATTACAATTACAGGAATTAAATATTTAACTGTGTGGCTTAAAAATAAGGATACTCTATCAATCCAATTTATTGGAAAATCATCTTTGCTTGCAACTTTTTCATTTTGTTCCTGTAGTTGTTTATCAAGCATAATTTTAAAATTCTTTTTCTATGAAGGGCCTTTTCAGGCCCTTCAAAATTTAATTATGTACTTTAAATTATAAAATACCGTTAGCTTTCATATAAGCTGTGTGTATTTTTATAAGTTCAGCAGCCTCTGGAGATTTTTTCTTCCATTCTTCCCAAGCTCCTAAAGCAGCTTGTCTGAATTTAAGTCTATCTTCTCTAGACCAGTCATGAAGAGTAACGCCCATTTCATTTAAAGCTTTAACTGCTTCAGCGTTTTTTCTCTCAACTAAGCTAGTGATTGTTCTTCCAGCAATTTCAATACCTGCTTTCATCGCTCCTCTTTCATGAGGTTTTAGCTTTTTCCAAACTTTTGTATTACAAGCTAAGTGGTCAGCTGGCATTGAGTGGAAACCTGGATATGTAGCATATTTATTTTGCTCATAGTGTCCACCTGCATAGTTAGTTGCTAGAGATGAATAGTCAGCACCATCGATTAGACCAGTTTGTAAAGCAGTAGGAACTTCACCAAAGTCCATAACGATTGGTTTAGCACCTAGTGCAGTAAAGATCATACTTTCCATTCCTGGAGGTGATCTGAATTTAAAGTCTTTCAATGAAGCAACATCTGGAATTGGTCTGCTAGATATTAAAGACTCATGTCCTGGTATCCACCAACCAATTAAAGTCATTCCATATTTATTGTAAAGTGCATCAACAGCTTCTTGAGCTCCTGGGAAATTCAAGAATTCATATTGTTGATATGGGTTATCGTATCCACCCATTACATCACCTGCGAATTGGAATGCTGCATTTTTACCAGTTTGGTAACCAGCACCAGTCATATCACAATCGATAATTCCAGTTTGTGCAGAGTTAAACACCTCAGCAGATTTACCTGTTACTGATGATGAGTAGAACATTTCTATTTTCAAGCTTCCACCAGAAAATTTCTCTACGTTTTTAGCGAATTGAGCCGCAACTTCACCATTAGGTGAACTAGCAGTAAAGTGTGTTTCAATCTTTAAAGTCTTTGCATTTGCAGAGCCAAATAAAGCAACTGAAACAATAGCTACAGCTGCTATAGTTTTAGATATAAGTTTAAACATTATCTTCCTCTCGTTTATGTTTTTTCGAAAGTTAATCATAAATGGTTTTTGAGATCAATAATTTCGTTTAACTTTTATATATAGAAATTATATATATTCTCTAAACAGACAACTTATAGTTGTTCTAAACTACTTCTGAAATAAGAGGTTTTTTACTAAAATAACAATAAATATTATCCACTGCCATCATACTCATTGCCAATCTCGTCTCATGAGTCGCACTACCGATATGAGGTAGAACAAAACAGTTATCTAATTTTAAATATCTTTTATCTAAATTTGGTTCATTATTGAAAACATCTAGACCTGCTGCATAAATTTTTTTATTTTCTAATGCATCTATCAACGCATCATCATCAATAGTTGATCCTCTTGAGGTGTTAATAACTACAGCATGTTTGGGTAACAAGCTTATTGTTGATGAATTAAGAATATGTTTGGTCTCAGCTGTTGCAGGTGTGTGAATACTTAAAAAATCACATTCTGGTAACATCGTCTTTATATTAGAATAATATTTTGCACCATTTTCTAGATCATCAGAAAGTTTATTTCTATTGTAATAAATAATCTTCATACCAAATGCTTTAGCAGATTTTGCAGCCATTCTACCAATACGACCCATACCAATGATACCTAAAGTTTTGCCTGTAACAGAATTTCCAATCATAAATTTAGTTAAATCTGGTTTTTGATTTTTCCAATTGTCTGCTCTGACTAAATTATAGGCTTCACCAATTCTTCTAGATGCAGCTAAAATCAAAAGTATAGTAGTTTCAGCAACTGCCTCATTTAACACATTTGGAGTATTTGTTACTTTAATTTTTTTTTCTTCAGCAGATTTAATTGAAATATTATCATAACCAACGCCTACTTGAGCTATAATTTTTAATTTACCATTTAAATTTTTAAATAAATTTTCACCAATTTTATCAAAACCTGTTGATATCATTCCATCATAATTATTAACAATTTTAATTAATTCGCTTTCTGGAATAGGTTCATCTTTTGGATTAAGAGTTACTTCAAATTCTTTTTGAAGTTTTTCTTCTGCTAAATCTGAGATTTTTCTAGAAACTAATATTTTTGGCTTCATATTAGTGAGAATCTCTTGGTAAACCTTTGGTATGTGATACGTCTAAATATTTACCTCGAGAATTAATACATGCACCATCATCTAATTGACCAACAGTATTTCTAAATATTTCCTGCCAAGGAGTTTGATTATTTGGTTTAAATACTTTTTTATTTTTTCTTCGTTTTTTAAACTCAGCTTGAGAAATCAATAAATCAACTCTTCTTTTATTTAAGTCTATTTTTATTTTGTCGTAAGTTTTAACAATTCCTAGATCTCCACCTACTGCAGACTCTGGTGAGACATGTAAAATTGATGGACTTTCTGATGTTCCACTTTGTCTTCCATCACCTAACGTTGGTAAATGTCTTATTCCTTTTTTTAACAATCTGTCTGGTGGTTGCATATTAACCACTTCAGCTGATCCAGGGTAACCAACTGGTCCACAGCCTCTAATAATTAATAGAGAGTTTTCATCTATTTTTAACTTCTTATCATTAAGTCTTTTATGATAATCCTCAGGACCTTCAAAAACTATAGCTTTACATTCAAAAACATTTGGGTGTTTAGGATTTGATAAATATTGATCTCTAAATTCTTTACTGATTACAGATGTTTTCATAATAGCAGAAGAGAAAAAGTTGCTTTTCATAACTAAAAAACCAGCTTTTTCGGTCAATGCGTTCTTAAATGTTTTAATTACTTTATTATCTACATCAACTTTCTTTCTTAAATTTTCTCCTACAGTTTTTCCTGTAACTGTCTTTATTTTTGTATGAATTTTTTTGTTTTTAATTAATTCTTTCATTACCGCAGGTATTGCTCCAGCTCTATGAAAACTTTCCATTAAGTATTCTCCTGCAGGTTGGCAATTCACCAATAAAGGAATATTGTGTCCAAGTTTTTGCCAATCAGAAAGATCAAATTTAATTCCCATATGTTTTGCAATAGCACTTAGATGAGCTGTGCAGTTACTTGATCCACCAATAGCACTTGCAACTACGACTGCGTTTTCAAAAGCTTTACGTGTCATAATTTTTGATGGGGTTAAATTTTCATGAACCATTCCAACAATTCTTTTTCCTGTTTCATAAGAAATTTGTTCTCTTTCTCTATAAGGAGCTGGAATAACTGCGCCCCCTGGTAAAGACATTCCTAATGCCTCTGCTACAGAGTTCATTGAAGAAGCTGTTCCCATTGTATTACAATGTCCAGCACTTGGTGCAGACGACGCAACCATATCCATAAATTCCTCGTATTTAATTTCTCCTTTAGCTAACATTTTTCTAGCTTCCCAAACTACCATTCCTGAACCAGCTAATTTTCCTTTATAAACTCCATCCAACATTGGGCCACCTGATAAAACTATTGCAGGAATATTTACAGTTGCAGCTGCCATCAAAGCAGCTGGAGTAGTTTTATCACATCCTGTTGTTAGGATAACTCCATCAATTGGATATCCATATAAAACTTCAACTAGTGATAAATAAGAAAGATTTCTATCCAACATTGCTGTTGGTCTTTTTCCAGTTTCCTGAATTGGGTGAGTAGGAAATTCCATTGGTATACCGCCTGCTCTTCTAATTCCATCTTTTATCCTTTTGCTCAAAGACATAAAATGCCTGTTGCATGGAGAAAGATCACTTCCGGATTGAGCTATTCCTATAATTGGATTTCCAGATTGTAATTCTTTTCTTGTGAGACCATAATTTAAATATCTTTCCAGATATAAAGCCGTCATGTCAGGGTTTTTTGGATTATTGAACCATTGTTGACTTCTGAAACTTTTTTTTCTTTTTTTAGGCATAATTTAAATAATGGTTTGTTTAGATTTATAGTTATATAATAATTTTATGAATAATCTAATAGTTTTAAATAAGAATGACAATGTGGGCGTAAGCCAATTTATTATTCCTGAAAAAACTAAAATACAAGGTCATGAAATTAGCACTATCGATCCAATCCCTTTTGGACATAAAGTTTGTTTAAAAACAATTAAAAAAGGTGATCCAATCATTAAATATGATCAAATTATTGGGTTTGCATTAGATGATATTAAACCTGGACAACACGTGCATTCTCATAATTTAGAATTTAGAGAATTCAAAAGAGATTTTAAAGTCACAGATAAAAAACATGTTATTGATAAAAAAGCAGATACCTTCTTTAATGGAATTTTAAGAGATAATGGACAGGTTGCTACTAGAAATTACATTGGAATAGTGAGTACCGTAAATTGCTCAGCAACTGTCACTAAAATGATTGTTGAGAAGATTAAATATTCTGACATTTTAAAAGATTATCCAAACATCGACGGCATAGTACCAATTACTCACTCAACTGGATGTGGAATGAATACAGAAAGTGAGGGAATGCAAATTTTCCAAAGAACTATAGACGGATTTAAAAATCATCCAAACTTTTCTCATGTTTTTGTAATAGGTCTTGGTTGTGAATGCGCCCAAGTAAGTTTATTTGATGAATCTTTAAAAAAACATAACCGAATACATTTTTTGACAATTCAAGATGAAGGTGGAACTAAAAAAATTGTAGATAAAGTATTATCACAAATTAAAAATTTGCTTTCTGAGGCAAATAATGTCCAAAGAACTTCACAACCAGTAAGTCACTTAACACTAGCTCTTCAATGTGGAGGTTCTGATGGGTATTCTGGAATAACTGCAAATCCCGCTTTAGGAGTGGCTGCAGATCTATTGGTTAAAAAAGGTGGAAGTGCAATTTTATCTGAAACCCCAGAGATTTATGGTGCAGAACATTTATTAATTAATAGAGCTAACTCACAAGAGACTGCAGACAAACTACTTAAAAGAATTGAATGGTGGAGGCATTACACTTCAATTAATAATAGTTCGATGGATAACAATCCGGCACCAGGAAATAAAAAAGGTGGTCTTACTACTATATTAGAAAAATCTTTAGGTGCTGTTGCAAAAGGAGGAAATTCTATCCTTCAAGATGTATTGCACTATGCGGAACCTTTAAAAAATAAAGGTTTTAATTTTATGGATTCTCCAGGTTATGATCCAGTATCAGTTACTGGTCAAGTTGCATCAGGTGCTAATGTAATTTGTTTTACAACGGGACGAGGATCCTGTTTTGGTTGCAAGCCAGTTCCAAGTTTAAAACTTTCAACAAACTCAGCGATGTTTGAAAGAATGTCTGAAGATATGGATATTAATTGTGGAACAATTGCTGAAGGAAAAGAAAAAGTTGAAGAAGTTGGTCAAAAAATATTTGAATTAGTTGTAAATACTGCTTCAGGAAATAAATCAAAAAGTGAAATCAACGGCTACGGTGACGAGGAGTTTAATCCTTGGCAAGTTGGCGTTGTAATGTAATTAATATTTCCTGTGCCTCAACAAACATCCTTGATTAATGTAATTTTATTAGCTGCTGGTGGTTTTTTCATGTTCGTTTGTATGGACTCTATGGCAAAATACCTTGGTACTGTTATGCCAATTACTCAAGCAATTTGGGGAAGATTTTTTTTTCACTTAATTTCTTTAATTATATTTTTTTTAATTTTTAAACCAAAAGTAAACTTAAAAAAAAATTTTAAAGTTCAAATAATAAGATCTACTTTAATGGTTACAGCTACTTCGTTTATGTTTTATTCTTTACAGAAATTTGATTTAGTAGATATTTATGTTGTTTTCTTCACAGCTCCATTAATTGTTTCATTACTTTCAGCATACTTTTTAAAAGATATATTAACACCCAAAGGTATAATTTTGATGTTGCTAAGTTTTGGATCGATTATTTACTCATTAGGACCAAGTATGAGAATATTTAGTGTTGATTTAATTTTTCCAATAGTTCCACCAATTTGTTGGGCTCTATATCAATTTTTTACAAAACTAGTATCAGGTGATAACGATCCTTTTGCTGCAATTTTTTATACCTCTATTCTGGGTGCAATTATTTTTAGTATATTTATATTTTTTAATTGGGTTCCATTAGAAAAAAACATCTTCTGGCTATATCTAATATTACTTGGTGCAGCAGGTTTTGTAAGTCATTCTTTGATTATTTATGCTATTCAGCTGTCTAATTTATCTTTTGTAACAAATTTTCAATACTCACAATTAGTTTGGTCTACAATTATTAATTTCTTAATTTTTGGTGTACCGTTTGATTATAATAAAATTGTTGGTGTAATAGGAATTATAGTTTTTGGTATAATGTTTATTCGAACAGAAGGAACTAAGAAAAGTTAATTGATGAGATAATTATGAAAAATATTGGATTTATTGGTGTTGGATATATGGGCTATGGAATAGCTAAAAATATTTTAAAACATAAAAATAAACTCTTTGTAATTGCTAATAAAAATAGAAAACCAATTGAGAAAATTGTTAGCGATGGAGCTGAAGAAGTAAAATCCTTTGAAGATTTTTCCATTAAAAATTTAGATGCAATCTTCATGTGTGTTACCAATACTCCCATAGCGAAATTAATTTCTGAAAAAATATCTGATATTTTGGATAGTAAAACTTTAATTATTGATATCACTACTCATAATAAAACAGGATCAATGGAAACAGAGAAAATATTCAAAGCAAAAAATATTAATTATGTTGAATGTCCTGTAATGGGAGGACCCGTTCAGGCAGAGGAAGGTATACTAGGGGGTATTGTTGGAGCGTCAGATGAAAATTTTAAAATTGCTGAACCATACTTTAATTTTTTCTGTAAAGAATATTTTCACTTTGGGCCTGTTGGAATGGGAGCAAAATCTAAGCTTTTAAATAATTTTTTATCCCTTGGAAATGCTGCATTAGTAAATCATTTAGCTAAAAGTGCTACAGAAATGGGTTTAGATTTAAAAAAAGTATTTGATGTTGCAAAACTTGGTTCTGGAAATTCAGCAGCACTTAATAGAGTTTTTGATAATCTGTTAAAAGGTGATTTTACTGGATTTAAATTTACAGCAAGTAATTCCGTAAAAGATTTAACTTATATTCAAGACTTATTAAAAGATTTTCCTGAAGCTGAAAAAGTTGCTGAAGTAAATAAAAATTATTTTCAAAAAGCTGTTGATGACGGTTACGGTGAAAATTTTATAAGTGAATTAATAAATAAAAAATAATTTTGGAAGTAGCTTAAGTTAGCGGGAATCTACTAAAGCACTAGGTTGTATTCAATAAATATATTTGCTCAAAATTAAAATAAATTAATTGAAATTGTATAAATTATAATTACCTTTTTTATAGAAGGAGGTTTATGTTAATACTTTCACCACCTGATACTTAGCTGAACAGCTTTTCATTTAAAAAATATAACGAAAATAAATTCCTCTCGGGATTATAATGCCAAAGAGGCGATATAAGGGAGCTCTTTAGGTATACACTTAAAGAGCGAACCCTTTTTATAACTAATTTACTGATTTTAATATTTCTAGTGGAAGTGGAGCTTCTGGGTATTTTTTTTGACACAACTTTTCATAGTTTTCACAAAAACTCATGATAGTTTTTTGAACTTCTTTTTTATTTTTATTTGAAAGATTAAGCTCTTTAATTAATTCACTGCAACTTTTTTCTAATTCTATTATTTGCTCTCCTGAAAAAAATTCTCCTGTTTCTATTTCCCAATAAGTGTCTTCAAGCTCATCATCAGTCAGATCATTTAATTTTTTTTGTAATAATTTAATAGTCTCGTCCTCTGTTGCCTTATCTCTCATAGGAGAATTCTTAAGTTTTCCAAGGCATTTATCTCTTAATCCATCAATGAAATAAAAATAAGGTTTACCCTCTGAAAAATCTCTAAAATGATTTGTATTAAAATACTTATCTATAGCCTTTTCTGTTGAAACCTTTTCTTTGCCCTTAATTATCGCAATTTGTACATAAACTTCTTGGCTAATATATTCTTGAATATGATCTTTAACTTTTTGAGGTATCATTTTTTATCTTGGTAACTAATGTTCTTCTCTATACCTACTGTGACAAGCTTTACAATTACTCCACATAAATTGTTTCAAGGTTCCACTTATATCATCGGCATCTTCAATAACAGATGTGAGTTTTATCATATCCTCAGATGCTTTTGTCATTAATTCGTTAAATCTATCTTTTTCTTCCCAAACAGTTGGTAAAGCTTCAGTGTCAAATTCATCTTCAGTATTTTCAGGAAATAAATCAATCAAAACTTTGTAATTTTCACTCATTTCAATCATTAGTTTTTTTGCTTTTTCAAAATCTCCTTTTGATGAAAAAGCTTGCACTCTTTTTGCTGTACTATAGTTTTTGCTAAATAATGCTTGTCTACTTTTAACAATCTCCTCAACTGTTAATTCGGCATTACTAGATGAGACGAAAAATAGGCTTATAATTGAGAATATAATTATTTTAATATATTTTTTTATATGATTAAATAAAATATGCATGTTACAAATACCCTAACAGAGTATGGCATTATATCAAAAGCGTTACATTGGCTCAGCGCAATTATTCTTTTTATACAAATACCTTTAGGTTTTTATTTAGTTGATTTAGATTTTGGTGATCAAAGAATAACCATTGAAGATATTCACGTTACGCTAGGTTTAACTGTTTTTTATATAATCATAATAAGATTAATAAATAATATACTTAATCCAACTCCAAAATTAGATCCAAGTATTTTTAAAGGACAAAGATTTCTAGCAAAGATAAACCATGTTCTTTTATATATTGCAATTTTAGCAATAACAATTTCAGGAATATTAAAAAAATTATTTAACGGGGAAACACTAACAATAATTTTTAGAGAAATTCAAATTAATGAAAATTTTGATTTAGCAGATCAGTTTTATGAAATTCATATTCTTTCAAATTATACCCTCATCGGTTTAATAGTGCTTCATATAACTGCTGTTATTATTCACAAACTATTTTTTGGAGACAATTTATTAAAAAGAATTCTTTAATCTTAATGACAAGCAATTCCAAACTTTTTTAATCTCCAATAATTATAAGGCCAGGGAGTTAAAAAACCTACAATCAGCATTATTGGCACCACCCACCATGTTAAAATTGCGCCTCCAGTTAAAACATAGTCAGTTAAATTCATCATAATTTCCATACTAATCATTGAAATTAAGCTCATACCACAAGCTGTTTTGAATGCGTTAACAAAATTAAAATTTTGTATCATTAAAATTATTGTTTCTAAAATAATACTTGTAATCAAGCCATTGATTATGGCTAAAATCATTATACCTAAAACTGGAAAAGGAATTTCGGTTAGTTGAAAAAATAATATTGTTCCAAAATCTCCAATTGCACATCCCAGTACACACCACGCTGTATTTTTTGCACTTCTTTTCCAGGTATGTTTACAAGACCAATGAAATGTAGAGGTATTCATTATAATTTGATATTAATAATAAATGATTTTTAGGCAAGTTTTCGATAATAAATCATCGACTTACACTTATTTAATTGCCTCGGCAAAAGGTCGCGAGGCAGTCATAATCGATCCGGTAATTGAAAATGTTGAAAGCTATATAGAAATTCTAAATGAATTAGAATTAAATCTAGTAAAAGTAATAGATACACACATTCACGCAGATCATGTTACAGGTGCATCAAAATTAAAACAATCTACAAATTGTTCTACTATCATGGGTGAACACACACCTGCTGATGCTGTGGAAATTAAAGTAAAAGATGATGAAATAATAAAAATTGACCAAATAGAAATTAAGGCAATGTACACACCTGGTCATACTTCTGACAGCTATAGTTTCTTGATGAATAACTATTTATTTTCAGGAGATACTCTTTTAATTAATGGCACCGGTAGAACAGATTTTCAAAACGGAAGTTCAAAAGATGCTTATAATTCGATCTTTAATAGATTGTTAAAATTACCTGAGGACACAATTTTGTATCCTGGTCATGATTATAACGGCAAAGTATCTAGTACAATTGGTAATGAAAAAAAATTTAATCCAAGATTACAGGTCAAGAATGTTGATGAGTACGTAGAACTCATGTCAAACCTAAGTTTAGCAAAACCAAAATTAATAGATATTAACATAAGCAGAAATATAAAATTAGGTGCTAATTAAATACAACAAATATTAAAAACCAATAAGAAACCAATCCAGCTGAAATTGTTGCGATTATATTTTTAGAAAAATAACCTACAATTACAGCAACTAATGCTCCAAAAATTTTAGGATCATTAATTTCTATAAAGGCACCATAATCATTTATAAAAATTCCTGGAAATATAATTGCTGGGAATACTGCAGAAGGAACATATTCTAATACTGCTTTAATTTTATCACCAAGCATATCTCTGCTAATTAAAGCGATCATAGTCATTCTGGTAAAGTAAGTTAAAATTCCAGCAAAAATAATTGAGGCCAAAGTCATTTTTTCAACCTCAATAATAGTGCAGCAACGAACAAAGCAATTACTGGTGAAATAATTATGTAAGATTTAAATGGGGCATCAAAAAATAATAGTGAACTTAAACCACAAATAATCATAACAATCACATGATCAATTTTTTTTAAATCTTGAACAACAATAGCTATAAAAGTTAAAGGTATTGCAAATTTCAATCCAAGTTCTTCAGGAACAAATGATCCTAAGATTATTCCAGAAAGGGTTGCAATCTGCCAACAAACCCACATTGTGCAACCTGTACCAATTAAATGAAAATGTAAAAATTCTTCACTTCTATTTTTTTTAAAAAATTTATTCGACTCAGCAAAGCCCTGATCTACAACAACATACGAAATTAATAATTTTTTAATAAAAGATAATTTTTCTAAATATTCAGATAAAACTGCTCCATATAATAAATGACGAGAATTTATAATACCTACAGACGCAACCGCAACTAAACTGGATGCGCCCCCTGACAACAACTGTAAAAATACTATTTGTGAAGCTCCACCAAAAATTATGAAAGACATTGTATAGACCAAATATGGGTTAAACCCAAGCTCAACTCCAATTGCTCCACAAATTATTCCAAATGGAATCACTGAAAGCATATGTGGAGAAATATCCAACATGCCCCTGGTAAATAATTGTTTTTTGGTAAGCATTTTCTTGTTCTATTAAAATCGGACTACTTGATCAATATTAATTGAGCCAATGATATATAATTTTCAGCACATTATTTAAAAAAGATATCTTTGTCCTTTAATTTTTTTAATCTATTATTTAAAATTATTTCTAAAGTGCTCTCAAAATCACTTGTGTATTGCTTAGTATCGAATAAAGGTTCTGTTTTAATATTTTGACTCAATTTATTTTTTAATTTTACTATTTTTTTTCTATTTATCGCCAAATCAAGTATTAAATTCTGATATTCCTCTTTTGTTTCACAAATCATTTCTTGCATTCCTACTGCGTTTAACAGACTTGAAGCAACTCTAGATGCAAACTGTTTTCCTTTTTTTGTAACTACAGGTATTCCTGCCCATAGTGCATCACTACAGGTTGTATGTGCGTTATAATTAAAAGTATCAACAAATATGTCTGCATGACTTAATCTCTCTAAATGCTGATAATGATTTATTTTTTTTGCAAAAACTAATCTTTCTGGGCTAATTTTATTTTTTTTAACAAATTCTATTAGATTTTCTTTAGCTTGATCCTCACAGTCTAACAACCATAAAACTGAATCTTTAATTTTATCTAAAATATTAACCCAAATCTCAAATTCATTCTTACTGATTTTATAAGTATTGTTAAAACAACAAATTACAAAAGATTTTTCTGGAAGATTATGATTTTGTTTTGAAGTTTTATTTTTACTTATTGCTCTCTGATTATCATTTGGTTGATATGTATTTGGCATGAAAATTACTTTTTCTAAATAATTTTTTCTAGTTTCATCATCAATTAAAACTTTATCAGCAACAATATAATCTATAAATGAAGATCCCATTGTACCAGGGTATCCTAGATAATTTATCTGAACAGGAGCAATTCTTGCTGAAAAAATTTCAGTTCTTGATTTTGCTGTGAAACCATTTAAATCAATTGCAAAATCTAGTTTCTTATCAGATATAAATTTTATTGCATCTTTATCTGACATTTGAGAAATGTCTATAAAGTTAAAATTTTTCTCTTTTTTCAAGTCATTAAACAAATCACTTTGAGGTGAATTACCAAAGCTAAAAATGAAAATTTCAAATTTATTAGTATCATGTGTCCTTAAATGACCAGAAATTAAAAACATTATTGCATGATCATGAAAATCAGATGAAAAGTAGCCAATTTTTATTTTTTTATTTCTTGTTTGATTGAAAGACATTAGGTTTATTTCTTTATTATTGAATTTTGAATTAGACCAATTCTTTGCTCGTTTCATTTGATTTACTGGGTTATCCTCCATGCTAAGACTATAAAATGGCGGGATAGGCGCACCTATTATTCCTAATTTATTTTTAATTTTAAAAAATTCATCTTGTACTGACCAATCACAAAGTGACATTTTGCAAAAAAAATATGAAGCTAATGCTGGTGAGTTTTGGTTATTTAACTCATAAGATTTTTTGAAAAGTTCAGAAGCTGTATTAAATTCTTTTTTGATTATTTTTAAATTACCAAGATTATTAAAAACTTCAGAATTATTTGGGTTTATATCAATTGAATTTTCATAAAGTTTAATACTTTTTTCATACATACCTTTAATTTTAAATAGATGAGCAAGACTATTAATTGTTTCTACAGAATAAGGTTTTTTTTTTATACAATTCTCATAATTTAAAATTGCAGTGTCTAGATTTCCAATTTCTTGGTATGTTTCACCTAAATTATGATATACATCAGGAAAATTTTTATTAATCTCAATACATTTGTAAAAATATTCCAAACTTTTATCAAATTTTTTAATTTTTTTGTAAATTAATCCAAGATTATTATAGGCAAGAAAAAAATTCGATTTTAATCCAATTGCTTTATTAAGATTTTGTTCTGCCTCTTCAAGATTATTGCTTTCTAAAAGAGCAGTTCCTAAATTATTATAATAAAAAGGATTATTTTTATCGAGATTTATACTTTTTTTAAAATTTAAAACAGCTTGATCAATTTTTTTTAGCTCAATGTATGTTAATCCAAGATTGTTATATACATCTGCATTATTAGGATTAATTTTGATTGCTTTTTTTAATGAAATTATAGCTTCAATTTGATTACCAAGAATTTTTTTTGTTACACCAAGTAGATTGTGCAAAATAAATGATTCAGGATAATCAATTATATTTTTTTCGATTAAATGTTTTAATTTTATATATTCTTTTGAATTATAATAATTAATTAAAGAATTATATAAATTTTTATCAATCTCTTTATTTTTTTTTATCATTAGATCTCAATCAAAATAAAAATATTACTATTGTAATACTTTATAAATTTTAATTAAAACATACTATATGATCAATATGAATCGGTCTTTTAATTCCAAACTTTTCATCAGCCTCGTGTTGATGTTCGTGGTGAGAGTGAACAAAAACTGGTATAAGTAAGTTGCTACTTGTTTTTAATGTATATATAAAATTAGTTCCTCTAAATTTTCTATCTACTACTTCTAATTTTAAATTACTTTTATCATCGTGCTCTAGATCCTCAGGTTGTAATAATAATTTTACATTTGAACCTTTTGGATAATGTTTAATAAAATTACCTTTAATAGTTCCTAAATCATCATTCTCTAAAGTATTTTCATCCCTAACTTTCGCGGGAATTAAAATACCTCGATTTAAGAAGTTTACTACTTCGATAGAATTTGGAAAATGATAAACATTGTAAGGATCATCATACTGTTTTACCTGGCCATCTAGTATAATTGCACATTTGTTTCCAAGATAAAAAGCTTCGTATGAGTCATGTGTTACAATTATTGTTGTAATTTTCAATTTATTTAATATTTTTTTTAATCTTATTTGTATCTCTTCTTTGAAACTTTGATCAACATTTGATAATGGTTCGTCTAAAAGTAAAAGATCAGGTTGTGTTAACAATGATCTAGCAAGTGAAGCTCTTTGAGACTCACCAGCACTTATTTCGTGAGGATATTTTTTAAGTATCTTGTTTATATCAAGCAAATTTATTATTTCTTTAAAATTAATTTTTTTTTTCTTTTTTCCTTTGTTTTTTTCAGAACCTAATAAAATATTTTTTTCGACTGTATAATGTGGGAACAAGCTATTATCTTGGAATGCTAAAGATACATTTCTGTGCTCTGGCTCTACATGTTGATCTTTAGACGATATTAATCTACCATTTAATTTGATTGTTCCCTTATAAATTTTTTCTAAACCGGCTATTGTTCTTAATACAGTTGTTTTCCCAATTCCTGAAGGACCTAAAATACATATAGTTTCTCCTTTATTTTCGATTACAAAAGAAACATTCTTAACTTTTATTTTTCCACCAATTGTAAAATCAACATTACTAATTTCTAAAAAATTATTCTTCATTTTCTCTCAAAACATATTTAGATGTAAACATAATAAACAAAGTTGCAATTAAAATTAAAAAAAGTGAGGGAACTGCTGCGGCTTCTAATAAATCCTCAGATGCAGATATGTAGGCTGTAGTGGCAAAAGTTTCAAAATTAAATGGTCTTAAAATAAGAGTTATTGGCAATTCTCTTATAATTTCTAAAGAAACTAATATAGCCACAAATAAAAGTGAATTTCTTAAAAAAGGTACATGAATATTTAAAAAAGTCTTTTGTTTTGAATAGCCAAGTAAATATGAACTTTCATCAACTGAAATGTTTATTTTTTCATAACCTGATTTAATTCCATTAAAGGCTAATGAATAGAATCTAACAAAGTAAACTATTACCAATCCAAGTATAGAACCAATAAAGATTTTTTTAATAGATAAAAAACCTAAAGATTTAACAATATTTTCATCAAACCAGGCTACAAACGAAATAAATGCTACAGCTAAAATAACACCTGGAATAGCATATCCTGAAATAGATATTGTAGATAAAAAGTTTAAAAATTTATTTCTAGATACTCTATTTCCATAATTTGAAATTAAAGAAAATAAAATCAATACCAGACTAGATAAAACAACCAAATAAATCGTATTTAAAGTAAGTGAGATTACATCTAAATCAAAAAGATTTTTCGGAAACTTTATTGTCCAATACAACATTTGACTTAATGGGAATAAAAAACTTAAAAAGAAAATCATTAAGCAAAAAACAAATGCAAAAAAAGATTTTTTTCCATGTAAAGTAATCTTTTCTTTGTGTTTAAATCCACCTTTAGAATTAAAATGATATTTAGCTTTTTTTCTAGAAAAATTTTCAATTATAAAACAAGCGAATATAAATATTAATAAGAAAAACGAAAGTCTATTTGAAAAAGCTAAATCATCAAAAGTAATCCAGGAATTATAAATTCCTGTAGTTAAAGTATTAATTGAGAAAAAATCAACAGCACCGAACTCAGCTAAAGTTTCCATTGCAACAAGAGATAATCCAGCTACAATGGCTGGTCTAGCTGCTGGTAATATCAAAGAATATAAAGATTTAAATTTAGAAAAACCTAAACTTCTCCCTAAATCAATTAGGTTTTGAGATTGATATAAAAATGATGCCCTAGAAAGAATATATACATAGGCGAATAATGAGAATGAAAGAGAAAGTACTGCTCCTAAAAGACCATCAAACTTTGGTATATGTTTGTTATATTCACCTTCTCCAAATAAATTCGTTAAAATTGTAAAAGCTGTGCCATAATTTTCAAAAAAAGCTGTCAAAGAATATGCATAAATATATGGGGGTACAGCAAAAGCAAGTATAAGTGACCATTTAAAAAAATTGCTAAAAGGAAATTTATAAAAAGAAACTAGATATGCACATGAAGTACCTATTATAAATGTTAGGACCAAAACACATGTTAATAAAATGAAGGAGTTTAAAATATATTCAAATAAAAAAGTATCTTTTAATATTTGATAATAATTAGAAGTTTCCTCAAAAAAACTAAAAAAAACTGTAATGATTGGAATTAGCACACCAATAGAAACTAGAAAAGAGGATAGGAACCATATATTTAAATTTTTTAACACAAAGGATTTTATAATATAAAAAAAATTTTTTGATATGATTTTACTTTGAAGCAGAAAGATATTTCAATATATTTTCAGGTGTCGTTTCTACATACGGGTCATCATCTGAGCCTGAATTATTAATTCCTGGCTCTTGCCACCATTTTTCAACAATACCATTATTAATAACTGCCATATATCTCCAACTTCTTTGACCAAATCCATCGTGGTCTTTAGAGATCAACATCCCCATATATTTTGTAAAAAGCCCCGATCCGTCTGGGATTACTTTTACATTGTAAATATTCATCTTTTTCACCCAAGCATTCATTACATAAGAGTCATTTACCGAACAACAATAAATTTCTTCAATGCCCAATTTTTTTAATTCCTCAGCATTTTTTTCAAATCCAGGTAATTGTTGAGAAGAACATGTGGGTGTAAAAGCACCAGGTAAACTAAACAAAATTACTCTTTTGTTTTTAAAAAAATCATCAGTAGACTTATTTGTCCACTTTCCTCCAATTGCACAAGCAATTTCATTATCTGAAGTGTCACCTTCTCTAATCCTAAAATTTACTTGCGGTATTTTAAATCCTTCAATCATAATTTTTTAATGCCCACGACAATTTCTAGGAAAGGGTAAAGATCCTAGAGGAGAGTGACGTGGGCACCGTCTAAAAAAATATATCATCATTTAAAAGGAGTGAGGATGTCTAGAGCCTCTTCTTTTTCAATCTCTGATAATTTTCTATTATTTATTTTACTCTGCATTTTTTCAACCTCTGACGAGCATGGCCCACATGTTATCTGACCCTCAAGTGAGCCACTCGTATCAGAAGAATTATTTAAACCAGAGTTAAATAAATTCTTTTTCACTAATTGTTACTTCCAACCAGCAGCTGTCATAACTTCTAATGCAGCAGCTTGATTTTTTCCATAACTAGAAACTTTAGTTGCTAAATCCTGTTTAAAATCTAACCCTAAATTATTTACTACTAATGGACTTGGAGAAACACCACCTATCATTGGAAACTCAAACGTATTGTTCGTAAAGTGTTCCTGGGATTCTGGTGATAATAAAAAGTCAACAAGTGCAATCGCATTGGCTTTGTTAGGCGCACCTTTAACAAGGGCAGCACAACTAATATTCATGTGTGTACCTCTACCTTGTTGATTAGGGAAAAACGCTTTAACTTTTTTTGCAGCCGCTTGTTGTTCAGCTCCTTTATTTCCAGATAACATTAGAGCAAGATAATAAGTATTTGCTACAGCAATATCAGCTTCTCCTGCAGCTACTGCCATAATCTGCGCTCTATCATTACCTTTTGGAGTTCTTGCCATATTAGCTACAACTCCCTTTGCCCATTCAGATGTAGCTTTTTTTCCATTATTTTCAATTAATGAAGCTACAAGAGATTTGTTATAGATGTTACTAGATTTTCTTATTACCAATCTACCTTTCCATTTTGGATCGGCTAAACCTTCATAAGTTAAACCTGATAATTCAGCACCACTAACTCTTTCAGGTGAGTAATAAATAATTCTTGCTCTTTTTGCTACTCCAACCCACTTATTAGTTCTAAAGTTTTTCGGAACAGATGCTTTAATTGTTGCAGATGATAATCCACCTTGAAGCAAACCTTTGGCTTCCATTGCGCCACATCTTCCAGCATCCGCAGTTATATAAAGATCAGCTGAAGAATCTGCTCCTTCTTCGGCTATTCTTTTTTCTAAGGCTCCCGATTTACCATTTATTAAATTTACTTTAATCCCTGTAGCTGCTGTAAATTTTCCATACATTTCAGCATCAGCTTTGTAATGTCTTGCATTGAATACATTCACTTCATTTGCAATAGCAAAAGCTGAAACAAATAAAGACATTATCAATGCTAAAATTGATATTTTTTTCATATTTATCCTTAAATTTACGTTATTTTTGAGAATGAGAACTATTCGCAATGAGAATGATTATCAATCGCAATAATGTCGCATATCATATATTTGTTATTATTATATGGGATTTTAGTAGTCTCTATTTCCAGTCGCCTATTTTACTAAATAAGAAATTTCTGAACGCTTGGACTCTGGCAGTATTTTTTAAGGATTGCGGGTACACAAAATGTGCTTCTGTTATAGGTCCCTCTACTTTTGGTAGTACTTTAATTATATTGCTCGTATTCGATACCAAATATTCAGGTAGTGCAGCTAATCCAACACCAGACTCAACACCGTACAACAAGCCACTAACACTATTAACTTTCATAATAGATTTACGTTTTTTTCCATCATGCATTCCTATTTTTAATGCCCAATCAGGATTGTAAACTGGTGAAGGGGCACCTTTTCCAAAAGAAATGAACTTATGTTTATTTAAATCGTTAACTGTTTTTGGCATACCATTTTTTTCTAAGTATTTATTTGATCCATAAATGTAATACTTAATATCGACTAATTTTTTTTGAATATAATTAAGCTGTTTTGGTCTTCTCATAAAAATTCCAATATCAGCTTGTCGTGTACTTAAATCTAATTCTTTATCATCAAAAACTAATTCGATTTCAATTTCTGGATTAAGCCTCATAAATTCTTGAATTCTAGGTGTCAACCAGTGAGTTCCGAAACTTCTAACAGTTGTAATTGTTAATTTGCCTGTTGGTTTGCTTTTTTGATCTCCTAATGAAGTCTCCACTTCTTTAAGTTTGCTTATTACTTCATGAGCTGTTTTAAAAACATATTCACCATTTTCTGTTAGCGTTAATCCTCTTGCATGTCTTTCAAATAATTGAACTTTTAAATCTTGTTCTAATGATTGAATTTGTCTACTAATAGCCGATTGGCTAAGATTTAAATTTACAGTAGCATTAGTAAAACTACCAGCTTCTGCTACAGCATGAAAAATTTTTAATTTATCCCAATCCATTATTTATTCAAATCAACTAAAACTCTGCCTGAAATTTCACCTTTTAAAATTTTTGGGTAAGTTTGAATTAATTCTTCCAAACTGACTGTTAAAACAGATTTTTCTAATATATTAAAATCAATTAATTTTGAAGCTTCTCCCCAAATAAAACCTCTTCTTCTTATACTGCAATTAGCGGAGTCCATACCCCAAACTTTAATACCTCTCAGCATAAATGGTAATAAATTTGTATTCAGTTCATTACTGTTTGCATTTCCACAAACAGCTATTATTCCATTAGATTTTGTTTGAGCGATTGCATTTGCCAAAATTTTCCCTCCAACTGTATCTACTACACCATCCCATAAACCTTTGTCTATTGGTCGTGGATCTTTATCAAATTCAGCCCTATTTATAATGTTTTTTGCACCTAATGATTTTAAATAATCTGATTTTGAGTCTTTTCCAGTAACAGCAGAAACCATGTATCCCATTTTAGTTAAAACCATAACTGCCACACTACCAACTCCTCCAGTTGCACCTGTTACTAAAACGTCATTAACTTTTTCACCCAGCAAAATACTTTCTCTTGCTTGAATTGCAAAAGCACTCATTAATGAAGTAAAACCTGCTGTACCTAAAATCATGGCTTGTTTAGTTGTTAAGCTATCAGGTTTTTTTATTAAAAAATCTCCACTTACTTTTGCAATTTGTGAATACCCACCAAAAAATATTTCTCCAACTCTAAATCCTGTTAAAATTACCTCATCTCCTTCTTTAAATTTTGAATTTTCACTTTCAATAATTTTTCCTGAAAAATCTATTCCTGGAATATGTGGAAACTCTTTAACTAATCTTCCACCATTTTTTAAAATCATTCCATCTTTAAAATTAAGGTCAGAATAATCTACTTTTACAGTTACATCCCCATGTTTTAAAAAACTTTTATCTAAAAGCTTTACTTCACGTGAAAATTTTTCACCCTCTTGATTAAGGACTAATGCTTTAAATTGATCAGACACACTAGTCTTTTAACGTAGTGCTGATAAATCGTAAATATCTATTTTGATAACTTAAATCTTCCTTAAATTGACCTAAGTAAAAATTAGTTACTGTCGTTGCTTGTTCTTTTTTAATACCCCTCATAGTCATACACTGATGAGTTGAATCAATTGTAACTGCTACACCTTTTGCATCTAGAGCTTCCATAAGTGTATTTGCTATCTGAACAGTTAATCTTTCTTGTGTTTGCAATCTTTTTGAAAATATTTCAACAACTCTTGCAATTTTACTCAACCCTACAACTCTTTCATTTGGTATGTAAGCAACATGAGCTTTTCCAATAATTGGAGCCATGTGATGTTCGCAGTGACTTTGAACAGAAATATTTTTTTGAACAACCATATCGCTATAACCTTCAACATCACCAAAAGTTTTATCTAATACTTTTTTTGCGTCCTCACTGTAACCTTGAAAATATTCTTTAAAAGCTTTTACAACTCTTTTAGGGGTTTCTAACAATCCCTCTCTTTTAGGATCCTCACCCATCCAAGATAAAATAGTTCTTATAGCTTCTTCAGCTTCTTTGTCAGAAACTTTTTTTATGTCTAAGTTCTTGTTATCTGTGTCTTTTACTAATTTCATAGCGTCTTTTTATACAGTAATTACTTCATTTTAAAAATATTTAATATATTGATATATGTGCTACATAGTCACCGCATATGTTCAAAAAAAGAGAAAATATCTACGATATCGAGGAAGGAAATCTACTCTCACCTAAATTTGATAATGATGGGTTAATTCCAGTAATTACTATGTGTTCAAAAACTAAAGATATTTTAATGCATGGATATATGAATGTGGAAGCTCTTAAAAAGACAATTGAAACTAAAGAAGCACATTATTTTAGCAGATCTAGAAAAGCTATTTGGCATAAAGGTAAAACGAGTGGGTTCACTCAAAAAGTTACAGAAATCAGAATTGATGATGATCAAGACTCTATATGGTTAACAGTTGATATTGGCGATGGAGCTAGTTGTCATGTTGGTTACAGATCATGCTTTTATAGATCTATTCCTATGGGACCAATTGAGAATGGAAGAAAAATAGAAATGAAATTTCTTGAAAAAGAAAAAAAATTCGATCCGGAAGAAGTTTATAAAGGCCAACCAAATCCTACAAAAATTTAAATAGGATAAAGATAATTTATATTATATAATTTTCATCATAGTTTTCTAATGAGTCAAAATAACGAACTAAAAGTAATTAAGCCCTTTGGCCCCTCAATAGCGAGGGTAAAAATTCCAAATGATTTAATTGATAGTTTAAATAAATATATAGAAAATATTATTTTAGATAAAAAGAAAAGTGAAGACTTAGATAATGGCAATACATTAGCTGGTCATGTTACTCAAGAGTTTAAATTAGAAGAAAATTTTTTATCTTCATCAGGTTTTCTAAAATTTTTAGCTTCTTCTGTTTCCAGTTGGATAAAAATATCTGAAAATAAAGAAATTAAAGAATTTAAAATGATTAAATCATGGGTAGTGAGACAATTTCAAAATGAATATAATCCTGTTCATTGGCATGGAGGACATATTTCAGGAGTAGGATATTTAAAAGTTCCAAGCTCTTTAGGTAACAACCCACAAAAAAATAAAAAATATAATAAAAATGGGAAAATAGAACTTCTTCATGGTTCTAAACAATTTTTATCAGGTTCAAGTTTAAGTATAACTCCAGAAGTTGGTTATTTTTATTTTTTTCCACATTATCTTATGCATGCAGTATATCCATTTTATGGAACTGATGAGGAAAGAAGATCTGTTTCGTTTAATGCTTTTATTGACGAAAAAATATTTAATGTCTATTCAAACTAAAAAACAAATAAATGTTCTAGGCGAAAACTTAGAGGAATGTTCTAACGATCCTTTAACAGGTTGGTTTCGAGATGGTTGTTGTAATACAGATAAAAATGATCATGGTGTTCATACTGTTTGTGCAAAAGTAACAACTGAGTTTTTAGAATGGTTAAAAGAAGCTGGAAATGATTTGATAACTCCACACCCAGAGTTTGGTTTTCCTGGATTAAAAGATGGAGATGGTTGGTGTGTGTGTGCTAGTTGGTATGCTAGAGCTGTTGAAGCAGGTAAGGGTTGTCCAATATTCCTAAAAAGAACTCATCAAAATACCCTAAAATATCTTCCTATTGAAACGTTAAAGAGGTTTGCAATAGACTTATCATAATTACATATTACCATATCTTGGACCACCACTCCCTTCTGGTGTAACCCAAGTAATATTTTGAGAAGGTTCTTTAATATCACATGTTTTACAATGTATGCAATTTTGGGAATTAATCACGAATTTGTTAATATTGTTTTCTTTTTGAACTTCATAAACGCCCGCTGGACAATATCTTTGAGCAGGTTCATCAAATTTTTCTAATGTATATTTAATGGGTAAATCTGGATCCTTTAGTTTTAAATGAACAGGCTGATTATCTGCGTGATTAGTCCCCGTTAGATATACAGAGCTAGTCTTATCAAAAGTAATAATATTATCGTATTTTGGATAATCTATTTTAGGCATTTGGTTTGCTGGTTTTAATGTTTCATGATCAGCATGTTTGTGTTTAAGCGTAAAAGGAAGTTTTCCTCTAAATAAAATTTGATCTATTCCTGTAAAAATAATTCCTAAAATTAGCCCCCAGCTAAAACTTGGTTTTACATTTCTTGCTTCATAAAGCTCTTTATATAACCAACTATTTTTAAATTTATCTTCATAAATAGATAAATCTTTGTTTTCTTTTAAGTGTTCATTAATAGTTTCGGCTGCAATAATCCCACTTTTCATAGCTGTATGAGAGCCTTTAATTTTTGGCATATTTAAAGTTCCAGCATCACAACCAACTAACAAAGCTCCGGGCATAAACATTTTTGGCAAACTTTGAAATCCACCTTCAATTAAAGCTCTTGCACCGTAAGAAATTCTTTTTCCACCTTCTATAATTTTTTTAATTGCTGGATGTGTTTTAAACCTCTGAAATTCATCATAAGGTGATAAATGTGGATTTTTGTAATCTAGACCAATTACATAGCCCAAAAAAATTTGTTTATTTTCTGCATGATACATAAAACTACCACCATATGTATTGTTATCCAATGGCCATCCAGCTGTATGCATAACTAAGCCTTCTTCATGATTTTTATCCTCTATTTCCCAAATTTCTTTAAAACCAATTCCATATTGCTGAGGATCTTTACCTTTGTTTAGTTCAAATTTTTCAATTAGTTGTTTTCCTAAGTGACCTCTGCAACCTTCTGCAAAAACAGTTACTTTACCTAAAAGTTCAATACCAGGTTCAAAACTATCTTTTTTATTACCATCTTTGTCTATGCCCATATCTTGAGTTGCAACACCTTTAACAGATCCATCATCGTTATATAAAATTTCACTTGCTGGAAATCCTGGAAAGATTTCTACACCTAAATTTTCAGCTTGTTCAGCAAGCCATCTACATAAATTTGCAAGACTAATAATATAATTTTTATGATTTTGTTGTATAGCAGGTAGTAGCCAAGTTGGCCAACTTAAAGATTTGGTTTTTCCTAAAAATAAAAATTTTTCTTTAGTTACTTTTGTTTTGACGGGAGAATTTAACTCTCTCCAATTTGGTAATAATTCATCTAGAGCACGTGTTTCAAATACATTTCCACTTAAAATATGGGCTCCAATTTCTGATGCTTTTTCCAATAAACAAACATTTAGATTTGGTTCTAGTTTTTTTAATTTTATTGCAGTTGATAAACCTGATGGTCCTCCTCCTATAATTACAACATCATATTCCATTGATTCTCTAGACATACTCTAGTTTTTAACTGTAAGGATTATTTTTGTATAGTGTTTAATTTGTTCAGTTCTTCCATGAACTGAGGTATAGCCTCAAATAAATCTGCTTCTAGACCATAATCTGCTACACTAAAAATTGGTGCTTCACCATCTTTATTAATTGCAACAATAACTTTACTTTCCTTCATTCCAGCTAAGTGCTGAATTGCCCCAGAAATTCCAATAGCAATATACAAATCTGGAACAACAACTTTTCCTGTTTGTCCTACTTGATGATCATTGCTTATGTATCCAGCGTCTACTGCCGCTCTTGATGCTCCTATTGCTGCACCTAGTTTGTCAGCAATTTCTGTAATTAATTTAAAATTGTCCCCACTTTGCATTCCTCTGCCACCTGACACAACAATTCTTGCTGTTCCAAGTTCAGGTCGATCAGATTTAATTTCTTCTCTTTTGATAAATTTTGTATTTGAAAACTCTTCACTAGGATCTACTTTTTCAATTGGAGCTGATCCACCTGTGCTTTCACAGGGATCGAAAGAAGTGGGTCTGATTGTAACACACTTTTTAGCATCATTGCTCTTAATTGTTGCAAAAGCGTTACCAGCATAAATTGGTCTTAAAAAAGTATCTGGTGCTATTACTTTAATAATGTCACTTACTTGTGATGTATCAAGATGAGCAGCAATTCGAGGCATCAAATTTTTTCCAAATGTATTTGCCGAACAAACAATGTGAGAATAATTTTCTGCTAGTTTAACAATCACTGGAGCAAAATTTTCTGCTGTGAAGTTTTCATAATGAGCTCCCTCTACACTCAATACTTTTTTTACTACTGGAAGTTCAGATAATTGTTTTGCAGCATCTGCAGAATTTTGACCAATAATTACAGCATGAACATCTGAATCAATTTGAGATGCTGCTGTAGCTGCATTAAGAGTAAATGGTCTTAACTCTTTATTATTGTGTTCTGCTATAAGTAAAACTGCCATTAAATTACCTTCGCCTCATTTTTTAATTTTTGAACTAATTCTGCAACATTTGCTACTTTTATACCTGCTTTTCTTTTTGGAGGTTCCTCTACTTTTAATTGCTCTAATCTTGGTGATACATCTACGCCTAAATCAGAAGCTGCAATTTCCTCTATAGGTTTTTTCTTAGCCTTCATTATATTTGGTAGTGATGCATATCTTGGTTCATTCAGCCTAAGATCACAAGTTACTATAGCTGGAACATTTATTTCAATTGTTTCAAGACCTTCGTCTATTTCTCTAGTTACTTCTAATTTATTATCTTTCACATCAATCTTTGATGCAAATGTTGCTTGTGGCCAATTTAATAAAGCGCTCAGCATTTGACCTGTCTGATTACAATCATCATCAATTGCTTGTTTACCCATGAACACTAAATCTGGTTTTTCTTTATCGACTACTTTTTGTAAAATTTTTGAAACGGCTAAAGGTTCAAGTATTCCATCCACTTTTACATGAATACCTCTATCTGCACCAACCGCTAAAGCTTTTCTAACTGTCTCTTGAGCTTTTTGTTCTCCAACAGTTATTGCGACTACCTCTGTGGCTTTACCTGCCTCTTTAATTTTTACAGCTTCTTCTATTGCATTATCATCAGGAGGATTAGTTGACATTTTAACATTGTCAGTAACTACACCAGTTCCATCTTCTTTAACTCTAATTTGAACGTTGTAATCAATAACCCTTTTTACAGCTACTAAAATTTTCATTAAGCTCTTAATAAATTATTTTCTGAATCATATGGACTCTCATCTAAGACAGTAGCGTCGTACATTTCACCCAAAATATCAACTTGTAATTTGTCGCCCACATTCGAACAACCTGGCTTAACCATTGCAAGAGCTATTGATTTATCTAATCTAAAACCAAATTCACCTCCGGTTGCTCTTCCAACAACTTTTCCGTCTTTAAAAATTGGATTATTTCCAAGCACATCTGCATCTTTAGTATTATGAACCTCTAAAGTGACCAATTTATTATCAAAACCTTTTTCTCTCCATTTGTTAAGTGCTTCTAACCCAATAAAGTTTCCTTTATTTGGATGAACAAATCTATCAAGACCAGACTCATATGGTGAATATTCAATTGATAATTCTGTACCAACTAGTTTATAAGATTTTTCTACTCTTAAACTATTCATTGCTCTAATCCCAAAAGGTTTGATTCCTAAATCTTTTCCCGCTTCCATTAATTTATCAAAAATATGGTTTTGATATTCAATTGGATGATGTAGTTCCCAACCAAGCTCACCCACAAAGTTTACTCTCATTGCATTTACTGGAGCATATCCAACATTTACATTTTTAGCAGTCAACCATTTGAAATTTTCATTAGAAAAATCATCTGTTGAAACCTTTTGCATTAATTGTCTAGCTTTAGGTCCTGCTACTACCAGAACTCCTGTACTATTTGTTAGATCTTCAAATATTACAGACCCGTCATCTGGCATCCATTTTTGTATCCAATCATGGTCTAATCTTAAATTTGCTCCAGCAGAAACTAGATAATAACTATTTTCCGCTTCTTTCATTATTGTAAATTCTGAATGCACCCCACCTTTAGTGTTCAAAGCATGACATAAATTTATCCTTCCAATCTTTTTTGGAAGTTTATTAGCTACTAAATAATCTAAAAATTCCTCTGCTTTAGGCCCTTTAATTCTACATTTTGCAAATGCAGTCATATCTAAAAGACCAACATTTTCTTTTACATTTTGACATTCTTTTTTTATAGCATCAAACCATTTCGATCTTCTAAATGACCAATCATCTTTTTGTTCCATTCCGTCTGTTGCAAAAAAATTAGGTCTTTCCCATCCAAACTTCTGACCAAACACAGCACCTAAATTTTTCATTCGTTCATAACAAGGAGCTGTTCTTAATGGTCTTGCCGCTGGTCTTTCTTCATCTGGATAGTGAACAATAAATACATGGCTGTATGCTTCTTCATTTTTTGCTTTCAAATAAGATTTAGTTGCGTAGTTCCCGTAACGTCTTGGTTCAACTCCTAACATATCAATTGTAGGTTCGCCATCAACGATCCACTCTGCTAACTGCCAGCCTGCACCACCTGCTGCTGTTATTCCAAAACTATGTCCTTCATTTATCCAAAAATTTTTAAGTCCCCAAGCTGGTCCAACAATTGGATTTCCATCAGGAGTATAACAGATTGCTCCATTATAAACTTTCTTTACTCCAACTTCTCCAAACGCAGGTACTCTATGAATTGCTCCTTCTATGTGTGGAGCTAATCTGTCTAAGTCTTCTTGAAATAATTCATATTCTGAATTTTTTGATGGCCCCTCTACGTAACAAGCTGGCGCACCATCTTCATAAGGACCTAAAATCAATCCTCCAGCTTCTTCCCTCATATACCATCTGCTATCACTATCTCTTAAGACTCCCATTTCTGGTAATCCATCTTTTTTTCTTTTTTGAATTGCAGGATGTGGTTCTGTAACAATGTATTGATGTTCAACAGGTATTACTGGAATATCTAATCCTACCATTTCACCTGTTTGTCTCGCAAAATTTCCAGAACAAGAAATAACATGTTCGCACTCTATTGATCCCTTATCTGTTTCCACAATCCATCCATCTTTAGTTTGCCTCATTGATAGGACAGTTGTGTTTCTATAAATTTCTGCTCCTCTATTTCTTGCACCTGTTGCTAATGCTTGTGTTAAATCTGCTGGTTGAATGTATCCATCTTCAGGGTGTTGTATTGCGCCAACTAAATCATCTGTATGACATAATGGCCAAATTTCTTTTACTTGTTCTGGTTTCAAAAATTTAACATCTACTCCGATAGTTCGAGCGACACCTGCGTATTGATGGTATTCATCCATTCTATCTTTTGTACTTGCTAGACGAATATTTGAAACAACACTAAAGCCAACATTTTTTCCAGTTTCTTCCTCTAATGTTTTGTAAAGATTAACTGCATATTTATGAAGTTGTCCAACTGAATAACTCATATTAAATAAAGGCAACAAACCTGCTGCGTGCCAAGTAGATCCCGAAGTTAACTCTTTTCTTTCAACTAAAACAACATCAGACCAACCCTTTTTTGCTAAATGATAAAGGGCACTTACCCCTACAACTCCTCCACCAACTACTACAACTTTAGTTTTTGTTTTCATTCAGGGATTCCTACTAAATTTTTAATTGTTACGAAACAAAAATGTATATGTGGACAATCAAATTGAGCTTCCAAGAGGGATTGGACTGGATACCATTGTGGTTAACCAACAGTCTTTCAAAGTTCCCTCAGAGGTGTACTTTTCGACTTGCCAATTGAATTTGTGATAAATTTTATCCTTATCAAGAATGATAACTTCAAATTGAGCCCATTTGTCACTACTTCCAAGTTCAGTTATTGTGTGACTTAGGTGGTTAATCATCATCCCGTAAGAGTCGCTTTTTATCATCATCTTAAAGTTGCTTAATGGTCCTGTTACTCTCTTATTATTTGGGTGAGCAAATTTCCAAGTTTGTTCTATACCACTATCTTTATATTCAAGATCATTTTGTTGAAGCCCATTCAATTGAATTTTAATAACTTCTTTCGGGCTTATAGTGCTATTGGGGTTTAATAATTCAGCGTAAGAAAATGAAATAAAGAAAAAAAATAAAATTACAGATTTAAAGATTATTAGCGGTTTTTCTAACATCATTTAAAAATTCTTGTCTCTTAGCATCACTTACAAATGGTACTGCAAAATATCTTCTATAGACAATGTTATATATGCCACACATATGAAATACCCCTCTTTTTAATCTTCTAATTGGTAAGTTTAAAAAAAAAGTTGTAATTGCTAATCTTGGTGAACCATATGTGCAGAATATTATAGCTTTTTTATCTCTTAAGTTTCCAATTGGATAACCGTAATTTCCAACCAACTGTTTAAATCTAAATGCCCAAGGTGGAGCTAAAACTTTATCAATCCAACCTTCTACTATTGCTGGCATCCTAAAATTCCAAATTGGAGCAATTAAAACAATTGTATCACTTTCTTCGATTCTTTTTCTATGATCTAAAACTTCGTGATCAGGTTCCTCTCCAGCAAAAACAGGATCAAATTTCTCTTTATATAAATCAACAACATCAACTTGATTTCCATTTACTTTTGATTGTTTAACAAACTCATCTCGAATTGCTGCATTAAATGAATTGTCATTGTAGTGCCCATACACTAAGAAAATTTTTTTCATTGTATTAAATTTTTATTCAGTAGTTTTGTATTTACTATTATTAATTATAAATACAAATAAAATTGGAAGAATTAATGTTAAAAGTGTTACAAAAATTAACAGTATTCCAAGTTCAGAATAATCTGCTGTTGTTTGTATTTCGCCAGAAACTTTATCTTTTACTTCTCTGGTAACTGTAAATATTTCATTTAAATACTTTGTGCCTAATGCACTTGCTGATAATGCAAGATTTGTAAACGATGCAAAAACCGCAAAAAAGGTTGCCTTTAAATGTGCTGGAGCATTTTTTGCTATCCAAGCTAGTAAAGGTATCATTGATACTTGCCCAAGAGGAGATTCTAATGCAGTATTAATTAATGCAATAAACTTAGCATCAACAACTCCACCTGTTAACGAGGCTGTCCAGTTATGAAAACCATAATACATTCCAACACTTGGTAAAAACAAAATCGCACTCGCAATACTTAGAACTACAATTATTTTAGCAATTGAATTATTTGCCATAAAAGGTCTTAACAATACAATTCCTGCTAATGTTAAAATTGATGCTAATAATGATAGAACAGAAAAAAACTGTTCATTAAATCCAAGCTCATCAATTTCAAACCAAGTTAAACCAGGGCCAGGACCTGGCATGGCTCTAAATACAAAAATAATTACTGCTGTACCTACAATTGTTAATCTTAGTTCCTGAGGTAATTCCTTAATAAGTTTAAACATTAAAAACAAAATGATTATGACTGAGCCTATAAAGACAATTTCTTGTGCAAACGGAACTTTAAAAGAACCAATAGACAATGTGAAAATAACAAAAACTAAACTTCCTCCTAATATCCACCAGTTTATTTTTGTTTTTTCGTTACCTCTTTCATCTTTAAATTCTAGACCTTTAGATTTTAAAGTTTGTATTTTTTTATGTCTTAAATAATTGGCTAAAATTACACCCAGTATAGAAACTAAAGGTATTACAAGAGCATAAATGTAGATAGTTCCGTATAAATCTATCTTATCGGCCTGCTGTAAGCTTTCCACGTCCCTAAACAAAATTACATTAACTAATGCAACAAGCACCGTGCCGCCAATAATGGCAAACCTTCCAAGTGTCTGCATTGTTGTATGCATTATTTTTATTTGATCTTTAGAATAATCATTTCCTGTTTCATCAACCAAAGGAACTGCCTCAACTGTCATAGCATCGGCTACAACGTCCTGAACCACATAACCAACTGGAGCTAAAATTACACTTATCACAAACCAAGTTTCTACCGAAAATACCTGGGACATATCTTCAGTATGAATGATCAATCCATACATAATTAGCAAACTAAGAGCTATCAATGAAGCTCCAAAGTAGACCATGTAATTTTTTCTCTCCCAGATTAAATCTACTAAATGTCCTAATGGCATTTTTAATGCCCAAGGAATTCCTGCCCAAAAACCTAGTCCTGCTAAAAATGCTGCTGACAAATTTAAATAATCTTTAACAAAAAATGTACCAACAATACCTGTTAAACCAGAAATACCTGCAGCCATATAAACCATTAATGGAGGTAGATAAGTCCATTTAAATTGACGACCCAAATCTAAAAATGTGCTGTCTAAAAATTTAATTATTTTGCTCATTAGTCACTTAAAACTGGAAAAGCTTGTCTAACTTTTAAAAAATATTTTTGATATTCCATTTTAGTACATTTGTTTTCAATATAAATAATATCATTTTTTTCCATCAATTCTTTTGTCTTTTCGTCTCGTATACCGAGCTGCAACCATAAAACTTTAGCACCAATTTTAACTGCATCTTCTGCAATAGCATAAACTTCTTTCGAGGGTCTAAAAACATCTACAATATCAATCTGATCATTAATATCAGATATTTTAGCAAAAACTTCTTCTCCTAAAATTTTTTGACCCTGAGCTCTAGGATTTACAGGATAAACTTTAAATCCATATTTTTGCATATATTTCATAACTATAGTTGATGCTTTTGTTGGATCATTGCTAACTCCTACCATTGCAATTGATTTATATTTAGAAAGAACTTCTTTGATATCACTCATTTATTATTTTTAATTTGTTCTTCACAAAATATTTTAGCTTCAGGAACTGTCATTGGTTTTTCTAGTTTTTGGCTACCAGCAATACATGCATCTATTGCTCTTTTTTGATTATGATCTTTAAAATTATAAATTACAAACATCCCAATAATAATAAAAAGAACTATTAAAATATTCTTTGTCATTATTTATTTTTCCATTTTGGTTTTCGTTTTTCGAGGAATGCAGAAATTCCTTCTTTTGCATCCATTGCCAGCATATTAAGGGTCATCATTTTACTTGTATAAGCGTAAGCTTTACTTAATGGCATTTCTAATTGTTTGTAAAAAGCTTGCTTTCCAATTTTTATTGTTAAATTAGATTTTGAAGCAATTTTGTTTGCTACTTTTAACACTTCAATATTTAGTTTAGCTTTTGAAAAATTATCATTTATCAACCCTATTTCTTTTGCATAATTTGCATTGATAGGTTCTCCAGTTAGCAACATTTTCATCATAGGTTTTCGATTTATCTTTCTACTGACAGCAACCATAGGTGTACTACAAAACAAACCAATATTAACACCAGGAGTAGCAAATAATGCGTCTTTAGTACTATAAGCTAAATCACAACTTGCAACCAATTGACAGCCAGCTGCAAATGCTGCTCCATGAACTTTAGCAATTACAGGTTTTCTACCTTCAACAATTTGAAGCATTACTTTTGAGCAAAGATTAAATAATTTTAAATATTTATCTCTCTTTTTTAGACCTCTAACTTCTTTTAAATTATGACCTGCACTAAATCCTTTACCGGCACCCTCTAATATTACTACTTTAACTTTTTTATCAGCATCTAATTTTTTTAATGCCTTTAATAAATCTGAAAGATTTTTGAATGATAAAGAGTTATAAGTTTTTGGTTCATCAATAATAATTGATGAAACTTCGTTGTTATTTTTTTTAATTTTAATGTTACTAGTCATTTAATCAGTTAATCCATCGGATCTAGCCTGATTTCTTTCTATATGAATTGGTAAAACTTTACCATAAATAGCTTTGGAATGTTCAGGAGTGTTTACTCTCCATGGATCTAAAACATAAGCTGGAATACACATATATCTTGATTTTTGGCCTTCAACTTTTGTTACCCTATGCAAAGTAAATCTACCTTTAAATATTTGTAAATCTCCTGGCTCTAATTTCAATTGTCTCACTCTAGTTCTATCTCCTGCTATAACTTTTTGAACTTCCTCGAAATTTTCATTTCCTGGTTCTCTAATATTTGGACAGTACTCAAATACTCCTCCCTTCTCAGGTTTTTGTATCATTAAACTAAGTGTAAATTCACAACTATCAAAATGCCATGGGAGTACTCCATCTGGTTTCATAACATTATATGCATGACATGCTAAAGGATCTGCCCATCTGTAAATAGGAGAAATACCTAAACAAGCAGATACAAATTTTAAAAGTTCTTCAGTTTCGTATAGATATTTCATTTCGGAGTCTTTTGGAAAACAATCTGAATTTAAATATCCATTGTATCTATTCATAAAAGTTCTTTTTGGATGATCTTTTGGTAATGAAGGATCATCCTTTGCATATAAGTAAGCATTTATACTCTCTTTAGACATATAAACTTCGTCTAACTGTTTTTCTAACTCAGAATTCATTACCTTGAGTGATTTAGGCAAAATAAAATTTGGAATTGTTGAACAACTATGTTGATCAAGTTCTTCTTTACATTTTTTAACTATATTTTTAATTATTTGGGAATTTAAATCGTGTATTGGATATTTTTCTAAATCTACAATAGTCTTGAGTCTATCGTTCATTAAATTTTATTTTAACTTTCCCTCTTCTCTCATTTTTGCTCTTATCTTGGTTGCTGATATTTTTTGAGTTTCTTCATCCAAAACTATTTCCTCAATCTTATATCCAACTCCCCTACCATAACAAATATTTGTAATGTTAGGGACTAACATTATTTTAAATTGCCCTTCAAATTCAGGATTTAACCTTTCTTCAATGTTCTGTTTCACTGTTTCAAAATCAAAAGGATTATCATCTACACCTTGTACATCTCTAATTTGAATACAAACTTGTCCAGTTTTTTTAATAATTTCTTTAAACAAAGTATAATGTCCGTCGTGAAAAGGTTGCCATCTTCCTAGCATTTGTGCTGTTGGTTTTTTGTTATCCCATTGGTGAGTCATTTTTTTATCTCCTCTATTATTTGTGGTGCCCAATTTTTTGCATCCTGAGTTGTTACGTGAAAATCAAAATTCTTAGGATTAACAAACATTTGATTTGTATCTTCAAATCTTCCTTCTTTAATTGTATCTACCCACACTCTAAAATCTGCTGGAAACAAGCTTCTTGCTTCAGGTGTTGGTGCAATGAAATCTGCGATTACATAATGTCCTTCTGCTTTTAATTTTAAAGCTGCTTCAGCCATTCTTTTAGCTTGTCTTATCCTTCCTTCTTCTGAAAAATCCCAATCATCTGCTGCTTTTCTTACTTCATCAGCATTTAATCTCTTTGCATTTAAGAGTGGTGCCATTTCATCTGCCAGAGTTGTTTTACCTGCTCCAGGCAAACCCATTACTAAAATAATTTTCATTAAATATCTTCTAACGGATGATGGGACATTAATTCAAGTCCATTTTCACCTACAAGGTACTGTTGTTCAAGTTTTACGCCTTCTTTACCGCCAACTTTACCAATATAACTCTCAAGTGTGATTGTCATGTTCTTTTCAAAAGTTCCACCTTCTTCTCCACCATCAGTTGGATATCTTATTTGAGGCCACTCATCACATAAACCAATTCCATGAACCATACATGAATATCTATTTCCGTAATATTCATCGGGCAAAACCCAAGATTTTTTAACAAATTCTTTAAAACTCATTCCTGGTTTTATTAATCTAAAATTATGATCTATTTGATTTCTAGCCATTGAATATAGTTTTTTTTGCTCATCATTAAATTTATGTCCAACTACAAAGGCCCTTGATATGTCCGCACAATATCCATATGGACCAACCATATCTGTATCAAAAGCAACAATTTCTCCTTGTTGCATAACTTTATTACTACTCTCTTGCATCCATGGATTTGTTCTTTCACCAGAAGATAAAATCCTACACTCAATCCACTCACCTCCATTTTCAATATTCGTTTTATGTAAAATTGACCACAATTCATCTTCAGTCATTCCTGGTTTAAGATCTGATCTCATTTTTGATACACCTTTTTCTGCAACTTCTATTGCTGCTTTCATACAAGTCAATTCATCAGGTGATTTTATTACCCTTGCTTGTTCTAAAATCAATTTTGCATCTACAACTTCAATGCCTTCTTTATTTAAAGCTATAACCGCAGGACCATTTAAAACATCGATTGCAATTTTTTTTGTTTTAAAATAATTTTTTGATAAATCTTTAACTTCATTTATCCATTTTGATAATTGTAAATTTGCTTGATCTCCATTGCTAAAATAATCCCATGTGATTGCAGGTCTTATTTCATCAATTAGATTTAAATGCTTTGATAATATTTCACAATTAAAATACTCATAAAGAATTGTTGGTCCATTTACCGGAACAAAACAATATCTTGTTAAATTATGCATATTATAGACACTCATGTTCACAGTATCTAAAGCATAACGAACATTCACTGGATCAAAGAGAATACAAGCCTCTAAATTGTTTTTTACTAATTCTTTTCTAACCCTATCTAAACGATATGATCTTAATTTATCAAAATTAATCTCGTCTTCTCTTAATCTTTTTTTGGTAATAAAATTTTGTCTTGGTTTTATCTCTGGAGCTATTTTTCTACTAAACCTCATAATACTCTATACAACCCTAACCATGCGTTAACATCTTTACTTGCAATATAGTCAGATTTAAAAAATTCTACTTCTTCCCACTTCTTGCTATCTTTCAGTATATCAATTTTTTTATCAAAACCATACTCTTCATGAATTCCTTCATTAATTGTGAAACAAATTAAACCACCTGGTTTTGTGATTCTTATAAATTCATCTAATGCATTTGATTTTACATGCCCAAAAGTAAATGTTCCAACACACATAACTCCACCATAAAAGTTATCCTCAACTTCTATTGGTTTATTTAAATCAACCCTTACTAATTTTTGATAAAGATCTTTTGGCACGGTATCTAATAAAGTTTGAGATAAATCGGCTCCATGAAAATTTTTAAAACTATATTTTTTAAGCTCCAATCCAACTAAACCTGTTCCACATCCAGCATCAAAAATTAGAGTATCTTTATTTTTCTCATATTTGTTAAATATTTCTGCGGTTTCTTTAGGTCCTGTATAGTTCCAATCAACCATGTCTTTATTATATTTATCTTTGTCTCCCCACTCATCGTAGTACTTCATAACTTCATCAGTAGTTTTAAGCTTATAAATTGGAATTTTGTTTCCTACGTCTTTTTGAGCCATTAGCTTCTCATTTTTTGACCACTTGGATCATAAAGTGGTTCTTTAATTATTGAACAATTAAATAAATCTCCATTTATCTCTACTTGAATTTTATTTTCAAAATTAATGTTTTTTTGATCAATAAAAGTAAATGCTACACTTTTATTTACAAAGTGAGCAAAACCACCTGAAGTTACATAACCAATACTTCGATCTCCATTCATTACGGCTTCATTATTTGTTACATCAATATCGTTTGTTTCAACAATTAATGGTATGAGTTTATTTGAAGAATTTTCCTTTTGTGCACATTCTTTACCAATAAAATCTTTATCCCAATTAATAAAAGCATCTAAGCCTGTCTCTTTTGCTGTAAAATCTGGTCTATAATCTAAAGTCCAAGCTCCCCAATTTTTCTCTAACCTCATTGACATTAATGCTCTTCCACCAAATGGTTTAATATTAAATTCTTTTCCTGCTTCCATTAATTCTTCATAAAGTTTTAATTGATAGTGAGGTGCTACATAAATTTCATAACCCAGTTCACCTGTAAATGATATTCTATTTATTATTGCTGGAACTCCCCCAACAAACATTCTTCTAGAATCTCTAAATTTAAATTTTTCATTTGAAACATCGTCTCTTACAATTTTTTCTAAAACTTTCCTTGAGTTAGGTCCCGCGATAGACAAACCATGATACTCATCAGATCTATTAGAATAACTTAAATTAAATTTATCTAAATGACTCTCAAACCAACGTCTATGCATTTCTTGAGCAGCTCCAGAACCAAACACCATGAATTCATTTTCATCTAAACAAGCCACAGTTAAATCACCACATAACTTTCCTCTATATGACAACATTGGGGATAAAGATATTCTTCCTGGTTTTGGAAGTCTTCCAGCCATTATATGATCTAAAAATTTTCTAGCATCAGGACCTTTGAATTCATGTTTTGAAAAGTTTGCAACTTCGATTAAACCAACATTTTCTCTTACATTAATAACTTCTTTTGAAACATAGTCATGTGATCTTGATCTTTTAATAGTAGGCTCTTCATGAGCATCTTCTTTATTATTTGCAAACCACAAAACATTTTCCAATCCAAAGCTATCTCCCATAACAGCACCTTGATTTACAAAACGATCATACAGCGCAGTAGTTTTTTGTTTTCTTCCCTTTGGTAAAGTTTCATTTGGAAAAGTCATAATAAATCTTCGCTCATAATTTTCTGAGGATTTTATTGTTCCATATTGAGGTGATGCATAATCTCCAAATCTTGCAACATCCATTGCCCAAACATCTATTGATGGTTCTCCGTCAATAATCCATTCTGCTATACACTTTCCAACACCACCACCTTGGCAAAATCCAGCCATAACACCAACAGCAACCCAATAATTTTTCATTCCTGGTACTGGACCAATAAGAGGACTTCCGTCTGGACCAAAAGTAAAAGGTCCATTAACTATATTTTTTATTCCTGCCCGCTCTAATGCTGGCATTCTCTCAAACCCAATTGCCAATCGATCTTCAATGTTATCTAGCTTTGGCTCAAGCAACTCGTGACCAAAATTCATTGGAGTTCCCTCTACTTTCCAAGGAGTTGATTTTGGCTCATAGGTTCCAAGCAACATTCCTTTTCCTTCTTGTCTAAAGTAAATATTTCCCTCAAAATCTGTTCCTATAGGTAGTCTTTGATCACCCATTGCTTCGATTTCAGGAATAGGTTCAGTGATTAAATAATGGTGCTCCATTGGTTGAACAGGAAGGTTAAGCCCAGCTAATTGCCCAACTTCTCTTGCCCATAAACCACCAGCGTTAATTACTATTTCAGCATTAATATTTCCTTTTTCAGTAAAGACATCCCAAGTCCCGTCTTCTTTTTGTTTCGTATCTTTAACAACAGTGTGCGTGTAATATTTACCACCATGAACTTTTGCAGCTTTTGCAAAAGCATAAGTAACTCCTGATGGATCAACTTCACCATCAATAGGATCCCATAATGCTAGCAAGTATCTAGATGGATCAATTAAAGGATGTTTCTTTTTTACTTCCTCTAAAGAAATAAAGTCTTGATCAAGTCCCATGTATCTTGCTTTTGATCTTTCTCTTTTTAAATATTCAGCCCACACTTCGTTTGATGCTAAATAAAATCCTCCACTAGGTTTAAATCCAGTTGAGTGACCAGACTCTTTTTCTATCTCTTTATACAAGCCTATCGTATAAGCCATCATTCTAGAAATATTTGGATCTGAAGATATTACATGAACATTTCCTGCTGCATGCCAAGACGAACCAGAAGTAAGCTCGTTTCTTTCAAGCAAGATACAATCCTTTAATCCAAATTTAGATAAATGATAAAGAATAGAGCACCCTACTACACCACCTCCTATGATTACTACCTTCGCATGCTTTTCCATTAGTATTTAATTTCCTTGTTTACTTTTTTTAGAGATTTATCTGTACCATGATGGAAATGTTTGCTCATATCAGGCATATATTTCATTGAAATTGGTTTTTTTCCAATTGCAACTGACATTTCTCTTACGTGATGTGCTTCTGCTCCACAACATATACCAATAAAATTTATTTTGTTCTGAAAACAATCTTTTGCAAACTCTGCCATTTCAAATCTGTTACAAAACAAATTATCTAAAGCTACTGGGAATGCATTTCCCCCTGGAATACAATTGCAACCATGATCAGTTATATTTAGAAAACCAGGTTCTTCCTCTGTTGTTCTGTATGGTACTGGAAGTCCAGCAACGTGACATGAAACTTTTTCTCTAACTTTTTTTAATAGTTTCATTGTCATTTCAGGTCCTCGATAACAATTTAAACCAACTACATCTGCACCTAAATCTTCCATCATTTTGCAAGCATCTTCAGCGGTATGACCTTCTCTAGTTTTGTCCCCTCTAGGAATTGCAAAATTACAAACTGCAATAAGTCCAGCATCTTTAATTGCTTTTAATGCTATCTTCATTTCTTCAGTCCAATTTATTGTTTCTGCAATTACAAAATCAACACCAGCTTCTTTCGCCCAAGCTATCTGTTCTTCATACATTTGTTGACATTGTTTATGAGTATTAGCATCACCAGGATCAAATACGTTTGTATTAGCTACATCTCCACAAACCATTAAATCTAAATCTTTAAATTCATTCGCTGCATCTTTTGCTATCTTAAGAGCATTTTTTTGGAGTGGCTCTAACATATCTTCTTTTCCAATAATTCTCAGTTTTTCTCTATGACCATAATAAGTAAATGCTTGAACAACATCTGATCCAGCTCTAATAAATTCTCTATGTAACTGAGTTACTACCTCAGGATGTTCTAAAACTACTTCTGGAACAAATGGACCTGCTGAAAGATAACCTCTTCTTTCCATTGCAAAAAGATATCCTTCTGCACACATAATAGGTCCTTCATTTAATTTAGTAATAAGATCTTTTTTCATAATTTATCCTTTCATTTCATTATATTATTTGCAACCCATTTGTGGAAATGATGGGTGGGATTATCCATCACAGGTGAAAAGTTTCCCCCATTATAAGATGGTGATTTTCTCCCATCTTGCATTCCCTCAATTATATTTAAATCTTCACTTTGAACTCCTTTCCAAAGTTCAAAGTTTTGTTTTCTAAGTGATTTAAATTTTTTCGAATTTGCAGCTTCGTTACCAACATAAAAAATTTCCATATGTTCTTTTGTATATTCATTATTTACTGGTTCTAACCAGTAGGCGTAAAAATGGTCTTTATGAATCCCAAGCATTACATTTGGGAAAAGAGCAACGTATTCAGCAATATGCTCTTGATCTTTTGGCCAGTTTGGGAATGTTGGAAATTTTAAGTTACTTTTAAACCTTGGATTATAAACCATTGTGCCTTGTCCAGCAAAACGATTAGGCAATCCTTGAATATGATAATGATCATCAATTTTTGAGTAAGAGTTTAATCCAGGATGAACCCAGGGTAGATGATAACTTTCACAATAATTTTCTATTGCAAATTTCCAATTACATTTTGCATTTAAATTAAAATAACCATAATCTTTTGAATAAACAATTAAGTCTCTATCTTTTATCGGCCAGAATTTTTTCCATCTGTCACTTAAAGGTTTAATATATTTTTCGAAATTGATTTCATTTTTGTTTAAATTTACAAAAATTAAATCTAACCAAACATGAGATCTAACTTCCTTAAGACCACTTTGCGATTTGTTAAATTTATTACAATTATGTTTATTCATTCCACCAATATGAGGTGTGGCTATTAACTTGCCGCTCATATCATATGACCAAGAATGATACGGGCATCTTATTACATTCTTAATTTTACATTTTTCTTGAAGAATCTTAAAACCTCGATGACTACAAACATTATGAAAAACTCTAATTTTATTATTTTTATCTCGTAAAATAATTAATGGAATTCCTAGCAGATCAAATGGTTTCGCGTCTCCAATATTTGGTAAGGAACTACCAACACCAATTACGACCCATTTATTTTCAAAAATTTTTTTTCTCTCAATAGATAAATAATCTGGATTGGTGTAACACTCATTTGGTAAGCCATGAGCTTTATCAATATTTTTATTTACAACTTTTATTTTTTTTAAATCAACTATTTGAGATAACTTTTTCATTTCAACTTTTATTAAACCTCCTTGTTTAAGTTGGAATTAATTAAAGCTAAATTTTTACGATTCTCTTATTATGATTTGTTGAAAAACAGTTTTACAATTTAAAATATAAACAAATTCTTTAAAAAAAAAATTTGCAGAAAATTTCATACAAAAAACTTTATCTCTAAATAAATCCCATTTAAAGACAATTTGACTTCAACTAAAAGTTGAAAGATATTTGCAATCTTTTCATTGATATGTTGTAGTATTCATTCAAAAATTAACTAACGGAGATATAATGAAAAAACTAAAAACAATTCTATTTTCCGCGCTTTTAGCATTTGGTATGACTTCTTTTGCAAATGCTTGTGGAAAATTAGTTATAGCCGAACAAAACTGGGCATCTGCCGAGTTAATGGCAAACGTTGATAAAATCATTCTCGAAGAAGGATATGGATGTGACGTAGAATTAGTACCTGGTGCTACTATGCCAACATTTACATCTATGAATGATAAAGGAACGCCTGACATGAACCCTGAACAATGGGCGAATGCAGTTTACACTCCTTTAAAAAAAGCGGTAAGTGAGAAAAGACTAATTATTGCAAATAAAGCTCCAATTACAGGTCTTGGAGAAGGTTGGTGGTTAAATCCAGCAGCTTTAGAAAAACATCCTGAACTTAAAGGAATGACAGCTGTTCAAATTTTAGAACGTCCAGATTTGTTTCCTGATAAAGAAGACCCATCAAAAGGTGCTTTCATGGGATGTCCAGCAGGATGGGGATGTCAATTAGCTAATGCCAATTTGTACAGAGCTTTTGAAATGGAAAAAAAAGGTTGGAAACTTATTGATCCAGGTTCAGCAGCAGGTTTAGATGGTTCAATTGCTAAAGCTTCAGACTCTGGTGAGCCTTGGTTTGGATATTATTGGAATCCTACATCAATGGTTGGTAAATATAATTTACAGCCAGTTGATTTTGGTGTTCCTTTTGCAGGTAGAGATAATTGGGACAATTGCATAACTCTTGCAGAACAAGACTGTGCAAATCCAAAACCAACAGCTTGGACAAAATCTGAGGTTAACTCAATTGTAAGTGCTAACTTTGCTAAAACTGGTGGAAAAGATGTTCTAAAATATGTTGAAAGTAGAACTTTTCCAGGCACAGTGATGAATGGAATGTTGGTTTATATGGCTGACAACCAAGCTAAAGGTTCTGATGCTGCGGTTGAGTTTTTAATTAAGCATGAAGATATTTGGACTAAGTGGGTATCTTCTGATGCTGCAAAAAAAATCAAAAAAAGTTTATAATTAACTTTAAATTACGAGCCTATTTAATATAGGCTCGTAGAATTAATATTTATGGAATTTTTTACTGAATTTCCAGAACTGGGAAGAAGATCCCAAATGGAGCTAAGAAAAGGTATTGACTTAGCTTTTAGAAATTTTTCAAAAGAATATGGTGACAGTATAGAAGCATTTTTTGATCCATTATTATTTTTTTTAGTTTCATTAGAGAGATTATTATTATCTACACCATGGATAATAATTATTGGAATAATTTGTGGATTAGCCTGGTTAGGATCAAGAAGTTGGAAATTAGTTGTAGGAAGTGCAATTGCTTTTTTATTAATTGGTTATTTTGGAATGTGGGAAGATTGCATGGCAACAGTTGCAATTATAACTGTCTGTACAATCATTTGTATTGTTGTTGGAATTCCAATAGGAATTGTGATGGCAAGATCAAGTAGAGCTGAAAAAGCAATACTTCCTGTATTAGATATGATGCAAACAATTCCTAGTTTTGTTTATTTGATACCAATTTTAATGTTGTTAGGAATTGGAAAAGTCCCAGGATTAATTGCTGTTTGTGTCTATGCGGTTCCTCCAATAATTAGATTAACCAATTTGGGTATTAGAGAGGTAGACAAAGAAACTTTAGAGGCTAGTGAAGCTTTTGGTGCAACTACAGCACAAAAATTAAAATCTGTTCAAATTCCGCTAGCTTTACCAACTGTATTTGCTGGAGTAAACCAAACCATAATGATGGCTTTAGCTATGGTAGTTATTGCTTCTATGATAGGCGTAAAAGGTCTTGGAGTGCCAATATTAAGAGCTGTTTCTAACCAATATTTAGCTCTTGGAATGATGAATGGTTTGGCAATAGTTGCTCTCGCAATTGTCTTTGATAGGGTCACTCAAGAATATGGAAGAAGGATCCAAAAGCATAGAGGCCAGATAAAATAATTGATACTTTGTAACAACGAATTTTCTAGACTCATATTTCAAAATAAATAAAGATCTTCACTATGAATTTTTCATTGGAAATAGGACCTAAAACAGAGGTTGATACAGTTCCAGCATTGTCTGATGTCTATATTACAATGCTACCTGGAGGTGACTACAGAGAGACTGCTGATAAAGCAGTAGAGCTTGTAAAAAAAGGATTTAACCCGGTGCCTCATTTTCCTGCCAGATCAATCCATGATGAAAAAGAGCTTAAAGATTATGTATCTAGATGCAAAGGTGGAGGCGTAAAGCAAGCCTTAATTATTGGAGGTGGAAGAGAGCCGGCAGGTAAATTTGATAGTTCGTTTCAACTTTTAGAGACAGGGTATTTTGAAAAAATGAAAATAGGAATTGCTGGACATCCCGAGGGGAGTCCTGATATATCCGACTCAGATTTAGAAAAAGCTATGATAGATAAAAAGCCTTACGCTGATTATATTGTAACACAGTGGTTACTTGATCCTCAGCCTATTATAGATTTTATTTCTAAGCAAAGCGTACCAGTGCATGTGGGAATTACTGGGCCATTAAAAATATCTAGTTTAATTAAATTTGCTAATATTGTTGGGGCAAAAAATTCCTTAAACTTTCTTAAATCTAATTTTACTAAGGCATTAGATTTATTGAAACCTAAAGACCCTAATGATTTAATTGGGAAAGTTAAATCGCATACTGATAACTTCCACATTTATACATTCGGCGGCTTGAAGGAAACTAACAAGTGGTTGAAGGAGAATAGTTATGTCTAAAGAATTTGACTATACTAAAGTACATCATGCTACTTCTGTTGATCAGTCTGATAGAGAAGTACCATACAATTTAAGACAAAGTGGGCCAACTAAAGTTGAATTATTAATTTCAACAAGGGTAAGAAAATCACCTTATTGGCATTTATCAATGCAGGCTGGTTGTTGGAGAGCAACTGTATACAATCGAATTTATCATCCAAGAGGCTATGTAAAACCTGAAGATGGTGGAGCGATGGTTGAATATGATGCTATCGTAAACCATGTAACAATGTGGAACGTTGCTGTTGAAAGACAAATAAGAGTTAAAGGTCCAGATGCAGAAAAATTCACTGATTACGTAATAACTAGAGACGCAACAAAAATTTCTCCCATGAGAGCAAGATATGTAATCTTATGTAATGCTTATGGAGGAGTTTTAAATGATCCTATTCTTTTAAGAATTTCAGAAGATGAATTTTGGTTTTCATTATCAGACTCTGATATTGGAATGTATTTGCAAGGAGTTAATGCAGATGGAAGATTTAATTGCACTATTGAAGAAATTGATGCATGTCCAGTACAAATTCAAGGTCCTAAATCAAAAGCTTTAATGAAAGACCTTTGTGGAGATCAAGTTGATTTTGATAATATGCCTTTCTATGGATTAGCGGAAGCAACAATTGGTGGTAGAAGTTGTGTAATTTCTCAATCTGGTTTTTCAGGAGAAGCTGGTTATGAGATATACTTAAGAAATGCAACTTTATATGCTGAAGATATGTGGAATGCAGTATTAGATGCAGGAAAAAAACATAACTTGATGGTTATAGCGCCTGCACACCATAGAAGAATACAAGCAGGTATTCTTTCTTGGGGACAAGACATGGATCAACAACATAATCCTTTCCAATGTAATTTAGGTTACCAAGTTTCATTATCTGGTAAAGGTGAATGGAATAAAAAAGCTGATTATGTTGGTAAAGCTGCTTTGGAGAAAATGGGAGCAGAAATAAAAGCTGGAAAAAAACCTTATAAACTTCAATTAGTTGGAATGGAGTTGGGTGGTAAGCCTATTGACGATTATGCGCCTGACTTTTGGTTGGTATCACCAGAAAGCGGTGGAGATCCAGTTGGATTTATTACTTCACCATGGTGGCACCCAGAGAAGAAAACTAATATAGCAATGGGATATGTTCCGTTTGACGGAACTTTAAACCCTAATGGATTTCCAAAAGGTAAAGTTGGAACTAAGTTTAAAGTTCATCTTCCTGAAAAATATTCGGACACTCCAGGAACACCTGTGGATGCTGTTGTGGTGGATATTCCATTCAAAGAGTCTTTCAACGCTAATACAAGAGAAGTTGTAAAAGGCTAAAAATTATTAAAGGGGAGCTAATTTCAGCTCCCCTTTTCAATTCTAATGACCAAAAGTTTTCTAATAGCAGTTTGCATTATCATTGCTATTGCTTTAATAATATTTCCATTAATTGTTTCTTATAAGGCTCAAAAAAATAAAAACAAAAAAAATTAATGTTTGCTGAATTTTTAAATATAATTTTTAAGTCAATAAAATTAGACAAAACTCTTTATTCGGACAATAAAAATTTTGGAGAAGCATCAATATACTTTGCTGGTATTATAATGATCCTAGATGGTATCGCTGGAGCAGTAGCAGCTAATACAATTATTAAAACAGCTATTGCAATGTCTGGTCTAACTGCAATAGTTACTTGGCTAATATGGGCGATTTTTATTTTTGTAATTGGAGTTAAATTATTTCCTGATAAGCAAACCAAAGTTTCATTCAAAAAAGTTTTAACAGCTGTTGGATTTGCACATGCTCCTGGTTTATTAAGATTTTTTGCAGTCACACCAGATTTAATGATACCAATAATTTTTCTTACACAGTTTTGGATTTTTGCAGGTTTAATAATTTCAACTAAACAAATATTGAGTTTAAAATCTAATTTTAAATCTTTTGGGATTATACTTTTATCTTTTTTAATTATTGCATTTTTATCTATCTCATTTGTAATGAGCAGAATGAATATGCTTCCAGTAAGTCAAATCAGTTAAAGCGGAAAAATAGTCTTAGACACTCTACAAGATTTACATAATTTAAACCCAGTAAGAATTAAATTTTGAGTGACACTTTCGTCTTCCTCTTTGCATTCATCACAAATATTGTTTAATTCTTCAGTATCTACCTTTAGATTTTTTTCATCAGTTTTATCAGTCATTATCAGTCAAACCAGCGCCTGCCGCACCCTCTTTTAAACTGTCACTCTCTTCAACAAAAGTTTCTTCGGATAACTTGTATAAATTATTCCATTCTTTGTCTGTAAAGTTATCTTCATTTTCAAGTAGATTGACCTCAATTTCATTCGCTATCTTTGGAAATTCTTGATCAATAAAATTTGAAAAAATATTTACATTTAGATTTAGTAGCATTTTTTTTTCATCTATTTTTACATTAATTTTTTTTCCAATAATTTCTGACGAACGACTTATGAAGGAAATAAAAATTATTGGATAAGCAACATTTTTGAATTCAATTTTTTTTAAATTTTCTAAAACATTTATTTGATCTAAAAAACTAACACCTAAAGTAATTGGACAGTAAGGATTCTTTGATGAAGAATTAATTTCACTAATTAAATTTAAATTTTCAAATTTACTTTTATTTTTTTGATTAAAATATTCATTAAGGTGCTTAATACCTGGTAAACTAAATAGCTCTAACAACCTTATACTTTTTCCTGTTTCCTCAGAAACTCCCCAAGAATATCCTGCTGCCTTTGATGCTCTTTTAACAGTAGTTTCAATTTCACTCAGTGATTTCATTATTAAATATTAGTTTTATATACCCACTGCTCATCATAACTTTTTAGCTCATTTGGAAGTGGAGCACCTTGGAACATGCAAATTCTTAACCATTTGTCAGATCGTGGATCAAATTTTAATGCCCCAAAAAAAGACAATTTTAGTCTAAGCATATCAATTGGCATTAAATCTTTACCAATTGTATTATCTTGTATTTCTGAATAAGGAAATTTTTCTACAATGAACGCTCTTCTTACAACATGTCTTAACTCAGAATTTGATGTTAAAAATTCAGCAATAGTTAAACTATTTTTTGAGACTAATAATTTGTCATAAAGTTTTTTTATATCTCTTGCTATTGCTAAAGGCTGTTCTAATTCTGATCCATGCTCCTCAAAACGATTAGCTAATCTAGGTTCCTCTTTATTTTTTGAAATAAACCAAAAGTTTTTATTATTTCCTTTTTCTTCAAAATTAATATCTAAAATGTTTGGATACTTTGCTTCAATGATATTTCGCAATTCATCAACTTTTCTATAAGTTGGAATATTAAAATATTTTTCTTCGTCTGAACTCATTTCTTTTACCAAAGGATTTATAATATCGTTATAAGGTTCCATCATTATTGAAACTATGTATTCAATACATTCCTCACAAGTATTGTCCTCTAACCATTGGTAGATTTTGTTAAAAGGATATTCACTCTTAAAATTAAAATCTTTATCTATAAAATTTAAGAATTTTTCAACATCCTTTAATAATGAAGAAATTTTTTTTTGCTGATATTCGCTATCAGTATTCCAGCTTGTAATATTTTTTAATGATTTTTTTACACAATCTATAAACAAATCGCTATCTTGACTTTCTACATCTTTGATTTCTCTAATTTTCTTAAGTGCTTTTTCTCTACTTAAAATCCAATTATTTAATAGAGTTGGGTGATTGACTATAAATGGAGCCATACCCAAGCCTGTGGAATTACCTATTCCCAAGTTTTTACAAATATTATCATCTAGCTTAACAGCTGTTTTTGGATTTTTATGATAAGCAACATGATTAACTTGATCAAAAGTGAATTGTCTTACCAAATAAACCAACATCATTTCTAATCTGAATGGACCATTAATTTCTTCACGATTTTTAATTCTAAATCGATCTGCAAGACCAAATTTGCCTGAGCCATATACTGCTGTAGTCCTATATAAATAGCCTACTTTTGATAATAAGTTTAAATCTGGCTGCTGACCTTTGCTCAAACTTTCAACTACATGATTATAAATTCTTACTGATTTGTTTGCTCTCGATAAAGTTAATTCTTTATAAGAAAGTCTGCCAACTTCTTGTTTTGGAACTTCATTTTTTAATCTTTCAATGTCTTTTTTTGTAGGAACTCCGTCATGTAATGTAAAAGCTGCATCCCATTTTGTTGCAATAACTCTGTCTGATCTTTCTTCATCTTTGATTTCATTTGCAAAACAAATTAAAGAATAAACTCTTTTATTTTTTTTAAATGAATAAACAGCTTCTCCAAAACCATTTTCATTTAAATTAAATAAATCTCTTTTATACTCCCACTCTTTAAATTCATTAAGAAAACTTCTTAAAAAAGATAATTTTGATTGATGAAAAGATCCTAGCCTAGATAATTTCATTATCTTATTCGGGTCTCTTAATTCAACTTTCATAATTAAATAGTTTTATAAAAATTGTACCAGTTATTTCCAAGTATTCCATGTGTCTCGGTATCTGAAAAACCAGCTTTTTTTAGACCTTTTTCAATATTTGAGAACCCTCTTGCATCAAGAAACCAGTCAGGTTGTTTAGGAAAACCTGGTTTATTTTTCGAACCTTCACCATAATTTTTACTTTTAGACCAAGAACCATTTCTCATCCATTCAACAACAGTATCTGGATGATCTAAACAAAGATCTGATCCTATTCCTATTTTTTTTACATCCATTATTTCTGCTGTTTTTGCCACCATTTCACAAAAACTATCTAGAGTACAATTTGTGTTATCTTTTAAGTGATGAGGGTATAGTGATAAACCCAACATACCACCACTATCACTCAAAATTTTTAATAAATCTGAGGATTTATTTCTTTTAGCTGGATGCCAAAAAGAAGGATTAGCATGAGTAATTGCTATTGGTTTTTCACTGAATTCAATTGCATCTAGAGTACTTTTTTCTGCAGAATGTGACATGTCAACTACAAGACCAACTCTATTCATTTCCTTTATAACCTCACGTCCAAAATTTGTAACTCCGCTATCTACTTTTTCATAACAACCTGTTGCTAGCAAAGACTGGTTATTATAAGTAAGTTGCATAAATCTGCATCCTAATTGATGAACCTTTTCAACAAGATTTATGTCATCCTCAATTGGTGAACAGTTTTGAAAACCAAAAAATATTGCAGTTTTGTTTTCTTTATTAGCTTTATCAATATCTTGGAAATTCTTACCAAGAAAAATTAAATCAGAATTTTCATGAAATAATTTTTCCCATTTTTTAATTTCAAGTTGTAATTCATCAAAATCTTCATGGTAGACAATGGTAACATGGACAGCATCTAATCCGGCAGATCTATTTATCTCAAAGATTTTCCTAGACCAATTACAATATTGAAGATTATCGATTTTATAATTCATAGTATGCTTAACTCTAATCAATATGTATTTTAAATACTATTAATTTTATTGAAATTTTAAGTTAATTTTGAAATAAACAGATTGATCAATTTTCATGAAAAAAAATAGTAAATTAAAAGTTTCAATCATAATGGGAAGTCAATCTGACTATAAAGTAATGAAACTAGCCGAAAAAACCCTAAAAAAAATTGGAGTTTCATTTGAAACAAAAATTATATCTGCTCACAGAACACCACAAAGAATGTATGAATATGCTGCAAAAGTTGAGCAAAATAGTATAGGAGTAATTATTGCGGGTGCCGGAGGATCTGCTCATCTTCCAGGTATGGTATCAGCACTTACACATGTGCCAGTACTTGGTGTTCCTGTTGAAAGTAAAAAACTTAAAGGTTTGGATAGTTTGTTATCAATTGTACAAATGCCTAAAGGCATACCTGTAGGTACACTTGCTATAGGAGAGGATGGTGCCATTAATGCAGCTTTATTAGCTGGAGCAATAATTGCCAATAATGATTTAAATGTTCGAAAAAAACTTAAAAATTTTAGAACATCACAAACTAAATCGGTAAAGAAATCTCCAAAATAAAATGTCTGAAATTACTCTTGGAATCATTGGGGGTGGTCAACTTGGGAGTATGCTTGCAATAGCAGCTAAAAAATTGAATGTTAAAACTGTTGTTTTTTGTAATGATATAGATGCACCAGCACAAAATTTTTGCAATCAATTCGTTAATTCAAGTTATGATAATAAGGAAAAAATATCAGAATTTATAAATCTGGTTGATTTAGTCACTTATGAATTTGAAAATATTCCATTTGAAACATTAAATGAAATAAATAAATTTAAAACTGTTTTGCCAAAACCATCAATTAACAGATTAATTCAACATCGATTAGCTGAAAAAGATTTTGTTAATAAATTAAATATTAGAACAACAAGATATGTTTCAATTGAAAAAAAATCTGACATAGATGCTTTGGAAGATTTTTTACCAGGAATATTAAAAACAACAACACTTGGTTATGATGGCAAAGGTCAATATCCAATTAAATCAAGTAACGAACTTAATTCATTGAATATTGATTTTTCAAAAGGATATATTCTTGAAAAACTTGTAAAGTTAAAAAAAGAAATTTCAGTTATAATTACAAGATTTAGTAATAATAAGTATGAAATTTATGAACCAATAGAAAACACTCACGAAGATCAAATTTTGAAATATTCAAAAATACCTGCTGAAATTAATGAAAAGATTTTTATTCAATCTAAAGATTGGGCAATGTTAATTGCTGAAGAACTTAAATATGTAGGAACTTTATGTGTAGAATTTTTTATTGATAGAAATGATAATCTTTACGTTAATGAAATTGCACCTAGAGTACATAACTCAGGACACCTAACAATAAATGCTTTTAATGTAAGTCAATTTGAAAATCATGTGAGAGCTGTTTGTGGTTTGGAACAAATTCCTTTAAAAAAAATATCTAATGCTAAAATGATGAATTTGCTTGGCGATCAGATTACTTATTATAGAAATATGCAAAAGTTAAATGATAACGAATTTTTCTTTGATTATTTAAAAAAAGATATAAAAGAAAAAAGAAAAATGGGACATATCACAACTTTAGTATAAATGTTAAAATCAATAGAAGGTAATTTTGATAATCCAGAAGTTAATGAGCTTCTAACCAAACATTTTATTGAGCTGAGAGCTGCCTCTCCAGAGGGAAGTGCTCACGTCCTAGATATTCCTGGTTTAAAAGTACCATCAATTAAATTTTGGAGTTTATGGGATGATAAAAAACTGATCGGTTGTGGTGCTTTAAAATTTTTAGATAAAGAACACGGAGAATTTAAATCTATAAGAATTCATGATGATTTTAGAAAGCAAGGCCAAGGAATTAATGTAATTAATCATTTAATCAATGAAGCTAAAAAGCTTAAAATTAAAAGATTAAGTATTGAAACAGGAGCAAGTGATTTTTTTATACCAGCAAGAAAACTTTTCAGAAAAACTGGTTTCGACGTGTGCGAACCTTTTGCACACTATAAGGAAGACATCAATTCTGTTTATTTAACTAAGCTTATTGATGATATTTAAAAAATTATTTTAATAGTTAATCTATTTTGTTGACAAAACCCAATAAAATCTAAAGAAAGCCAATATTACTTAATTATAAGTAATAATTAAATATAACAAAAGTAAGAAGATAAATATGAGTCTACAAGGTAAAGTAAAATGGTTCAATCCAACCAAAGGTTTTGGTTTTATTGAAAGAGAAGATAAAGAAAAAGATGTGTTTGTACATGTTTCAGCAGTAAGAGACGCTGGTATGAACGGTTTAGATGAGGGTCAAGCTTTGACTTTCGATGTTGAAGATGGTCCTAAAGGTCCTTCAGCAGTTAACTTAAAAACTGCATAATTTCACACTTCCTATTGGCTGAAAATTTTATTTGTAATAACAAACTTAATATTCAGCCAATACCTTAATTAATAACAATCTTTAACCATAATTATTTATTATAGAATTAAATTAAAAAATTAATAAATTAATCAAAAATATGATTGGAATTTTAGGTGGAATGGGAACCCAAGCTGGTCTTGATTTTTGTAACAAGCTTGCGGTTCTAAATAGAGGAAAGATTGATCAAGAGTATCCACTATTTTTACTTTATAACAAATCAAATATTCCAGGTAGACCTGAATCTATAGGTTCTCAAACTAAAAATCTTTCAAACAAATCTACAAATAAAAAAAGTAAAGAAAAATATAACAAAGTTTTAAAGAGTTTGCTCAAAGGTTGTAAGCTTCTAGAAAAGAATAAATGTAAATTTATAGTAATACCTTGTAATACGGCTCATTATTGGTTCGATGATTTACAAAAAAAAATCAATATTCCAATAATTAATATGCCAAAAGAAGTTTTTAAATTTACGAAAAAAAAATGCAAGAAAAACTCTAAAGTTGGTCTCCTGGCAACTGAGGGTACCCTTAAAACTGGGGTTTATAAAAAATTTTTTGACAAAGATTATGAAATAATAGAGCCATCTAAAAGAATACAAAAATTGTCTGTTAATAAAGCTATTAAATTAGTTAAAATGGGTAATGTGAAAGCCGCTGCAAAAGCAATTAAACCTGCAATTGACTCCTTAATTAAATTTAAGTGTAAAAAAATTATTTTAGGTTGTACAGAGCTCCCTATTGCTATTTTTGCATTCAAATCATTTGAAAATGTAAAATCCTCAAAAGTATTTTTAGATCCTAACTTAATTTTGGCTCATTCAACTATGGTTAAGCATAAAAATTAGTTTATGTCTAACAAGTTTGAAAAGCCATATGTATTAAGAGCTGCTGAATTTGTTTATTCAAATATAATAGAAATAAAAAAACAAAATCCTGAAATCAATAATATACAAGCATTTGAAATTTTCATGACTACTAAGAAATATGACATTTTAAGTTCTGGAGAATTTCATGATAAATGGTTTTTAGAACTTAAGAATAATAAATTTATTGATAAAATAACTAAAAAAAAAATTAATGAAGAAACTTTAAGACTTTTAGAGCTTCAAAAAGATTCTATGATAAAATTTTTAATGAAGATACCAAAGCTTTATTATACTAAAAGTCATTTTCCACTAGAAATTTCACAAAGGGCTTTTGATCACTTATGGAGAGTTTGTGAAAGCTATGAGATGTGGTGCAAAGAAACTGATCAAGAAAATTTGATATATCTAAACATTATTGAGTAATATTATTTAAATCAAGTACTGATCTGGTAACCTCAATTCGCTTTTTAAGTAATTTTTGCAAATTTTGATTATCCAGTTTTTGTCTAGTCATTTTAATTTTTGTTTCCACTAATTGTCTCAAGTCTTCTTCAAACGAATTAATTTTAATTTTTTTATCTGTTTCTTCGACTAACGTTTCTTTAATTAAAGTTAAAGAATTTTTACCAGTTTCTTTTTCTATACGTTGATTAACTATGAATTGTGCACTAGCTTTATAAACATTACCTGAGGTAAGAAATGTTACACCAGGACCAACAAATGAAAGAATAGGTACAAAACCCGTCAAAAAGAAAAAAGACAGTATAATTGTTAAAATTCTAAATAACCTAGACTTCATAGGTAAACCTTAAGTGATTTAAGATTTCGTTTCTACATCTAATTTGCTCATTATAGGTGCTGATTTGTTTGATTTTGTTTAATTTATTTGTTTATTAAACATGATGATTAAAATATTTCCTTTCATATTTATACTTCTATGGTCTTCTGCTTTCATAACAACCAAGCCTATTATAGACAACAGTGATCCATTTGCCGCTCTAGCTTTTAGATTTGCTATAGTTGCTTTAGGTTTTTTTTTATTTTCTGTTTACTCAAAGCAAAAAATTTTGGTCGATAAAAGAAACTTTTTGGAATCTTTTTTTAGTGGTGTCTTGTTCCATGGTTTTTATCTTGGTGGTGTCTTTTACTCAATTTCAATAGGTATGCCTACAGCAATTGCAGCATTAATTGTAACACTTCAACCAGTTCTCACAAATGCATTAAGTGGCCCCATCTTAAATGAAAAAGTATCTACAAAACAATGGATTGGTGTTTTATTAGGATTTGCTGGCGCAGGACTTGTATTGGGTTTTGATATTGGTTCAAAAATACCGGCAGCAGGATTGATTGCAACAATAATTGCTTTATTAGCAATTACATTTTCAACTTTATGGCAAAAAAAATTAAGTAACAACTTACCATTGTCTGTAAGTAATATGAATCAAGCTATTGGTGGGTGTTTGTTTCATTTGTTAATAATTATTTTGTTTGTTGATCCATATATCGAATTCTCACAAACTTTTATAATTGCAATGAGCCATCAAATATTTTTGGTATCATTTGGAGCATTTACAATATTAATGTTTTTGATTAAAAATAATTCAGCAAGCAAAACTGTTTCTATATTTTTTTTAATTCCAGCAACATCTGCTTTTATGGCATGGCTTTTCTTAAATGAAGGTTTAACTAGTTTAGATTTAATTGGATTTCTAATTACCTCTATAGGTGTTTATATTGCAACAAGAGATTGAAAATTTAAGTTTATAAAGTTTCAAAGCCAAACTCTAGAGAAGCGTCTGTAATTGAATGATACAAAGATTCGCCAAAACTTCTCAAAGCAAATAATCTCACTTTATTTGGATTATCACCCAACTTATCTACTGTAAAAGCTATTCCATTATAAGTTGAGTTTATTGAATTATTTTTTCCTAATGTATTAAAATTGAATGGACATCCTTTTTTCAAAACTTCTATCGAATCATTTCCTTCGATTTCAATAATAGCTCTAGAATGAGATAAATCAGTTATAGCAAAATCTGTATCTTTAAAATTATCTGATACATTTTTAAGTAAATCTTTTTTTGTTGAAACTAAAAGCCAATTTTTTGGTCCATTCCACATAATCCTTGTATTTTCATTAAATACTACAGTTAAAGGTTCATTTTTTAATTTTAAACCATCAATATCAATACCCTCAAATGAAAGTGAAGAATTTTTGTACTGAACTATTTGAACAATTAATAAATTTTTGATTTCAGATATTTTAAGTAAATTATTTTCATTTTTACCCTCATAATCTCCGAATTGACCTTTTGTATGAACATTTGATAAAGCTGAAATTAAACTCATGATCTAACCCTTTCACCTTTTGGGTCTACATAGTGTGACGAAACTATCTCAACTGGTATAACTTTATTTTTAAGTGGCGACATCGCAAAAAGCTTTTGACCAATCATATTTTTTCCATCTTTCAAAATTGCTAAAGAAAAAGGATTATTATATTCAACGCTCCAACATGATGCAGAGATATGACCTAATTTTGGATTTGGTAATTGTGCTTTATCGTCTTTAACTAAATGAGAGCCTTCTGGGATACTTGTTTGTTTATCTAACGGAACTACCCCTACTATTCTTTGTCTATCTTCAGCAGTAAATGCAGACCGTTGTAATGATCTTTTTCCAATAAAATCTTTCTTTTTACTAACTAGACCTTCTAAAGCGTTATCATATGGAATTGTTCTGCCATCAAGTTCCGATCCAGCAACATGCCCCATTTCAATTCTAAGAGTTGATAATGCTTCAGTTCCATATGGCTGAATGTTAAATTCCTCACCAACTTTAATGATTTTTTCCCACATAAAGTTTCCATAATCAGATTCTACATTTACTTCATAAGCAAGCTCTCCTGAAAAAGAAATTCTAAAAATTCTTGCTTTTACCCCAAATAAATCTCCTTCAATATAGCCCATGAAAGGCAAACCTTCATTTGATACATCAGAATTTGGAAATAATTTTTGGAGTAAATCTCTAGATTTAGGTCCAGCAATAGCTGCACCAGCCCATTGTTCTGTAGTTGAAACTACATTCACATTTAATTCAGGCCAAACTAATTGCAAATAATATTCTAAATGCGAAAGAACGTTTGCTGCTTGAGCAGTAGTTGTAGTCATATGATAATGATTTTCAGAAATTCTTGTGGTTGTCCCATCATCCATAACAATTCCATCCTCTCTTAACATAACTCCGTATCTAGCTTTTCCAACCGGGAGTTTAAGCCATGCATTTGTGTAAACTCTATTTAACAATTCTGCTGCATCAGGACCTTTGACATCAATTTTTCCCAAAGTTGTTACATCACAAACCCCAACATTTGTTCTAACATTTTTAGCTTCTCTTTTAGATGCCTCAAATAAATTTTCATTTCCCTTTTTATAATATCTAGGTCTTAACCAAACTCCCGCATCGACAAAAACTGCATTATTTTTTTCATGCCATTCATGCATTGGTGATTTTCTGGTTGGTTTTGAATGTTTTCCAACTTCCCTTCCAACAATTGCTCCTATTGAGACAGGTGTATATGGTGGTCTAAAAGTTGTATGACCAACAGCTGGAACCACTTTATTTTCAATTTCAGAAACTAACTGAAGACCATTTAAATTACTTGTTTTACCCTGATCTGTTGCCATACCTAGAGTGGTATATCTTTTAACATGTTCAATTGATCGATAACCTTCTCTTAAAGCTATTTCTACATCAGATACGGCTACATCGTTTTGAAAATCTAAAAATCTTTTATAATTTTTACCTTTTGGCAATGGAACACACCAAAACTTATCATGTTGAGAGGATTTTTTTTCAACAACATTAGGAATGGCTATCTCATTATCTTTTTCAGTTAATTTTTTTGACAATTCACTTCCAGCTTTAAATGAAGTTTTTAAAGTTTCATCAAGTGTAAATACTCCATTAGCTGCTCCTAAAGAAGTTTCATTTTGTTTTGAAACCCCAGGAACAAATGCATCAATTTCATCTTTAAACTTGGTTTTATTTCCTGATTGAGATGCTAAATGAATGGTTGGTGTCCAAAAACCAGAAACACAAATACAATCACATTGTAAATTTTCTATTTCACCGAGTTGTTTTTTGTCTTCAGAAATACTTGCAATATCTGCAGATTTTACTTTTTTATATCCTTGTGCTGCAACTACAACATAAGAATTCTTTATATTAATTCCTAAATTTTTTGCTTCATCAATTATTTCTGAAACAGGATTTTTTCTTGTGTCTAAGACAACTGGATCTACTCCATGTTTTTTAAATTCAATTGCTGTTTCGTATCCACTATCATTATTTGTAAATACTAAAGGTTTTCTTCCAACTAAAACACCATATACTTTTAAGTATTCTTTAGCAGCTGAGGAAAGCATAACTCCTGGGGTATCATTATTTCCAAAAACTATTGGTCTTTCAATCGATCCAGAGGAAATCAAAACCTCCTTGGCACGAATGTACCATAGCCTTTTATTTGGGTGATATTTTTTAGTTGCTGGTAAATGATCACTGACTTTTTCAGACATCACAAGCATATTGTGATCATAGTATCCAAAAATTTGAGATCTATTTTTTACAACTACATTTGGCATTGTTTTTAGCTCAGCAATTATCCCCTCGGCCCAATCTTTTCCTGATTGATTACCAATATTGACATCACTGGTTAGTAAAGATCCACCAAATCTTGGTTTATCTTCAGCTAAAATTACTCTAGCCCCATTTTTTGCTGCAGCATATGCTCCAGCTAATCCTGAAGGTCCTGAACCTGCAATTAATAAATCACAATATTCATATTTATGTTCATACCTCTCATTATCGTGTTTGGTTGAAGCTACACCTAAACCAGCTGCTTTTCTAATAAAAGGTTCATAAATTTTGTACCAAAAACTTTTTGGCCACATAAAAGTTTTGTAATAAAACCCTGCTGGTAAAAAAATTTTAAGAAAATTATTGATTGCACCAATATCAAAATTTACATTTGGCCAACAATTAACACTTTTTGCTTCCAGACCTTCAAAGAGTTCTTGCTCTGTTGCTTTAATATTTGGCTCTGTTTCACCATTTCTATAAAGTTGAACTACCGCATAGGGTTCATCTACACCTGCTCCAAAGAAACCTCTTGGTCTATGATATTTGAAACTTCTCCCTACTAAATGAACTCCATTTGCTATTAAGGCTGAGGCTAATGTATCTCCTTCATACCCAAAATAAGATTTATTGTTGAATTTGAATGATATTTTTTTTTCTCTATTGATTAAACCACCATTTTCAATTCTAAAGGCTTGTGTCATCAGGCGACTTCCTCATCAGCTTTAAAAGTTCTAAATATTTCATGTGTTGCGGTATCTCTCTCAACTTTTATCCATTGCCTACATCCTGAAATATGTTGCCAAAGTTCTAAATGTTTTCCTCTTAAACTCTTTCTGTTATAAACAAAATCATCCCAATCCTTATCAGAAATTTCTTTATTTAATTGTGGTCTTTTAACACTTGCATCACCACCATATGAAAATTCATTTTGAGATCTCATTCCACAATGTGGACAATTAATATATAGCATTTAAGATATCCAGGTTTTAGTTCCTAGTCCCTTCTCATCAATAAGATGACCTGTACTAAATCTATTTAAACTATAGCCTGCGTTTAGTTCATGAACTCTATCTTGCGCAATTGTATGAGCAAATGTCCAACCTGAAGCAGGTGTGGCTTTAAATCCTCCATAACACCATCCACAATTTAAATACAAACCTTCAATATGAGTTTTATCAATAATAGGTGAACCGTCCATTGACATATCCATTATACCGCCCCAAGTTCTAAGCATTTTTAATTTGCTTAAAAATGGCATCATCGCAATCCCTTCTGTCAATACATGTTGTAAGGTTGGCAAATTTCCTCTTTGTGCATAACTATTGTATCCATCTAAATCTCCACCCATTACCATTTCACCTTTATCTGACTGACTTACATAAAAATGTCCTGCACCAAATGTAACTACGTTATCTAAAACTGGTTTAATTGGTTCAGAAACACAAGCTTGAAGTAAATGAGTTTCGATTGGTAAAGTCATATTTAATTTTTCAGCTAAAATATTTGTGCTACCAGCAACACATAATCCAACTTTTTTTGCTTTGATATTTCCACGTGAAGTTCTAATGCCATTTATTTTTCCTGCTGAAACATCAAATCCAATTACCTCACAATTCTGAATAATATCTACCCCCATTGAGTCTGCCTGACGGGCATAACCCCATGCAACAGCATCATGTCTTGCTGTTCCTGCACTTGGTTGCATTAAACCACCAAAAATTGGAAATCTTACGTTGTCAGAAAAATCAGCCATTGGAATAATTTCTTTAACTTGCTCTCTGTTTAAAAGAACTGCGTCTATTCCATTCAATCTCATAGAATTTCCTCTTCTTGCATAAGCATTCATCTGAGCATCTGAATGAGCAAGATTAATAATTCCTCTTGGAGAAAACATTACGTTGTAGTTCAGGTCCTGACTCATCCTTCTCCATAAATCCATTCCAAACTCGCTAAACAAACCATTTTCATCATGCATATAATTGGATCTAATAATTGTAGTGTTACGTCCGACGTTTCCACCACCTATCCAACCTTTTTCTATAATTGCAACTTTTGTAATGTTGTGCTCTTTAGCAAGATAATATGCGGTAGCAAGACCATGACCTCCACCACCAATAATCACTACATCATATTCTTCTTTAGGTGTTGGATCTTTCCAGGCCAGATCCCAATTTTCATGGTTTGAGAAAGCGTTTTTAACCAGATTAAATATAGAATATTTTTGCATTTTTATAATTTTATAACAATCAATTTAAATAGTGCTTATTTTTTTTATATATATTTTTTAGAAGTTTCCAAATATCTCAAAAAAGGATAAGAAGTCACAGATAAAAAACTTTTAATTTATTTGATTATTTATGGCCGAAATTAAATCTGACATCCAAATAGCTAGAGAAGCTAAGATGCAGTCAATAAAAGATATTCTTTCCAAGGTTGGTGTCCCTGATGAAAATTTTGCTTTTAGTCCAATGGGAAGACATATAGCCAAAATAAACCTGGAATATTTGAATACTCTTAAAAAAGACAATGGAAAATTAATTTTAGTTACAGCAATCACGCCAACTCCTGCTGGCGAGGGTAAAACAACAACTTCGGTTGGATTAAACGATGGTTTAAATAAAATTGGAAAAAAATCTATTGTTTGTTTAAGAGAACCTAGTCTTGGTCCATCATTTGGAATGAAAGGTGGAGCTGCTGGTGGTGGTTATGCCCAAGTAGTACCAATGGAACAAATTAATCTTCATTTTACAGGTGACTTTCATGCTATTACATCTGCACATAATTTATTATCTGCATTAATTGACAATCATATTTATTGGGGTAACAAACTTAACATTGATGTTAGAAGAGTTGTTTGGAGAAGAGTAATGGATATGAATGATAGATCGTTAAGATCTATTATTGTTGATCTAGGAGGAGTAGCTAATGGTTACCCTAGGCAAGATAGTTTCGATATTACAGTAGCATCTGAGCTTATGGCTATTTTTTGTTTAGCAACAGACTTAAAAGATTTAGAAAACAGAATCGGAAATATTACAATTGGTTATACTAGAGATAAGCAAGCAATTTATGCAAAAGATTTAAATGCACAAGGTCCGATGACTGTTTTACTTAAGGAAGCAATAAGACCTAATGTAACTCAAACTCTAGAAAACAATCCTGCAATAATTCATGGTGGGCCTTTTGCAAATATTGCTCACGGATGTAATTCGGTTATTGCAACTAAAGCTGGACTTAAATTAGCTGACTACGTTGTAACAGAGGCGGGATTCGGAGCTGATTTGGGAGCTGAAAAATTTCTGAATATTAAATGCAGAAAATCTGGACTCAAACCAGACTGCGTTGTCATTGTTGCAACTATAAGAGCGCTGAAAATGCATGGAGGAGTTGCTAAGGAAGATTTAAAAAAAGAGAATGTATCGGCTCTAAAAGAGGGAATGGTAAATTTACGTAGACATATAAATAATATTAGAAAATTTGGATTACCCGTTACTGTTGCTGTTAATCATTTTATTACGGATACAGAAGATGAAATGAAAACTTTGCTAGATTTTTGCGAAACGCAAGGAGTAAAAGCTTCTAAATGTACTCATTGGTCTAATGGTAGCGAGGGAACAATTGAACTAGCTAAAAATGTTGCAGAAATTTGTGAAGATAAAAAAGATACATTTAAATTTTTATATGAGGATGATCTTCCGTTATTCAAAAAAATAGAAAAAATTGCACAAGAAATTTATAGTGCCTCCGAAGTAGTAGCAGACACAAAAGTGAGGCAACAATTAAAAGATTTTGAGGAAAAAGGTTATGGTAAGTTGCCCGTTTGCATTGCAAAAACTCAATATAGTTTTTCAACAGATCCAAATTTAAAAGGTGCACCCACAGGACATGTTTTGCCTGTGAGAGAAGTAAGGCTTTCTTCTGGTGCTGAATTTATAGTTGTTGTATGCGGTGAAATTATGACAATGCCAGGGTTACCTAGAGTGCCAGCAGCTGACTCTATAAAATTAAATGACAAAGGTGAAATAGAAGGTTTATTCTAAATTTAAATAGTCTAACCAGTTCTCTAATTCTCTCATTCTAGAAACTTTATCTAATTTATTATTTTCAGTTTCTATGTGTTTAATGTGATTATTTATTTCATTTTCATCTTTAAAAGCACCTTTTTCTAAAAGTCTCTTTTTTCTAAAAATAATCAAATTGATCATTTTATTATAAGTAATCTCAGGATGGTATTGAAGTCCCCATATATTGCAGTTACCAACTTTAAAATTTATACCTTGAACGTTATTTATTGAGTTTGAGGCTAATAAAATTGAATTTTCTGGCATTGTTACTACTTCATCAAAATTAAATGCTGGTGTATTAAATTTTTTATCTTTATTTTTATAAAGTGGATGATTTAAACCATTTTCATTAATTTCTATATTTGAGGCAATACCTCTATGAGATCCTTTTGTACATTTTTTCACTTCACCACCAGCTGCAGTTACAGCTACTTGCATACCCCAACAAATTGCTAGAATTTTTTTGATTTTTTTCTGACACTCCTTCATGAAATCAATTTGTCTTTTTATTTCTGGAGTATTATTATAGATGTTTAAACTACTTCCTCCCCAAATAAGACCATCGTAACTTTCGAGTGCATCAATATTTTTGTCGATATTTTCATCTGAAGAAGGATTAACCACGTGTGTTTCTAATTTATCTGTGAAATACGCTAAACTGTCTTTAAGGCTTTCCGTATGTGTTTGAATTCCAGCTGCAGAAAAACTTTGATTTTCTTCTGTTAAGTTTCCTTCTACTATCAATATTTTTTTCATTAAAATAACTCTCCAGAAATGCTTTTTATATAGATTTCTTTTAGATCATTTTGACTTAATTTTTTGGGATTTCCTCCTGTTGACGGATCTTCAAATGCCATTAAGGAAAGTTCGTCTAAATCAATATTATTGCAATCCATTACATCTGACAATTTGTGTGGAATATTTAAATTATTTCTTAATTCTAAAATCCAATTTAAAAAACTATCAAAATTTTTATTTAAATTAAGATAATCACAAATCGATATTATTTTATTTTCAATTGAGTGTTTATTAAATGTTAAAACATAAGGCATAAAAATTGCGTTAGATAACCCATGATGAACATTAAATTTTCCATTTACAGGATGACTCAATGAATGAATTGCTCCCAATCCTTTTTGAAATGCAGTCGAGCCCATTGAAGCTGCAGATAACAAATCCATTCTTGCATTAACATCTTTTCCATTTTTAAAAGCTTTAATTAATGAATTTTTAATTAGTTTCATTCCCTCTATTGCCATGCCATCAGCCATTGGATGATAACCTGGTGCACAAAAAGCTTCTAAATTATGTGCTAAAGCATCCATTCCAGTTGCTGCAGTTAATCTTGGAGATAAATCTATAGTAAGCAAGGGATCTAAAATCACAATTGAAGGTAGCATCTTAGGATGAAAAATAATTTTTTTTGCACCGGTTTTTTTATTGATAATTGCAGATGCTCTTCCAGTTTCAGATCCCGTTCCAGCAGTAGTAGGAACTGCTATGATTTTTGAAATTTTAGAACTATCTGCTCTAGTCCAGTAATCACCAACATCTTCAAAATCCCAAAGAGGTCGAGATTGATTACACATAAATGCTATTGCCTTTCCAACATCTAAACCACTTCCGCCTCCTAAAGCTATCACACCATCACAGCCCGAAATATTATAAACTTTAACTCCTTCCTCTACATTTTGACCAATTGGATTTCCCGTAAAATTAGAAAAGGTAGTTAAATTTTTAAAATTTTTTTTTAATTTTAATATTATATTTTTTATTATATCTAGGTTAATTAAATCCTTATCCGTTACAAATAATGGATTTGAAATCTTTAATTCTTTACAGGCTAAGGATAATTCTTCAATTCTATTTTCTCCTATCCACATAGAGGTTGGATAATTCCAATTAATACCCATAACAAAATATAATTTTACCAGTTAATTTCTAGTTTTTGGTTACTACAAATACTTTTAATTACACTAATTAAAAGTGGAAATTCTTTTTCCTCAAATTCATTGAGAACTTTCGGTCCTATTTCGTATGCTAGATCTGCACCTTCAACAGTAACATCTTTCATAAATTTTTCTTTAGCTTCTTTAAATAAGTGACCTTGCCCTAAATAATATCCCATCTTACTATTCCTGCCCCCGGCCGAACTAACATATAAATCTCCCAATCCTGCAAGACCATAAGCAGACTCTTCTTTACCATTTAATTTTTTAGTTAAAGATTTCATTTCACTAACCGCCTTATAAAATAAAGATGCAGCTGTATTAAGAAAAAATTTTTTTTTTGTTTCGCTGTTTAGTGATTTGCTACTCAAACCTTCTGAAGCCCCAATTAACATAGAGTAAATATTTTTTGTAGCAGCACACACCTCAACACCAATTAAATCATCTGAATACTCTGTAGAATAGTAATTTGTTGAGATTATTGATCCTATATTTTTTGCAATGTTTATATTTTGATTTGCCAATACAACGCTACTATTTATTCTATTTACTAACCCATTAGCTAAACAAGGTCCTGCTACTGCAGAAATTTTAGCATCAGTGATTCCTTTTTCTTTTAAAATATTATCTAATTTTTCTGCCAAAGTTTCAAATTTGTTATTAATCAAAGCTAAACCTTTTGTTAATAAGAGAATATCTGCTGTTGATTTATAAAATTTGGAAATTTCATTACCTATCCATTCAATACCTTTTGAACTAACTCCAATAACTAAAAGATCAATATTATTTTTAACATTTTCATCAAATTCTGAATATTTTAAAACTTTTATATTTTTTGGTAATTGACTTTTTAAAATTGGATGAAAATTATTTGAATTTTTTAATTCATCAATAACATTATCTTCAAGAAATGATCCAACTAAAAAAACTTCATTTGAATTATCCGCACATGGAACAGAAAAAGCAGATCCCATTGCACCAGAGCCAATAATTACAATTTTTTTCATATCTTAAGCTATGACAAAGTTTTTCTAATTGCTAGTTTCCATCCTTCTAATAATTGATTTCTCAATGAATTTTTAATTTTTGGTGAAAAAGCTCTATCTTTTTGCCAAATATTTTTAATTTGATTTAATGATTTAAACTCACCAATTTGATATCCAGCAAAGAGCGCGACTCCTAATGCGGTAGTTTCCAATACTTTTGGTCTAATTACTTTTAAATTTATTATATCTGACAAGAATTGTGAAAACCAATTGTTTGCAACCATACCACCATCAATTTTTACTATTCTAGGTTTCAACCCGTCTTTATTCATAGCGTTAAAAAGATCATAACTTTGATAAGCAACGGACTCGACTGTCGCTCTTACTAAACTTTGCCAATTGCTATCTCTAGTTAAACCTGCAATTAAACCTCTTGCATCTGGTCTCCAATAAGGTGCTCCCATACCGCTAAAAGCGGGAACGATATAGATGCCATCATTTATATTTGATGATCTTGCTATTTTTTCTGTTTCTGGTGCTTTTTTTATTAATTTCATTTTATCTCTTAACCATTGTATGCCAGCGCCAGCTATGAAAATTGATCCCTCTAGTGCATAAGTAGTCTTATTGTTCAATCGATAACATATTGTTGTTAATAATTTATTTTTGGAATTTATTTTCTTGGAGCCTGTATTCATAATTATAAAAGCGCCTGTTCCATAAGTACTTTTAATTGAACCTTTTTCAAAACAAGTTTGACCAACCGCAGCAGCCTGTTGATCACCTAAAACAGCAGATATTGGAATCTCTTTTCCAGTAATTTTTTTATCAGTTTTACCAAAGTCATCAGCTGAATTTTTTACTACAGGTAAAATACTCTTTGGAATATTTAATTTTTTTAAAATCTCATGGTCCCACTTATTATTATTAATATTAAACAACATAGTTCTGCTTGCGTTGGTAGCTTCAGTTAAATGCTGTTTACCTTTAGTTAATTTCCAGATTAAGAATGTATCTACAGTACCAAACAATAAATTATTGGTTTTTAGTAACTTTTTTGAAACTTTTACATTATCTAAAATCCATTTAATTTTGGTGGCAGAAAAATAAGGATCAATAAATAATCCTGTTTTTTTTCTAAAAGTATTTTCGTAATTTTTATTCTTTAGAGATTTACAATATTCCTGGGTTCTTCTATCTTGCCAAACGATAGCATTATAAATAGGTTTTCCAGTTTTTTTATTCCATAAGATTGTGGTTTCTCTTTGATTTGTAATTCCAATTGTAAGTATATTACCTCTCAAACTTATAGCTTTTTTTATTACTTGTTTTAATGCTTTAATTGTTGTCAGCCAAATTTCATTCGGATTATGCTCTACCCAGCCATTTTTAGGAAAGTATTGTTTAAATTCATATTGTGAAATAAATTTAATATTTCCTTTAATATCAAACAAAACCACTCTAGATGAAGTCGTTCCTTGATCAATTGATACTATAAATTTTTTCATCAAAAAAATTAAAATTAAACTTTAAAACCTAATTTTGATTTCATCTGTGATGACCATTCGACTAAAAGTCTATCAGCAGTTAAACCTATAAATGCCACGCATAAACCAATTATCAAACCCTTGCCGCCGTCACTAAATGATAAAGCCCTAAATATTTCTTGAGACAAATCAACTGTTCCAATAAATCCTGCAATCATAACCATAAATAATGCAAACATTAGTGTTTGATTAGCTCCAAGAATTATTTCGGGAAAAGCTAGTGGCATTTTTACTTTCCATAATAATTGTCTTTCTGTGCACCCTGAGGTGATAGATGCTTCTATAATTTGCTGAGGTACATTTCTTAAACCGAAAACAGTGTACCTAACCATTGGTATTGAAGAATAGATTACTATTGCAAATATTGCCGAAACATCGCTAATTTGAAATAACATTATTGCTGGAAGCAAGTATATAAATGAAGGAAATGTTTGAAAAATATCACAAATATTTAAAACGATCTTTGTTCTACTTTCTTTTTTAGATGCCCATATTCCTAATGGTATTCCGATTAGAGCACAAATAACTAAAGAAGCAAAAACCATGTAGACCGTTATCATTGCCCTTACCCAATAGCCAGATGAAGCAATAAAAAACACAAACAACATAACTGTTAAAGCCAACCTTATTTTACCAAGCTTCCATCCAATTGCTCCTACAAATAATATAACACCTGTCCATGGCATAGATTGAAATATAGATTTAAGAGGCATCAAAAAATATATTAACATCCAGTCTCTAAAAATCCCTAATGGTACAAATAATGACCTTGTAAACGATTTGATACCATTATCTAAATATACAGACGCTGAAATAGTGTACTCCTTAGGATATTCATTAAAAAATGGGAAAATAAAAACTAGAAAAGTACAAATTATTATTGAAAAAATGCTTGTACATAAATATGGATGTCTTTTTAAAAAATTACCTTCTCTTCTTTCGGGCTCTTTTAATGCTAAAGCTTGACTATATCTATCAAGCGTAATTGCAATCAAAACTACTGCAACACCTATTTCAAAAGCTTCACCTAATCTTAAACCTTGTAATCGAATTAATAAATCATGACCAAGACCCGGTTGACCAATAAATGCTGCTATAACAATCATAGCAAGACATTGCATAATAACCTGATTTACCCCTAACATTATTGGAGACCTTGCTGCTGGAATCTCAACTTTAAATAACATTTGCCACTTTGTACAGCCAGCCATGATGCCTGCCTCTTTTATTTCTTGAGATATATTTTGTAAGCCTAAAATCGTTAATCTGGCCATGGGAGGAAATGCAAATATAACAGTTGCTATTACTCCGGCTTTTGTTCCTATTCCAACAAATATAACTACTAATATTAAATATGAAAAATGAGGTAACGATTGTAAAATGTTAAGCATTGGCCATAAAAAGTTTGCAAATCTTTTTCTTTTTACCGCAAGTATACCTAAACACAGACCGATTAATGCTGCTAGAGGTGCTGAAACAGAGATGGCTGCCAAAGATTTCATAGACAGTTCCCAAATACCTCTTTTGCTAAATAATATTAAATATGAAAAACATGTGCCACCCAATAAAGCTAATCTCCAGCCTCTTAAATAAAATCCCAGTATAATTGTAAGAGTTAAAATAAATATCCAAGGTAAAGGTCCTACATCATAACTTGGAAAACCTTTGTGTAAAACTGCTTCTGTAAAATCTAAAAATTTATCAACATAGTTAGCAATGCCTCTTGTAAAATCTCTAAAAGTAAACAAACCGAATATTTCGTACTTTCTTAGAAATTGAATTAATGCATTTGTCCAATCAACAAAAGGTACAAGACCATCTATTGATCCACAGCCACCTAAGCAACTTTTTGGTGGAATGTAAGCCCAATGAGGTGTTTTAGATGAAATAGTATAATTTGGAATAATATAACGTAAGAGCCACAAGAAAATGAAAGGCCCAAATATAAAAAAAAATTTTCCCCTTAAAATGGTTTTAATTTTATTCATTTTTGTCTTCAGCAAATAAAGCTTTAATTAGTTCTTTTTTACTCACTGAACCTATAACCTCTTTGTTGTCATCAACTACAGAAAAAATACTTTCTGACTTTAAAACTTTTGATGCAATTTTTTCAATTTTATCACTATAATTAACTGTGTTTTCGTAAGGTTTTTTATCTTTTTCATTCATAATGCTTTCTGCATTTAATAATTTTGATCTTGGTATATCTTTTGTAAATTCTGCGACATAATCAGTAGCTGGTTTTGTAATCAATTCTTCGGGGGTTCCTACTTGAACAATTAATCCCTCATACATTATTGCTATCCTGTCTGCTAATCTAATTGCTTCATCAAAATCATGTGTAATAAATACAATTGTTTTTTTTAACATACTTTGAAGTCTTAAAAACTCGTTTTGCATTTCTTTTCTTATTAATGGATCTAATGCAGAAAAAGGTTCATCTAAAAACCAAACATCTGGTTCAACTGCTAAAGATCTCGCAAGACCAACTCTTTGTTGTTGTCCTCCTGATAATTCCCTTGGATAATATTTTTCTCTTCCTTCTAAACCTACTAGCTTTATTACATCTTTTGCTCTTTCCTCTCTTTTTTGAATTTCTTGTCCTTGAACCTCAAGTGGAAAGGCAACATTTTGTAAAACTGTTCGGTGAGGTAAAAGTGCAAAGTGTTGGAATACCATACCCATCTTATGCCGCCTTATATCTATTAACTCTTTTTCAGATGCTTTTAATAAATCATTTCCCTCAAAAAATACCTGACCATGAGTTGGTTCAATTAATTTTGACATACATCTAAGTAAAGTCGATTTTCCTGATCCGCTTAATCCCATAATAACTAAAATTTCACCTGTATTAACGTCTATTGATGCATCTCTTACAGCGGGAATATAATTATTTTGTTTAATTTCTTCTGTTGTAGGATTGTTATTTGTATTTTTTAAAAACTTTTCTGGAGTTTCGCCATATAATTTCCAAATATTTTTGCAGGATATTTTTACTTCTTTGTTCATACTTAAAATTTAATTTATCATAAAATAAAAAAAAAACGAACCGACTTTAAATTAAGTCGGTTCGTTAATATAGTAATCTATGTTTATTTAACCCAATTACTCCACTTAGACTTATGTTCATCCAGCCATTTTGCTGCTGCTGCTGAAACTTCAAGTCCATCAGTATCTTTGTAGTTTGCCATTTTATCGATATCTGAAGTAGTAAAGTTCATTTGTTTTAAAACTTTATAGCCTTTTGGATGATTGTTTTTGAAATCAGCATTTACTGCAAGTTTCAAATATCCTTCTGCTGGGTTACCACAGTCATATAGTGCTGTTTTGTTAATTCCCCAAGCTGGATCCGTTGTGCAAGCAGGATCATGCTTTGGAAACTCAACGAATTTTCCTGGATATTTCGCTCCAATAAAGTTAGGAGACCAATTAAATATCACCACAGCTTTATTTTGAGCAACACCAGCATCTAACTCTGCCCATATTGCGTCTGCTGAACCTGCATTTTTAACCATAAAGTTCATACCTAATGCCTCTACTTTTTCAGCATCATGTTTTAGCCAGTCAACTGGTCCTCCAACGAAAACTCCTTTTCCGCCTGAGTCAGCTCTAGCAAATTTGTCAGCACATTTATTAAGTGCTTTCCAGTCTGGTAAACCAGGACATAATTTCTCTACATGATTTGGATACCACCAGTCCTCTCTTGTTACAGCATCATGAGTAAGAATTTCTTCAATTCCTCCACCCGCTTTCGCCTTTTCGTAAGAAGCACCAAATGCACCTTCCCAAATTTCATGAACCAAATCTATATCTCCATCAGCCATGGCTTGGTAAACAGCTTGTGAATCCATGTTGATATACTCAACTTTTTCACCAACCATTTTTAATAATTCACCAACTACTTCGGCTCCTACCAATTGACTTGACCAGTTATGAGTTGGGATTTTTACTACTCCGCTTTTATCAGCATTTGCACTACTTAAAGTTAAAGCAAATGTTAATATTAAAGCAGAAAATAATGATATTATTTTTTTCATATATACCCCTCTATTAATATTAATATTAATAGTCTATGACAAAAAGAACATATAGGTAAAGGATAATTAGTTCTAAAAAATATATATATATTTAAACAATAAAAATGATGATAATCTAAGTATCAATAATATATTTTTAAAAATGTTAGGAACAAGTAAAGAAATAAAATACCCAGGTTTAAATGTTTTGCCACCTGGAGTTGAAAGACATATTGTAAATGGTGGAGGTCTAACTGGTTTTCAAATTTTTCCTGATGATGAAATAGAAATAATTAATAACGAAGGAAATCAAATATGTGAAATTATATGTTTTGATAAAGATGGAAATTCAAATGTTGGAATATTAAATCTTAAATCTAACAGTGAAAAAAACTTTATAAAAAATATTCTTAGTGGCAATGATGAAACAATTTTAGCAACCAACTATCAATTAAAAAAAAGAAATTTAAAAATTTCTAATTCAAAATCATCAAATATATTTGATCTAGACACTGAGCCTGGAGAAAAAATTAAATTAAAATCAAAAGATAAATGTTATGCAATATTTTCAGCTCCTGGCAAAGATATGGATGTCACAAAACAAAATCCACCAACTGATTTAACCATATTTGTTAAAAGAGCTAAAATTGTTAATGATAAGGAGTTAAATGTAATTCCTGATCCTGTTTTCGAACCTGCTTATGAAAAAAATATAAATAAAGAAAGTTGTATATCTTATGAGGTTAAAGAAGGAGATTATATTCAAGTAATAAGTCCAACTGGAAGACAATGTTCTGACTTTGTGGCATTCGATACAAGAAAATTAGAAAAAGGAATTGAAAAAGGATTAGACTGGCAAACTACGAGAACATTCATGGGCAATACTTTCCCAGGACCAGGTTTGTTCTCTAAATTTTATGACACAGACCATGAGCCACTTGTTGAGGTAATAAGAGATACAGTTGGAAAACACGATACTTTTAATCTTGCATGTACTTCAAAGTATTATGAAGATGCGGGATATTTTGGTCACCCAAACTGTTCGGATAATTTAACTGAGAGTATGTCGAAATATGGTGTTCAGAAACAAAAAGGTTGGCATGCAATCAATTTGTTTTTTAACACTTCTGCTGGAGGATTAAATTCTGTTATTTCGGATGAATCTTATTCAAGACCTGGTGATTACGTAATGTTTAAGGCTTTAAAAGATTTAACAATAGGAACAACTGCATGTCCAAGCGATATAGATCCTTGTAATTCATGGAATCCTACAGATATATTTGTTAGAACTTACGATAAAAATAAAGAATTTAGAAAGTCATTTGGTTTTAGAATGAAAACAGACTCCGAAAATAAACTTACTAGAAATTCTGGCTTTTATGAAAGAACTTCAAAATTAACTAGAAATTTTGTTGATGCTAGAGGATTTTGGCTTCCAAATGATTACACCAAACATGGTTTGGTTAATGAGTACAATGCTTGCAGAAATGATGCTGTATTAATTGATCTATCTTCGTTGAGAAAGTTTGAAATAATTGGTCCTGATGCTGAAGAGTTAATGAACTACACTCTTACAAGAAATATAAAAAAACTTTCTGTTGGACAGGTTGTGTATTCTGCAATGTGTTACGAAAATGGAATGATGTTCGATGACGGAACTCTTTTAAAATTAAGCGAAACAGGTTTTAGATGGATATGTGGAGATGAATATGGTGGAGAATGGTTAAAAGAAATTGCAAAGAAAAAGAATTTTAATGCTATTGTTAAAAACTCTACTGATCAAATTAGCAATGTATCTTTGCAAGGTCCAAAAAGTAGAGAAATTTTAAAAAAAATTATCTTTACACCACCAACACAGCCTTCGATAGATGAGTTGGGCTGGTTTAGATTTACAATTTGTAGAATAGAAGAGCTTCAAGGTATTCCATTAATTGTTTCTAGAACAGGTTACACTGGTGAATTAGGTTATGAAGTTTGGTGTCATCCAAAACATGCACCAGAAGTTTGGGATAAATTAATGGCAGCAGGTAAAGATGATGGGCTCATTCCAGCTGGGTTTGCAGCTTTAGATAAACTTAGAATTGAGGCGGGTTTAATTTTATTTGGTGCTGAGTTTGATGGTGAACAAGATCCCTTTGAAGCTGGTATAGGTTTTGCTGTTCCATTGAAAACAAAAGAGGAAGATTTCATTGGTAAAGAAGAATTAGTTAAAAGAAAGGCAAACCCTCAAAAAAAATTGGTAGGATTGGAACTTGCTAGCAAAGAAATAGCTGGTCATGGAGACTGTGTTCATATTGGAAGATCTCAAGTTGGTATAGTTACAAGTGGATGTTTGTCCTCTACTCTAAATAAAAATATTGCACTTTGTAGAATAGACGTTCAGTACTCTGAGATTGGTACTGATGTAGAGATTGGTAAAATTGACGGTCATCAAAAAAGAATTGGTGCAAAAGTAGTTGGTTTTCCTTTTTATGATCCAACTAAATCCAGAGTCAAAGCTTAAGAGCTATGCCAAAAGAAAAGAAAACTCTCTTAGATTTTTGGGAAGATCAAATGAGACAATCTCATACATCAAGTAATTATTTTTTTAGAAAATCACCGTCCCATTATCATATGATGTTGCTAGTAATGTCAGCTTATAAAGAAGGTAAAAAATTATCAGTAGAAGAATTAAA
>CACJTS010000004.1 GCA_902596355.1 uncultured Pelagibacteraceae bacterium | reverse complement strand
ATCTTTTTTTAGATTGAGTTTTTTGTCAGTTACAACAGTCATCTTGCAATACGTCATTGGTTTTGCGTTGGCACATATGGTTTGGAAAGATATTAAATTTAAAAGATTTTTTAGAGTTCTTTTTTTAGTTCCAATGATGACAACCCCTGTCATCATGACAGTTATTTGGAGAACTTTTTTTCATGAGTCTTTAGGACCTGTAAATGATATGTTGTCAGTTTTTGATGTAGCTCCAAAGTGGCTGACAGATCCAGTTATTGCAAAATTTACAGTCATTATAGTTGAGGTATGGCAATGGACACCATTTATGTTCTTACTTTTATTAGCTGGATTATTGTCATTACCTAAAGAACCATTTTTGGCAGCTGCAATTGATGGAGCTAGTCCAGTTAGAAAATTTATTTATGTGACATTTCCATTGATGGCTCCCATCTCAATTGGAGCAATAATTATTAGATTAATTGAGGCATCAAAGATTATGGATACAGTTTATGTTTTGACCTCTGGTGGACCAGGTACCTCTACGGAAACTTCAAGTTTTTATATCTTTATTAAAGGATTGAGAGAATTTCAGATGGGTTATGCAGCGTCGATGTCATTTACTTATTTAATAATCATGATCATAAGCCTAACTATTATAGCAAAAGTATTAACTAAAGTTTTATTAAAAGAATAGATAATGAATAAACTATATATTTTTTTGAAATATTTTTTTATTGTCGTTTGGACAGTTTTTGTTGTTGCGCCTTTTCTTTGGGCTTTAACAACATCCTTTAAAGACTTTCAGTCTGTTAATGGTGGTGTAACTTACATTCCATGGGTTGATTTTGAGCCAAACTTAGAAGGGTGGAAGGTTTTAATTAAATCACCAGCCAGAGGAGGAGTAGATATAATTGAACCTTATTTTAATAGTTTGTTTGTAACTTGTACCGCAAGTTTAATTAGTATTATACTTGGAACATTGTCTGCCTATGCACTATCAAGATATACGTTCAAGGCAGGTTTTGTAAAAAATAACGATATTACTTTTTTCTTTATTTCACAAAGAATTATGCCGCCAATAGTTTTATCAATTCCATTTTTTTTATTTTTAAGTTCGATAAATTTATTAGATAGTCTAACGGGGTTAATTGTAGTCTATATTGTTTTATTAATGCCAATAGCAGTTTGGATTATGGTTGACTTTTTTAATAAAGTTCCAAGAGAAATTGATGAGACAGCTCTGATTGATGGTTGTAATCCTTATCAAGCATTTTTAAAAGTTGTGTTACCAAATTCAATACCAGGATTAATTGTGGCTGGAATGTTTTGTATAATTTTTGGATGGATTGATTTCTTCTTTGCTTTTATTTTAACTTTTACAGAAGTTCAATTGTTGCCAGTTAAGATTGTTGCATTAAATTCATCAGTAACCCCTTGGTGGAGTTTATCAGCATCAGCTTTAGTTTCAGTAGCACCATTAATTATTGTTGCGTTCATAGTTGAACGATATTTATCAAAAGGAAATTTATCAGGAGCTATCAAATAATGGATTTAGTTGCTCACAAATTATCTTATAAACCTGATGATCAATATCATTTAAACGAAGTATCTTTTAATTTTAAAGAAGGAAATCTTTATACAATTTTAGGAAGAACACTATCCGGAAAGACAACTTTATTAAAAACAATAGCTGGTCTTTTAACACCAGACAGTGGTGAAATTGAATTTGATGGTAAAAATTTTTTAAAAGTTCCTGTCTGGGAAAGAAATGTGGCTATGGTTTATCAGCAATTTATAAACTACCCTCATTTAAATGTTTTTGAAAACATAGCCTTTCCTTTGAAACAAAGAAAAATAGATCAAAGTGTTATTTATGAAAAAGTAATGGATGCTCTGAAGTCTGTTGGGTTAGTAGGTTATGAAAAAAGAAAGATTCAAGAGCTTTCTGGAGGTCAGCAACAAAGGGTTTCTCTTGCAAGATCCTTGGTCAAAAATGCAAAGATATTATTACTGGATGAGCCCTTAGTAAACTTAGATTACAAATTGAGAGAGCAACTTAGAGAAGAGTTTAAAAACCTATTTTCTAAAGGTTTGGCAGATGAAACAATTTTAATTTATTCAACTACAGATCCAAGGGAGACAATGGAATTAAATGGTGAAGTTATAGTATTAGATGAAGGCAAGGTCTTACAAGTTGGTCCAGCGAAAGAAATATTTGAAAACCCAAATTCATTAAAAGTTGCAGAAATTTCTAATGACCCACCAATGAATATAATAGAGGCTAAAATTTCAGATAATAATATTAAATTTGAAGGCATTAATCTAGAGGCTCCGCAACATTTATCTAAATTAACAGAAGAAGATGGGTTAAAAATCGGATTAAGATCATCTGATATTGAATTAAATGAAAATGGACACGAATTTGAAGTTGAGCTTGCAGAAATTAGTGGTTCAGAAACCTTGCTTCACTTAAAAAGAGGAAATACAAAAATTATAGTTTCAATAGAAGAAGTTTTAAATTTTAAGATACACGACAAAATTAAAATTAATTTTAAAATTGATAGAGCTTATGCTTTTCATGTTGATGGAAAATTAGCATCTTCGCCTTTTGGAGGTTTGAATGGCTAAAATTGATTTAAGTAAAGTATCTCACACATATAATCCAAATGATCCAAATCCAGTTTTTGCTTTAAATCCTTTCTCAATGACTTGGGAAAATGGAAATAGATATGCAATTTTAGGCCCCTCAGGATGTGGAAAAACTACAATGCTAAATATTGTATCTGGCTTAGTTAGACCTTCTGATGGAAGAATATTATTTGATGATAAAGATGTTACAGATTTAAAAACAGAAGATAGAAATATTGCTCAAGTTTTCCAATTTCCAGTCATTTATAACACAATGACTGTTTACGAAAATTTAGCGTTCCCACTTAAATGTAGAGATTTTTCTAAAAGTAAAACTGAGGAAAGAGTTAATTCAGTTGCTGAAACTTTAAATCTAAAATCTTTTTTAAATTCTCCTGCAAGAAAATTAACAGCAGATCAAAAGCAATTAATATCTCTAGGAAGAGGTCTTGTAAGAGAGGATGTAGCTGCCGTTTTAATGGATGAACCGTTAACGGTTATTGATCCAGATTTAAAATTCAGATTAAGAAGAAATCTAAAAGAAATAAATGAGCAATATAAAACAACATTAGTTTATGTAACCCATGATCAAAATGAAGCAATGACCTTTGCAGATAATATAATAGTTATGAGTGAAGGAGAAGTGGTTCAAACTGGTTCTCCCAAAGAACTTTTTGAAAGACCCAATACAACATTTGTTGGATATTTTATTGGATCACCTGCTATGAATTTGTTTGAAATTGAGGTTTCTTCAAATGATAGTGTAAAAATTAATAATACCTTAATTAAAACAAATACAAATTTGTCAAATTTAAAAAACAAAAATATTAAATTAGGTATTAGATCTGAGTTTATTAAAATTGCACAAAATCAAAATGAAAACTTAGTTGATGTTAATGTTGAAAAGGTTGAGGATCTTGGAAACTATAAATTAATCACTGCCAAAATGGGAAATTTTACAATTAAATCAAAAGTTACGAGAGAGACTGAAATACCGACACAGAATGTTAAACTTCATATTCCTGCAGAGAAATGTTGTGTTTATGAAAATAATAAATTAATTTAAAATCAACTAATAGTTGAAAGTTTCTATCCTAGGTTTTATTGTGACAATCTGTACCTCTTTTTAGAAAGACTCTAATCTTAATCTATGTTTTATTTTCACCAGTTAATTAACTAGAGGAGAATAAAATGATTAAGAACAAAAAATCATTGAAGGGTTCTAAAACTCCTTCAAGAAGAAAGTTCTTCAAAGCAGCCGCAGCAACTGGTGCAGCCGCAGCAACAGCTGTAGCAATGCCAAATGTTGCTTTTGGTGCTCCATTAACATTAAAGATGCAAGCAGCTTGGCCTTCAGGCGCTAACATCTTTTTTGAAATGGCAGGAGATTATGCAAAAATGGTTAGCGACATGTCTAACGGTGAATTGAAGATTGATCTTCAACCAGTTGGAGCAGTTGTTAAAACTTCAGAAATTGGTCAAGCAGTAAGTTCTGGAGTAGTAGATATGGGTCACTGGGTGACAGCATATTGGTATGGAAAAAATCCAGCTGCATCACTTTTTGGAACTGGTCCATCATACGGAATGTCATCTCAAGAGGTAATGGGATGGATAGAGTATGGCGGAGGAAGAGCTTTATATGATGAAGCTGTAAAAAGTGTAGGATTTAACTACTACGGTATGTTTCATATGCCAATGCCAGCACAACCATTTGGTTGGTTTAAAAAGAATGTAACCAAAGTATCTGATGTAAAAGGTATGAAGTATAGAACAGTTGGTCTAGCGACTAACGTTTTAACTGCTATGGGAATGGTTGTAAGACAATTGCCAGGTGGTGAAATTCAACCAGCAATGAAAACTGGTTTAATTGATGCTGCAGAGTTTAACAACCCTACATCAGACTCACAGTTTGGAATGCAAGATGTCTCTAAACATTACCACTTAGGAAGTTTCCACCAATCTCAGGAAATGTTTGAAGTTCCGGTAAACAAAAAGAGATTTGACAGCCTTTCACCTGCTCATCAAGCTATCTTGAAGAACGCTGCTTACGCTGCTAACTCAGATAACTACTTCAAAGCGTTAGTTAGATATTCTGCTGACTTAGCGAAGTTGATGAACGAGCATAAGGTAAATGTTTACCAAACTTCCGATGCTATCTTAGCTGAGCAATTAAAAGGTTGGGATAAAATCGTTGCTGAGTTTTCTGGTAAGGATGCTTTCTTTAAGAAAGTAGTAGACTCACAAAAAGCATACGCTAAGAGAACAATGAAGTATCTGTTGATGAATCAACCGAACTACAAATTAGCTTATGAAAATGAGTTTGGACCAATTGAAAAAGTTAAAATCTAATTAACTTTAAAATTATTATTAAAGGGGGTTTAAAACCCCCTTTTTTTTTAGCTTAATTTAATATACTTTTCTATGATGAATTCTTTCATTAAATTTGCAGACACTTTAAGCACTTCAATGGGAAAAGCTTTTTCCTGGTGCATTGTAATTTTAATGGGAGGTACGGTTTATGAAGTAGTAATGGCTTACGTTTTTAATAAGCCAACTTTGTGGAATTTTGATTTTAGTATGCAAATGTATGGTGCAATACTGATGATGTCAGGTGCATACTGTTTGGCTACAGAGGCTCATGTGAGAGGAGATGTAATTTATAGATTATTTAGTCAAAAAACTCAGGCCTGGATTGACCTGGTACTTTATTTTATATTTTTTTTTCCTGGTGTAGTGGCTTTAGCTTTTTATGGTTACGAGTATGCGGCTTTGGCTTGGAAAATAAAAGAAACTAGCTGGAGTAGTCCCGCGCAGATTCAAATTTATATGGTTAAAACTATGATACCTGCTGCAGGAACATTGTTGGTAATTCAAGGAATTGCAGAAGTTTTTAGATCTTTAATTTGTATTAGAACAGGACAATGGCCGGCAAGAATGGTCGTTGCCGAGGAAACGGAGCAAATGTTAATGAGAACATCACAAGAGGAAAATAAAAACAATGTTATTTAGTCTTACAAATCCAGAAGTAGCAATTCTAATGATGGGTATATTCCTGTTTGCAGTGCTTTTAGGTTTCCCAATAGCATTCACTTTAATGGCAATGGGAATTGGTTTTGGATACTACGCTTATTACGATGCTACTATGATGGAGCATATTTTTGATAACAGAATTTTCCAATTATTTGTTCAAAATACTTATACTGTTATGGATAATAATGTTCTTACAGCTGTACCGTTGTTTTTATTTATGGGTTATCTGGTTGAAAGAGCAGGAATAGTTGCAAAACTATTTTTTGCAATAAGATTAGCTGCTCATAGACTTCCAGCATCGATGGCTGTAGCCGCTTTGATTACTTGTACGTTATTCTCTACAGCAACTGGGATTATAGGAGCGGTTGTTACTTTAATGGGATTACTAGCTTGGCCTGCGATGGTAAAAGCTGGTTATGATAAAAAATTTGCTTCAGGAATAATTTGTTCAGGTGGATGCTTGGGTATTTTAATCCCTCCAAGTATCATGTTAATTGTTTATTCTGTAATTGCTCAATTATCACCGTTAAGACTTTTTTGCAGCTGCTATTTTTCCAGGACTATTACTAGCTGGTCTTTATATTGCTTATGCAGTTACAAGAGCATGGTTAAACCCATCGATAGCACCAAGACCACCGAAAGAAGATATCCCACCAACAGGTGAAATTTTAAAAGAGGTATTAGTTTCTTTTGTTCCTTTATTTGGATTAATTATGTTAGTTTTAGGAACAATATTGGCTGGAATAGCTACACCAGCTGAAGCTGCAGCAGCAGGAGCATTTGGCGCTTTAATTTTATCCTGGTTTTATAAAACGTTAAAATGGCAAAATTTTAAAGAGTCTGTATTTTTAACTGCAAAAACAACCGCAATGATTATGTGGTTGTTTATCGGTTCTTGGACTTTTTCATCTGTATTTTCATATTTGGGTGGTCACGAAGTATTTGAGCATTTTTTCACATCAATAAATATTTCAACATGGCAATTTTTAGTGATTACTCAAATTATAATTTTTCTTTTAGGTTGGCCTCTTGAATGGACGGAAATTTTAATTATTTTTGTACCTATATTTTTACCTTTGCTAGAAGTTTTTGGTGTTAATCCGTACTTCTTTGCAATGTTAATTGCATTAAATTTACAAACATCTTTTTTAACCCCACCGATGGCAATGTCGGCATATTATTTAAAAGGTGTGCAAAAAACCAATGTTGAGCTTTTAGATATCTTTAGAGGAATTATGCCTTTCTTAGCAATTGTTATTTTTGCAATGTTTTTAATGTACATGTTTCCATCAATAGCTTTATGGTTGCCTGAAACATTATTTGCAAATTAAATGATAGATATTTTTACTTTAAAAGTTGAGGAAATTGCTTCAAAAATAAAAGATGCACAACTTACTTCAGTCGAAGTATGTGAGAAGTATATTGAAAGAATAAATAAATTTGAAAAAGATGTTAAGGCTTGGGCATATTTTGATAAAAAACTTTTACTAGAAAAAGCTGTAGAGGCAGACGAATATAGAAGATCAGGAAGACCCACAGGACCTTTACACGGTATTCCTATAGCTGTGAAAGATATTGTTGGAACAGTTGATATGCCAACAGAATGTGGAACAGTTATCAGGAAAGGTAAATCTTATTCACAAAATGCAGAAATTATTGATTTGCTTTTAGCAGCTGGTGCAATTGTAATGGGTAAAACTGCTACAGCTGAATTAGCTTATCTTGGTCCACCTAAAACGACAAATCCACATGATCATTCTAGAACTCCAGGTGGTTCATCGAGTGGATCTGCTGCTGCAGTTGCTTCATTTATGGCACCTTTATCAATAGGATCCCAAACAGGTGGTTCAGTTATAAGACCTGCGTCTTACTGTGGAGTTGTAGGTTACAAACCAACTTACGGATTGATTTCAAGAAACGGAGTTCTTAAAACTTCTGATAAATTAGATCATATAGGTGTATTTGGAAGAACAGTTGAAGATGTAGCGCTACTTGCAAAAGTTTTAATTAAAAAAGATAAATTTGACAGTGCAACCGTTTATTATTCCGCTGATGGTATACTTGAAGAAACAAAAAAAGGACCACTGTTTGAACCAAAATTTATTTTTTATAAAACAGACCATTGGAAGAATGTTGAAACAAAATCTAGAGAAGCTTTTGAATATTTTATTAAATCTTTTAAAAACAATATCGAAATTTTTGATATGCCTTCATATTTCAAAGATATTCATAAATATCATCAGATTATTTATGAAACAGATTTAGCAAACAACTTTGGATTATATTACAAAAAGTATAAAAAAAAATTATCTAAACCTATGCAGAATGCTATTGTCAAAGGCAATAAACATTCAGCAAAAGAATATGCTGAAGCTATAGATTTTATGAAAAGAAGTTATGAATCTTATGAGGAAGTATTTGAGGATTATCACGGTGTATTGTCACCTTCTAGTCCTGGTGTTGCTCCTAAAAGCTTGAAGAGTACTGGCTCTGCAGAATTTAATAAAGTGTGGTCTTATTTAGGAACTCCATGTATTTCTCTGCCTCTATTACAAGGAGAAAGCAAAATGCCACTAGGCGTTCAATTAATTGGCGCAAAATTTGATGATCATAGATTTTTAGGTATTGCTAATTGGCTAGAAAAGGAATGTAATAATTAAATGCAAAAGTTTACAGTTTTTTTAGGAACATTGCTTGCAACTGCATTTCTAGTTGGCTTGGCTACTACTTTAACTAGATCAACTATGATTGGTTTTTTCGATGTTTTGCCAGTTTATATATTGATGGCAATCGCAATCTTCATGATGATCTATGAGGCTTTTTTTGACAAAAAATAATTTTATTTAATCCAAAATTTACTACCTCAGATTGTAATGCAATAATTTAAAGATATTTTAATCTAGACTTAAACGCTCATTTGTAATTTACTCTCTACTGTTAATTAACAAAGAAGAGGAGATACTAATGATTAAAGAAAAAAAATCATTGAAGGCTTCAAAGTCGCCTTCAAGACGTAAGTTCTTTAAAACTGCTGCTGCAACCGGAGTTGCTGCTGTAGCCGCATCATCTTTAGCTGCTCCAGCTGTCGCTGCAGAAAGAGTGGAAGCAGCAATGGTAGCTACTTGGCCAAGAGATTTTCCAGGCCTAGGTACTGGTGCACAAAGACTTGCAAAAAGAATAGCTGATATGAGTGATGGTAGAATTCAAGTTACTTATTATGCTGCAAACGAGCGAGTTAAAGCATTTGACTCATTTGATGAAGTTGCTTCTGGTAATTCACAAATGTATCATGGTGCAGATTATTATTGGGTTAAAAAACACCCAGCTTTTGGATACTTTACTGCTTGTCCCTTTGGTTTCACGTATTCTGAAATTAATGCGTGGATACACCATGGTGGTGGGCAAGAACTTTGGGATGAGTTAACTGATGATTTTGGTACTCAAAGTTTTATAGCTGGAAACACTGGAGTCCAAATGGGTGGTTGGTTTAATAAAAAAATTAGATCAGCTAATGACCTTAAAGGTTTAAAAATGCGTATGCCAGGATTAGGTGGACAAGTTCTAGGAAAACTAGGTGGTTCCCCAATTTCTCTTCCTGGTGGACAAATTTACGAAAACCTTGTTTCAGGTGCAATTGATGCAACTGAATGGGTAGGTCCATGGAATGATGAAGCTATGAAGTTCCATGAAGCAGCTAAGTACTATTACTACCCTGGTATGCATGAACCTGGTTCAATGTTAGCATGTGGTGTCAATAAATCTTGGTTTACAAGTTTAACTAAATCAGACCAAACAATAATTAAAACTGCTTGTGCATGGGCAGATGAAATTACAATGGCTGAATATAATGCTAAGAATGGTGCTGCATTAGCAAGACTAGTAAATGAAAATGGTGTTAAACTTGAGAAGTTTAATGACAAAGTTTATGATGCTTTTGCTAAAGGTGCGGAAGAAGTGTATGACGAAGTTCAACAACACAGCGAGCTTGCTGCAAGAGTGCACAAAGCATTCATTAAAGCAAGAAAAGAAATTGGTGCTTGGACTAATTTGTCAGACTCTCCATACATCAGTCAAAGAAATAGAGCTTTAGGAATTAGCTAAAGTTAGATTTATAATTAATTAAAAATTAGGGCCCTTTTTAGGGCCCTTTTTAATAAATTAAAAATTCATTTAAGTTATGTATTTAAAAAACAATTTACCTATAATAATTAGAATATTTAGCTACTCAATATTAGCTACTACTTTTGTTTTTTTATTTAATAACGTTTTAACAGTTTGGTTTGAGTGGCCTGGTGTAAAAAGTTTATTTTCTCATTATGGTTTGTTTGGATTTAAAAAATTAAGTAAACCATTGGAAGATACAGTTTTAACTTTTGCATACTTACAATTATTCTTTTATTTAGCCTCAATATTGTTGTCAATTTTATATGTAAATAGGTCAATAAAACAAACATTGAAAGCAGATTCAGAAATTTTAAATAAATTTACCGCATATATAATTCGTTCATCTTTTTGGGCAGTTTTAATTGTTGGAATTGCAGATTTGATAATCTCGTTTTTAGTTGTTGAAAAATTAGTTGAACCATTACTAGGGGAATATTTAAAAATTAAATTAGTAGTTCCAGCTTTTAGGATTACATTTGTTCATTTTCCATTAATCTTACTTTCATTTGTAGTTGGATATTTTACTAGATCCGTAGGTTTTATTTGGTTAGCGGTACTTGTTGTAGGAAGTGAATTTTTTATAGTTTTATCGAGATTTATTTTTGAGTATGAACAAGCATTTCAAGGAGATCTAGTAAGATTTTGGTATTCTGCTCTTTATCTTTTTGCAAGTGCCTATGCTTTAATTCATGAGGGACATGTCAGGGTTGATGTTTTATATACAGGTTTTAGTGAACGTAAAAAAGCATGGACTAATTCAATAGGGTCATTGATTTTAGGCATACCTTTATGTCTCATAGTTTTATTTTTGGGCATGGGAGGAAAAGCAAGCATTATTAATGGTCCGGTTATTTCTTTTGAAATTACCCAGCAAGGATCTAACGGATTATATTTACTTTATTTGATGGCAGTATATTTGGCTGTATTTGCCGTCTCGATGTTAATTCAATTTACAAGTTATTTTATGAGCAGTAGCGACAAACTTTTGAAAAATTAAATTATGGAACATTTATTTCTAGCTTTACTTGTAATTATAATGATAGGAGCATTGGCCTCAGGTTTTCCCGTGGCTTTTGCTTTACCTGGTTCAGCAATTATTTCAATAGGTCTTGCAGCCTTTTTTGGATATCTTTTTGAAGGAGATGTAAGCTCTTATTTTGCAACCGATGGTCCTAAAGAATGGCTGACTGCTGGGATTACTAATTTCAGGAGTAATTATTGGGATGTAGAAACAGATACTTTAATTGCTATCCCGTTATTTATTTTTATGGGGATTATGCTCCAAAAATCCAAGATTGCAGAGGATCTTTTAGTTACAATGGGGCAACTGTTTGGTCCAATTCCAGGAGGATTGGGTATTTCAGTAATTTTTGTTGGAGCATTACTTGCAGCAACTACAGGTATAGTTGGAGCAACGGTTATAGCCATGGGACTAATTTCACTACCAACCATGTTAAATAATAAATATGACAAAAGTCTTGCAAGTGGTATCGTTTGCTCATCAGGAACTTTGGGTCAAATAATACCTCCATCAATTGTTTTAATTATTATTGCTGATCAGTTAGCTAGTGCGGCTGATGTAGCTAATACAATACGACAGACGGATTATAAAATTTTAACAGGTGAATTTAATATGCCTGGAGAGTTTAGAGTAGGTTCTACTAGTGCTGGTGATATGTTTTTAGGAGCATTGTTACCTGGATTAGTTTTGGTTGGTTTATATATGTTATATGTTTTTGTTTATGCAAGAATAAATCCAAAAGCTGCACCACCAGTAACATTTAAAGGAAGTTTTGACTTTAAATTTTGGATAAAAGTTGTTGGGGTAATAATTCCACCTCTTGCATTAATATTTGCTGTGCTTGGATCTATATTGATGGGTATTGCCACAGTAAATCAAGCTGGTTCTATCGGAGCAATTGGAGCAACAATGATGGCAGGTTATCGTCTTCACAAAGGTAGGAAAGACGCATATTATCCAATAATAATCTCAGTTGCTTCAGTAATACCTATATTTTTTCTCGCTAAGAATTATAATTTAAATATTAAAGCTGTTGATACGAGAGATTTAACAGCAATATTGGTTACAGGATTTTTTACATTTACGTTTTTAGTTGGAATTATATGGAGTTTTTGGAGATCCTATAAGATCGACAATGTCTTGAAAGAAGTTGTTACGGAAACATGTGTAACTACTTCAATGGTATTTATAATTCTCTTGGGTGCAGCAATGTTAACTTCTGGTTTTAGAGCTTTTGGAGGTGAAGAGCTAGTAAGAGATTTTTTACAAGATTTACCAGGTGGATTTTGGACGCAGTTTATTGTTGTAATGGCTGTAATCTTTTTATTAGGTTTCTTTCTTGATTTTATTGAAATTGCGGTAGTTGTTGTTCCAATCATTGCACCAATATTATTAGCCGAACCAGGTGCAAATGTAAGTGCAATTTGGCTAGGCGTTATGATAGGAGTTAATTTACAAACATCTTTTTTAACCCCACCATTTGGTTTTGCATTATTTTACTTAAAAGGAGTTGCATCAAAATTAGTAACTACATTGAATATTTGGAAAGGAGTTGTTCCTTTTATAATTCTTCAACTTATTGGTCTTGGTATTGTTGGTTTTTATCCATCATTAGTAAACTATTTGCCAGCACGAACTTATTTAACTTCTAATGTTGCACCACCACCAATGAATCCAAAATTACAATACTGCCTACAAGAGTATAAATTTGCTATTTATAATAATAATGAGAGTCAAATTAAAAGTGCAATAAATAATTTTCAAAAACTAGTGCCTGCAAATTTGCCAGTAGATAAATTAGATATATTTGAAGAACATTTTGATAATGCACTTGGAACTTTTGCAATAGTTAAAAAACTTCAAAAAACTGAGGAGGAATATAATTTATTTGCAGAGGATTATAGAGACCTTCATTTTTCTGTTAGAAAAAAACAGAAGAAAATTAGAAAAATTGATAATAAAATTAAAAAGTTAAAATCAGAAATTAGAAATTTAGACAAGGATGATACATCAAATAAAAATAAACTAGAACTTAAAATAGAAAATTATAAATTAGAAATAACTGAACTTAAAAACCAAATACCTGAAACTTGGGAATTTCGAAATAAAGAATTTGAAACACTTCAAAAGGCGAAAAATACTAGGACAAAACGTTACAGAAAAAATGTTGATGAAGCATATGATAACTTAGATCAAATAGCATTATTTATTAATGACCATGAAAAGTTAAAAAACCTCTCATCTGAAATAAAAGAATTAAAATATTTATTAGATAATAAAGACTATGAAAATTCAATTTCAATAATTGATAGTCTTTTTGAAAAATTAAGCGAAATTTCAGGTACTGAAGAATTTGCAAATAAATTAGATGATTTAATAACTGTTATAGATAATGATGAAGTCGATGAACAGAAATTATTACTTGCCAGCTCAGAAACCTTTAATTTATTTGATAAAGAAGTTTCATGGAGAGAAGATGCTAATAAAAATTTATTACCTGAGTTAATAAAATATAATGAAGTTATTAAAAATAATATTGGATTAAGACTTCAGTCAAGATTGACGAAAGAACAAGCTAAATTTGTTGCCAGATGTAACTCAGTTCATAGAGATATATCTTTAAACTTTTAATTAATGGAAAATTATATTTTACCAAAAAAACAGGCTATTGTTGTTTTTTTTGTATTTGCATTTGGTTATTTTTTATCATGTTTGTTACGTGCAATTACCGCAACACTTTCCCCAGTATTAACCTCAGAATTTAATTTAGCAGCAGCTGATTTAGGTTTATTAGCTGGAGGCTATTTTTTAGGTTTCGCTTGTATGCAAATACCGCTTGGATATTTGTTAGACAAATATGGTCCAAAAAAAATTGTCTCATCCTTTTTATTAATCGCATTAGTTGGAACAGGATCATTTGCTTTAGCTGAAAGTTTTTCTGGATTATTAGTTTCGCGAATTCTAATCGGTGTAGGTGTTAGCGCTTGTTTAATGGCTCCATTAACTGGTTACAGAATATGGTATGCAGAAAATCAACAACAAAGAGCAAACTCATGGATGCTAATGATTGCGTCATTAGGTTTTTTGTCATCCACATTGCCTATACAACTTTTATTGCCTAGTTTCGGATGGAGATGGATATTTGGTGGTATCGCTATCTTAATTTTAATTAGTATTTTTTTAATGTTAGTTTTCATTCCAAAATGGAATTTAACTAAAAATAAAGAGTTAGAAGAGCCAAGCAATGCTGGAACTTTATCAGAAGTTTGGAAAAATAGATTTTTTATAAGTGTAATTCCAATGGGTTTATTTAATTATGGGGGCTTAATGGCTATACAAACTTTATGGGCAGGACCATGGATGACTAGAGTTGCTGGTTATACACCACTTCAGAGCGCTACAGGATTATTTTGGATTAATGTAACTATGTTAGTATCCTTTTTTTTGTGGGGTTATTTTTTACCAAAAATTTCAGGTATAGGTTTTACTGCAAAAAGAATACTTAAATTAGGTTTACCAATTAGTTTTTCTGTAATGTTAGTGATTATATTGCTAGGTCCAAAAGCGGGTGCATTCTACATAACCCTGTTTATTTTAAGTTCAATTTTTTTATCAGTTACACAGCCAGCTGTGGGCCTTTCTTTTTCAGGTTATTCTGCTGGTAAAGCACTAACCTCATTCAATTTATTAATATTCGCAGGAACATTCATAATGCAATGGCTAATGGGCTTAGTGATAGATATTGTTAAAGGCATGGGCCGTACGGAAATATTTGCTTTTAAATCAGCTTTTTCAGTTTTCTTAATCTTAAGTATTATTTCTTATATATTTTTTTTAATATTAAATAGAAAAAAATATGAAAATAAAACGTAGGAATTTTTTTTTGGAATTATTTATTGGTATCGTTGCTATTTACTTTATTGTTTTAATTTTCTTATTCTTTTTTCAAAGAAATTTAATGTATCATCCCGATGAGAATAATTATTCTGGAGATAATTTAGAAGTTAACATTGAAAAAGTTACTATCAAAACAACAGATAATATTAATCTTTTAGGCTGGTTTCATAATAAAAATTTAAAAAGTTATAAAACAATAGTTTATTTTCACGGAAATGCAGGGACACTTGAAAACAGAATCCACAAATTAAATCATTTTAAAGACATGGATGTTAATTTTTTAATTATTGCATGGAGAGGGTTTAGTGGCAATAAAGGAAAACCAAGTGAGGAGGGTCTTTATACAGATGGTGCTAGTACAATAAACTGGCTTAAAGAAAAAGGTTTAAAAGAAGAAGATATGATTATTTATGGAGAGTCTTTAGGAACTGGCATTGCTACTGAAATTACTCAGAATAAAAATTTTGCAGGATTAATCTTAGAAACGCCCTTCACATCAATGATAGAGGCTGCGAAAAATTTTTATCCATATATTCCAGTAGGTTTAATTTTAAAGGATAAGTATGAAAATAATGAAAAAATTAAAAATATTAATATTCCAGTATTAGTAATGCATGGTGAGGCTGATCAAATAGTTCCATTTTGGATGGGTAAAAAAATTTTTAATTTAGCAAGTGAACCTAAATATTCATATTTTACAAAATATGACGATCATATGATGGAATATGATGATAAACTTGTATTAGCTCTTAAATCGTTTGTTGATAGTTTAAATTAAGCCATAATCTAAACAAAGATAATTCAAATTTTTTTTTTAAATTAATTTATGAAAAATTTTTTCTTATTTTTTATTATCTTTTTTTCTTTAAGTAATTTTTCAAATGCTAAAGAAAACTTAGCATCTGTAGACAGCCTTTTTCATATTGATCAAATGAATTCACATGATGAAAATTTTGCATTATATTTTAAAACCCGTGAAAAAGCCGTATTAGCTCGAGGAGAAAATTCAAATTATATTAATGATTTTCCAAAAGATCTTTATATTTATAACTACAAAACAAAAGAGTCTTTGCCATTAATCTCTTATGAATGGTTTCCAAAAACAGCAAAATATTTTTTGCAAGAGTATAATTTCCCAGTTTTCCCAGATGATTTTGCATATTATCTTTTAAAAGATAACAAAACTTTGGTGATGATTAGTGCAGTAAAAAGTTTAAAAGCTAATTTTAAATTTGATATTGTTGAAAAAAAGCTAGAGCTTTATCCTGTAAATGGAAAATTTGATTTTATTATTTCCTCGATAGCTAAAAATTGTGGACATTATGAATTTAAAGAACACTATAAATGTAGTTTTTATAAACCTTTAATTTCCAGTGCCTTAATTAATTAATTTGAGTAAATGCTTCTGCAAATTTTTCAGCCTCAAAAATTTGTAAATCATCTTCTTTTTCACCCAATCCAAGTGCAATAATTGGTAGTTTATATTTTTTAGCAACAGCTAAAAGAATACCTCCTTTTGCTGTGCCATCTAATTTTGTCATAATAAGACCAGTTATTGGGATAATTTTATTAAATTCTTCAACTTGATTAATTACATTTTGACCCGAAGTTGCATCCAAAACTAAAATAACATCATGTGGAGCATCAGGATCAATTTTTTTAGTAACGTTTGCAATTTTTTTATATTCTTCCATTAAATTTTTTTTATTTTGTAATCTTCCAGCAGTATCAATTAAAACTTGATTAAAATTATTGTTTAATGCTTCTTCAATAGCCTTGTAAGCGACTGATGCAGGATCAGAGCCTTGAGATGATTTTGTAATTTGAACATCAACTTTGTTTGCCCAATTTTCTAGTTGTTCTATAGCTGCTGCTCTAAAAGTATCTGATGCAGCTAGCATTACTTTGTTTCCATTACTCTTTAATATTTTGCTTATTTTTCCAATAGTAGTTGTCTTTCCAACACCATTAACACCTGAAATTAATGTTGCATTTAATTTTTCTTTTTTTTTGAAGAATTCAATATTTTCCAAAGGTTTCATAATTGAAATAATATAATTTTTTAAAATATTATTTATTTCGTCGGTTAAATCTTTATTGGGATCAATTTTTCTTTGAGAAATTATTTCTCTTATTTCTGAAGCCGAAACAATACCAACATCCGATTGAATTAAGTAATCTTCAATTTTGTCTAATGTTTTGTCATCAATCTCTTTTTTTATAACTATATCTCTTAAACCCGTTGTAAAAGCTGAGGCACTTTTTTTAAAACCTGATTTAAATTTTTCTAAAATTCCCATTAAATTTTAAAATTTATCTCCTCAATGTCTGAAACTGGTCCTTTCATATGAATACTATTGTTTTCATCAATTGAAATTCTCAATCTACCTGTAGAAAATTCAATATCAACTTTATCATTTACCAGCCCGTTTTGTTTTGCAGCAAAAGCTGTTGCGCAAGCTGCAGTTCCACAAGCTTTGGTAAGTCCAGCTCCTCTTTCCCACACTCTAACTTTTATCAATTCTTTGTTAACAATAGTTGCTAAAGTAACATTACATTTTTCTGGAAATAGAGAGTGAGTTTCAATTTTTGGTCCAATTTTTTCAATTTCATAATTTTCGATATTACCAACAAAAAAAACTACATGTGGGTTTCCGACATTTACAGCAGTTCCGCCAGAAAATTCGTTATTATTTGTGTCATTAATTTTAATTTCTAAATTATTCGTATTTAATTCTTTAGACAATGGAATCTCATCCCAATTTGTTTTTGCAACACCTATTTCTGTAGAAACCATTTTTTCTCCAACAATATTTGATTTTAATTTGCCAGATAAAGTTGTTAGGACAATTTCTTTTTTATTATTTTCTTTGCCTAATAAATCTGCAATACATCGTGTACCATTTCCACACGCACCAGACATTCCTCCATCTGAATTATAAAATTCCAGTGAAGCATCTGAAATATCATTTTTTTTAATCAATATTAGTTGGTCGCAACCAATAAATTTTCTGTCACAAATCTTTATTATTTGCTCTTTCGTCAAATTTGTAATTGTTTGCCTATTATCTATGATGACAAAATCATTACCTAAACCGTCCATTTTAAAAGCTTTAATATCCATATATAGATATTTAACTTATTTATTGACTTTTTGAACCTCTATTATAGGTTGTTGCCGTTTCCGCAAAAACATTAACTTTGCGGTGTCTTTGGAAACAAAGAGATCGACACTAGTCAGCGAGGGTTCGCCCACTAGTGAGTTACTGCTATGCGTAATAAATATGTTTGAAAATTTAACAAATAAATTTGAAGAAATTTTTTCTTCTCTGAAAAAGGCACCTTCACTTGATGAAGCTCAAGTAGATGAAGGCTTAAGAGGTATTAGGCAAGCCTTGCTTGAAGCAGATGTCTCTTTGGATGTTGCAAAGGATTTTATTGAAAAAGTTAAGCCAAAAGCATTAGGCCAAGAGATAATAAGGTCTACCTCTCCTGGGGATATGGTTGTTAAAATTGTTTATGATGAGCTTGTAGACTTATTAGGTGCAAAAAATAATGAGATAAACTTAAACGCAGTACCGCCTGTGCCAATGATGTTAGTTGGGTTGCAAGGTTCTGGAAAAACAACAACAACAGCAAAATTAGCAAAATTTTTAGAAAATAATAAAAAGAAAAAAGTAATGATGGTCAGTCTAGATATTTACAGACCAGCTGCACAAGAACAACTTAGATCTTTAGGAGAACAAAATAATATTTTAACTTTACCTATAATAGAAGGTCAGCAACCTGCTGATATTTGTAGAAGAGCAATAAGTGCCGCTAATTTAAATGGAGCTGAAATAATTTTATTTGATACTGCTGGTAGAACTCAAATCGATTTACAAATGATGAGTGAGATTAAGCAAATTGAAGCTGTCATTAATCCAACAGAAACTTTCTTAGTTGCAGACTCTTTAACAGGTCAAGTTGCGGCCTCAGTGGCAAAAGAATTTAAAAATACAGTTAATTTATCTGGAATTATTTTAACAAGGGCTGATGGTGATGCAAGAGGTGGAGCTGCAGTGAGTATGAAATATGTTTCAAACGTTCCAATTAAATTTTTAGGGATAGGAGAAAAAATAGATAATCTTGAAGTATTCCATCCAGATAGAATTGCAAACAGAATACTTGGTATGGGGGATATCGTATCCCTTGTAGAAAAGGCGGCTCAAGATTTAGGAGAAGAAAATCTTAAAAAAGCAGAGGAAAATTTAAAAAAAGGTCAATTCTCTATGGAAGATTATTTATCTCAATTAAGACAAATGAAAAAAATGGGTGGCATTGAGGGAATTATGTCTTTTATGCCAGGAGTTTCTAAAATTAAATCTCAAATGGATTCAGCGGGAATTGATGAAAGTATAATTACTAAAAATGAAGCTATTATTTTATCAATGACAAAAAAAGAAAGAGAGAACCCAAAAATAATTGATGGTTCTAGAAAAAAAAGAATTGCTAATGGCTCTGGCACAGATCCGGCCACTATCAATAAATTGCTTAAGCAATTTAAAATGATGTCTGAAATGATGAAAAAGATGTCAAAAGGAAATCTGAAAGGTATTTCTGATAAAGGTATACCGCCAGAGCTATTTAACCAATTAAAGTAAAAAAGGAGAAGAAATGTTAAAATTAAGATTATCAAGAGGTGGAACAAAAAAACGTCCTGTTTATAAGGTTGTTGTTGCCGACAGTCGTTTTGCAAGAGATGGAAGATTTATAGAAAAGGTTGGTTTCTTTAATCCTCTATTACCAAAAGAGAAAAAAGAAAGAGTGGGCCTAGAAGCTGAGAGAATTAAATATTGGCTTGGTCAAGGAGCTCAACCAACAACTAGAGTAGCAAGAATTTTAGGTGAGAACGAACTAATGCCTATGCCTGCAAATGGAAATAATCCAAATAAAGCAGTGCCAAAAAAAGAGAGAAATAAAAAAGAAGAGGATAATAAAGAAGCTCCAAAAGCAGAAGCAGCTCCAGCAGCAGAAGCTCCTAAAGAAGAAGCTCCAAAAGCAGAAGCAGCTCCAGTAGAGGAAAAAAAATAATTTAAAGATTATTTATGTGGCAAGCTCAAGTGTTTACACTTTATCCAGAGGTTTTTCCTGGTCCTTTATCTAAAGGACTTTATAGAAAAGCTTTATCAAATAATTTATGGAAACTTAAAGTTGTAAACATAAGAGATGCAGCTGATGATAAACATAAAACAGTAGATGATACACCTTATGGAGGTGGTTCAGGGATGTTGTTAAAAGCAGATGTTCTTGCAAAATCTCTAGATGAAAACAAAAATAAGAGTGAAAGAATTTTATACTTATCACCAAAAGGAAAAAAATTTGATCAAAATTTAGCAAAAGAGCTAGCTAATGAAAAATCTCTGTCTTTAATTTGTGGTCATTTTGAAGGTGTGGATGAAAGAATACTTTCAACAAGAAATATTGAGGAAATTAGTATTGGAGATTATGTTTTGTCAGGCGGGGAGTCTGCAGCATATGTTGTTATAGATAGTATTTTAAGACTGTTGCCAGGTGTTTTAGGAAATGAAAACTCTAAATTAGATGAAACCTTTGAAAATGGTCTTCTAGAGTACCCTCAGTATACAAAACCTCAAATTTGGGAGGAAAAAGCTGTGCCAGATGTACTATTATCAGGTGATCATAATAAAATTAAACACTGGCGTTTATCTCAATCTGAGGCTATAACACGCGTCCGAAGACCAGATTTATGGGAAAAATATAAGAAGAATTAACTTGATAAACATTAACATGAAAACAATTGAAGAAATAAACCAGCATAACGTTAACAAAATTCTTTCAGAGAAAAAAATTCCAGAATTTTATCCTGGAGATGTTGTTAAAGTTGGAGTGAGAATTACCGAGGGTAAAAAAGAAAGAATTCAATATTTTGAGGGAGTGTGTATTGCTAAAAAAAGCAGAGACCTAAACTCATCTTTTACAGTTAGAAAAATTTCTTTTGGAGAGGGTGTTGAAAGAACTTTCCCATTATTTGGAACTTTAATTGATTCAATTAAGGTTATTAGATCAGGTAAAGTAAGAAGAGCAAAACTTTATTATCTTAGAGACAGAACTGGTAAATCAGCAAGAATTGCAGAAAAAATTAGAAAAAAAATTGGTATTGATATCGAGGCAAAACCAGAAACTGTTACAGAGGAAAATGTAGCTCCTGCGGTAGAAGCTCCTAAAGCAGAAGCAGCACCTAAAGAAGAGGCGGCTCCAGCAGCAGAGGCTCCTAAAGAAGAACAAAAATCAGAAAGCTCTAAAGAAAAAAAATAATTTTTTTTTCAATGTCTACAACATTATACGATAAAATTTGGAACGATCATCTAGTTGATCAACAAGATGACGGCACATCTTTACTTTTTGTAGATAGACATTTAATTCATGAGGTGACAAGCCCCCAAGCTTTTGAAGGATTAAGAAATTCTAATAGAAAAGTTAGACACCCAAATTTAACTTTAGCAGTTGCAGATCATAATGTTCCAACAACTGACAGATCAAAAGGTATTTCAGATGAAGAGTCAAAAATTCAAGTAGATACTTTAGAGGCAAATTGTAAAGAATTCGGTGTTAAGTTATTTGGTATGGATGATAAGAGGCAAGGTATCGTTCATATCATAGGACCTGAACAAGGTTTTACTCAACCAGGTACAGTTATTGTTTGTGGAGACAGTCATACAGCAACGCATGGAGCATTTGGTGCTTTAGCATTTGGAATAGGAACTTCAGAAGTTGAACATGTTTTAGCAACCCAAACACTAGTTCAGAAGAAAGCTAAAAATTTTAGAATTAATGTTAATGGCGAACTTCCTTTAGGAGTTACTTCTAAAGACGTAATACTTCAAATAATTGGAAAAATAGGTACAGCAGGTGGCACAGGATCTGTTGTGGAATATGCTGGAGATTTAATAAGATCTTTAAGTGTTGAGCAAAGAATGACTATTTGCAATATGACAATTGAAGGTGGTGCAAGAGCAGGATTAATTGCACCAGATGAAAAAATTTTTGAATATTTAAAAGGAAAACCAATGTCACCAAAAAGTGAAAATTGGGATAAAGCTTTGAACTATTGGGAAACTTTAAAAACAGACTCTGATGCTAGTTTTGATAAAGAAATTAGCCTTAATGCAAATGAAATTTTACCCATGATTACATGGGGTACTTCACCACAAGATGTAATAACAATTGATGGAAAAGTTCCAAATCCAAATAATGAGACTGATGAAGATAAAAAAAATTCAATTGAAAGAGCTTTAAAGTATATGGGTTTAAAACCTGACATGGCAGCCACAGATATAAAAATAGATAAAGTATTTATTGGTAGTTGTACTAATGGCAGAATAGAAGATTTGAGAGAAGCAGCAAAAATCGTAAAAGATAAAAAAGTATCATCACACGTTAATGCTATAGTAGTTCCAGGCTCAGGCTTAGTTAAAGAGCAAGCAGAGCAAGAAGGACTAGATAAAATTTTTGTTAGCTCAGGGTTTGAATGGAGAGAACCAGGTTGCTCTATGTGTTTAGCGATGAATGCCGATAAATTAAAGCCAGAAGAAAGATGCGCTTCTACATCAAATAGAAATTTTGAGGGAAGACAAGGTAGAGGTGGTAGAACCCATCTAGTCAGTCCAGGAATGGCTGCAGCAGCTGCAATTTCAGGTAATTTAGATGATGTCAGAAAGTATCAAAATTAAATGCAAAAATTTAATAAATTAAAAAGTATCCCAGCTTATTTACCAATTGTAAATATTGATACAGATATGATAATTCCAAAACAGTTTTTAAAAACTATCAAAAGAACTGGTCTTGGAAAAAATTTATTTTTTGAAATGAGATATGATGATCAAGGTAAAGAAATAAATGATTTTGTGTTAAACAAAGATCCATTTAATCAATCTAAAATTTTAATTGCTGGAAAAAACTTTGGATGTGGTTCATCAAGAGAACATGCTCCTTGGGCTTTATTAGATTTTGGAATTACTTGTGTAATAAGTTCAAGTTATGCAGATATTTTTTTTAGTAATTGTTTTAAAAATGGAATTTTGCCTATAATCCTTGAAGAAGAAAAAATTAAAGAGCTATCTGAATACGCAAATAGACAAGAAGAAATTTCAATTGATTTGAATGAAGAAAAAATAGTTTATGGAAACAATGAGCTAAAATTTGAAGTTGATCCATTTAAGAAAAAATGTTTGTTAGAAGGGCTTGATGATATAGCTTTATCACTAAAAAAATCAGAAAAAATAGAAAAGTTTGAAACAAATTTAAAAAACGAAAAGCCTTGGGTATTTAATGATTAAAGTAAAAAAAAGAAAAATACTTTTACTTCCTGGTGATGGTATTGGTCCAGAAGTAATAACTGAGGTAAAAAAAATCATTAACTGGTTTAATGATAAAAAATCTTTAGATTTTGAAATAGATCAGGAGCTAGTTGGTGGTTGTTCTTATGATAAACACGGCACCCCAATCACTGATGAGGTTTTTTATAAAGCACTAGAAAGTGAAGTAATTATGCTTGGAGCAGTTGGTGGTCCTACATGGGATAACCTAGAATTTTCCAAAAAACCAGAAAGAGCATTATTAAAACTTAGAAAAGAATTAAAGCTTTTTGCCAACTTAAGGCCTGCAATTTGTTTTAAACAATTAGTAGATGCTTCAACCCTAAAGCCAGAGGTAGTTTCAGGACTAGATATAATGATAGTAAGAGAGTTAACGGGTGGAATATATTTTGGTGAACCTAGAGGAATTAAGCCAATTGAAAATGGAGAAAGAAAAGGAATTAATACACACACTTATACGACTAGCGAAATTACTAGAGTAGCTAGGATTGCTTTTGATTTAGCTAGAAAAAGATCAAATAAGGTTACTTCATGTGAAAAATCAAATGTGATGGAAGCAGGACAATTGTGGAAAGAAGAAGTCAAAGAACTTCATGAAAAAGAATACAAAGATGTAGAATTAAGTCATATGTTAGCAGACAATTGTGCTATGCAGCTTTTAAAAAACCCAAAACAATTTGATGTAATTGTAACAGATAATTTGTTTGGGGATATGTTGTCAGACCAAGCCTCAATGTTAACGGGATCTTTAGGTCTTTTACCATCAGCATCTTTAGGCGCAAAAAATAAAGATGGTGAGATGAGAGCGATGTACGAGCCTATACACGGGTCAGCTCCAGATATAGCTGGAAAAGGGATAGCAAATCCAATTGCTTCTATTTTGAGCTTTGCTATGGCACTAAGATATTCTTTAGATCTTGATAAAGAAGCAGATATTTTAGAAAAAGCAGTTCAAGATGTTTTAAATGATGGATTAAGAACTAAAGATATAATGTCAGAGGGTATGAAAGAGACTTCCACGTCAGCAATGGGTGATGCGATAATTTCAAAATTGCAATAAAACTAGAATTATTCTAAGCTTTAAATATGCCAAGTTACACCGCACCAGTAAAAGACATGATGTTTCTCTTTGAAAAATTAAGAGATAATAAGAATTATAATGAGCTTGAAAAATATAATGAGGTGAGTGCAGATCTTGTTAAAGATATTTTAGAAGAAGCAGCTAAAATAAATCAAAATTTAATTTTACCTCTTGCTAAAGCAGGTGATGAAAATCCAGCAATTTTAGAAAATGGTGTTGTCAGAACACCACCGGGTTACAAAGAAGCATATCAGAAATACATTGAAGATGGTTGGACGTCATTGTCTTGTGACCCCAAATATGGAGGTCAAGGAATGCCAAAAACAGTAAGCGCGTTCTTTGATGAAATGCTTTCCTCAGCCAGTTTGTCATTTAAATTATATAGTGAACTTAGTATTGGTGCTTATAATTGTATTAATCATCATGCTTCAGATGAAATTAAAGATAAATATTTACCAAAGATCGTCGAAGGTAAATGGAGTGGCACTATGTGTTTAACAGAACCAGTCTGTGGTACAGACTTAGGTTTGTTAAAAACCAAAGCCGTCAAACAATCTGATGATACCTATAAAATTAGTGGTCAAAAGATTTTTATAACTTCTGGTGATCATGACTTAACTGAAAATATTATTCATTTAGTTTTAGCAAGATCAACAGACTCTCCTGCAGGCACTAAAGGAATTAGTTTATTTTTAGTACCAAAATTTATTGTAAATGAAGATGGTAGTGTTGGTCAAAGAAATGGAATTTCAACAGGATCTATAGAGAGTAAAATGGGAATAAAGGGTTCAGCAACATGTGTGTTAAATTTTGATGAAGCAACTGGTTATATGATTGGTAACAAAGACAAAGGTCTTAGTGCTATGTTTACCATGATGAACCTTGAGAGAATAGTGGTAGGCATTCAAGGTTTAGGAATTTCTGAAATTGCATATCAGAACTCACTTGCTTATGCAAAAGAGAGAAAGCAAGGAAAAACAAATAATTCAAAATCTACAAATGGTGCAGACTTTATAATAGATCATGCGGATATTAGAAGATCTTTACTTAATATGAAGTCAATTATTGAAGGAGAAAGAGCTTTATGTTTTTGGTTATCACAACAAACTGAGGTGAGTCTTTATCATCCTGATGAAAAGATTAAACAAGAAGCTTTGGATTATGTTTCATTGATGACACCAGTTGTTAAGTCATTATTTACAGATTTAGCTATGGAAATTACGAACGACGCGATGCAAATACACGGTGGATATGGGTACACTAAAGACCAAGGAATAGAGCAGTTATATAGAGATAATCGTATTACCCCAATCTATGAAGGAACAAATTCTGTTCAGGCAGCAGATTTAGTATTTAGAAAATTATCAAATAAAAATGGTGATGTTATCAATAAGTTTTTAGATATGATTAAATCTGAATGTGATAGTAAAAATGAAAAAGTAAAAACATTTTCAAAAGAATTAAATCATTATTTAGATATTTTATCTAAGTTTACCGACTGGATTAAGGATAAACATAAAATAGAAAAAGACGATGTTAGTGCTGCAGCAAATGATTATTTGAAAAGTCTGGGATATGTTTCAATTGCTTATGCTTGGATCAAAATTTTAGATATAAGTTTTAGTGACTTTGAAAAAAATAAAGAATTTTATAGTGATAAAATAAATACAGCAAAATTTTATTTTGATAAGGTATTGCCTAGAGCTGAGTATCATTACAAATCTGCTATTTCTGGAAGTTCTAATATAATGAATTTTAAGTTTAATTAATAATGAATCATTACGAGACAAATTTAGATAAAAATAAAGCTAACTATGTACCACTTACCCCATTAACGTTTCTTAAAAGAGCAAGGGAAATTTATCCAAATTATGAAGCTATAATTTATGAAGATAGGAAATATACTTGGAACGACGTTTACAAAAGAGCTGTAAAATTTGCTAGCGCACTGTCAAAAATAGGAATTAAAAAAGGAGACACTGTTTCATTCTTAGCCTTTAATACACCAGAGATTTTCGAAGGACATTACTCAGTACCCATGGTAGGTGCAGTATTAAATACAATTAATATAAGATTAGATGCAAATACAATTTCATATATTTTAGATCATAGTGATGCAAAGGTACTAGTAGTTGATAGACAATTACATGGAGAAGTTAAGAAAGCATTAAAAACTTTAAATAAAAAAATTATAATAATTGATATAGATGATAAAAATGCTGATCAATCGAAATTAGAAAAAATTGGCGATTTAGAATATGAAAGTTTTTTAAATACAGGTGATGAAAATTTCGATTGGCAAATGCCAGAGGATGAATGGCAAGCAATATCATTAAGCTATACATCAGGCACTACAGGAAATCCTAAAGGAGTAGTTTATCATCATAGAGGTGCATATTTAATGTCTACAGGAAGTTCGGTAGCTTGGAACATGCCAAATAGATTAAATTTTTTAACAGTGGTTCCAATGTTTCATTGTAATGGTTGGTGTTATCCATGGACAGTTCCAATGTTAAACGGAAGGACAATTTGTTTAAGAAATATTGACATAAAAAAAATTTTTGAATTAATCGATAAATATGAAGTAACTCATTTTGGTGGTGCCCCAATAGTATTAAATATGATTACAGGAGCTCCTGAAAGTGACAAAAAAAAATTAAAACAAAAAGTTTATGTTTTGACTGCTGGAGCGCCACCACCAAGTATAATTTTCAAAAAAATGAGAGCATTAGGTTTTGAAGTTATGCATGTATACGGTTTAACAGAAACTTATGGACACGTTACTCAGTGTGCGTGGAATGATGAATGGAACAATTTCGATGAGGAAAAACAAAATGAAATTAAGGCTAGGCAAGGTGTGAGATATCCAAATACTGAAGGTGTCGTTGTTTTGGATCCAGAAACAATGAAAGAAGTTCCTAAAGATGGAAAAACAATTGGTGAAATTATGATTAGAGGGAATGTCGTAATGAAAGGTTACTTTAAAGATAAAGATGCTACTGATAAATCCATGAAAGATGGATGGTTTCATAGTGGTGATTTAGCTGTAATGCATCCTGATGGGTATATAAAAATACAAGATAGATCAAAAGATATAATTATTTCTGGAGGAGAAAATATTTCTTCAATTGAAATAGAGAATACACTTTCTAAACATCCATCAGTTTCTATTGCTGCAGTTGTTGCAAAACCAGATGAAAAATGGGGAGAAGTTCCTTGTGCATTTATTGAAATGGTTAAAGATAAGCCGGTATCAGAAAAAGAATTAATTGATTTTTGTAAAGAAACTTTAGCGGGATTTAAAGTTCCTAAAAAGGTTGTGTTCTGTGATTTGCCAAAAACTTCGACAGGTAAAATACAAAAGTTTGAATTAAGAAAACAAGTTTAGGTAATTTTTGAATTTTCAATTGGAAAATAAAAATGTTTATGCGTCTGATGCAGGACAAGGTATTGATCAAAATAAAGAAACAATAGTATTTCTTCATGGAAGTGGTCTTTCGCATATTGTTTGGTCTCTAACTGAACAGTTTTTTTCAAATAATAATTTTAACGTATTATCTATTGATTTACCTGGGCACGGTAATTCTGATGGCCCTTGCTTAGATAGTATTGAAAAAATAGCTGATTGGTTGGAACAGGTTTTTAATAAACTTAATTTAAATAATTTAATTTTAATTGGTCATTCTCAAGGTTGCTTGGAGATACTTGAATATGCTCATAAATATAAAAATAGATTAAAAAAGTTAGTTTTTATCGGAGGGTCAAATAAGATGCCAGTTCATCCAGATTTAATTGATCTAGCAAAAAACGGGGACTCCGATGCTGTCAAATTAATGATGAAGTGGGGTTATGAAGGTTCAAAAAGATTTATTGGAGGTAACCCAGTAGAAAAAATAATACAATCACCTCGAGACATAAGAGACATACTGGCGGTGGACCTTGTTGCATGTAACAATTACAAAAATGGTTCTGATGCTGCTAAATTAATAGAATTTCCATCAATGTTTATTTTTGGTTCTCTAGATAAGATGGTAAATCTAGAAGCTGGAAAAAAATTTTCTAGTCTAATTAACAACTCATCTACACACATAATCGAGGGTTGCGGCCATATGATTATGATTGAAAAAGCATTTGAAATGAGAGACAAAGTTTTAGAATTTTTGAAAAAATGAAAAAATTTTTAATTGCAAAATCAAGAAGACTTAGAGGTACACCATATACTTCTCGAATTGAGGAACAGGGTGTTACAGCTTATACAATTTATAACCATATGTTGCTTCCAGCTGCCTTTGGTTCAATTGAAGATTCTTATCATCATTTAAAAGAGCATGTTCAAATTTGGGATGTAGCAGCTGAAAGACAGGTAGAAATTTCAGGAAAAGATTCTGCAAAATTAGTTCAGCTAATGACTTGTAGAGATTTATCAAAATCTAAAGATGGAAGATGTTATTATTGTCCGATTATAGATGATAATGCTGGATTAATTAATGATCCAGTTGTTTTAAGAATTAATGAAAATAAATGGTGGATTTCTATTGCAGATACGGACGTAATATTATTTGCAAAAGGATTAGCAATTGGAAATAAATTTGATGTTGAAATCATAGAGCCTAAAGTTGATATAATGGCTGTACAAGGTCCAAAATCATTTCAATTGATGGAAAAAGTATTTGGAGAACAGATCACAAAATTAAAATTTTTTGGTTTTGATTATTTTGAATTTGGAGGTGCAAAACACCTTATCGCACAATCCGGATGGTCTAAACAAGGAGGTTATGAAGTATATGTTCAAAATACTGAAGCAGGCTTAAAACTATATGATCATTTATTTGAAATTGGAAAAGAATTTAATATTAAACCAGGGTGTCCTAATTTAATAGAACGAATCGAAAGTGGACTGTTATCTCATGGCAATGATATGGATAACGGAGATAATCCTTATGAATGTGGTTTTGATAAATATGTCAACATAGATAGTGATGTTATTTTTTTAGGAAAAGAAAAATTAAAGAAAATAAAATCTGAAGGTATAAAAAGAAAATTAATGGGTGTTAAGTTAGATTTGGACAAAATAAGTTTAACAGGATCTTTAGATCTCGCTGATGATAATAACAAAATCATTGGGGAATTAAGGTCAGCCTGTTATTCGCCTCATTTTAAAAAAGTAATTGGTATTGCTATGATGAAAAAATCGCATTGGAATATAGACCAGAAGGTAAAAGCAAGCATAAATGGTGATATTTGCAGTGGTAAAGTTTGCGATTTACCTTTTATTTAGTATAACAACTTTAAAATGAACATAGCTATAGTAGGTGCAACAGGAAATGTTGGGAGAAAAACTCTTGAAGTATTTGATAAAAAAAACTTTAAGTTTGATAATCTATATTTAGTTGCCTCAGAAAAAAGTGCAGGAAAAAAAATCTCTTTTAGAGATAAAGAGTATGTTATTGAAAATTTAGAGACATATGATTTTTCAAAAGCAGATATAACTTTTTTTGCAGCAGGAGGAAAAATTGCAGAAAAATTTGCAGAAAAGGCTGCCAAGCACACAATTGTAATAGATAATTCAAGTTTTTTTAGGATGGATCCTGATGTTCCATTGATCGTTCCACAAGTGAATGCAGCCGAAATTAAAAATATGAAAAAAAATATTATTGCCAATCCAAATTGTTCTACAGCACAACTTGTTATAGCACTTAAACCACTACATGATTTATTCAAAATTAAAAGAGTTGTAGTTTCAACTTACCAATCTGTTTCAGGTGGTGGCAAAATTCCAATGGATGAATTAATTGATCAAACTAAACAATATTTAGATGGAAAAAAAATAGAGTCAAAAAATTTTACTAAACAAATCGCTTTTAATGTTATTCCACATATCGATGTTTTTGCTGATGATGGATATACAAAAGAAGAATTAAAAATGACAAATGAAACAAAAAAAATCTTAGATGATTCAATTGAACTTACAGCTACATGTGTAAGAATTCCTGTTTTAGTATCTCATTCGGAGTCTGTAAATATAGAATTTGAAAAACCATATACTTTAGAAAAAGTGAGAGATGTTTTAAGTAAAGCAGACGGTTGTGAGGTTATTGATAAAAGAGAAAATGGAGGTTATAGCACGCCACTAGAAGCCACAGGAAAAGACGAGACTTATATTTCAAGAATTAGAGAAGATAAAACAAAAGAGAATTCTATTAATTTATGGATAGTATCAGATAATTTATTAAGAGGTGCAGCTCTAAATTCAGTTGAAATTGCTGAAACAATTATTAATTCAAAATAAAATATGGAAAACAGACCTCTATCACCACATATACAGATTTATAAATGGCATATTTCTTCATTAGTATCTATTTCACATAGAATTACAGGAATAATTAATTTTTTTGCAATTACATTAATTTGTATTTGGTTTGCATTAATGCTTCTAGGAGAAAGTAATTATCAAATTATAAAAATTTTTTTAGAAACCTTTTTAGGTAAATTTATTTTAATTGGAATAACCTGGTCATTTAGTTTTCAAATGTTAAGTGAAGTAAGACACTTGTTTATGGATTTAGGCTATGGATTTGAATTACAAACAACAAGAATTACAGGTTTGCTAGTTATTTTTGGTTCGATTATTTTAACCATCTTAATTTATACAATTGGCAGAGGATTAATATAATGCTGCCAGTAACAAAAAAATGGTTATTCTTAAAAATTAGTTCAGCAATCTTATTACCTTTAATGCTTTGGTTTATTATAAATTTAGTGAATATTTATGATAAAAGTTATTTAGAAATAGTGAATTTTTTAACAACGCAACCATCTAAATTCTTAATTGGATTATTTTTAGTTATTGCTTATTTTTTTTCAGCTTTAACTATAAGTGAGGTTTTTGAAGACTATATTAACGATAAAAAAACCAAAAATGCCGCAAACAAAGTCCTAAATTTTTTTGCTATAACAATCCCAGTAATTACAATAATTGTAATTTTAAACTTAAATACATGAAAGCATATAATATTATAGACCATGAGTACGATGTTGTTGTACTTGGAGCAGGTGGATCAGGTTTAAGAGCAGCAGTAGGGCTTAGCGAAGCTGGCTTAAAAACAGCTTGTATCTCAAAAGTATTTCCAACTAGAAGTCATACATCAGCTGCGCAAGGTGGTATTTCAGCTGCACTCGGTAACATGGGTGAAGATGACTGGAGATGGCATATGTATGATACTGTAAAAGGTGCAGATTGGTTAGGCGATCAAGATAGTATTGAATATCTATGTAAAGAAGCTCCTAAAGCAGTTTTAGAATTAGAGAAATATGGAGTTCCATTTAGTAGAACTGAAGAGGGAAAAATTTATCAAAGACCATTTGGTGGAATGACAAAAAATTATGGAAATGGAATAGTTCAAAGAACTTGTGCAGCAGCCGATAGAACAGGACATGCTATTTTACACACATTGTATGGACAAGCGTTAAAGCATAATACAGAATTTTTTATAGAATATTTTGCATTAGATTTGTTGATGAAGAATGGAGAATGTAAAGGCCTAATTGCTTGGAATTTGAATGATGGAACAATTCATAGATTTAGAGCGCATACAGTAATTATTGCTACAGGTGGTTATGGTAAAGTTTATTATTCAGCAACATCAGCACATACTTGCACAGGTGATGGTAATGCAATGGTTTTAAGAGCTGGATTACCGCTTCAGGATATGGAATTTGTTCAATTTCATCCAACAGGAATTTACGGCCATGGTACTTTAATAACAGAAGGTGCGCGAGGAGAAGGGGGCTATCTTACAAATTCTAAAGGTGAAAGATTTATGGAAAGGTACGCTCCAAATGCAAAAGATTTAGCATCAAGAGATGTTGTTAGCAGATCCATGTCTATAGAGATTAATGAGGGAAGAGGTGTTGGAAAAGATCAAGATCATGTTCATTTAAACCTAAGTCACTTAGATAAAGAGGTTATTGAAAGCAGGCTTCCTGGAATTACTGATGCAGCAAGATTATTTGCAAATGTAGATGTAACTAAGGAACCAATTCCTGTTGTACCAACAGTTCATTATAATATGGGTGGTATTCCAACAAACTATAAAGCAGAAGTATTAACTGTAAATGGCTCAGAAAAAACTGTTCCAGGTTTAATGGCTATAGGAGAAGCGGCATGTGTTTCTGTTCACGGAGCAAATAGACTTGGTTCTAATTCTTTAATTGATTTAGTAGTATTTGGAAGAGCAGCAGCTAAAAGAGCAGCAGAATTAGTCAAGCCAGGAACACCTCATGAAGAAATTCCCGAGTCAGAAACACAAAAATGTTTAGATAGATTTGATAAACTTAGAAATGCAGAAGGAGATAACAGTACTGCAGAACTTAGACTTTCAATGCAAAAAACTATGCAGTCCAAATGTGCAGTTTTTAGAACAGAAAAAAATCTTAAAGAAGGTGTAGATGAGATTAAAAAAACCTATGATGGTATAGACACAATCTCAGTTAAAGATAGGTCTTTAGTATTTAATACTGATTTAGTTGAAACATTGGAATTTGATAATTTAATAAGACAAGCAGTAACTACTGTAGAATCTGCATATCATAGAAAAGAGAGTAGAGGTGCCCACGCGAGAGATGACTATCCAAATAGAGATGACGAAAAGTTTATGCAACATACTCTTGCTTGGTGTGATGGGAAAAATACAAAGATAAGTTACAGAGAAGTACACAAATCAACTTTAACAAACGAAGTTCAATATTTTCCACCACAAGAGCGAGTATATTAATGGTTCAATTGAGTTTACCTAAGAATTCTGAAATTAAAAAAGGTAAATACTTTAAAGATAAAACAGGATCAAAAAATTTAAGAAAAGTAAATATTTACAGATGGGATCCATCCACAGATGAAGGTCCTAGGATAGACACTTATGAAGTTGACATGGATAATTGTCCTTCAAAGGTCTTAGATATTTTAAATAAGATCAAAAATGAAATCGACTCAACTATAACATACAGAAGATCCTGTGCTCATGGTGTATGTGGTTCATGTGCAATGAATATGGGGGGTAAAAATGGCCTTGCTTGCACCACTCCACATGCTGAAATTGAAGGAGATATTGATATTTATCCTCTACCTCATTTAAAAGTTAAAAAAGATTTAATTGGTGATTTGGATGGATTGTACAAACAGTATCAATCAATTGAACCTTGGTTAAAAAATAACTCAACAAAACAGACAACAGAAATTTATCAGTCTAAAGAAGATAGAGCAAAACTTGATGGCGCTTACGAATGCATTATGTGTGCTTGCTGTTCTACATCTTGCCCAAGTTATTGGTGGAATGGAGATAAATATTTAGGTCCAGCAGTTCTGCTACAGGCTTATAGATGGATTATTGATAGTAGAGATGAAGAAAGAAAAGCTAGATTAAAAAAAGTTTCTGATGAATTAAAATTATATAGATGCCATACAATATTAAATTGTACAAATGCATGTCCTAAGGGCTTGAATCCAGCAAAAGCTATAGCTGAAATAAAAAAAATGTTAGCAACAGCTAATGTTTAAATAGACTATTCGATATTTTTGATCTAAAACACCGTATTCATGAAATTAATAGAACACTTCGTAAACGGTAAAATAATTCCGGGATCTTCAGATAAAAAAGGGAAAGTTTTTAATCCAGCAACCGGCGAACAAGAGTCAGAGGTAAGACTTGCTTCAAGATCTGACTTAGATAGTGCTGTTGAGGTAGCAAAAAAAGCATTTGAAACTTGGTCTTTAAAACCTGCTCTACAAAGAGCTAGAATAATATTTAAATTTAAAGAATTAATTGAAAAAAATTCTGATGAATTAACGAAGTTAATAGTTTCAGAACATGGAAAAGTTTATGAAGATGCAAGAGGCTCTTTAACTAGAGGACTTGAGGTGGTAGAATTTGCTTGTGGAATACCACATTTATTAAAAGGTGAGTTTTCAGAAAATGTTGGTACCAATGTTGATAGTTGGTCAATTAGACAACCATTAGGAGTTGTTGCAGGTATTACACCTTTTAATTTTCCTGCTATGGTACCAATGTGGATGTTTCCAATAGCAATAGCTTGTGGAAACACTTTTATTCTTAAACCATCTGAAAAAGACCCTTCTTGCGCAATAAGATTAGCAGAACTACTTTCTGAGGCGGGTCTTCCAGAAGGAGTATTTAACGTGATAAATGGAGATAAAGAAGCTGTTGATGCAATTTTAGAAAACAAAGATATCAAAGCTGTTAGTTTCGTAGGATCTACCCCTATTGCAAAATATATTTATGAAAATTCAGCTAAAAATGAAAAAAGAGTTCAAGCTTTGGGTGGAGCAAAAAACCATTTAGTTGTTATGCCAGATTGTGACTTAGATGGTGCAGTAAATGGTTTAATGGGTGCCGCTTATGGTTCAGCCGGGGAAAGATGTATGGCTCAATCAGTTGCTGTTGCGGTCGGAGATATCGGTGATGAACTTGTATCAAGATTATCAAAAAAAGCTGAAGCTTTAAAAGTTGGTCCTGGAATGGATAAGGCATCAGAAATGGGACCTTTAGTTACAAAAGAACATTTAGAAAAAGTTACAAGCTACGTTGATTTAGGTGTCGAGGAAGGTGCAAAACTAGTGGTTGATGGAAGAGGTTTAAAACTTCAAGGTTATGAAAATGGTTTCTATATAGGTGGATGTTTATTTGATCATGTAAATAAAGATATGAGAATTTACAAAGAAGAAATATTCGGTCCAGTCTTATCAGTTGTTCGAGTAAAAACTTTTGAAGAAGCTGCAAAATTAATTAACGACCATGAGTACGGAAATGGAGTTAGTATTTATACAAGAGACGGTGATGCAGGCAGAACTTTTGCAAGTAAAATTCAAGTAGGTATGGTTGGTATTAACGTGCCGATCCCAGTTCCAATGGCATTTCATAGTTTTGGTGGTTGGAAAAGATCATTATTTGGAGATAGTGGAATGCACGGTATGGAAGGAATAAAATTTTATACTAAACTTAAAACAGTAACATCTAGATGGCCTTCAGGTGTCCGATCAAATGCGGAATTTGTTATGCCAACAATGAAATAAAGGAAATAAATGACAAAAATATCTTTAATTGGTGCAGGCCAAATAGGCGGAACTCTTGCACATTTAATAGGAACAAAAGAATTAGTAAATGAAGTGGTTTTATTTGATGTAGCTAGTGGTATTGCAAAAGGAAAAGCATTAGATATTGCACAATCTTCATCTGTAGATGGTTTCAATGTTAGTTTTTCAGGAACTGATAACTATGAGGATATAAAAGATTCAGATGTAATTATAATTACAGCAGGTGTTCCAAGAAAACCTGGAATGAGCCGGGACGATCTTCTTGGAATTAATTTAAAAATTATTAAACAAGTTGCTGAGGGGGTAAAGAAAAATGCTCCTAACGCTTTTGTGATATGTATCACCAATCCTTTAGATGTTATGGTTATGGCATTTCAAAAATTTTCAGGTTTGCCATCAAATAAAGTTGTTGGTATGGCAGGTATTTTAGATAGTTCGAGATTTAAATTATTTTTATCATTAGAACTAAATGTGCCAGTAAGAGAAATTGAGGCAATGGTTATGGGTGGTCATGGTGACACCATGGTTCCTATGCCAAGATTTACAAAAATTTCAGGTAAACCATTGTTGGATCTTGTAAAGGACGGAAAGATTTCTTCAGAAAGAGTTGAGGAAATTAATCAAAGAACACGAGATGGTGGTGCGGAAATAGTTAAATATTTAGAAAAAGGATCAGCCTTTTATGCGCCAGCAGCTTCAGGTGTTCAAATGGCAGAAGCATATTTAAATGATCAGAAAAAATTATTACCCTGCGCTGTACAATTAAATGGAGAATATGGTGTGGAAAAAGTTTATGCAGGTGTTCCTGTTGTCATTGGAAAAGATGGTGTAGAAAAAATTGAAGAGATTGATTTAGATGAAAAAGAAAAAAAAGAATTTATACATTCAATAGATGCTGTAAAAGCTTTATGGGAAGCCGCATCTAAAATAGATCCTGATTTATCTAAATAATAATGAATATTCACGAGCATCAAGCTAAACAAATATTAAAAAAATATGGAGCTGTAGTTCCCGAAGGAGTATTTGCGCTTAATGTTGATGAACTTATTCAAAAAGCAAAAGCACTCAAAACTGAGAAATATGTGCTTAAAGCACAAATCCATGCTGGAGGTAGAGGAAAAGCTGGTGGTGTAAAAATTTTAAACTCTATTGAGGAACTAACGGTAGCAGCTAAAGAATTACTTGGAAAAACACTAGTTACTCATCAAACTGGCCCTGAAGGTAGAGAGGTAAAAAGATTATACGTAGAAGAATCATCAAATATAGATAAAGAATTTTACTTATCGTGCCTGGTTGATAGGGCAAGTTCTAAAATTGCATTTATATCAAGTGACCAAGGAGGGATGGATATTGAAGAAGTTGCAATCAGTTCACCTGAAAAAATTATAACTACAAAAGTTGATATGAGTGATGAAATTTCTGATTCAGATTGTGAAAAAATAATTAATATTTTTAATTTAAATGAAGACGCAAAAAAACAAGCAATAACATTAATTAAATCAATATATAAAATGTTTGTGAATACTGATGCAAACATGGTTGAAGTAAACCCATTAATTTTGACAAAAGAGGAAAAAATTGTTTGTTTAGATGCAAAAGTTAATTTCGACTCTAACGCTTTATTTAGGCATCCAGAAATTGTTGAATTAAGAGATTTAAATGAAGAAGATCCTACCGAGATAGAAGCTAGCAAGCATGATCTTGCATATATCAAGCTAGATGGAAGTATTGGCTGTATGGTAAATGGAGCAGGATTAGCGATGGCAACAATGGATATAATTAAATTGTATGGTAAAGAGCCAGCAAATTTTTTAGATGTAGGCGGTGGCGCATCCAAAGAAAAAGTATCTGCCGCATTAAAGATAATTCTCTCAGATAAAAATGTTAAAGGTATTTTAATTAATATTTTTGGAGGAATAATGAGATGTGATGTCCTTGCTCAAGGAGTAGTTGATGCAGCTAAAGAAATTAATATTAGTGTACCTTTAGTTGTAAGATTAGCAGGTACAAATTTCAAGGAAGGAAAAGAAATTCTTGATAATTCTGGATTAAAATTAATTTCTGCAGAAAATTTAGATGATGCTGCTAAGAAAATTGTAGAGGCGATAAAATAAAATGTCGGTTTTGGTAAATAAAAATACTAAAGTAATTTGTCAGGGATTTACTGGATCACATGGAACATTTCATTCAGAGCAGGCTATAAAATATGGAACCAATCTTGTTGGTGGAGTTACGCCAAAGAAAGGTGGACAAAAACATTTAGACAGACCAGTTTTTAATAGCGTTTTAGAGGCAAAAAATGAAGTAGGAGCAGATGCAACTATGATTTATGTACCTGCTAAATTTGCAGCAGCAGCAATCATTGAAGCTATTGATGCATCAGTTGAACTTATTGTTTGTATAACAGAGGGAATTCCAATTCAGGATATGCTTAAGGTCAGACAAAAATTAAGTGGATCTAGTAGCAGATTAATTGGACCTAATTGTCCAGGAATAATTACACCAGATGAATGTAAAATTGGGATTATGCCGGGAAGTATTCACAAAAGAGGAAGTGTTGGAATTGTATCAAGGTCAGGAACATTGACATATGAAGCAGTAGCCCAAACAACTGAAAATGGACTTGGTCAATCAACTTGTATTGGTATTGGTGGTGATCCAATTAATGGAACAAATTTTATAGATTGTTTAGATTTATTTTTAAATGATTCTGAAACAGAATCTATTTTAATGATAGGTGAAATTGGAGGAACAGCCGAAGAAGAAGCGGCTGAATTTATAAAAAATCATAAGATCAAAAAACCAATTGTTGGATTTATAGCTGGAATTACTGCTCCTCCAGGAAGGAGAATGGGGCATGCTGGTGCCATTATATCAGGCGGCAAGGGTGGAGCCGAAGATAAAATAAAAAAAATGGAAGAATGTGGTATTATAGTTGCCAAATCACCATCAATTATTGGAAAAACTTTATTTGATAAACTGTCTAATTGAAAAAAAATATTAGAGGGATATATTAAATAAAAAAGATGTCTTCATCAAAAAATCTTGATTTCGAAAAAACTTCATTTTTAAACAAATCTAATAGTGCATTTATAGAAGAAATGTATTTAAAGTTTGTAAATAAAGATGCTGATCTTCCAGAAAGTTGGGCAAATTATTTTGAGGGAATTGGTGAAGAATTAAATGTTATAGCAAAAGAAATTAATGGTCCATCATGGGGACCTACTAAAAAAAAGCTTGATATTGATGAATTACAAAAAAAAATAGAAGAACAAGACAAAAATGATTTTAATAATGTCAAATTAGACACTTCAGAAAAATTTAATTTTCAATTACTCGCTGATTCAAATAAAGATTCTATCAGTGCTGTAGCATTAATTAGAGCATATAGACTAAGAGGACATTTATTAGCGGATCTTGATCCTTTAGAAATGAGAGAGTCAGAATATCTAGATGAGCTTCATCCAGATTTTTACGGTTTTAAAAAAGAAAATTACGATAAGAACATTTTTCTAAACGGGGTAATTAATCGTAAATATGCAAATATAAGAGAAATACTTAAGTTTATGAAGAAAACCTACTGTGGAAAAATAGGTTATGAGTTCATGCATATTTCAAACCCAGATGAAAGAAAGTGGTTTAGGGACAGGATAGAGCAAGATAAAAATGCACTTCAATTTACAAAAAATGGTAAAGAGGCAATTTTAAATAAGTTAGTACAGGCAGAAGGATTTGAAAAATTTTTAGCTACGAAGTATGTGGGAACAAAAAGATTTGGTTTAGATGGTGGTGAAAGTTTAATACCTGCTCTCGAACAAATAATAAAAATTGGTGGTCAAAATAGTATAAAAGAAGTTAAAATAGGTATGTCTCATAGAGGCAGACTTAACGTTTTGGCAAACGTTTTACAAAAATCTTACAAAAAAATTTTTAATGAGTTTGCTGGTGAGTTTAGTACTGATTCTGAAGATAGTGCTGGAGATGTAAAGTATCATCTAGGAGCGTCGTCTGATAGAGAATTTGATGGAAATTCAGTACATGTCAGTTTAACAGATAATCCTTCTCATTTAGAAGCTGTTAACCCAGTTGTTTTAGGTCAAACAAGAGCCAAACAATTTTTTCATAAAGACCGTGAAAGAAATAAAGTTATACCTATTCTCATTCATGGGGATGCAGCCTTTGCTGGTCAAGGAGTTGTAGCAGAATGTTTTGCAATGTCTGGGCTACCAGGACATAACACTGGAGGAACAATTCATATTATTGTTAATAACCAAATAGGATTTACTACTAGTCCAAGATTTGCGAGGTCTTCACCTTATCCATCTGATGTTGCAAAAATGGTAGAGGCTCCAATTCTTCATGTTAATGGTGATGATCCAGAAGCAGTTGTTTATGCAACTAGAATAGCAACAGAATTTCGATTAAAATTTAATAGAGACGTTGTAGTAGATTTAATTTGTTATAGAAGATTTGGACATAATGAGGGAGATGAGCCTTCATTTACTCAACCTTTAATGTATAAAAAAATTAGATCTCATCCCAGTGTTTACAAAATTTATGGAAATAAATTAGTAAACGAAAAATCTATAACTGAAGAGTCATTAAATCAAAATGTTAAATCATTTAAAGATTTACTTGATGAACAATACAAAAGTGCAAAAGATTATAAACCTAAAATAGAATGGTTTGAGGGAACATGGTCAAGATATAAACCTGAAAAAGGTAAAGATAAGAGGGGTATAACAGGTTTTGATGAAAATAGATTAAAAATAATCTCAGGTAAAATAAATGATATTCCCGAGGAAAAAAATATTCATAAGACTATCTCAAAAATATTTAATGCCAGAAAAGAAAGTATCGAAAAAGGTACTGGAATTGATTGGTCTTCAGCTGAATCTTTAGCTTTTGGATCTTTGCTAGAGGAGGGATATCCAGTTAGACTTGTAGGACAAGACTCTGGAAGAGGAACATTCAGTCAACGACATTCTGTTTTAAGAAATCAAATAGACAATTCTAGGTACATTCCACTGAATAATATTTCTAAAAATCAAAAGCAATTTGAAGTAGTAGATAGTTTTTTATCTGAACTTGCGGTTTTAGGTTTTGAATATGGTTATAGTCTAGTTGAGCCAAACACGCTTACTCTTTGGGAAGCACAATTCGGTGACTTTGCTAATGGAGCTCAAGTAGTAATTGATCAATTTATTGCATCTGGTGAGAGAAAATGGAATAGAGCATCTGGTATAGTAATGTTGTTACCTCACGGATATGAAGGACAAGGACCAGAACATTCTTCAGCAAGATTAGAGAGATTTTTACAACTATGCTCAAACGATAATATGCAAGTAATGAACTGCACAACCCCAGCAAATTATTTTCATGCTTTAAGAAGACAAATGCATAGGAGTTTCAGAAAGCCACTAATCATAATGACACCAAAATCATTATTAAGAAATAAGTATTGTGTTTCAAATTTAGAAGATTTTAACAAAAAAAATACTTTCCATAGAGTATTGTGGGATCATGCTATAGATCCTAAGTCTAAAGGATTTATTAAACTAAAAGAAAGTTCTAAAATAAGAAAAGTAATACTTTGTTCTGGAAAAGTATATTTTGATTTATTAGACGCCAGAGAAAAGCTTAAAAGAGATGATGTAGTGATGTATAGAATTGAACAATTGTATCCATTTCCAGCAAAAGCTTTGGTTAAGGAGTTAAAACCGTACTCTAAAAATGCTGAATTCTTTTGGTGTCAAGAAGAACCAAAAAATATGGGTGCTTGGTTTTCAGTTAGAGATTATATCCAATGGACATTAGACACTTTAAAGGCTAATAATAATAAAATTTCTTATATAGGAAGAAGCCCAGACGCAACTCCTGCAACAGGATATGCCAAAAGGCATAATTCTCAACAACAAGAAATAATTAACAAGGTATTTGATTAATTTTAATGAGTGAAAAAATAGTAGTCCCAGTTCTTGGCGAAAGTATAACAGAAGCTACTGTTGCAAAATGGTTAAAAAACGCAGGTGATACAGTCGAAGCAGATGAGCCAATTGTAGAACTTGAGACAGACAAAGTAAACTTAGAAGTGCCATCTCCAATCTCTGGTGTGTTAACAGAGATAAATTCACAAGATGGATCAGTCGTTGAAGTAGGAGCATTATTAGGTTCTGTATCAGCAGAAAGTGGAGCGGTTAAATCTGCACCAAAAAACCAAAAAGAAATCAAGCAAGAGGAAATAGTTCCTTTAGAGAGCAATGTAATAAAATTAGATGCAAACAAAAAAGAACCAAAAGTATTTGAAGAAAAAGATATAGAAAAACCCAAAGATAAACCATTGGTTTTAACTGAGGAAGTAAAACCAGATGTTGCTCTAAAAAGAAATGTTAATCCAACCTTGTCTCCAGCAGTGAGAAAAATAGTAACTGAAAATAATATCGATATTAATTCAATTCAAGGTTCAGGAAAAGATGGGAGAGTTTTAAAAGGAGATTTAATAAGTTTGATGGGTACAAATCCAAAACCATCTGAAAGAAAAATTCAATATGGTGAAGAAGAACGAATTAAGATGACTAGGTTGAGACAAACTATTGCAAAAAGATTAAAGCAAGCTCAAGAGAATGCCGCTCTTTTAACAACATTTAACGAGGTTGATATGAGCAGTGTGATGGAAATGAGGAAAGAAAATCAAGAGGATTTCCAATCTCGTTATGGGATAAAATTAGGATTAATGTCCTTCTTTGTAAAAGCATGTGTAGTTGCTTTAAAAAATTTCCCTGCAGTAAATGCTGAAATAGACGGAGATGAGATTATCTATAAAAACTATTACAATATTAGCTTTGCTGTCGGAACAGATAAGGGTTTGGTTGTTCCAGTTTTGAGAAATGCAGATGAATTATCCTTTGCAGATATTGAAAAAAATATTAAAGAAATTTCAGAAAAAGCGCGAGATGGAAAGCTAACGATTGAAGATCTTCAGGGGGGAACATTTACAATAAGTAATGGAGGTGTGTATGGGTCTATGCTTTCAACCCCAATACTAAATTTACCTCAATCTGGAGTGTTGGGTATGCATAATATATTGGAAAGACCTGTTGTTGTAGACGGTGAAATCAGAATAAGACCAATTATGTATTTAGCATTATCATATGATCACAGAATTATTGATGGAAAAGAATCTGTATCTTTCCTTAAAATGATTAAAGAAAACTTAGAAGACCCTAGAAGGTTGTTTTTAGATATTTAAATGTCAGAAAAATTTCAAGCTGTAGTTATTGGAGGTGGACCGGGTGGTTATGTGTGCGCAATCAGACTTGCTCAATTAGGATTAAAAACTGCATGTATAGAGTCTAGAGGGTCTTTGGGAGGTACTTGTTTAAATGTTGGTTGCATCCCATCAAAAAGCTTACTTAATCTGTCTGAAGAATTTCATAAAGTAAAAAGTTTAGCAAACAAAGGTATTGAAGTTGGCGAAGTAAAATTAAATTTAGACAAAATGATGAAAAGTAAAGATAAAGCTGTAACTGTTCTTACAAAAGGTGTTGAATTTCTTTTAAAAAAAAACAAAGTTACTTATTTTAAAGGACACGGAAGTTTTAAATCTAAAAATGAAATTTTAATAAAGGATGATAAAAATAAAGAAACCATCATCCAAACAGAAAAAACAGTTATTGCAACAGGATCAGTACCAGTTTCATTACCAGGAATAGAAATAGATGAGAAAACAATTGTTTCATCAACAGGTGCTCTAAAGTTAGAAAAGGTACCGAAGAAAATGGTTGTAGTAGGAGGAGGCTATATAGGATTGGAGATGGGATCTGTATGGTCAAGACTTGGAGCAGAGGTACAAGTTGTTGAATTTTTAGATCATATTACACCTGGAATGGATAAAGAAATCTCTTCAGAATTTATGAAAATTTTAAAAAAAAAGGGAATGAAATTTAATATGCAAAATAAAGTTGAAACAATTAAAAAAAATGCAGCTGGTGCAGTGGTTTCAACAGTAGATAAAGATGGTAATAAAAATAATTTTGAGTGTGATGTTGTTTTGATTTCTGTTGGCAGAAAACCTAATACAGATGGTTTGAATTTAGAGTCCGTAGGAGTAGATCTTGACGAAAGAAATAGGATTAAAACTGATAAAATTTTTAAGACTAACGTTGAAAATATTTATGCAATAGGCGATGTAATTGTTGGTCCAATGCTTGCACATAAAGCTGAAGACGAAGGTATAGCAGTTGCAGAAAACATAGTTGGTCAATCTGGACATGTAAATTACGATACAATCCCAGGAGTAGTTTATACAACACCAGAAGTAGCATCAATTGGTAAAACTGAGGAACAATTAAAAGAATTAAATAAAAAATATAAAGTAGGGAAATTTTCGTTTATGGCTAATTCAAGAGCTAAGGCCATAGATGATGCGGAAGGTTTTGTTAAAATTTTAGCTGATGAGCAAACAGATAAAGTATTAGGTGCACATATAATTGGACCTCATGCAGGAGAATTAATTGCAGAGATCGGTGTAGCAATGGAATTTGGCGCAAGTGCAGAAGATATCGCCCGAACTTGTCATGCTCATCCAACGTTTTCTGAAGCAGTTAAAGAAGCTGCTTTATCAGTAGATAAAAGAGCAATACACTCTTAATTTTTTTTCATATTATAAAAATATGAAATATCCGATTCTTGTACCAAATATTTTTAATCATCCATTCACTTATGAAAGTAGTTTAAAACTTAAAGTTGGTGATTATGTAATGGTACCTTTTGGAAAATCAAAAATTACCGGTGTTGTTTGGGACGAATTTGAAAAAAATAATAATAAAAATTTTAAGACTAAAAATATAATCAAGAAATTAGACGTCACTCCGTTAAAAAAAAATACAATAAATTTTTTAAATTGGTTTGCAGAATATAATCTTATCCCAAAGGGTATGGCTTTAAAGTTAGTACTCTTAACTAGTAATGCCGTAGAGAACAAAGAAACTCAACTTTATCAAATATTTGATAGCAAAATTAAACAAAACTTAATCAAGCTATCTAGTGATCAAAATAAATCTCTAAAAAAAATGAACGCTTCAAATAAAAAATTTAGAGTTCATGTTTTACAAGGTACTACTGGATCAGGAAAAACTTTAGTTTATTTTGAAGCGTTAAAACCATTGATAGAGAAGGGTTTTCAAGGATTAATTTTATTGCCAGAAATAGGTCTAGCTAGTCAGTTTGAACAAAAATTTTTAGAATATTTTGGTTTTAAACCTGCAGTTTGGCATTCAGGTATTTCAAAAAAAAAAAAGGAATTAATTTGGAGTGGAGTTTCTAATGGTAAAATAAAAATAATTATTGGTGCAAGATCTTCACTATTTTTACCATTTAAAAAACTAGGAATGATAATTGTTGATGAGGAACATGATCAGTCATTTAAACAAGATGAAGGTATAACCTATAATGCTCGTGATATGGCAATTTCCAGAGCATCATTTGAAAATATTCCAATCAATTTGATTACTGCTGTCCCGTCTATAGAAACTTTTGAAAATATTAAAAAAGGTAAATACGAGGTTTCTAGATTAAATGAAAGATATCAAAACGCAGCATTACCTAATTATGAAATTATTAATTTGAATAATACAAAACTTGAAAAACAATCATGGTTATCAAATAAAATTATTGAAAAAGTTAATTTACATTTGGAAAAAAAAGATCAAGTTTTGTTTTTTTTAAACAGAAGAGGTTTTTCTCCAAATGCTCTATGTAATAAGTGTTTTACAAGCTTTACATGTCCAAATTGTAGTATCAATTTAGTTTATCATAAAAATAAAAATAACCTATTGTGCCATTATTGTGGATATAAATCTGATCTTAAAAGGAACTGTACAAAAGAAGGCAATTGCGAATTTATTTTTAGTGGCCCTGGTGTTGAGAGAATTTCAGAAGAAGTAAAAAGAAAATTTCCTAGTAAAAAAATAGAGATCTTTTCAAGTGACACAATTAATAAAAAAGATTCTAAAGAAAAAATAGATAAAATTATTAATAATGAAACGGAAATTTTAGTTGGAACTCAATTAATTTCAAAAGGTTTTCATTTTCCAAGCTTAAATTGCATTGTAGTTGTTGATATTGATCTTTCATCTCAAGGACATGATTTAAGAGGTGCAGAAAAAAATTTACAGCTTTATCATCAACTTTCAGGACGTGCAGGAAGAACAGGAAAGCCAGCAACCGTATATTTTCAAACCTACGAAAATAATACTAAGATGATTGCAGAAATTACAAGTAAAAATCCAGATATTTTTTTAGAAAGAGAACTGGAGATAAGGAAAAAAAATAAACTACCACCATTTCAAAGATTTATTTCTTTAATATTAACAGGAGACAATGAAATTAAATTAGAAAAAGAAGCTATTAATTTTAAAAATTTTATTGAAAACAAAATAGAAGGAAAAATATTAGGGCCAGTGAATGCTCCATTGTTTAGATTAAAGAGAAAATTTAGAATTAGATTTTTAATTAGAGGCTTAAAATCTATGAAACTACAAAGTTCTCTTGCAAAAATTATTCCAAAATATAAATTTTCTTCTGGAATAAAACTTTCAGTTGATGTTGACCCAATTAACTTCAATTAACCGCAAAAAAGAGGCCTTTTTTACGAATCCGCTACTTGAAGACATAAGGGTCATATGCTATTTAGGGCGTGATTTTTAAATAATCTTCAACATTATAGAGGAACCAAGTTGAGTAAAGACACCGGATTTTCAATAACTTCAGCTGAAAGGTACTCTCTTGCGCTTTTTGAACTTTCAGAGGAAAACAATCTTTTAAGTCAGATCGAAGATCAGTCTTCATCTATTCTTAATTTAATTGATCAAAGTGAAGATTTTTCTAATTTGATTAAAGATCCAACTACAAGCCAAGAAGATTTACTGAAAGTAATCATTACAATCTCTGAAAATAATAAATTTGAGTCTTTATTTAAAAATTTTTTAAGTTTTTTAATCCAAAAAAGACGTTTCTTTTTTATCGAGCGTATCCTTAAAAGTTTTATTGAAATTTGTTCAAGAAAAAGAGGTGAACTTAAGGCAGAATTAAAATCAGCAAAAGAATTATCTAATGAAGAAATTGCAAAAATTACAGAGGAGTTAACAAAAAATTTTAGCTCAAAAATAAAATTAAACTACAAACATGATAAAAGTTTAATAGGAGGTCTGGTAGTACAAGTTGGAAGTACTATGGTCGATACCTCAATTAAAAATAAATTACAACAAATCGAAAATAGAATGATAGAGGCATAAATGGAAATAAATCCTTCAGAAGTTACAAAAATATTAAAAGAACAAATTAAAAATTTTGGTGATAAAGCAGAAGTCACAGAAGTTGGTCAAGTTTTATCAGTTGGAGATGGTATTGCTAGGATTTATGGTTTGGATAATGTTCAAGCTGGTGAAATGGTAGAGTTTGCAGATGGTTCAAAAGGTATGGCTCTAAACTTAGAAAGTGAAAACGTTGGTGTCGTAATTTTTGGTGATGACAGAAATGTTAAAGAAGGGGATGTAGTAAAAAGAACTGGTAATATTGTTGATACTCCAGTTGGAAAAGAATTATTAGGAAGAGTAGTGGATGGTTTAGGAAATCCTATTGATGGAAAGGGACCATTAGATAAAGGAATTAAAAAAAGCAGGGTTGAAGTAAAAGCTCCTGGTATTATTCCACGACAATCAGTAAGTGAACCAATGCAAACTGGTCTTAAATCAATTGATAGTCTAGTTCCGATTGGAAGAGGGCAAAGGGAATTAATTATCGGTGATAGACAAACTGGTAAAACAGCAGTTGCAGTAGATGCAATTATTAATCAAAAAAAAATCAATGAATCTGGTGATGAAAAACAAAAACTGTATTGTATATATGTTGCAGTTGGGCAAAAAAGATCAACAGTAAGACAAATTCAAAAAACATTAGAAGAAGCTGGAGCTATGGAGTACACAACAATCGTTGCTGCTACTGCATCTGACTCTGCTCCTTTACAATTCTTAGCACCATACACAGGTTGTACTATGGGTGAGTATTTTAGAGATAATGGAATGCATGCGTTAATAATTTATGATGATTTGTCTAAACAAGCAGTTGCTTATAGACAAATGTCATTGCTATTAAGAAGACCTCCGGGACGTGAGGCTTATCCTGGAGATGTATTTTATCTTCATAGTAGATTACTTGAAAGAGCAGCTAAGTTAAGTGATGAACATGGTGGTGGATCACTTACAGCGCTGCCAATTATTGAAACACAAGGTGGAGACGTATCCGCGTTCATTCCAACTAACGTTATTTCAATTACAGATGGACAAATTTTCCTTGAAACAGAACTATTTAACCAAGGTATAAGACCCGCAATTAACGTAGGTTTATCAGTATCTAGGGTTGGTTCATCAGCCCAAACAAAAGCGATGAAAAAAGTTTCTGGTTCAATGAAATTAGAGCTAGCACAATACAGAGAAATGGCAGCTTTTGCTCAATTTGGATCTGATTTAGATGCATCTACTCAGCAACTTTTGAATAGAGGCTCTAAACTAACTGAACTTTTAAAACAAAAACAATACTCACCCATGACTGTTGCAGAACAAGTTATTTCAGTATTTTGTGGAGTAAAAGGTTATCTGGATGATATTGATTTAAAAGACGTTGCTGAATTTGAGAGCAAGATTATTGAAAAATGTAAATCAGATAAGCCTGAAATTATAGAGTCAATTTTAAGTTCAGGAAAACTTGAGGAAGATAAAGAAAAATTACTTGTTGAGGTAATCACTCAATTAAAAGGAAATTTTAAATCTTAATAATTTATGGCAAGTTTAGACGACCTAAAAAAAAGAATAGCTAGTGTAAAGTCTACACAAAAAATCACTAAAGCTATGAAAATGGTTGCAGCAGCAAAATTAAGAAGAGCTCAAGAAAGTGCTGAGAAGGGAAGGCCTTATTCTGAAAAAATGAATAATGTTATTTTGAATTTATCAAATGGTATATCCGATAAAGAAAATGCACCAAAGTTATTGTCAGGTACTGGTCAGGAAAAAACTCATCTTTGTGTAGTGATGACTTCTGATAGAGGTTTATGTGGTGGATTTAATTCTAATATTATTAAAAAAGCTAAAAGTTATTTTGTAAAAATATTAGATGAAGGTAAAGAACTAAAAATTATTACAGTAGGCTCAAAAGGAAATGACCAATTAAAAAGAGTTTATGGTGACAAAATAATTGAAAATATTTCTTTTAAAGAGTCTAAAAATGCAAATTATTTCGATGCTGACAAAGTTGGGAAAATGGTAATTGAAAAATTCGAGGCAGGTGAATTTGATGTTTGTACAATTTTTTACAATCAATTTAAAAATGTAATTACTCAAATTCCTCAAGCACAGCAAATTATCCCTTTAAATAATGAGGGGGAAGAAAATAGTTCAGAAGAAAGTTACGAATTTGAACCAGATGAAGATGAAATTTTAAGTAATTTATTGCCAAAGAATATTTCTACGCAAATATTTAAAGCAATGTTAGAGAATTCAGCTAGCGAGCAAGGGTCTAGAATGAGTGCGATGGATAATGCAACCCGAAACGCAGGTGAAATGGTTGACAAACTTACTATCGAATATAATAGAAGTCGTCAGGCAGCAATTACAAAAGAACTAATAGAAATCATATCAGGAGCAGAAAGTTTATAATTATGAGCAAAGGAATAATCACACAAGTTATTGGAGCAGTAGTAGACGTGAAATTTGATGGTGAACTACCAGAAATTTTAACAGCATTGGAATGTAAAAATGGAGATAACAGACTAGTTTTAGAGGTAGCACAACACTTAGGTGAAACCACTGTTAGAACAATTGCTATGGATGCTACTGAAGGACTAAAAAGAGGTGATGAAGTTATTAATACAAATGCTCCTATTCAAGTTCCAGTTGGACCTGAAACACTTGGAAGAATTATAAATGTAATTGGCGAACCAATAGATGAAAGAGGTGAGGTTAAGACTAAAGAAAGTTGGCCAATTCATAGAGCTGCACCTGAATTTAATGACCAATCAACAGAAACTGAAATACTTGTAACAGGTATTAAAGTTATTGATTTGCTTGCACCTTATGCAAAAGGTGGAAAGATTGGATTATTTGGTGGAGCAGGAGTAGGAAAAACAGTTTTAATTATGGAATTAATTAACAACGTTGCAAAAGCTCATGGTGGTTTTTCAGTTTTCGCGGGAGTTGGAGAGAGAACTAGAGAAGGAAATGACCTTTATCATGAAATGATTGAATCTGGAGTAATTAAAAAAGAAGGAGCTGGTTCAAAAGCTGCTCTAGTTTATGGACAGATGAATGAACCTCCTGGAGCGAGAGCAAGAGTTGCACTTACAGGATTAACTGTTGCTGAATACTTTAGAGATCAAGAAGGTCAGGACGTACTTTTCTTCGTAGATAATATTTTTAGGTTTACTCAGGCAGGATCAGAGGTTTCAGCTTTGTTAGGAAGAATTCCATCTGCTGTTGGATATCAACCGACATTAGCTACTGACATGGGTAACCTACAAGAAAGAATTACGACTACAAACAAAGGGTCAATTACATCTGTACAAGCAATTTATGTACCTGCTGATGATTTAACAGACCCTGCTCCAGCCACATCGTTTGCTCACTTGGATGCAACGACTGTACTTTCAAGACAAATTGCAGAAATTGGTATTTATCCTGCAGTAGATCCACTTGATTCTACATCAAGAATTTTGGATCCAAGAATTGTTGGAGATGAGCATTATAGAGTAGCAAGAGATGTTCAAAGAATACTACAATCATATAAATCATTACAAGATATTATAGCTATTCTTGGTATGGACGAGTTATCTGAAGAAGATAAACTAGTTGTAGCAAGAGCTAGAAAAATCCAGAGATTTTTATCTCAACCATTCTTTGTTGCAGAAGTATTTACTGGTTCTCCAGGAAAACTTGTTGATCTTGACTCAACGATCAAAGGTTTTGATGCAATCTGCAAAGGCGAGTATGATCACTTACCTGAAGCTGCTTTTTATATGGTTGGAACAATTGAAGAAGCTATAGAAAAAGCTAAGAAAATGGAACAAGAAGCTGCTGCTTAATGAGCGAAGAGTTTAAAGTTGAAATAGTAAATCCTGAAAAATCTTTTTTAGTAAAAGATGATGTTTCAGAAGTTGTGGTCCCTGCTTTTGAAGGAGAGATGGGAATATTGAAGGATCATATTTCTATTATTTCCTTTTTGAAACCTGGGATAATTAAGATTTTATCAAAATCAGGTGATGAAAATTACTATGTTGAGGATGGGATTGTTGAGTTTAAAAATAACAATCTTTCTATTTTAACAAGTACAATTTTTAATCTTGCTGATATGGATAAATCAAAGCAACAAGATTTACTTAAACAGGCAGAAGAAGAGGCTAATAAAACTGATATTAACGATCAATCTAAATATTTAGCAGATCAAAAAGTTGAAGTTTTAAAAACTCTAAATTAATTTTTTTACTTTTTCTTTAAGTTCTTTATAAACGTGATGTTTAAAATCAACAACAACATCAGTAATTAAATCTAAGTCAATCCACTTCCAATCTAAAAATTCTGGATTAGATGTATTAATATTTATTTCATTATCATTTCCAATAAATCGCATTAAAAACCATTTTTGCTTCTGACCTTTGTACTTACCTTTCCAAATAATACCTAGTAATCTATCAGGTAAATCATAGGTTAATGTACCATCTAATTCTTTTATAAGTTCTACACTTTTGATACTTGTTTCTTCCTCTAGTTCTCTAAATGCAGCTTTTAAATTATCCTCTCCTTCATCAACACCACCCTGAGGCATTTGCCAAAAATTTTTAGGATTATCTATTCTTTTTGCTACGAATACTTTATTTTCTTTATTCAATAACACAATTCCGACCCCACTTCTCAGTGGTAAATCTTTAAAATTTTTATTCATATTATCCGTTAAGTAACTTAATAGCGTAGTTTAATTGATTATCAGTATCAGTTTTTATTCTAAAATCATCACCTTCTTCATTTACTTCAATATCTGGTCTAACACCTACTTCAGAAATAGATTTTCCAGAGGGAAGATAATATTTTGCGACAGTTAATCTGATAGCTCCACGATTTTTTAAAGGAATAATTGATTGCACAGAACCTTTACCAAAGCTATTTTCACCAACGATAATTGCTCTTTTGTGATCCTTTAAAGCTCCAGCAACAATTTCAGATGCAGATGCTGAACCATAGTTAATTAAAACCAATAGTGTTTTTCCATCAGTAATATCTCCTTTTTTTGCAAACCATTTTCTATTTTCAGATTTTTTTCTGCTTTTTGTTGAAACTATCTCTCCATTTTCTAGAAAAAAATCTGATATCTTTATTGCTTGAGATAAAAGACCTCCAGGATTATTTCTTAAATCTAAAATAAATGAATTTAAGTTTTTATTTTTTTTAAGTTTTTTAATTTGTTTTTCTATTTGATCACTACTGTTATCGTTAAATGAAGTAAGCCTGATGTATCCAATATTTTCATCTAAAATTTCAGATTTTACTGATTGAACCTGAATAACTTCTCTTATGATATTAAATGTTAGCGCTTTTCTTTCACCTCTTCGTCTTACTGTTAACTCTATTCCAGAACCTACAGGTCCTCTCATTAAATCAACAGCTTCACTTAATGATTTTCCTTGAACCTGGACATCATTTATTTTGACTATGTAATCACCAGCTTTTAATCCAGCCCTAGATGCAGGTGTATCATCTATTGGTGAAATTACTTTTACAACACCAGCCTCCATGCTAACTTCAATTCCTAGTCCACCAAATTCACCACTGGTTTCTGTTTGCATTTCATCAAAAATTTTAGGAGACATGTAGGATGAATAAGGATCTAAGGATTGTAAAAGTCCATTGATAGCAGAATCCATACTCTCAGATTGATTGAACTCATCAACATATTCTTTATTAATTTTTTCTAGAACCTCACCGAAGAGATCAATTTTTTTATAAATATCTATTTCAGCTGAAATAACTGTTTTATTTAAATAAAAAACTGAAAAAAAAATTAATAATAGAAATTTAATTTTTTTCATATCATCACTTTTTCTTTTGGAATTAGCTCTGACCAAATTTTTTCTAATTCATAAAATTTTCTTTTTTCTGGATGAAAAATATGAACAATCAAATCAATCCCATCAACAAGTTTCCATTCTCCACTTTCTTTACCCTCAATTTTTGAGTCTTTTACACCGTTATTTTTAAGTTTTTCTAAAACTTGTTCTGATAAAGATTGAATATGTCTAGATGATGTTCCGCTTGCTATGATCATGTAATCAGCCATAGAACTCTTGTCTTTAAGATCAATAGTTACAATATCTTGAGCTTTATTTATATCTAGTGTGTTGATTACAATTTCTTTTAAGTCTGAAATTTTGTCCATTAATTGAATTTAGATTATCAAATTTTTCTTAATTGAGAAGATGAAATGTTGACTTTATTAAACTCAATAAACTCTAGATTGGTCTTGCCAAGTTGCTTAAATGTCTTTGATTTTAAAGAATTTTTTTTATACCCATGTCTATCAAAAACTATGATGTTACATTTTTGTGAAATTAATTTAGATTTATGCCATTTATGAAAATTAATAAGGTTGTCGGCACCCATTAAAAAATAAATTTCAATGCTTTTATCTTTTTTTAAATGATTGATTAAATTAATAGTTTTATTTGATTTAATAATTTTTTCATAAAATTTAACCTTAATAAATGAATTTGTACTAATAATTTTTTTACAATATTTAATTCTGTTAGCAACAGATGTCTTGCTCTCTATTTTAAATGGATTTCTTTTTGTAATTGCCCAAATAACTTTTTTGAGTTTGAATCTTTTTTTTGCTTCCTTAGAAATTGCCAAATGTCCTTTGTGAGCAGGATCAAACGATCCACCTAATACACCAATTTTTATTTTTGTGTTATTCAATTTAATTTCTTATTTTACCATTACTAGTGATTTCATACTTATATGAAATCAATTGATTTAAACCTACAGGACCTCTTGGTGGCAGTTTATTAGTAGAAATTCCAACTTCTCCACCAAATCCAAATTCACCGCCATCAGCAAATTGAGTTGAGGTATTATGCATTGCAATTGAGCTTTTAACATTTTTTAGGAAATATTTTGCTGTCTTTTTATTTTTTGTAATGATGGAGTCAGTGTGCATAGTTCCGTATTTGTTAATATGGTTAATTGCCTCTTCAGAATTTTTAACAACTTTAACAGATACAATTGATGATAAATATTCAGTTGACCAATCTTTTTCTTTTGCAGGATATACCTGACCATTGTAATAACTTTTCAAAATTTTATCGCCAATTATTTTACAACCACTATTTTCAAGTTCCTGCAAAATAGGATTACTAAATTTTTTGACTATATTTTTATGAATAAGAATAGTTTCAGTCGCACCACAAATACTTGTATTTCTTAATTTAGCGTTATAGACAATTTCTTTAGCCATTTTCAATTCTGCATCTTTATCTATATAAGTATGACAAAGCCCCTCTAAGTGCCCAATTATAGGTACTTTGGATAATTCTAAAACTTTTTTAACTAAATTTTTTCCACCACGAGGTATGATGACATCGATATATTTTTTCATCTTAGAAAGCATAATATCCACAAGCCTCCTTTGTTTTGAATCAATAAATTGTATAAAGTTTTCATTAACTTTATTTTTTTTAAGTGCTTTTCTAAACAGCTTAGCTAAAGCTTTATTTGAATGTATGGCCTCAGAGCCTCCTTTCAAAATCACTACATTTCCAGATTTAAAACAAAGACTAGCAACATCTGAAGTTACATTTGGTCTACTTTCATAAATAACCCCAATAACTCCAATTGGTATTGAAACTCTTTTAATATTCAAACCATTCGGTCTTTTCCATTTTTCTAAAGTGCTATCTATAGGATCCCTTAATTTAGCTATTTTTAAAATAGAATTTATAATTCCATCTAATTTATTTTCATTTAAATGAAGTCTTTTGATTAAGTTTTCTTTTAAACCTTTTTTTCTTGCGTAATTAATATCTTTTGAATTTTGATTAATAATAAATTTTTTTTCATTCTTAATTAATTTCGCGTAATCATTTAAGACTTTATTTTTTACTTCAGTTGTAACTTTATACTCACTAGCTTTTCGAGCTTTTATTCCAATTAAATTCATATATTTAATCATTTAAATTTCTACCATATCATCTTTATGAATAACTTCTGATTTTGCAACATAGCCTAATAATTTTTCAATTTCATTAGAGTGATGACCCATAATTTTAGTCACCTCATCAGAAGTAAAGGAACTTAACCCTCTAGCACATTCGTTATTTTTTTTATCCAATACTTTAATATGATCACCTTTGTTAAATCTTCCCGAAACTTTTTTAATTCCTGCTGCTAACAAACTTTTTCCAGATTTTAATGCTTTTTTAGCACCATCATCAATTATTAAAGCTCCTTTCGGTGCTACAGAACTTATTATCCATTTTTTTCTAGCATCTAACTTTGAAATTTTTGGACTAAACCAGGTGCAGTTATTTTTTTCAATTATTTTTGAGATAGGATTTGAATATAGTCCATTTGCAATAACCATACTAGTACCAGCAAGCTGACATATTTTTGCTGCTTCAATTTTTGTATGCATACCACCACTTCCATATTCATTTACGCCTTTAATATAAATCTTTTTTAGATCTTTATTTAGGTCATCAATTTTCTTTATTAGTTTAGCATCCTTAAAAATTTTAGGATTTTTTGTATACAAACCATCAACGTCAGATAATAAAATTAAGGTATCTGCGTTTGTAATTTGCGCAACCCTAGATGCCAATCTATCATTATCTCCATATTTTATTTCACTCGTTGCAATAGTGTCATTTTCATTTACTACAGGAATAAAACCAAGTTCAAAAAGATTATCAAAAGTTCGTTTTGCATTGAGAGATCTTCTTCTTTCCTCAGTATCTTCTAATGTAAGCAAAATCTGAGAAATATTTAATTTATACTTTGAGAAAGTTTGTGAAAATAAATTCATCAGCTCTATTTGACCAATAGAAGCAATAGCTTGACTCTTATCTAATTTGATATTTTTTTTGTTATAATTCATTTTTTTGCAACCCAAAGCTATAGCACCAGAGCTAACAATAACTACTTTTTGATTTTTATTTCTTAATTTTTTAATATCTTTTGCAAAACTAGATAACCATTGTTTCCTAATTTTTTTATTTTGATCAACTAGGAGAGATGATCCAATTTTGACAACAATTATTTTAGAGTTTTTAAGATACATAAGACAAAAGTTTTGCTTTAATTTTTGATACAGATTCTTTTTCCAGAGTTGTCATTGTCATAATCTCACAATTTTTACCCTTTGAAAAATGATCTATAACTTCATTTACTGTTTCTTCATCAATCAAATCGACTTTATTAAGCACAATTAGTTCTTTTTTTTCTAATAACTTTGCACTGTAGCTTTTTAATTCATTTTTCACCTGATTATAAGACTCATTCAGATCTAAGTTGGTGACATCAATTAAGTGAAGTAAAGATTTACATCTCTCTATATGTTTTAAAAATTGTATCCCTAACCCTATACCTTCGTGAGCACCTTCAACTAATCCTGGAATATCTGCAATGGTAATTTCTTTATCATCGTAAGAAGCCACGCCAAGGTTTGGATTAATAGTTGTAAATTTGTAATTTGCAATTTTTGGACTTGCGTTTGTTAATGCTGCTAACAAACTTGATTTTCCCGCATTTGGCAATCCAATAATACCGATATCAGCAATTGTTTTTAATTGAAGCCATATTGTAAATTCTTCTCCGATAGTGCCTTTAGTAAATTTCCTTGGAGCTCTATTTGTAGAACTTTTAAATCTTGTGTTTCCCAAACCTCCTTTTCCACCAGCAGCTGCAACATATTCTTCACCTTTTTTATTAAAATCAAAAAGAAGAGTTTTGTTATCTTCTTCAAATACCTGTGTACCTAGTGGAACTTTTAAAATTAAATCTTCACCACCTTTTCCTGTTCGGTTTTGACCAGAACCATTTTCTCCACGTTCGGCTTTGTGGTGTTGTTGATATCGATAATCAATAAGGGTATTTAAATTTTCCTCTGACTTCAAAATAATTGATCCACCTTTTCCACCGTCCCCACCATCTGGTCCACCAAACTCAACATATTTCTCTCTTCTAAAACTAGGAGATCCGTCTCCACCGTTTCCAGCTTTAATATAAATTTTAACTTGATCGAGAAATTTCATAATACAACATCTACTTTAATTGGTTGTACTATTAATTGGGCTTTACAGAAACGAAAGTTCTATCTGATTTAGATTTTTTGAAAACAACTTTCCCTTTAACAACTGAAAATATTGAATGATCTTTACCCATACCAACATTTTCACCTGGAAAAATCTTAGTTCCTCTTTGTCTAACAATTATGTTTCCAGGAATTACTGTTTCACCACCATACTTTTTTACACCAAGTCTTCTACCGGCACTATCTCGTCCGTTTCGTGATGATCCACCTGCTTTTTTTGTTGCCATAATTTACCTAATAACTATTTGCTTACTGCTTCCTTAACTTCTTCTTTTTTTGAAGTTTTAGAAATTTTTTCAGCTTCTGATAACACTTTACCATCTTTTGAAAAAATTTTGTTAATTCTTATCATAGAATATTGTTGTCTATGCCCATTTTTTCTTCTTGAATTTTGTCTTCTTCTTTTTTTGAAAATTAAAATAGTTCTATTTTTGCTATTTTTAATTAAATCAGCCTCTACTTTTGCGCCTTCAACATTTGGAGTTCCAATTTCAATTGATTTATCATCACCATATGCCAAGATTTCATTAAATTCTATTTTAGTCTCAGGTTTAGAGTCTGGTAGTTTTTCAATCTTTAGAATTTCTCCAGATTTTACTTTATACTGTTTTCCACCTGTTTTTATTACTGCGAATGACATAGTATGATTTAATTTAAAGTTACCGCAATATAGTTGTAGCCAGCCTTTAGTCAAGCCGAATTAATTAGAAATTATCCTTAAAATCTCTTAATTTTGAAAAGGTTTTAACATCTTTTGCTCTTAAAAATATATTACACTCTAATTCCTCTTTTAAAGTTGAGGGTATCGTAGGAATTCCATTTTCTCTTAATTTTTCTATTTTTTCTATTTTTTTTTGTAAATCTTTGTTTTCGGAATCATATTTTTTGCAAAATTTTGCATTGTTAACAGTATATTCATGACCACAATAAATTTTCGTGTCTTCTGGTAATAATTTAATTTTGTTTAAAGATTCAAACATTTCCTCATAAGAACCTTCGAATATTCTTCCACAACCAAGTGAGAAAAGTGTATCTCCGGTAAAAACGATTTTTTCTTTAAAAAAATTAAAACAAATATGGCCTGAAGTATGTCCAGGTATATGCATAATTTTAGCTTCAAAGTTTTCGGCTTTCCATATTTGATTATCTTCTAACAATATGTCTATCTCTGGTATTCTTTTCGAGTCTCCTTTAAAACCTACAACAACTGATCCATATTTTTTTTTTAATTCTTGATTTCCTCCAATATGATCATAGTGATGATGAGTATTAAGAATGTATTTTAATTTTATATTTTTATTCTTTAAGAAATTTATTATTGGCTCAGCCTCACTGGGATCTACAATACACGCAGAATTGTTACTTTCGTCTATTATTAAATAGCTATAGTTGTCTTGAAGACAAGGTATAATTTCAATACGCATTTTATTTTTCTATCAAAAATATACCAAGATCTGCAAACAAATTTTTAACGCCTAAATTACTCTGATTTATTGTTGATTTATTAAGATTGTTTAAAGCCAGTGATTTAAAAATCTTTATATCTTTTGATTTTATAAAATGAAAAAAATCTTTGATTGTGCACATGTGTAAATTTTGAGTGTTATACCATTCATCTGGTAATGTTTTTGTAATTGGCATTGTACCTTTAAATAACAAATGAAATCTTACTTTCCAGTATCCAAAATTAGGAATCGTAACTATTGCCTTTTTTCCAACTCTTAAAAGTTCATCTAAAACTAATTCAGGATTAAGAAAAGCTTGAAGGGTTTGACTTAAAACAACATAATCAAATGATTTGTCTGGAAATTGCTTTAAATCTTTTTCAGCATTTCCTTCAATTACAGTTAAACCTTTAGCAATACATTCTTGCACTTTTTCTTTTGAAATCTCCAATCCTCTTATATTTATGTTTTTATTATCCTTTAAAAATTTCATCAAAGTTCCATCAGCACAACCTACATCTAAGACTTTCTTATCTTTTTCAATTAAATCTGCTATTACCTGAAATTCATTTTTCATAATTAATTTTCTTCGTAAGATTTATCTAAAAAGTTTTTAAGTGCACTCAAGAAATTAGGAACGTCTAGTAAAAAGGAGTCGTGACCTTTATCTGACTCAATTTCTACAAATCCAACATCAGCTCCTATTGAGTTTAAAGCAATCACAATATCTTTGTTTTCTTGGGTTGGATAAAGCCAATCTGAAGTAAAAGAAATTATAAAAAATTTTGCGTTTGTATTTATAAATGCTTCTGAAAGATTACCATTGAATTGCTTAGCTAAATCAAAATAATCCATAGCTCTAGTAATATAAAGATAACTATTTGCATCAAATCTATCTACGAAAACTGAGCCCTGATATCTTAAATAACTTTCTATTTGAAAATCAGCGTCAAATCCAAATTTAAGATCTTCTCTTTCTTGTAACTTTCTTCCAAATTTTTCCTGCAAACCTTTTTTAGATAAATAAGTTATATGAGCTGCCATTCTAGCTACTGCCAATCCTTTTCCAGGATTAGTATCGTTTGATGTATAATTCCCATCTTTCCAGTTACTATCAGCTGTAATAGCTTGTCTACCTAGTTCGTTAAAAGCAATATTTTGAGCTGAATGACTAGATGTAGTTGCTATCGGTATTACTGTTTTGGATTTATCAGGAAAGTTACTAATAAACTGAAGGACTTGCATACCGCCCATTGAACCACCAGTTATAGAAAACAGTTTATCAATACCAAAATGATCAAGTAAATTATATTGAGCATTCACCATATCATTAATTGTAATAACGGGAAAATTTGTTCCAAAAATTTTTTGATCAGGATCTTTATGACTTGGTCCGTATGATCCCATACATCCACCAATTACGTTAGAGCAAATAACAAAATATTTATTCGTATCGATAGCCTTATCAGGACCTACTGCATAACTCCACCAACCCTCTTTGTTAGTTACAGGGTTTATTCCAGTTACAAATTGATCTCCTGTTAGAGCATGAAAAACTAATATTGCATTATCTTTTTTTGAATTAAGTGAACCGTAAGTTTCATAGGCTATAGGAAAATCTTTTATGGTCTTTCCACAGTCCAATTTTAGTGGTTTCTTTACAATTAAAGTTTTTATGTTTTTCTCAGTATTCATAGTTTTTGACTGTTTTGAATTGTGAGAAAAAAAACTATTTTAGCGGTTTTTTTTAAGCGCTCGCAATTCAGTTAAATCAGCGCATAATTTTTTTACTAGAACTTATTTATTATGTCAATTTTTTAAAAAATCCTCTTATTCTCTATAAAATTTTGTAATTTTATCTATAAAGAGCACATAAAAAAAAAAAATGATAACTCCAAATTTCAAAAAATTTAAAATTGAGGCTTATAAGCCTGGTAAATCAAAAGTTAAGAAACTTAAGAACGTAATTAAGCTTTCTGCAAATGAGTCTGCTTTAGGTATGAGCCCTAAAGCAAAGAAAATAATATCAAATAAAAATCTGAATTTAGATAAATATCCAGATGGAAAATCTCAAAATTTAAGAAAAGCAATATCTAAAGCTTATAAATGTAATTCTGAGAAAATTATTTGTGGAGCTGGTTCAGATGAAGTTATTCAAATGCTCTGTCAGTTGTTTTTAAACCCAAAAGATGAGGTTGTGGTACCAGAGTATAGTTTTTTAATGTACAGAATTTACTCAAGAATTGTAGGTGCAAAAGTTGTATTTGCAAAAGAAATTAATTTTAAAGTTTCAGTAAATGAAATTTTAAAAAGAATAACAAAAAAAACTAAAATTGTGTTTATAGCTAACCCAAACAATCCTACAGGAACTTATTTAACGAAAAAAGAAGTTTTAGAATTAAGAAAAAAATTAAATAAAAAAATTTTACTAGTTATAGATGATGCCTATGCAGAATATATGAAAAACAAAGATTATTCATCTGGGTTAGATTTGTTTAAAAATAAAGACAATGTTTTCATCCTTAGAACTTTTTCTAAAATGTTTGGATTGGCTTCTCTGAGAGTAGGTTGGGGATATGGATCAAAAAAAATAGTTGATGCGTTACACGTTATAAAACCACCATTTAATGTAAATGGTATTGCTCAATTAGCTGCCACCGTGTCACTGAAGGATAAAGCTTTCATAAATAAATCGATTAGACATAATTTATTATATTCTGAAAAAATTAAGAAATTTCTTGAGACATATAATATTTTTTCAAATTCAGTTTCAGCAAATTTTTTGTTACTTAATTTTGAAAAATGCAGATACTCAGCAAAATTTCTGTATGAAAAACTTAAAAATAAGGGAATTATTTTAAGATCAACAGAAGATGGTTATCATATAAAGAATAAATTAAGGTTAACTATTGGATCTAAAAAAGAAAACTTAAAATTTATGAGTGTTATTAAGCAAGTATTGAAAAAATGAAAAATATTTTAATTATTGGCTGTGGATTATTAGGTTCATCTTTATTAAGGCGTATTAGCAAAAAAAAAATAGCAAAGAAAATATTTATTTATGAAAAATCAAAATCAAATATTGCTAAGATAAAAAGATTAAAATTACCTGGAACAATTGTTAAATCATTAAAAGAAGGTACAAGTAATTCTGATTTAATCATCTTTTGTACACCAATGAGTGAATACAAAAATATTATTTTAAAAATTAATAAATTTATACCATCGAAAACATTGATTACAGATATTGGTTCTTCAAAAATTGAAACTTCTAAAATTATAAATAAATTTTTAAAGAAAGGTATTCATTGGATTCAAAGTCACCCGATAGCTGGATCAGAGGTCAGTGGACCAGAGCATGGTAAAGAAAATATGTTTACTGATAGATGGTGCATAATAATTAAAGAAAAAAATATTAAAAAAAATAATATAAATATTCTAACTAAGTTTTGGAAAAAAATTGGAGCAAAAGTAGTTGTTATGAGCGCTGAAAAACATGATAAAATTTTTTCTATTACTAGTCATTTACCACACTTAATTGCATATAATTTGGTAAAATCTGCACAAGATTTTGAGAAAAAACAAAATTATGAGCTAATCAAATATAGCGCTGGTGGATTACGAGATTTTTCTAGGATTGCTGCATCAAATGAAATCATGTGGAGAGATATTTTTTTTAACAATAAAAATAATATTTCAAAAGCGATTGATTTATTTATTAAAAATTTAAATCAATTTAAAAAAGATATTAATTCAAAAAATAATAAGTCTATAGTAAAGAAACTTATTCAGACTAAAAAGGTAAGGTCTAAAATCATCAAATTAAAACAAGATATAGACAAGCCTGACTTTGGAAGAAATTAATATTTTATTCTAGATACTTTTTTTACCTTTAGCTTGGCAGTTTTTTCAATTCTATTAATAGTTTCTATAATTGGCATAATAATTACTTTTCTTTCTGGACCATAAGCATGAATTAGTTGTTTAGAATTTAAACACATAGCAACATGACCTTTCCAAAAAATAATATCTCCTTTTTTAAATAGTTTTTTTTTTAAATTCTCTTTTGTATATTTAATCTGATCTTTTGTATCTCTTGGATAAAACAAATTATTATAACAATAAAATATTTGCAATAAAGCTGAACAATCAATACCTTTAAATGTTTTTCCGCCCCAAACATATTTTACATCGAGAAATTTTTTAAATATTTTTGTAAAATTATTTTCTTTATGGTTTATTTTTTTAATATCTGCTTTTTTAATCCATTTATTTTTTTCAATTTTTACGTAATTCTTATTTTGTTCAAATATAGATAATTTGGATGCAAGTGGAAGCCAACTGCTAGTTTCAATTCCAGGTTTTTTATAAATTTTTGCTTTTAGTGAACTGACTTTATAAGTGGGGCTAAATTTTTCTATATATTTTGAATTTTTTATAAAACCTTTATAATTATCAAATAAAGTTTTAATTTTTATCCAATTTTTATTTTTTGCTAATATTTTGAATTTTTCGCCATATATAATTTGTGAAATTACCTCAGATCTTTTCGAAGGATTTTTGTAAATATTCGAAAAATTACCTATGAAATAAAAATTATTTTGCACCAATTTTAATTTTGTTTTTAATTAACCACAAACAAATTAATGATGGTATCACCATTATAGTCGTTAAAACAAAAAATGTTCCCCAATCTCCGTTTAACCAGTCAACTAGAGCTCCTGAGGATGAAGCTAAAGTAGTACGACCAGCAGTACCAATTGAAGCAAGCAATGCATATTGTGTGGCTGTATAAGTTCTATCAACTAGTAATGATATAAATGCAACAAATGCTACAGTTGCAAAAGCTGCTGTGATATCATCAGCTATAACCGCAATTGCAAATAAAATTTCTGATTTTCCAGTCCATGCTAAAACTGCAAATAAAAGATTGGTTATGGCCATTAACCCACCAGCAAAGAACATAGTTTTAATTGTTCCAGCTCTCATGGCCATTACTCCACCCAACAAAGTAAATACAACTGTTGTTATCCAGCCAAGACCTTTTGAATAAATTGCAATTTGACCTTTGGAGAAACCAATTTCTTTATAAAAAACAATAGACATTCTTCCCATAAATGCCTCACCTATCTTAAACAAGAAAACAAATCCTAAAATTCCAGCTGCAATGGCAAAACCATTTTTTCTAAAAAAACTAATAATAGGTCCGCCTATAGTTCCTGTAATATAAGCTATAAAGTTTGTAATAATATTGCTAGATCCAAGTTTTCCCTCAATTAATTTGTCTGTTTCTCTCTGTTTTGCTTGTCTGCTTGTCTGTAAAGGTTCATGAACAAACATTAATCCAATATTCATTAAAATTATTAAAATACCTAAAATTAAAAAAGTTGCTTGCCAGTAGTCAGCTACCCCTACGTTTTCAAAAAATTCTGCCGTAAATAAAGCAACAACTCCACCTAATTTATAACCTGTCCACCAACCAACAACAGCCATGGCTGCGCCTGCAGCCATTGATTTTCCTTCATTTTCATTTATCTGCTCAATTCTTAATGCATCCACAGTTATATCTTGGGTTGCTGACGCGATAGCAATAATTAAACCTACAGTAATTAATAAAGCCAAATTTTCAGTTGGATTAATCACACTCCAAACAACAAGACTTAACAAAATAATTAATTGCATCAAAACTATCCATCCTCTTCTATGACCTAATTTTTTTGTTAGTATTGGAATTTGAATTCTATCTATAATGGGAGCCCACAAATAATTGAAAGCGTATACTCCAAAAATTAAACCTGCCCATCCAATTGTTGATCTACTAAGACCTTCTTCTTTAAGCCAAAGACTTAAGCTACTTGCAATTAATACCCATGGAAATCCACTTATTGCACCTAATAAAAGAATTCTTACCATTCGAATATCTTTATAAACTGCAAGAGAATCAAGCCATGTTTGTTTCTTTGTTTCAGACATAGTTTCAGACATAATTAATTTCTCCAAAAAGATGGTAAGAATAATACTAATATTGCAAACAACTCAAGTCTACCTAAAATCATACCTACAGTTAAAATCCATTTAGAAATATCAGGCAAAGATGAAAAATCTCCATTAGGCCCAATAATAGGTCCTAAACCTGGACCAACATTTGATATTGATGTTGCCGCTCCAGAGATAGCAGTTATAAAATCAAGACCAGTTAATGATAATAACGCAGCTAAAATAAAAAAAATTACAAAGTAAAAATAAATAAATGAAATTATTGATGCAATAAATTTATCATCAACAGATCCTTGATCGTATTTAATTACAAATATTCCCTTGGGATATATAATTTTTTTTAATTGATTTAATATAAATAAATATAAAATTTGAATTCTAAAAATTTTGACTCCACAAGTAGTTGATCCAGCACAGCCCCCAATAAACATTAATGCAAGAAATATTGTTATAGGAAAACTTCCCCAACCGTCGAATTCAGCATTCACATAACCTGTTCCAGTCAATATTGAAATTGTATTAAAAAAAATAGATCTTAAATTAAAGTTTCCGTTATTATTAAATAATAAATAAATTGATAATATAATAATACTTATAATTATTATTTTAATAAATGTTCTGATTTGAATATCGTTTAAAAATATTTTTTTATTACCACTAATAAATTTAATATATGCAATAAATGGAATACTTCCTAAAATTATAAAAATCATCGATGATATTTCTATAAGAATACTGTCAAAATATCCGATAGATTGATTATAATTAGAAAATCCACCTGTAGCTATGGTAGTCATAGAATGAGTTAAACTATCAAATTTTCCCATTCCAAATACCCAATATGATAATGCACAAAGAGCAGTTAGGCCTGAATAAATATAAATAAGTCTTAAAGCTATTTCTTTTGATTTAGGAAGAATTTTTTCAGATGAGTCGTTGCTAGAAATTTTAAATAATTGCATACCACCAACATTCATTATAGGCATTAGGGTAATTGCCATTACAATTATACCAATACCACCCAACCACTGAAGTATTGCTCTCCATAATAGAATGCCTTTTGGTGTATTCTCTAAATCAGAAATAATTGTAGATCCAGTTGTTGTAATTCCAGACATACTCTCAAAAAAAGCATCAGTAATTGAAAGCTCCATAGTTGAAAATATAAATGGTAAAGATCCAAAAATAGCAATACTTAACCAAGACAAAGCAGTTAATAAAAATGCTTGTTGTAAATTTAATTTTTTGTCGTGGTCTAGATTTGAAAGAAAAAATAATGATCCAAAAATTATAGTAACAATAGATGCACCAAAAAATGATGAATCTATTTCAGAATAAATAAATTGAGCAATTATAGGGATGAACATTGAGACCCCTAAAATTATTTGCAAAATTCCTAGTGTAAAAAAAACAGTTTTATAATTAGACATTTTGAAAGAACATTATTTTATGGTAAATAAATTTCAACTCTATAAGAATTAATAAAATCGCCAATTTAAGATTTTTATAAAAGATATATTCGTGATTAAAAAAGAAATTTTAGACAAAACAAGTGCTTGGCCTTTCGTTGAAGCAAAAAAAATGCTTCGTGAGAGAAAATCATTTATTGATAAAAATGGGAAAATTACCCTTCAAACAGGCTATGGTCCAAGTGGTCTTCCTCATATTGGAACATTTGGTGAAGTTGCAAGGACTTCAATGATGGTTAATGCATTAAAGCAACTTACAGATCTACCAACAGAAATAATTACTTTTTCTGATGATATGGATGGTTTAAGAAAAGTTCCTGATAATGTTCCTAATCAGGAATTACTTAACGAAAACTTACATAAACCATTAACACAAGTTCCAGATCCATTTGAAAAATTTTCAAGTTTTGGAGAACATAATAATGAAATGTTAAAAGATTTTTTGGATAGTTTTAATTTTAAATACAGTTTTAAAAGTTCGACATCCTTATACAAAGATGGTTTTTTCAACCCAACTTTAAAAATTATTTTAGAAAATTATGATGGTATAATGAATATTATACTTCCAACTTTAGGCAAAGAACGTCAACAAACTTACTGTCCTTTTTTACCTATTTGTCCAGATACAGGTCATGTTCTCGAAATTCCAGTTATAGAAATTGATAAAAAAAATTCTAAAATAATTTTTGATAATGGAGGTAAAAAATTAGAATCTAGTATTTTGGATGGAAATTGTAAATTACAATGGAAAGTTGATTGGGCAATGAGATGGTATGCTTTGGATATAGATTTTGAAATGTATGGAAAAGACCTTATTGAAAGTGCGATTTTATCAACTAAAATTATAAATTTAATTGGTAAAAAAAATCCATCTGGATTTGCTTATGAATTATTTCTTGATGAAAAGGGTGAAAAAATTTCAAAATCAAAAGGAAACGGTATTACTATCGACCAGTGGTTAAAATATGCCTCACCGGAAAGCTTATCTTTATATATGTATCAAAATCCAAAAAGAGCAAAAAAACTTTATAAAGAAATAGTGCCTAAAGCTGTAGATGAGTACCTCGATAATATTGAAAAATCAAAAAAACAAACAGAACAACAATTAGTAATGAATCCTGTTTGGCATGTTCATAATGGAAATATTCCAAAAGAAGATATGGTTATGACTTTTTCTATGTTGTTGAATTTAGTTGAAACAAGTAATGCTGATAACAAAGATTTATTATGGAAGTTTGTTAAAAAATATAAATCTAACATTCATGAAAAAAACTTTCCAATTTTTGATGGACTAGTTGGTTATGCAATTAAGTATTTTAATGATGTTATTAAGGCACAAAAAAAATATAAAAATCCGTCTGAAAATGAAAAATTAGCTCTACAAGCTTTAGTTAAAACTTTAGAACAATGTAATGATCAGATGTCTCCAGAGGATATACAAACATTAATTTATTCAACAGGCAAAGAGAATGGGTATGCAGAAAATTTAAGAGATTGGTTTAAGTTAATCTATGAAGTGGTGTTCGGAGATGAAAATGGACCTAGAATGGGTTTTTTTATAAGTTTTTTCGGTGTTAACGAAACGAAAGAATTGATAATTAGTAAATTAAAATAATGTATTCAAATTTAAGATCTTTAATATTTAAAATAGATCCTGAAAGAGCACATTTTTTAGCAATTCAATCTCTAAAGCTTAATTTAGTTTCAAATATCTTTGATGAAAATAAAAATGATCCCATTCTAAAAACAAAACTATTTAATCAAGATCTTGATAATCCTATCGGTATTGCTGCTGGTTTTGATAAGAATGCAGAGGTATATAACCCTTTATTTAAATTAGGTTTTGGATTTGTTGAAGTAGGTACAGTTACACCATTAAAACAATATGGAAATGAAAAACCAAGAGTATTTAGATTGGTAGAAGATCAAGCATTAATTAATAGGTTGGGTTTTAATAACCATGGATCAGATACAATATTTAACAGAATAAAATCTAATAAAAAACTAGGTGTATTAGGTGTAAATGTAGGTCCAAACAAAGATTCTAATGATAGATTGAATGATTATTTAATTGGATTAGAAAAATTTTCTGAAGTTGCAGATTATATTACAATTAATATTTCTTCACCAAATACTGAAAATCTTAGAAATTTTCATGAAGAGAATAAATTAAAAGAGTTATTAAAATCTGTATCAGATAAAAAAAAACAATTAAAAACTAAAATTCCTGTAGCTGTAAAGATTTCACCAGATATAAATGAAAATCAAATTGACTTAATTTCAGAAATACTTTTAGAAAATGAAATAAGCGCAATAATAATTTCAAATACTTCTGAAGCTTCTCGGGAAACACTTCAAAATATACAGAGACATCAAAAAGGTGGTTTGTCTGGAAAACCTATTGAGAAAAAATCAAATCTTTTAATAAGTAAATTCTACAATTTAATAAAAGGTAAAATTAAAATAATTGGAGTGGGTGGCGTTGACTCTGGTAAAGCAGCTTATGATAAGTTTTTATTAGGAGCAGATTATGTTCAATTGTATACCGGCATGGTATTTCAAGGACCCAATATTGCTGGTATGATTAAAAAAGACTTAAAAGAATTACTAATAAGAGATGGTGTCAAAAATTTCACAGAAATTGTTGGAAATAAAACTGTTTCTTAAATGTATTAAACTTGACGCCTTCAATATCTCCCCTTATATAGGCACTGTTATTATGTCAAAAAAATGCGAACTTACCGGTAAAATTCCTATGAAAGGTCATAATGTTAGTCATGCTAACAACAAGACTAAAAGAAGATTTTTACCTAATCTTAAAAAGGTAAAATTTACAAGCGAACTTACTGGAAGAAGTTTAAAACTTACCGTAAGCAATTCAGGTGTAAGGTCAGTTGACAAAAAAGGTAGTTTTGATGAATTTTTAAAAACTGTAAAGAATAAAAATTTATCTCCTAGATTAAAAAAATTAAAAAAAGTAGTTTTAATTAAATCCCCTTTTAAAAAGAAACCTGTAGCTAAATCAGCTTAATGAACAAATTATTTATCACCCTGTCAATAATGATGGGGGTTGTTGTACTATCTTCTAATTATTTAGTTCAGTTTCCAATAAATTATTTTGGATTAAATGAGTTTTTAACTTACGGAGCTTTTAGTTACCCAATAGCTTTTTTAATAACAGATTTAGCAAATAGGTCGTATGGAAAATTATTAGCAAGGCAAATTGTATATTTGGGCTTTTTAATAGGAATTATATTTACATTGTTATTCTCAACTGATTTTACAGATTTAATTTCTGTTAGAATTGCAATAGGATCAGGGGTAGCTTTTATTACTGCTCAGTTGTTAGATATTAAAATTTTTGATCGATTAAGAAAAAAAGAGTGGTTTGTAGCTCCACTTACTTCATCTTTGATTGGATCAACAGTTGACACATTTTTATTTTTCTCAATATCATTTTATGCAACAGGGATACCTTGGATTACTTTATCTTTGGGAGATTTAGCGGTAAAAGTTTTAGTTGCTCTAATAATGTTGATACCGTTTAGAATGTTATTGAAAATTATTAAACCAATTAAAGTTTAAAATAAAAATTTATAAGACAGAATTTTATAAGCTAGCTTTGCAACAAGAAAATTATAAGAATTAAATCCTTTAATTGGAGACAGTTCATTAATATCTGCACCAACAATTTTCGAGTTTTTAGCTGCAATTCTTATTATATCCAATGTTTCATCCCACAAAAGTCCTCCTGGTTCAGGTGTACCAGTTGCAGGCATAATGCTTGAATCTAGTCCGTCAACATCAAATGTAAGATAAACAGTTTTATTTTTAATTAGTTTTTTAAATTTAGACAAATTCCATTTTTTTTTATCTTTCGCCCAAAAAATATTTATTCTTGCGGAATTCTTTTTTAAAAATGGGATTTCACTTTCCGAGATATTTCTTATGCCAAATGAAATTAACGAAACATTTTTATAATCTAGACACCTTCTAATTGCTGAAGCATGTGAAAATTTTTCTCCATTATAACTTTGACGTAAATCTGCATGAGCATCAAAATGTAACAGACAAATGTTTTTATATTTTTTAGTAAAAGGAACAATACATCCGGGAGTTATTGAATGCTCTCCACCTAAAGTCATTGGGAAAAGCTTTTTATCTAAAATTTTTTTATTAATATTAGAGATTTTATTCAGTGCTTTTTTGATATTTTTATCGATTTTAAATGGTTTTAAAGTTTTGATACCTATTTTTTTATAAGGTTCGCAATTAAGCTCTTCATCATACAGCTCAACTTGATGAGATGCTTTTATAATTTCTTTAGGTCCATTTTTTGTTCCTCCCCCATAACTGACAGTTTTTTCTAAACCAAATGGAACAATTACAGCTTTCTCTTTAAAGCTAAATTTATTATCAATTCCTAAAAACCCGTTTTTATTTGAGAGATATTTCAATTTTATTCAAAAATTTTAGTAAATTTTTTTCTTGTTCTATTTTTCCACTCACCCTTATGATAAGCATCACTTGCTATCAATGGTAAAACACTAGTTGCTTCTGCAAACACCATCTGTTCTTTTGTAATATCTACTTTTCCCCATGAACTTGCTTCTTTTAATGTGGAGCTACTACAAGCACCGTCTCTACTATCAGCAACAGTAATTTGAACAGCATATTTATGCATGTCTACATCTTTTCCTAATAGTTCAGCACAAATTACAGTATCTTGAATAAAGTTTTTAGGCACACCACCACCAATCATAAATAATCCAGAACTTTTAGATTTAATTTTAATTTCTGTTAGTTCTCTAAATTCTCTAACCGAGTCTATTGTCATATGTTTTTTTGGATTTTGTTCTTGATGCATAACTAACCCGAATCCTGCACTTGAGTCAGTAAAAGCAGGGCAGAAAATAGGAACATTGTTGTCAAAAGCGGTTTCAATTAAAGAGTCTTTTTTCTTTGAATTATTTTTTAAATATTTTCCCATTTCATAAATGAACTCTCTTGAAGTATAGCTTCTCGCTTCCAAGTTATTTGCGATTTCACATATGATTTTATCACACACTTGAAGCTCTTCTTCATCTATGTAGGTATCGTAAATTCTATCTATATAGTTGTCTCTCAACTCAGTATCATCTTGAAATTGTGAACCTTGATAATGTTTAAAACCAAGAGCTTCAAAAAAATCCATATCTACTATTGAGGCGCCTGTAGCAACAATTGCATCTACCATATTATATTTAATTAAATCTTTATAAATATTCATACATCCAGCTGCCGAAGTAGAGCCCGCTAAAGTAAGGAAAATTGTACAATCTTTATCCTTAAGCATCTCATTATAAATATTAGCAGCATTTGCTGTTTCTCTAGAAACAAATGACATTTTTTCCATTGAGGATATAATTTTTCTAGAGTCGAAAGAAGTTATATCGATGTGCTCAACAGGATTTTTTAAGAAATCTTTTTTACTGTTATGACCTGGATTTTTTTGACCCGACATTAAGCTACCATGTTAGCATTATTAATGTCTTTATCATACATTGTCATTATTGGATTATCTTCAACTTCGTAAATTTCATTTGAGTAATAACCATTAAACTGAGTTCTAAATGTCAATCCGTATGCTCCAAGTTGACCAAGTTCAATATAATCATTTTCTTTAATATTATTTGGAAGCAAAAAAGGACCTTTCATATAATCCATGCTATCGCATGTTGGTCCAAAGAAATCAAAAGCAGTTAATTTTTTTGAAATTATTTTATTAGAATTTTCTTTTATCATTCTAGATGGGAATACAATGTTTGGTGTACCTGCATCAAAAAGAGTACCATAGGTTCCATCATTAATATAAAGCTTTTGTTTTTTTCTTAAATTAACCTTCACAACTGTTGAGCCACTTTCTGCAACTATAGCTCTGCCTGGCTCACAAATAATTTCAGGAAGTTTTTCAAGCTTTAAATTTTCTAAACTCTTATTTATTTCACTAAAATAATTACCTAAAGATTGTGGAATTAAGTCAGGATAGATTGTTGGAAAACCTCCACCTATATTAATATAATCTGGAATAATTTTTGTCTTTTTAATTATATTTCCAATTTCACTAATTCCTTTTGAATAAGAAATTGGATGCATACATTGTGAACCAACATGAAAACTTAAACCAATCTTTTTAGCATGTTCTTTTACAAGTCTTAACAGACCAATTGCTTCTGAAGTTAAAGCTCCAAATTTTTTTGATAAATCAATTTCTGCATGTTCATTTGAAACAGCAACTCTTACAAATAACTCTAAATCTTTAGCTTTATTTGTACTTTCAATTATTTTAATTAGTTCATCTTTAGTATCCAATGAAAAAGCTTTTACACCATAGTTAAAATATGCTTCTTTTATACTTTCTCTGCTTTTAACAGTATGCATATAAGAGCATTTAGCTCTATTGCTAAAAGTTCTAATATTTTTAATTTCTTCAATGGATGCAACATCAAATTGCTCAATTCCACTTTCTATGATTGTTTTGATTACTTCAGGGTGAGGATTAGTTTTGACTGCATATAAAATTTTTCCTGGAAATTTGTTTAGGAAAAATTTTACAGCAGATTTAATGGAATTCTTTCTTATACAGTAAATTGGTTTTTCAGGTTTCAGCTGATTAACTAATTCCTCAACTGATTTAAATTTTTGCATTTTAAATGCCTCCAAAAAAAATTTAATAAAAAAAAGTCTTTTTAAAAAAAACTTTAATATTTTTTGGCATATAAAGTAAACAGCACTAAAGTAAAGCAAATAATTCAAGCCAGAAATACTTAAAATTCATATATTGTAATTTCTAGCAAAGACCCCATATAAGGCTCATGAAAGAAGAAGCAAAACTTCAAAATCTCAATGATTTTGAGAATAAATCACTGTTAATCGTGGATGATGATAATCCTTTCCGTGAGCGTTTAGCAAGAGCGATGGAAAAAAAAGGATTTGAGGTTTTTCAAGCTGAGAGTGTACAAAAAGGAGTTGAATCTGTAAAAAATAAAAAACCTGGTTTTGCTGTTGTAGACTTAAGACTTTCAGATGGCAATGGACTTGAGGTTGTAAAAGAAATTCAGTCTTCAAATAGTGATAGTAGGATTATCATGTTAACTGGTTATGGAAATATTCCAACGGCAGTAGCTGCAATCAAAGAAGGTGCTATAGATTATTTAGCTAAACCTGCTGATGCAGAAGATGTAGAGAAAGCATTATTGGCAGATCCTTCAAAAAAAGCAGCTCCACCTGAAAACCCCATGTCTGCTGATAGAGTTAAGTGGGAACATATACACAGAGTTTTTGAGCTATGTAATAGGAATGTTTCGGAAACAGCCAGAAGACTTAAAATGCACAGAAGAACTCTTCAAAGAATTCTATCTAAAAGATCACCTAGATAAATTTTTTAATTTTAATTATTTGCTTAGTCAAAAGAGCTAAAAGCATAACTTTAAAAATCTCAGCTAATAGAAATGGTTTTGCGCCTAAAGCAAAAATCGGCTTATCCCATCCAATCAATGTTCCAAGCCAAAGTATACCCAAAATATATATTGTTGAAGTTGCGATAATTAATTTAAATAAAACAACAAAAAAATTATCATCAATCTTTATTTTAGAAGCTAAGTAACAAGCGGTTAAAAAACCGATTAAGTAACCCATAGTTGGTCCTGTAAAGTAAACTAATCCAACACCTTTTTCAGGAGAATTTGAAAATACAGGAAGTCCTGCAATTCCTTCAATTAAATATAGACCAATTGAAGCTAGTGCAATTTTATGCCCTAAACTTATTCCTAAAAATAATACAACAAATGTTTGCATAGTCATAGGAACTGGATAGAAAGGAATTTTGATCTTTGCTGATATAGTTAATGCTATTGAACCAAGAACAACAACAACCAGAGATTTAATTAGTTTAGCTTGTGTGAGATTTTTTGTTAATTCCATAATTAAATAATACTCAAAATATAAAAAATAATCTACTTATAATTGGTATAATAATTGAAAGTAAATTTTTTTATATACAGAATATGTTAGCATTGTAATATTTAATTATATTTCATGAATAAAATTCAAAAAACAGATCACTTTTATTTAATTGATGGCTCTGGATATATTTTTAGAGCTTATTATGCTTTACCTCCATTGACGAGAAAAAGTGATGGACTTCCAACAGGTGCTGTAAGTGGTTTTTGCAGTATGTTATTTAAATTATTAGAAGACTCAAAATCTGATCAAAATTTGCAAAAACCAACACATTTTGCAGTAATATTTGACTCAGCAAGGAAAACTTTCAGAAATGAAATTTATAGTGATTACAAAGCAAATAGATCAGAGGCGCCTGATGATTTAGCTCCACAATTTGAATATATAAGAAAATCAGTCTTAGCATTCAATTTACCATCTGTGGATCTTCCCAATTATGAAGCTGATGATTTAATAGCTACATATGTTGATCAAATTCTTAAAAAAGGTGCAAAGGTTACAATTGTCTCATCAGATAAAGATTTAATGCAGCTTTACAAAAAAGGAGTTCGAATTTTTGATCCCATGAAAAACAAGTTTATCACTGATGATGATGTTCTCAAAAAATTTGGAGTAGATGCATCAAAAGTTATTGATGTTCAATCTTTAGCAGGAGATAGCAGTGATAATGTTCCTGGTGTTCCAGGCATAGGTGTTAAGACGGCTGCAGAGCTAATTAATAAATATGGCACTTTAGAAAATTTACTAAAATCTGCTCATGAGATTAAGCAAAATAAAAGAAGAGAAACATTAATAGAGAACAAGGATAAAGCATTAATAAGTAAAAAACTTGTAACACTAAATCACAACTCTCCTGTCAATAGAGAGTTAAATGAATTTAAATTGAAAAATATAGATAAAGACAAATTGTATAAATTTTTAAGGGAAATGGAATTTAACAGGTTATTAAGCTCTGCAATTTCTGCTTATGGAGAACCTGAACTAGAAAGTAATAAGATTGAAACTCAAAATTTAGAAAAACAACAAACAATAAATAACAAAAATTATTTTTTGATTAACAATTTAGATGAAATTGATAAATGGATAGAGGAAGCAGAAGAAGTTGGTGAAGTTGCTGTAGATACAGAAACCACTTCATTAGATCCTCACCAAGCAGACTTAGTAGGTATTTCTCTTTGTTCTAAAATTGGAAAAGCATGTTATATACCAGTTGGTCATAATTCACCCAAATGTATTGACAAAAACACAGTAATTAAAAAATTAAAAAAATTATTAGAGGATCCTAGTATAAAAAAAATAGGTCAAAATATAAAATTTGATTTTATCGTATTTTATAGGCAAGGAATAACCCTTTCATCAATGGAAGATACAATGTTGATGTCTTATGTATTAGATGCGGGAAAAAATAGACATAATATGGATACTTTATCAGAAATTCATTTAGGACATAAAACTATTTCTTTTAAAGAAATGGTAGGCTCAGGCAAGAAAGAAATTAATTTTAGCGAAGTAGAACTAGATAAAGCTAAAGATTATGCTGCTGAAGATGCTGATATTACTTTTAGATTATATAAGAAATTTATTAAAAATTTAAAATTAGAAAAGATGATAAATATCTATGAAATTTTTGAAAAGCCATTAATTAAAATTCTCGCATTTATGGAAATAGAGGGGGTTGAAATTGATAGTAAGTTTTTAAAATCTCTTTCATCTAAATTTGAAAAAAAAATTCAAAAACTTGAAAAAGAGGTATTTAAAATTTCTAAAAAAGAATTCAATATTGCATCCCCAAAGCAATTAGGAGAAATAATTTATAATGATTTAAAAATAGCTGGATTAAAGAAAACTAAAAAGGGAAGTTTTGCTACAAGTGCAAGTGTTTTAGAGGATTTAGCTTTCAAAGGTCATGAGTTTCCAAAATTAATTTTAGACTGGAGACAAGTTTCAAAATTAAAAAATACTTATTCTGATTCTTTACCTGAACATTTAAACCCAAATACAAAAAGAGTTCATACTTCATTTTTACTGGCTGCCACAACGACTGGAAGACTAGCATCTAGTGATCCCAACTTACAAAACATACCAATTAAATCAGAAGATGGAAAAGATATTAGAAAAGCTTTTAAAGCAAAAAAAGATCACCTACTTATTTCTGCAGATTACAATCAAATTGAGATGAGAATTTTAGCAGATCTGGCAGATGTAAAAGAACTAAAAAAAGCTTTTAAAAATAAAGAAGATATCCACTCTTTAACTGCTAGCCAAATATTTAATATTGATATTAAAAAAGTTAATCAAGACCACAGACGAAAGGCTAAGGCTATTAATTTTGGAATTATTTATGGAATATCGCAATATGGATTAGCTAAGCAAATAAATGTTTCTAATTATGAAGCTGAGGAATTTTTAAATTCATATTTTGCAAAGTTTCCAGAAATTAAGGTTTATATGGATAATACAATAAAATTTTGTAGGAAAAGTGGATATGTAAATAATATTTTTGGTAGAAGATCTCATTTTAACGGAATTAATGACAAAAACTTTAATGTAAGAAATTTTCAAGAGCGTGCTGCAATAAATGCTCCCATTCAGGGTTCCGCTTCTGAAGTAATGAGATTAGCGATGATAAGATTAGATAAGAAATTATCAGAGCAAAAAAACTCTAATTCAAAAATGCTCTTGCAAATTCATGATGAACTAATTTTTGAAATTCCAAAAAAAGATCAAAAAGTAATGATTAAATTAATTGAGAAAGAAATGACTAGTGTAGCTCAAAGTGATTATCATTCCTTTTCCACCCCTTTAACAGTTGATATTAATATTGGAGATAATTGGGGAATGCTACATTAAATTTATAACATTGCCCAAATTAGAACAATTTAGTATTTTTAAATTACTTTATGCAAAAACAAACAATAGCTTTAATAGATGATGACAGAAATATATTAACAAGTTTAAGTATTGCATTAGAAAAAGAGGGTTTTAAAGTTCAGACTTATATTGATGGTGAAAGTGCATTAATTGGTTTAACTAGAATGCCTCCTGACCTGGCAGTTATAGATATAAAAATGCCTAAGATGGATGGAGAAGAACTGTTAAAAAAGCTACGGAAAAAAACTTCTTTACCCGTAATTTTTTTAACATCTAAAGATGACGAAATTGATGAATTACTAGGTTTAAAATTGGGTGCAGATGATTTTGTAAAAAAGTCAGGTGGTTTTTCCATAAAAGTTTTGATTGAAAGAATTAGAGTACAATTAAGAAAAAAAGACACAAACAATATTTTAGAGGAAAATAAAAGCCTGATATCTCATGGAAGATTAAAATTAGATCCATCACAACTCGAGTGTGAATGGAATGGAAAACAGCTACCTGATAAATTGACAACAACTGAGTTTTTAATCGTTAAAGAGTTAGCAAAGAGGCCTGGTATAATTAAAGAAAGAGCACAGCTTATGGATATAGCTTACAGGGAAGATACAGATATTGAGGATAGAACTATTGATAGTCACGTAAAACGAATTAGAAAAAAATTTAAAAAAGTAGATCCTGATTTTTCAGCTATTGAAACTAGGTATGGTAGTGGATATAGATGGAATGTTAGCTAATGTTAAGTAAATATCTAAAAACTCTTTCTATATTAAAGAAATTTTTATTTATAAATTTTTTAATTTTTACAATTATTGGATTATTTACATTTATATATCTTAATAATATTCAGCCAAGTTTAATAAAAAAAAAATCTCAAAATCACACAAACATTATTAATAACACTATTGATAATATTTTAAGGCTAGATGTAAAATTTCAATCTGATGATATTAGAAGATTTTTATTTTCGACAAGATTTATTTTTCAAAATTTAGATAGAGTAATATTTTTTGATGACCAACTCAATCTTATCGGAGATACTGATACTTTAGATCTTGATCCAAGATCATTCTCTACAAGACTTGATAAAATTGAATTTGAAGGTTTAGATAAAAAGGAAAAAGAAAAAACTATTGAGGAAAAAAATATAAAAATTGATGAAAAAAAACATGTTTCATTTAAAGATATATTAAAAAATTATTCTAGTTCTGAAAATTTAGGAGCTCCTTACACATTTATGCAAGAGGGTTTTAATCAATTTAATGTAACAACAATTAAGAATGTTACAAAGAATGAAATTAATCTTGGTTATGTAGCTATTACAGAAAACGCTAATGAAATAAAGACAGCGATAGATGAGAGAAAAGCATTTGTAATAAGAACAGCTATATCTGTAGGATTTGTAATATTAATTTTTTCTTTTGTGTTAAGCAGATATTTCATTAAACCCATACAAAATCTTGTTGGATATACAATCCGTGTTAAAGAAAAAAGTCAAGCCAAACCAGGTATTGAAAATCTTAAAAAAAGAAATGACGAATTAGGACTTTTATCTAATTCTTTAGAGGATATGACAAATGAGCTTCAAAATAGAGTTACGCATGCAGAAAACTTTTCGACAGATTTGGTTCATGAGATAAGAAATCCACTAGCATCTTTAAAAAGTGCATCTGAAATCTTACAAGACACAAATGATAGCGAACAAAGAGATAGATTATTGAATATACTTAGTCATGATGTTCAAAGAATAGAAAGATTAATTACTGATTATTCGCAAATGTTAAAGGATGAAGTTGCTTTAAGTAAAGAAAAAATGAAAAAAATTGATGTTGAACCAATTATTCAATCTGTTGTTGATGATTATAATAATATTCATCAAGTGAAGAAAGGAATTAAAATTGAATATAAAAATGATGGAAAAGATAAATATTTAATGAATGGTATAGAAAACAGAATTGAACAAATCATTGCAAACTTATTAGATAACTCAATATCGTTTAGTAAAGATGGTGGTAATGTTTTTGTTGATATTTCTATTAATGAAAAAAATAAAATATCAATCAAGATTATTGATGAAGGCCAAGGATTTAAAGAAAAAGATACATCAAGAATATTTAAAAGATTTTATAGTAATAGACCTGAAAAATTTGGAGAACATTCAGGTCTAGGTTTAAATATAGTTAAAAATTTAGTTGAACTACACGATGGTGAAATTGTAGCATCTAATCGTATTGATAAAGAAGGAGCTATGATTGAGATAAGATTTCCCAATGTTTAATCTTATGTTGATAAATAAAATCCTAGATGTATAAAGCTTGCCATGGAAGATTATAAAGTAAAAGACATATCCCAAGCAGATTTTGGCAGGAAAGAAATTTCAATAGCCGAAAGTGAAATGCCTGGTTTAATGGCTTTAAGAGAAGAGTATTCTAAGGAAAAACCATTAAAGGGTGCAAGAATTATTGGATGTTTGCATATGACAATTCAAACAGCTGTATTAATTGAAACTTTAGTTGCATTAGGTGCTGAAGTAAGATGGTCTTCTTGTAATATTTTTTCAACTCAAGATCATGCGGCTGCAGCCATTGCTAAAGCTGGTATTCCTGTTTATGCGTGGAAAGGTGAAACAGAAGAAGAGTATTTATGGTGTATTAAACAAACTATAGTTGGAAAACCAGACTGGAAACCTAACATGTTATTAGATGATGGTGGAGATTTAACAGCTATCATGCATAACGAGTATCAGGATTTAATGAAAGATATTAAGGGTGTTTCAGAGGAGACTACCACTGGAATTAAAGCACTAAATAAAATGGAAAAAGATAAATCGCTTTTAATTCCAGCAATAAACGTGAATGACTCTGTAACAAAATCAAAATTTGATAACTTATATGGATGTAGAGAAAGTTTAGTAGACGGCATAAGAAGAGCTACCGATGTAATGATGTCTGGAAAAATTGCTATTGTTGCTGGTTTTGGAGACGTTGGAAAAGGAAGCGCTGCATCATTAAGACAAAGTGGAGCTAGAGTTTTAGTTACAGAAGCAGATCCAATTTGTGCTCTCCAAGCTGCGATGGAAGGTTATGAAGTGGTATTAATGGAGGAGGCTATAAGTAGAGCTGATATAGTTGTAACAGCAACAGGGAACAAAGACATTGTTACTGCAGATCATATGAGAGACATGAAGGATAGGGCTATCTTATGTAATATTGGTCACTTTGACAACGAAATACAAGTTGAAGCTCTTAAAAATTATAAGTGGACTGAAGTAAAACCTCAAGTACATGAAATAGAGTTGCCTAGTGGTAAAAGAATTATTCTATTAGCTGAAGGAAGACTAGTTAATCTTGGTTGTGCAACTGGACACCCAAGTTTTGTAATGAGTGCATCATTTACTAACCAAGTTATTGCTCAAATTGAGCTTTGGCATAATCATAAAAATTATGAAAATAAAGTTTATGTATTACCAAAACATTTAGATGAAAAAGTAGCAACTTTACATCTTAAAAAAGTAGGGGCAAAACTAACAAAGTTATCAAAAGAACAAGCAGACTATATAAGTGTTGGAACAGAAGGTCCTTTCAAACCAGATGCCTATCGCTATTAAAGATAGCAAAATTGATATCACTTCAGAGAAGCTCACTAAAGAATTAGCTAAAAAATTTACAAAATATCTTAAAGGTGGTGAGTTTATTTTTTTATATGGAGAGATGGGTGTTGGTAAAACTACCTTTGTAAAATATTTTATAAATGAGTATCAAAAAATAAATAATTTAACAGAAACAGAAATTACAAGCCCTACTTTTAGTTTATTAAATGAGTATCAAGTTAAAGATTTAAGAATAAAACATTATGATTTATTTAGAATTAATAGGAAAGAAGATATCAATAATTTAGATATTTTTGAAAAGGATAATAAATTAATAACTCTTATAGAATGGCCACAATTGATTACTGATAAACATGATATAAAATTTATATCTTTAACATTTAATTATTTAAATGATTTAAATGATAGAAGTGTAGATATAAAAGTTTAAATTAAAATAAATTTTGATGAAAAGCTTTGCAAAATTGAAAAAAATTAAAGGCGATGCGTCTTTTAGAGAATTTTATAGAGACAAAAAAAACAAATCAATTGTAGTAATATCTAAGAGAGAAAAGTTAAAAAATCTTTTAATTTACGATGCGATAAATAAAATTTTAGTTAAAAATAAAATTCTAGCACCAAATCTATTAAGCGAAAATTACATTAATAATTATATAGAAATAAGTGACCTTGGAGATCAAACTCTATTTCAAATTTTAAAAAACAAAAAGAAAAAAAAATATATTATTTTTAAAAAGATAATAAAAATTTTAAATAAAATACAATTAATAAAAGATAAAAAAGTAAAAAATTTCAAAAACAAAATATATAAAGTTCAAGAATATAATAACAAACTTTTATTTGATGAAACTAAACTTTTTTGTGACTGGTATGCACCAAAGATATTGTCTAAATTAAAATGTATTAAATTTAAAAAAAAATTTAAATTAGAGATAAAAAACTTATTATCAAAATTAAATTATAAAAATATTACATTTGTTCATAGAGATTTTCATGTTTCAAATTTGATGTATTACAATAAAAAAATTGCTGTAATAGATAGTCAAGATGCACTAATTGGCAATAGAGCTTACGATTTAGCATCCTTAATTGACGATGTAAGATTAAAAACATCTAATGAATTAAAAGAGAAAGTATTTAAGTTTTACATCAAAACAAATAAAAAAATTGACCTGAAAAAATTTAAAAAAGATTTTGAAATATTATCTGTTTTAAGAAATTTAAAAATAATTGGTATATTTATGCGTTTAGCTGCTAGAGATAATAAAAAAAAGTATCTTAAATTAATTCCCTATGCTTGGGAAATGATTAATCATAGAATAAAAGAGCAAAATGAATTCAATAATTTGATGTTATTATTAAAAAATAATTTTCCAAAATTTATAAGGTAGAGTTGTGAGAATAAATACAGCTTTAATTTTATGTGCAGGTTTTGGTAAAAGATTAAATCCAATTACTTTAAATACTCCAAAGCCTCTATTAGAAATTAAAGATATAAGTATGCTCGAGAGATGCATTAACTTAATCAAAAAATTAGGTATGCAAAAAATCTTAATAAATACTTTTTATCTAAAGGATCAATTTTCAATTTTTTTAAACAGAAAAAATTTTAATATAGATATCAAAATAATTGAGGATGGTGACCATATTTTAGACACAGGGGGAGGTATTCAAAATATGATCCAAGACTCTAATGAAAATGATTTTATTATTTTTAATCCTGATACAATCTGGAGTGATAATTATAAAGACGAGATATTAAAAATGGAAAAAATGTATTTTTCTGAAAAATTGGAAAATATTCTTCTCTTAGCAAATAAAAAATTAAGTTATGATAAAAAACTCAAAGGAGATTTTAGTTTAAAAAATAATTTAATTAATAAAGAGTATGAAAAAGAATTTATTTACATTGGATGTCAAATTATTAATAAAAAACTATTTATCAGAGGGAAAATAGAAAATTACTCTATTTTGGAAATTTGGAATAAATTATTAGATCAAAAAAGGTTATACGGCTATGAAAGCCAAAAAGACTTTTATCATTTAACTAATCTAGATATTTTTAAAAAACTAAAAGATCTTTAGCTCTCTCTTGATCAAGATATTTGCAATTAGAAATTTTGCTGTTTTCCAATTCAATTAAAAGAGGGTTTCCCGTAGGAATTTCAAGTTTAGAGATTTCATTGTCATCTAAATTGAATAAATGTTTACAAAGAGCTCTGATCGAGTTTCCATGAGCAGAAATGAGAATATTTTCATTTGTTTTATCCTCTATCTCTTTGCTATAAAATTTTATTACTCTTTCATATGTGTCTTTTAGTGACTCAGTGTCAGGAATTTTTTCTGAGGGAATTTCTTTGTAAGTTTCAATATTTAGCGGATGATATGGATTTTTTTTATCTAAAGGTTCGGGTCTTAGATCCCAAGAACGTCTAAATTGATGAACTTTTTCTTCTCCAAGTTTTAATTTCATTTCATCTTTATTTAATCCAGTAAGAGCACCGTAATGCCTCTCATTTAATTCCCATGCACTTATTATTTTTTTAAAATCTTTCAATTCTTCTTGTATTATTTTTAAAGTATTTTTTGCTCTTAATTGGAAAGATGAATAATAAAGATTAATTTCAATATTTTCTTGTTTTATTAGTTGGCCAGCTTTTTTTGCTTCTGATTGACCATTTTCTGTTAAATCTACATCTACCCATCCAGTAAATTTTTTTTCAAGATTCCAGACACTTTGACCATGTCTAACTAAAATTAAATAACTCATTTGTTTATCTTTTAGATCAATTTGATAAATAAAACTATATTTTAATAATGAAATTTTTTTCAAAAAATAAGTTTATTTTTTATTTATCTAATTTGATTTTAATTTTTTTATATTTATTTCCTGGTAGTGTATTAGGGTGGATTTTATATAAGGATCTAGGTTTACAGCCACAAATTACACCAGATTTTATAATTTCAACCAATCATTTTTATGCATTCTTAATTATATCAACTATTGGATTATTAACTTTTAATTTATCGTTCCAATTTATTTATATAAGCTTTTATTTAATTTTTTTATCTTTGACACTTGAAGTAGCACATTATTTTATTCCTGATAGAAGTTTTGAATTTTCAGATTTGTTTGGAAATTTATTAGGTGCATTTATAGTATTAATTTTATTTTACTTTTTTAAAAAAAATGAAAACATCGAAAATTAAATTTTTATTTATTTTAACTATATTAATTTCAGGCTGTTCGTCTGTTCCTAAAAATACAGCAGATGGTTGTTCCATATTTAATGAAAGATACATGTGGTACAAACATGCAAAAAAAACAGAAAAAAAATGGGGAACCCCAGTTTATTTACAGCTAGCAATTATAAAAATGGAGTCCAGTTTTGATTGGTTAGCAAAACCTCCTAGACAGAAATTATTTAAAGTAGTTCCTTATAAGAGACCATCAAGTTCTTTTGGGTATTCACAAGCTATAAAAGGAACATGGAAACAATACAAAGAAGAAACTAGAAATAAATTTGCAAGAAGATCAAGATTTAAAGACAGTGTAGATTTTATTGGTTGGTATACTAATAAAACTGAAAAAATTTTAAAAGTTTCAAAAAAAGATGCTTTCAAGCAGTATATTGCTTATCATGAAGGGTGGGGAAATTATAAAAATTATAAAAAAAATAAAAAGGTAATTGATCTTGCTAAGCGTGTAGAAAAACAATCAAATATTTATAAGAAACAATTATCCGAATGTAAAAATTCTTTATCAACGTCAAAATATATTATTTTTTAATTTAACTGCTTTTTTAATTCTATATCAACTGCATCAATACGTTTAGTATTTTTCGCAAGAGTTAAATACATCGTTGGAGTTACATATAAAGTAAAGAAGGTTGAAATAATCATTCCCCCTAATATAGTAGAACCCACAGCTAATCTAGAACCTTCACCTGCACCAGGGCCAATATTTCCAATTACCAATGGAAGCATTGCTATCATTGTACTAAGTGAGGTCATTATGATTGGTCGAATTCTAAGTTGGCAAGCTTTAATTATAGCATCCTGGATTTTAACACCAGTAGTTCTTATTTGGTTTGTATAGTCTACAATTAAAATACTATTCTTTGTGGATATACCAATTAGTATTATTAAAGCGATTTGTGAGAAAATATTAACTGAACTGTTTAAAAATAAAATAAATACTAAGCCACCAAATACAGCTAGTGGAACTGTTAAAATAATAATAAATGGATGAACAAAAGAGTTAAATGTTGCTGCCATAACCAAATAAGCAGTCAACAAAGCAAGGGCAAAAATTAAGTATATTTCATTTGTTGTTTCTTTTAATTCTTCTGATTTTCCTTTCCAAGTGATTTGATTTTGAGGAGCAACTTTAATCATGACATCCTCTAGGTATTTTATTGCCTCCGTTAATGTATAATCTTCTGCAAGCGCAGCAGAAATTGTAACAGCTCTTTGACGATTATATCTTGGAAGTGCTTCGGCAGTGCCTTTTTCTTTAAACTCTACTAAACTTGCAACAGATACAAGTTTTCCAGTTGTCTCAGATCTAACAAAAATTTTTGATAATCCATCTTTATCTCTTCTATCTGCTAAATATTGTTGTAAAATTATTGGATATTCTCTTCCTTCTTTGCTGAAAGTTGTTACTCTTTTTCCTCCGTAAAGAGTTTCTAAAGTTCTACCTATATTTTCAGTAGAAACCCCCAAATCATTTGCTCTGTTTTTATTAGTGATTAATTTCACTTCAGGTTTATTTTTTGTATAATCACTCTCAATTCGAGACATATTTCTATTTTTTCTTAATTCTCTTAAGACACTACTTTGAATTTCCTCTAATTCCTCGTAGCTAGATCCGTAAATTACCATTTGAACTGGTTTATTGTAACTTGAGACTCTTATTGATTGAGGTGAAATTGGAAAAGCAAATGTTTCAGGTACAGAAACCACTTGCCCAATTGCTTCTCTAAGAACTGTTTGGCTACTTTTTTCTCTGTTTTTCCACTCGTCTAATAAAGCTATAATTATAAATGTATTGTAAGTTGTCGCAGATTTACCAAAACCTGGAACTCTCATTATCAATCTTTCATAAGGGCTATCCTCTGCCTGTAATAATCTTAAAATTCTTCCTTCAATTATTTGTGCCTTTTCCTGTGTATACTCAAAGGAGCTACCTTCGTCTGTTGATCCAATAATTAAATAAGCCCCTCTATCTTCAATAGGAATTAATTCTTTTTTGGAAAAATTAAACAAATAAGCTGAAGCAGCAATAATTAATATTATAAATATTGAAATAGTTTTTTGTTTATTAATCCAATATCTTAAAGAGTTGATATAAAACTCTGTAAAAGATTTAAATCCACTATTAAATTTTCTTACAAAGAAATTAATTTTTTCTTTTTTATTTAAGAATTTACTGCCTAGCATTGGTGACAATGTTAATGCTACAAAAGAGGAAACCACAATAGAGAAAGATAATGCTATTGCAGTTTCTTTAAATAATGTTCCAGAAATTCCTTTTATAAAAATTAGTGGTAAAAATACTGCAATTAAAATCAAAGTAGTCGCAATAATTGCAAAAGTAATTTGTTTAGAACCCTTGTATGCAGCTACAAGAGGAGTTTCACCATTTTCAATTCTTGTATAAATTGCATCTGTCATTATCACTGAGTCATCAGTAATTATCCCTATAGCTAGAATAAAACTTAGAAGAACAAAAATATTAATTGATAAATCAAAAATATATAATCCGAGAAATGATCCTATAAGACTAACTGGTAATGCAACTGCAGGAACTATGACTGCCTTAAGATTACCCAAGAAGAGATATATAATAAGAACAACTAAAACAAAAGCTATAACTAAACTTTTGTAAACTTCTTCAATAGCGGCACCAATATAGGTAGCTCTGTTAAAAGCAATCTCTAATTTTAATCCATCAGGTAAAGATTTATTAAGTTCATTAATTTTTGTTTTTATTTGTTTAGAAAGCTCCACGGTAGATGCTCCACTCTTAGCATAGATTCCGATTCCAACAGTTTTCAAGTTAACAGCGTTTTTTCTTTGTGCTTTAAATAAAGTTTTTTCAGAGACAGGTCCGAATTCTACATTTGCGACATCAGATAAAATAATAACTTTTTCCTTATTTTTTTTAAGAGGTAACTGTTTTATGGTCTCTATATTGGAGTAAGATTTATCTATATTTAATGTCAAATCTTTATTACTAGCTTCTAAAGTTCCAGCTGGAAGGTTTATATTTTCATTTCTTAGAGCTCTTTCCACTTCCTGAATTGTAAGATCATTAGCAGCCAATTTAATTGGATCTATCCAAACTCTCACACTTAACTCTCTCAAACCACCAACTAAAATTCGACCAACATTAGGTACACTTGAAAATGCGTCTATAAGATATCTTTCAGCATAATCACCTAAATCTAAATCATTCCATGTTGGAGATGATAGTCCTACCCACATCGTAGTTGTAAAACCTGCTGCTTGTTTTAAAATTTGAGGAGGATTCGACTCACTTGGTAAATTATCCACAACTCTTGCAACTCTTTCTCTAATATCATTAGCTGCATCATCCAAATCAATATCTGTGTTAAATTGAATATTAATTCTACTTCTTCCATTTAATGAGCTTGATTCAATATTTTTGATACCTTCAGCTCCTCCAATTACATCTTCAAGTTTTTGAGTTATTTCTTCGTCAACAATTTCTGCAGAAGCAGATTTATAATCAGTTTGAACTTGAACAACAGGAGGTTGTATACCATCAGGAAGCTCCCTTACTGGTAACTCTAAAAAAACAAATATACCAAAAATAATTAAGATTAAAGACATGACCCATGCTACAACAGGTCGTTTAATACTAACTTCAGTTATATACATTTAATTATTATTTTTCTTTTTCAGTTTTTTTAAAAATATTTTTTAACCAGTCAAATTTTCCTTTTTTTTCTTCATCATTTTTTGACTTATCTTTTTTACCCCAACCGGAATTCCCTTGCTTTTTTTTGGCACCTTTCTCAATTGGTCTAATGGTTAAATTTGGTCTAACTTTTTTAGTTCCTTCAGCTACAATTTTATCTCCACTATTAAGTCCATCTAAAATTTCTACATGCCCTAAATATCTATCTCCTATAGTTACTTTGGTCTTCATAACTTTGTTTTTATCATCAACTTTATAAATAAAAACATTTTCACCTTCGACTATTGTGCTTGTGTCAGGTGCACTTAATTCATTTCTAACATCATACTTAATTGAAATTTCTAAAAATGACCCTGGCAGTATTTCACCAGACATATTACTCATTTTAATTCTAGCAGCTAAAGCTCTTGTATCCTCACTTATCCTACTTGCAAAAGAGTCAACTTTACCTTTATAAATCTTATTTTTATAGCCAGAAAATTTAATATCTACTGGTAGTCCAACCTTTATAAATGGTACAAAAATTTCCGGTATATCCACATCACAATATATTGAACTAGTGTCCTCAAGATTAATTAGTATCGAAGATTTTGAAACTTCTAAGTCTTCCGAGAATTCTCTTTTTCCAATAACGCCATCAAATTGCGCAATAATCTTTCTATTTTTGAGATTTGCAATTACATCACCCTTTTTTACCTTTTGATTAAAATTAATTGGATTTATTATTTCATATTTTTCAATTTTGAATGATTGAGTTTGAATTGGAGATGCAGTTCCATATGTGCTTATAACATTTTCAAAAACTCTCTCTTTTGTAGTAGTCACAATTATTCCTGGTGGCGGTCTCTTACTAAATTTTTTTTTAAAATGATTCCCAATCATTGTTCTTCCAATGATTACGGTAGCAATAATTAGAAAAAATATAATTACTATGCTTGTTATTTTTGTAGATGTTTTCATTTTTTAATTCTTCCCATACTCAGCCCAAGAGCCATCGTATATTGTCGGCATATATTTAGCATTTATTAAAGAATAAGCTAGTGCCAATACACTTGCAGTTACCCCAGAACCACATGAAAATACTATATTTTTTTCATGTTCAAATTTTAATGACTCAAATTTTTTCTGGATTTTATCTTTACTTACAAATGTATTGTCTTCATTTATTATCTCAGAAAAGGGAAGGCAAAAAGAATTTTTAATTGAACCACTTCTAAGACCTATTCTTGGTTCAGCAACTTTACCCTCAAATCTTTCTCTACTTCTTGCATCAACAACATTAAATTCTTTTTGATAAATATTATCATCAATCTGTTTTTTGTTTTTTACAAGTTCTATTTTTTCTTTACATAAATATGTAGAAGTTTTAGTGATCACATCATTTTTATCTGTAGCTTTGTTTTCTTTTTTCCATTTTTTTAATCCACCATCCAGAACATGAACTAATTTAGGATCATGTCCATAATAAATTAAATTGTACCAACATCTACAAGAACTAATAACATCAGAGTTATCGTAAACTACTATTTGATCATTATTTTCTATACCCATGTTGCTCATTATGCTTTCCCATGATTTAATGTCAGTAAGCATATGAGGTAAATCAGTATCTAATTTAGAATTTTTATCTAAATCAAAAAAAATAGCATTTGGAATATGTTCCACTTTATATTCCTCAAAACCGTTTCTTTGAGTTTGTGGCATGTGCCATGAGCAATCAATAATTTTTACTTTATGAATATTATTTTCTAACCAACTTGTATCAACTAAAGACATCTTATCTTTTTTCTAAATATCTTTGATGATATTCTTCAGCTGGGCAATAATTTTTTACTAAAGAAGTTTTTGTTACAACTTTTCCTGATAATTTTATGTTTACCTTTTCTATCATTTTTTCAGCAGTAATTTTTTGTTGATCGTTTAAATAAAATATCTCGCTTCTATATTGTGTTCCAAAATCTGGTCCTTGAGAATTTAAGGTTGTTGGGTCATGAATTTTAAAAAAATATTCAAGAATTTTCTCATAAGATATTATCTTAGGATCGAAATCTAATTTCACTACTTCTGCATGATTTGTTTTACCTGTGCACACTTCTTTGTAATCAGTTTTAGAGCTATGACCTCCACAATAACCTACTTCTGTTTTTATAACTCCATCAAGTTTACTAAACTTAATTTCTGGTCCCCAAAAACATCCTAATCCTAAAATCGCTATTTCCATTGATAATTAACTTAATTAATCTAAAGTTAATCATATGCTATCAAAAAATCAATTAGGCTTTTTTTACATGTTTATATCGGTATGTGCATTTTCACTTATGGATGTAATTGTTAAATGGTCTGATGATTATCCCGTTGGACAAGTATTATTTTTCAGAGGATTTTGTGGAATAATTCCTATTTTATTTCTTATTCCTAAAGACAGATATTTAGATTTTTATAAAACAACTAGACCTTTTCTCCATTTTAAAAGATGTTTAGCAGGATTAATTGCTTTGGTTTCTATATTTATAGCATTAAGGAATTTACCTTTGGCAACAGTTGTAAGTATTTCTTTTGCAGCACCAATATTTATAACAATCTTTTCAATTTTTTTATTAAAAGAAAAAGTTGGTATTTATAGATGGTTAGCAGTTTTAGTTGGATTTTTTGGTATAATTTTCATAACAGAACCAGGTTTTAGCTCTTTAAATTTATATTATATTTATCCAATAATTTTTTGCTTAGGTTTATCTTATGTTGCTATTGCTATAAGAAAATTATCTTCAACCGAGCCTGCTTGGTTGATTAGTTTTTTCTTTTCATTTTCGATAATGCTTCTAAGTTTTTTATCTTTTTATCAGGTATGGATCTTGCCAAGTTTACTTGATTTATTTTTGCTATCCATGGTCGGTATATTAGGAGGTCTTGCAAATTTGTGGTTGTCACAATCTTACAAATATTCAGAAGTAAGTTTAGTTTCCCCTTTAAAATATCTTGGATTAGTCTTTGCTATAATATTTGGATATTTTATTTGGAATGAAATACCAACTTTTAAAACTTTATTTGGTGCTTTATTGGTTATAGTTTCATCTATTATTATATTTAGAAGAGAGATGTATTTGAAAAAAAAGTTATCTGTTTCACGTCATGAATAAAACTCCATCATATTGGAAAAAAGCAAAAGAATATTTATCTCAAAAAGACAAAACCATGTCTTCTTTGATTAAAAAATATAAATCCCCTTCAGAAACAGTTCTAACATCAAGAAAAGATGTTTTCTTCTCTCTCTGTAAAAGTATAATTGGTCAACAAATTAGTGTTGCTGCTGCTAACTCAGTTTTTTTAAAATTTAAAAAAAAATGTAAAAATAAAATTAATGCAAAAACAGTTAGCAAATTATCTACTATCCAACTCAAAAGCTGTGGTCTAAGTAGACAGAAAGTAAAAGGAATAAAAAGTTTAGCCCGAAAAATATTAAGTAAAGAATTTAATCCAAGACTTATTTCAAAAATGTCTGATGAAGATGCTATAATTTATCTTTCTCAATTAAGACAGATTGGAAGATGGTCAGCAGAAATGATTTTGTTATTTACTTATAATCGTCCTAATATTTGGCCAATCCAGGACATTGGTTTATTAAGAGCTATTTCAAAAAATTTTAATAAAAAATATCTACCACCAGAAAGTTATGTGAAATATCTAAACAAAAAGTTTTCTCCTTACTGCTCTGTTGCAACTTGGTATTTATGGAGAAGTATAGATCCAGAGCCTATTCAGTACTAATTTAACCAATCTTTGTATTTTTCTATATTATTCTGAATGTAAAGTGGTAATTTTTTATTATCAAAATTTTCTAAAATTGCTCCATTTCCAACTTTAATTCCTCTTTGATCTACTGCTAAATTATAAACAGCTTGTTTATTATTTATTAGTTTTTGAATATCATTCTCGTTTATTTCGGCTTTATCAAATTCTATGTGGTGCAAGTATGATCTTAATTTATGATTAAGCATTTTTGGTGTTTTAATATTTGAAAAATGCCAACCACCATCCTCTATTATTTTGATATTATTATATTTTTTTTTAGAAAAAAAAATATCAATTCTATAAATTGGATAATTTCTATCTTTTGTATTTCTTAACCACTGAGGCGATATTAAATTCTTTTTTCTAACTGCTTTTGTTCCTGTCCACTTAAAGTTTGGCAAAACCAAATTATACTTATAATGAAACATGTATTGTTTAAACATAATTATCTTATTTGTTATCTCATTAATATTGATGTTTCCAAATTTTGGTATTTCATCGACATCTGAAATTAAAATTATATCGTTTTTCTCTGCCTCTTTAATTCCTTGAGATATATAATTTCTTTGCGAATTTTCTCTATACACTGCATTCATTATATATTTTCTATTTTTTTCATTTTCATTATCATTTTGATTTATCGTTTCTACTTGTTTAGGAATTTCATCATGTATTAAATAAATAATTTTATCTTTAAACTTACTAAATTTATTTTTATCAAAAACAAGTTCCCTTTTTTCTCCTTTATGATTGTAAACACTTTCAACTATTACAAAAAAATCTACAATGTCATTGAGTACATTTAATCTAAGGTCTAGAATTTGCTCCTCGTCGAAAAACATGAAGCAATCAAAAATTTTCATATAAACTAATAATATAATTTTTTAAAAAAGTTAATTATTTAATTTGTTGGTTTCCAAAATTAACTGAGCAACAATTGATAGTGCAATTTCACTAGCAGATTTCCCTCCTAGCTGAATACCAATTGGCCCATGTATTGAATCAGTTTCTTCATCGTTAAATCCATTTTCTTTTAATCTTTTGCATCTTTTCTCGTGAGTTTTTTTACTTCCTAGAGCACCTATATAAAAAAACTTCTGTTTCAAAGCATGTTTTAGCGCAGGTTCATCAATTTTTGGATCATGAGTTAAAGTAATTAAAGCGGTATTAGAGTTTGTTTGAATTTTTTTAAAAAATGCCTCAGGCCATTCATTAATAATTTTAATATTTTGAAATTTTTGTTTAGTAGTAAAATATTCTCTTGGATCAACAACAATAACATTAAAATTTAGGTCTTTTAAAAATTTAATTAAATATTGTGCAATATGTACTGCACCAACTATTATTACTTCAACTGGTTTAATATAATTTTGAATAAAAATCTCGGTCCCATCAATGATACCATTTTTTTTTAAATTATAATAATTCTCTATTTCAATTTTATAATTTATAAAATTTTTACTTATAGGTGTACCTAATTTAAACATTTCAGACGACCCATTACTCAAATTAGTTAAAACTGCAAATTTTTCATTAGATAATTTTTTTTTTATTATTTCTTTTAGTGTTTCTATTTTCATTAATATATCTGTTCTATAAAAACAGTCATTTCCCCCCCACATGCAAGTCCTACATCCCAAGCATTTTGATCAGAGACTTTAAAATTAATTTTCTTAAATGAATCTTTATTTTTTATTAATTCTAAACATTCAGTAATTACACTTGTTTCGATACAACCACCGGAAACTGATCCTAAAAAATTACCTTTTTCATTAATTATCATTTTACTTCCAATTTGGAATGGAGACGATCCCCAAGTTTGAACCACGGTTGCAAGAGCTACTTGTTGACCAGACTCAAACCATGAAATTGCTTCTTCTAAAATCGTATCATTAAATGATTGTGACATTTACTATATTGTATTGAATTTTACATTCCCTCAAAAATAATGTGTTCTCTAACTGCGTTATTTTCCAAATGTTTTCTAGCTTCAACATACTCATCAGAATTATAACAATTTTTTGCTGTTTCAATATCTGGAAATTCTGCAAGAGCTACTCTAACCATTTCCCTACCTTCTAAAGTAACATTATTTGCACTTCTCGCTATTATTTTTCCAGAATATTTTTCAACCGCTTCTTTAGCTTTAACGGCATATTTTTTAAGTCTTTCGTCATCTTTTATTTCAGTATAATTTGCAATCCAATAAGCTTTCATAATTCTCCTTTTTAAATTTTTTTAATTATGATACCAAATTTATGTGAAAAAATTATTTTTAAATTTCTTTGGCACATCATTATTTTTGATATTTTCATCATTAACCTACGTTAATGCTGATGAATTGTTTAATAAGGGAAAAGAAGTTTTTCTAGGGGCTGGAAATTGTGCAGCATGCCATATGCTCTCAGATGCTGGATCGAACGCAATGGTTGGCCCAAATTTAAATGAAATTAGACCTGATATTCAAAGAATTATAATGGCAGTTAGAAACGGTATAGGAGTAATGCCCGCAATGGAGGGTATACTAACTGATGAGGAAATAGAAGCGGTTGCTCATTATACTTCTATAGCTGCAGAACAATAATAAAAATTTTAACTATAATTTTTTATCCAATGTTTAGCTATATCTATTCTTTTGCAGATCCAAATATCCTTAAATTTTGTGATGTAATTTAAAAATTTTTTAAGTGACTGTATTCTACCAGGTCTCCCAATCAATCTACAATGCAAGCCAACTGACATCATCTTTGGTGAAGTTTTTCCTTCCTCATAAAGGGCATCGAAACTATCTTTTAAATAGTTATAAAATTGTTCACCTGAATTAAATCCTTGATTGGTTGCAAACCTCATATCATTGTTATCAAGTGTGTAAGGAACCATTAGCTGTTTTTTATTACCTTTTTTTATCCAATAAGGAAGATCATCACTGTAAGTGTCACTACAGTATAAAAAACTACCATCATCAATTACTAAATCTAAAGTATTTTCACTACATCTACCAGTGTACCAACCAGCAGGTTTATTGCCAAAAATCTTGTTTATAGATTTTACTGCAAGTTTCATATCATTCTTTTCTTTTTTCTTAGGTACATTTTGATAGTCAATCCATCTCCACCCATGACTAGCAACTTCATAATTTGCTTTTTTTATAGCCGTACAAACATCTTTATTTCTTTCCAATGCCATACCAACTCCAAAAATTGTAAGTGGAATTTTTTTTTTATTAAATAGATCGTGAATTCTCCAAAACCCTCTTCTTGATCCATATTCGTAAATAGATTCCATATTTAAGTGTCGACCTTTGATTGGTCTTGCCCCTATAATTTCTGATAAAAATACTTCTGAAGTTTTATCACCATGAAGAGTACAATTCTCTGCTCCCTCTTCGTAATTAAGTACAAATTGCAAAGCCAACTTAGCATTACCAGGCCACTTTACCTTAACTTTTTGGGAACCATATCCCACTAAATCCCTTGGGTATTTTTTTTTCATTTTTTTAAAATAATTTTATCTTTTTTAAATTTATAAATAACAAGATTGTTTCCTTTTCCTTTTCTATCAACAATTAGAAAATTCATATTTTTTATAGAAATCAACGGAAAGTGCCAAATACCAGCATTGTAATTAACCCCAGTTTGTTTCGGGACTAAAAAGGATTGGAT
>CACJTS010000003.1 GCA_902596355.1 uncultured Pelagibacteraceae bacterium | reverse complement strand
TTTGCGAGATTTAAAATAATTGATGATTACCAGGTTCATTTTCTTACTGGTACAGACGAACATGGTTTAAAAATTCAAAGATCTGCAGAAAAAGCAGGGATGGATCCTCAAATTTTTTGTGATCAAATTAGTCAAACATTTAGAGATCTTTCAGATACTTTGAATTTATCAAATACTGACTTTATAAGAACTACTGAAGCTAGACATAAAAAAACAGTTCAATATCTTTGGAATGAACTTGAAAAAAATGATGATATATACTTATCAAATTATTCTGGATGGTATTCAGTATCAGATGAAGCCTTTTATAATGAAGACGAAATTGAGGAATTAGATGGAAAAAAAATTGCTGCATCATCAAAATCTCCTGTTGAATGGATTGAAGAAGAATCCTACTTTTTTAGACTTTCAAAGTGGGAAAAACCGTTATTAGATTATTATGAAACTAATCCAGATTTTATCTATCCAGAATCTAGAAAAAATGAAGTTATTAGTTTTGTAAAAAGTGGTCTTAAAGATCTTTCTGTAAGCAGAAAAACTTTTTCTTGGGGTATACCTGTTCCAAATAATAAAAATCATGTGATATATGTTTGGCTCGATGCATTAACAAATTATTTAAGTGCATTAAATTATCCTAATATAGATGATGATTTGTTTAAAAAATTTTGGCCAGCCTCAATACATTTAATCGGAAAAGATATACTTAGATTCCATGCTGTTTATTGGCCTGCTTTTTTATTAGCAGCAAAAATTGATTTACCAAAGAGAGTCTATGGACATGGATGGATATTGTCAGGTGATGAAAAAATGTCTAAATCTAAAGGAAATATACTTGATCCATTAGAAATAATTAAAGAATATGGTTTAGATCCTTTAAGATACTATTTAATTAAAGAAGTTTCTTTTGGTAATGATGGTAATATATCGCAAGAAAGACTAGAAGATTGCATTAATAGTGATTTAGCTAATAATTATGGAAATTTATGTCAGCGTGTAACTGCTTTTGCAATAAAAAATTGTGATGGAAAAATTCCATTAGAAGTTAAATTTAATGATGAAGATTTATTAATACTAAATAAGTATAAAGATAATTTAGATAATATTAGGTCTCAAATTGACAATCAGAATATTAATTTTTACATCGATTATATTGTAAATTCATTGTTTGAAGCTAACAAATATTTTAATGATCAAGAACCATGGAAAAAGAAAGATGATCTAATTAGATTAAATACTATTGTTTACACTACTTTAGAAATTGTGAGAAAAATAAGTTTTTTATTGTATCCAATTATTCCTGGATCCTCTCTAAAGGCATTAAAGATTTTTGACATTAATGAAAATGATATAAAATTAGATACAGTTTCAAATAATTACTATTTAACAAAAGGTAATAAAATAAATAAAATAGACATACTTTTTAAAAAAATTGAAAAAAACAATGATTGATTCACATTGCCATCTAGATCATGAACCATTATTAAGTGACTTGTCTAATGTAATTAAAAGATCAAAAGAGGTAGGTATAGAAAAATTATTAACTATTTCTACCTCGTTTAAAAGTTTTTCTAGAGTAAAAGAATTAATTAATAAAGATGAGATGATCTATGGTACAATTGGCATTCATCCCCATGAAAGTTCCACAAATATTATTACTTCAAAACAGATTATTGAAAGTCTGAATGAAAATTCTAAAATTATTGGTATTGGAGAAACTGGGTTAGATTTTTATTATAATAATAGTGAAAAAGACAAACAAATAGCAAGTTTTAAAGAACATATAGATGCATCCATAAAAACCAATACTCCAATAATTGTTCATTCAAGAGAAGCAGAAAAAGAAACTTTTGATATTTTAAATGAATATAAAAATGAAAACCTTAAAATTTTGATGCATTGTTTTACTGGATCAAAAGAATTCTCAGATAAACTAATGAATTTAAATTCGTTCTTTTCAGCTAGCGGTATTATTACTTTTAAAAACTCATTGGATTTACAAGATACTTTCAAGTCAATTCCAATGGATAATATTTTAATTGAGACTGATAGTCCTTTTTTAGCACCTGTTCCTAAAAGAGGAAAAAAAAATGAACCATCATTTATTGATTTTACTGCTTCAAAATTAGCTGAGATTAAAAATGTATCCAAAAAAGATCTTGTTAAAAAAACTACAGATAACTTTAATAAACTTTTTTTTAATTGAAATTAATGAAATTTATTATTTTAGGATGTGGCAGTTCAATGGGTGTACCAAGACCAGATGGTTTCTTTGGAAATTGTGATCCTAATAATAAAAAAAATTATAGAACAAGATGTTCAGCTTTAATAAAAACTACAGATGAAAATATCCTTATAGATACATCTCCTGATCTACGGCAACAACTTTTAAGACATAAAATAAAAAAAATTAATAAAGTATTATATTCTCATATGCACGGTGATCAAACACATGGTATAAATGATTTAAGGTCCTTTTATCTTAATTCAAGAAAACAATTAAATGTTTATGCGGATAAACATACTTCTAAAATTTTAAAAAATACATTTTCATATATATTCACTACTTACTCTAAAGAGTATCCTGCTACATTAAAACTTAATAAATTACCAAAGAAAATATTTACAAAAAATAATAATAAAAAAGTTGCTATCCAATCAATCATCGTAGAACACGGTAAAGTTAAATCAAATTGTTTTATTATAAATAAAAAATTAGCCTATATAAGTGATGTAAGTAAAATTTATAACAAAGATTATAAATATTTTAAAAATCTTCAATATTTTATCATTGATTGTTTGTGGTATAATTTTCATCCATCGCACTTTAATTTAGAATCCTCACTAGCTGTAATTAATAAATTTAAGCCTAAAAAAGCTATTCTTACAAATTTATCGCCAGTATTAGATTATAAGAATCTCAAAAAAATGTTGCCTAAAAATATTATTCCAGCACATGATGGATTAACAATAAATTTATAAGATATTTTCTATAGCTTTAGTTATTTTTTTTGACATAGGTTTTGTAAATGATGCAAATGTGTCTTGAACTTTACCTTCTTTATTAATTAGGATTTTATGAAAATTCCACTTTGGTTCAGCCGATTTACCATGATTTTCTTTTGCCCATTTAAAAAGTTCATGAGCATTTTTACCTTTAACGTCAGTTAATGTTGTCAGAGGAAAGTTTATATTAAAATTTACCTCACAAAATTCCTTGATATCAGTATTTTTATTTTTTTCTTGATTAAATGAATTAGATGGAACACCAAGAACAACCAAACCTTGTTCTTTATATAAGTCCCACAATTTTTGTAATTCATCATATTGTTTTGTAAATCCACAATAACTTGCGGTATTTACAACTAAAATAACTTTGTTTTTGTAATTTTTGAAATTAATTGTCTCACCAGTTATACTCTCTATACTGAAATCATAAATTTTTTTTTCGTAGTTAGCAATAACTGAAGTTTTAAAAAAAATCATAACTATAGATAATAGAAATATTACTTTTTTCATTTATTTGGTTTATTTGGTGTAAGTAATATTAAAAAATAACCAAATAAAGTTGACAATAACGACCCTGTTAAAACACCAATTTTTACACCATCCATATATTGCATATTTTCAACAAAAGCTAAGTTTCCAACAAATAAACTCATTGTGAAGCCAATCCCAGTAAGAACTCCTACACCATAAAAATTATACCAACTTGTGTCACTTGGCATTTGAGCCACTTTTAATTTTATAGATACATAAGAAAATATAAATACACCAAGTTGTTTACCAAGAAACAGTCCCAGCACAATACCTAGGGGAACTTTATTCAGTAATGAAGCAAATGATAAACCTTCTAAAGATACTCCTGCATTTGCAAATGCAAATAAAGGCATTATTCCGAAAGCAACATATGGACTTATTGCATGTTCAATTTTTATCAATAAAGAAAAATCTTTTTCTTTTTTTCTATGTGGAATTGTCATAGCTAACAAAACTCCAGCAATAGTAGCGTGTATTCCTGAGTTGTGTGTGAAATCCCAAAGAAAAAGTCCCACAACCAAGTAAGGTAGAAACTTTTTAATATTAAATTTGTTAATTAATAACAAAACAATAAAAGCTAACAACATTAAAGTTAAATACTTAATACTCAAATCTCCAGAGTAGAATAGAGCAATAATTACTATAGCTCCTAAGTCATCTATTATAGCTAACGCAGTTAAAAATACTTTTAATGATAGAGGAACTCTTTTACCCAACAAAGATAAAACTCCTAAAGAAAAAGCAATATCTGTAGCTGAGGGAATTGCCCACCCATTTAAAGTTTCACTATCACCTAAATTTATGAAAACATAAAATAATGCAGGTACCAACATTCCACCTACAGCAGCAATTATGGGCAATAAAGCTTGTTTAATATTAGAAAGTTCACCTTGTAAAAATTCTCTTTTAATTTCTAAAGTGACAAAGAAAAAGAAAATTGCCATTAAGGCATCATTAATCCAATGTAGTACAGATAATTTTAATCCAAAATTATTAATACCTATGAATAAATATTTATTTAAAGTAGCAAAATATAAATCAGCTAGTCCAGAGTTACTTATAAATAATGCAATTATTGCAGCAAACAATAGAACTAGTCCACTTGCAGCTTCTAATTTAAAGAACCATTTAAATGGTTTTGAGATGTAATTAATCATAAAACTAAAGAAGGTCTATAATAAATAGTTTTAAATCTTGCAATGTTTCAAATAGGTTAAATAATACAATTTCTAATCGAGGAAACACCTTAATTAATGGGGTTTTTAAAGTATCAAGCAAAATAATCAATGCAGCAAAAGATATAATAAATACAATTAAGTAAGAAAAAAACTTACTTCCTTTATTTGCTGTATTTTTAAATGAAGTTTTATTTTTTTTTTTTTCTGAAATTTTTTCTTTTTTTTCATTATTTATTTCAGATTTAACTTTTTTTTGTGATTGTTTTTTTTCGTCTATTTTTTCCTCATTAGTTTTAATTTTTTTACTAATAATTTCTTCATTTAACTTTAGCACTTCATCTTTTTGTTCTTCGATTTTATAGAACCAAACATGATTGCATGATCCACATTGTAAATCTCTACCTTCATCAGATATTAAAGAATTATCAATTTCGAATTGCTTGTTACAATTAGGGCAAGTAATTATCATGCTTCGTTATATACCAGATTTTAATCAAATTTCTTTTAATTTTGGCTTCTTTATACATTGAAATTATCAATAACTGCTGTATTAGTACTCGGATCGGAGTGTAGCGCAGCCTGGTAGCGCATCTGGTTTGGGACCAGAGGGTCGCAGGTTCGAATCCTGCCACTCCGACCATCATTATGAAAAAAGCTATTATTTACATACCGAATAAAAATCCAATGCAATCAGGGTTAGCAAAAAATGATAAATGGATTTTAGAATTTAAAACTAAAGATCCAACAAAAAATCCTTTAATGGGATGGGAAAGTTCATCTGATACTTATACAGAACTAAAGTTAGAGTTTTCATCTAAAGAATTAGCAATCAATTATGCAAAAAAGAAAAAAATTGATTTTGAATTAATTGAACCAAAAAAAAGAAAAACTGTAAAAAAATCTTACGCAGATAATTTTCTTAAATAAAAAATGTTTAGATTTTTTACTGAAAAAAATTGGTTTCTTTGGTCATGGATAGGCTCATTCATTATTCTATCATCGCTTTGGGTTCAAGTTGAAATAGATGTGAAAATAAATGAATGGTTTGGTGTATTTTATGACATGATTCAGAAAGCACTTGCAGAGCCTAACGCAGTCACTATAGAGGAATATTTTGCAAGCTTATTTTCATTTATTACATTAGCAGGCATGTATATTGCTGTTTACGTAGCAATTAGTTTCTTTACAGCTCATTATTTGTTTAGATGGAGAACAGCAATGGTTGAGTGGTATCATTCTGTTTATGATAAAGCGCGAAAAATTGAAGGTGCTTCTCAAAGAGTTCAAGAAGATACTATTAAATTTACAAGAATTATGGAAGGATTGGGAACAAGTTTAATTGAATCTATAATGATATTGATACAATTTATTCCTATATTATTTGGCTTAAGCATTGGTATACCTATTTTCTTTTTTGGCGAATGGGAATATGGTTTAATAGTAGGAGCTTTAATTTGGACTATTGGTGGAACCGTTTTTTTAATTGTACTAGGCCTAATATTAAGACTAGTTGGTGTTGAGTATGATTTACAAAAACAAGAAGCAGCATATAGAAAAATTTTAGTTATTGCAGAGGACGATGGAAGTATAAGACCAAAAACTATAGATGAATTATTTGATGATGTACGTAAAATTCATTTTTTAAGTTATTTAAGATATCTATATTTTAATATTGGGCGAATAGCATATTTACAAGCTAATGTTTTATCTGCATATGTTTTTTTAGCTCCAGCTATTGTTGCAGGTGTAGTAACTCTAGGAGTTATGCAACAAATTATAAGAGCGTTTGGAAGGGTTGAAGGATCTATGCAATATTTATTAAAGGCTTGGCCAACTATTATAGAACTTGCTAGCGTTTATAAACGTTTAAGAGAATTTGAAACTAAGATTAGACAAGAAGATTTAACTGAAGAAAAAGTTTAATGTCGATAGATAAAAAATTTGTAGATCAATTAGTTAAAGTTACATCCAAGGCAGCATTAGCATCTTCATATTTTGTTGGAAAAAAAGATAAAATAGCAGCAGATAAAGCTGCTGTAGACTCAATGAGATTTAATTTAAACAATATTAATATGAAAGGTGAGATAGTTATAGGTGAGGGTGAGCTAGATGAGGCGCCAATGTTATATATTGGTGAAAAATTGGGAACTAACCATGGTCCACAATTTGATATAGCTGTCGACCCTTTAGAGGGTACCAATTTTGCTGCAAATAACCTTCCTGGTGCATTATCTGTAATAGCTATCGCAGAAAAAAATAAATTATTTAAAGCACCTGAGACTTATATGGAAAAAATTTCAACTAAAGTTAATGAAAAAAATGTTGTTGATTTAGATTATTCAGTAAAAAAAAATATTTTTAATTTAAGTGAGTATTTAAATAAAAAACCAGAAAATTTAACAGCTTGTGTTATGAATAGACCTAGACATAATGAAATAATTAAAAATTTAAAAGAATTAAAAGTTAAAATAAAATTAATTACAGACGGAGATGTTTCTGGAGCTTTATTGGTGACTGATGATAAATATAGTGTTGATATTTTTTTAGGTATTGGTGGAGGCCCAGAAGGTGTTCTTGCAGCATCAGCTTTAGATACATGTAATTGTAGTTTTCAAGGAAGATTCTTATTTTCTTCGGATGAAGATAAAAATAGAGCAAAAAAAATGGGGATAAATGATTTAACAAAAAAATATGAATTAAACGAAATAGTTACTGGTGATTCTATATTTTGTGCAACCGGAATTACTTCTGGAGATTTAGTTGAGGGTATTAAAATTCAAGATAATGATTTCATTTCAGAGACAATGGTGACACATAAATCGTCAGGTCTTAAAAAAGTAATAAAACTAAAACAAAATTTATCATGATATGCTTGATTAATTGTTTATTTTACAATAAAAAGCAGCAATTTGGTCCCTTCGTCTATCGGTTAGGACACGTGGTTTTCATCCTCGAAAGAGGGGTTCGATTCCCCTAGGGACCGCCAAGAATGACCTATTTTGTATATCTTATAATATCTAAAAGTAATTCTAAATTTATTAGTTATGTTGGTTATACTAACAACATAGATAAAAGAATTAATGATCATAATGAATCCAAAGGTGCAAAATTTACTAAAGGAAGATATTGGGAAATAGCATATTATAAAAAATATAAATGTAAAATAGTTGCAATGAAAGAAGAATATAAACTTAAAAAAAATTATTCATTAAGAAAAAAAATTAAAGAAAGATTTATTAATCTCAAAATAAAAATATCAAATAATTAATGCAAATAGGAATCACAGGATCAATAGGTGTATTAGGAAATCATTTAAAAAAAAAATTAAAAATAAAAAAAAAAAATATCTTTAGGGGAAAAATTGAAAATAAAAAAGATGTAGATTGTTGGATTAAAAAAAATGATTTTGATGTAATAATACACCTTGCTGCAATTGTACCAATTAAAATAGTTAATAAAGACAAAAATTATGCTTTAAGAGTTAATTATAATGGCTGTAAAAACCTAATTAATTCAATTAATAAATTATCACCAAAAAAAATTTGGTTTTTTTATGCTTCAACATCACATGTATATCCATTTAAAAAAACAATTACAAAAGAGTACCAAAGAACAAGTCCAATAAGTTATTATGGAAAAACTAAACTTTTAGGAGAAAAATACATACTTAAAAATCAAAACAAAATAATACCTTGTATAGGTAGAATTTTCAGTTTTACTTCTAAAAGGCAAAGCAAATTATTTATTATTCCAGCTTTAATTTCTAAATTAAAATCAAATAAAAAAACAATAAAATTTCATAATATTAATCATTTTAGAGATTTTATATCTATCGAAGATATATGTAGAGCCGTGATTATACTAATGAAGAAAAAGTCAAAAGGTATTTATAATATATGTTCTAGCAAGAAAATAAATTTAAAAACCATTTTATTTGAATTAAATAAAAAATATAAAAAAAATATTATAATTGAGGATAATTTAGATCAGACTATTTTATTTGGATCAAATAAAAAATTAATTCTGAAAGGTTGGAAGCTTTCTAATACAAATTATTTAGACTACTTAAGTAAAAACTGCTAATTATTTAAATAATGAAAAAAAGTATAATTTTTTTTTCAATTGATAGGCTTGGTGACTATATAATCCGATCAAATTTGATTTATCAAATATCTAAAAATTACGATAATAAAGAAATAATTTGCTCTAACTTGAATTTTAAACTAATCCAAAGTCAAAAATTTTTTAATAAAATTTCAGTTTTTGATTTAAAAAATAAATATATAAATAAATTATATTTATTAAAAAAATATATATTTAAAAAATATGATACTGTTATAGTATTAGATGGCAAGACAATTTCTTATCTACTTATATTTCTTATATCAGCAAAAAACAAATACACATTTATTTATAAAAAAAATGGTATTTTAAATTTTTTTCTATTTAATATATTCAAATTAATTTTAAATATATCCAATATTAAATATCAAGTTTTAAATAGTCGTGAAATAATAGAAAAGGGTTATTTAGATAATTATCCAAGAAAATACAATTATTTACAAAAGTATTATAGTTTTAACAGTGACAATATATATTATTTAAATAAATCCAAATTGAATATTTTTTCTAAATTTACTGATAATTATATTTTATTTCATCTTGATGAAAAGTTTAATGATATTTCTGATATAAAAACATCTTTTGAAGACTCACTCAAAATATTTAAAAAAAAAATAAATAAAAAAGTTTTTCTTACCTCTTATAACAACAAAAATGAGTATTATAATAATCTCAAATTAAATAAAGTTTGTTTTAAATCTATTAATTATGATATGCTAAATGACAATGATATTTTGATTATAGAAAATATTCCAATATCTGATTTTCAAAATATGATAGAAAACTCTCATTATAACATAAGTTGTCACTCAGGGTATTTTGTTCATACATCTTTAGCTCTAAATAAAAGAACAATTGATATTATTAATAAAAAAGATGAAAAATGGTTAAGTAGTTGGGTTTTTAAGCCAAATAACTATAAAATTATATATAAATCCGGTATTAGAAATTCAATAAATGTAAATATAATTTTAAATAATATTCAAAATGAAATTAACAAAACTTAATACTGGGATAATTCTTCCTTTAAAAGAAAATTACACAACAAATAATTTTGGTGCTGTATCAATATGGGTTTCAGAATATATTAAATACACAAAATTTGATAAAAATTTAATATTTTGTAAAAAAAAATTAAATAAAGATAAATATTTAACAAAAAACATTTGCCCGATATCAATTAATTCTAGTTATTTTACCAATCAGAGTTATATAAAAAAAATAAGTAATATTCTAAATGAAAAAAAAACAGAAATTGTAGAAATTCATAATAGACCCGAATATGCATTATTTTTGATTGAAAATAATCCGAATATTAAAATAAATTTAATTTTTCATAACGATCCAAATAAAATAAGATTTAGCAATAATAGAAAATATAAAGAAATATTAGTTAATAAATGTAACAAAATTATATTTGTTAGTAAATGGGTTAAGTCGCAATTTTTTAAAAATTTTACCACTCCTCATAAAAACAACACTGATATAATTTACAACTTTATTCATCCAATAAAGAAGATGCCAAAAAAAAATAATATTATTATTTTTTCAGGAAAATTAAATAAAAGTAAGGGGTATGGAATTTTTTGTAAGGTTATAAGTAAAATATTAGATAAATATAAAAATTGGTATGCTTTAGTATATGGCGATGATCCAAGAGAGGAATTTAATATTCATCACAAAAGATTACAAATAAATAATTGGATAAATCACAAAAGGTTATTAAAAATTTTTGAAAAAACATCAATATCTATAGTTAACCCTACTTGGGAAGAGCCATTTGGTAGAACAGCCATGGAAAGTGCATCAAGAGGTTGTGCCGTAATCACTTCAAAAAGTGGTGGTTTGTCAGAAACTTTTATAAATAACTTAGTTTTAAGTAAAAATAATGAAAAAATGCTTTACAATAAAATTTGTAGTTTAATTGATAATAGAGATTTACTTCGAAAAATTCAGAAAGCAAATTTAAATAATGTCTTACATAAACCTTCTTTAAGTGTAAACAAGCTTGATAAATTAAGAGAGAAAATATCTTATTCAAAGAAATTAAAAAAGAAATACTATAAGATATTACATATTGGGAATTTTGGTGTAAAAGTAAACCATAGATTATTCAACATTTCTATTTCTAATAAATTATCCAACGGATTAATCAGGAATGGACATGATGTTATTAATTTTGATTTTAGAAATACAACAAAAAGATTATTTTATAATCAAGATATTAATAAAAAAATAATTGAAATCGTTAAGCACTACAGACCTGATCTTATCTTATTTGGACATAACAATATTATGGACAGATCTTCATTATTAACAATTAAGGAAAAATATAATTGTAAAATTTCTCTTTGGTATGAAGATCATGTAATGAAAGGCGATCCAAATTATAAAAATAATTTAAATTTAATTGAAAAAAATCATGACCTTATAGATAAATATTTTATCACAACATCACCTGACATTATAAAAACTAAAATTAAAAAAGAAAAACTCAATTTTTTACCAATACCAGTTGATCCAAATATTGAAAACGAAACATTTTATGAAAGTCAGAAAACAAAAGATTTATTTTTCGCCCTAAGTCATGGTGTTAATTATGGAAAATTAAAAAATAAAATCACTGATGAAAGAACTTATTTCGTAAATGATTTGATCAAAAAAGGTAATAATCAATTTAATTATCATTTTTTAGGACTTTTTAATGAAGAACCAAGATGGAATTATGAATTTAATAACGAAGTCAGGATTTGTAGTACGGCTTTAAACTTAAGTAGAGGAGGTCCTACTAAATATTGTTCTAGCAATAGAATAGCAAGTTTGATGGGAAACGGTATTCTTCCATTTATAGATGAAAAAGTTCAATACCAGGATTTTTTTACCAACGACGAGATAATAATCTATAAAAATGTTAACGATCTACTAAAAAAATTAGAGATAATTACCTCCAACAAAAAAGAACTTATCAAAAGATCAAAGAATTCTAAAAAAAGTTATTTCAGTTATTTTGAAAACACTATAGTAGCCGACTCAATTATCTCTTCTATTTTTGATACTTCTTCAACTTATAAATATGTTTGGAAATAAATAGTATTTTTTATGTTAAATTATATAAAAAAAAAGGGAAACCTAATTCACAAAACAGCAGTTATAAATTGGAAACATGTAATTATAGGAAAAAATAATATTATTGGACCTTATGCAGTTATTGGAAATTTACCGCAACATCCAAGACTAAGCAATAATGGTAAAATAATTATTGGTAATAATAATTTTTTTAATGAATACACAAATGTTCATTTGCCAACTAAAATAAGAAAAAAAACAATAATAGGCAATAATAATTATTTTATGGAATCTGTAACAATAGACCATGATTGTGTTATTGAAGATGATGTTGTCTTGAGCAGTAAAGTAGTTTTAGGTGGGAATGTACATATCATGAAAGGTAGTCAACTTGGAATAAATGCTAGCATTCATCAAAATCAAATAATTGGATCTTTTAGTATGATAGGGATGCATACATTTGTTACAAAAAAAATTAATATTATACCAGGGTTCATTTATTACGGTAAACCGGCAAAAAAAAAAAATAAAAATTTAATTGGTTTAGAAAGATATAAAATTACATCTAAAAAATTAAAAATAGAAAATCAAAGATATAAAAAATTAAAACAAATATGAAATAAATAATTTTATGATAAAGTTTTTAAATATTTTTAAACAAGATAAATATATAAGAAAATCTATTATTAAAGATATAAATAAAATTATTAATAAAAATAATTTTATTTTAGGTAAAGAAGTATTTAATTTTGAAAATTCTTTCGCTAAATTTTGTAATTCAAGATATGCAATAGGATGTGCAAATGGAACAGATGCACTTACGATAGCTTTAAAAATTTTAAACCTACCAAAAAACTCTGAAGTCATTATTCCAGCTATGACATATTGTTCAACTGCTTTTTCTGTAATTAATGCTGGTCTAAAACCAATTTTAGTTGATTTAGAAAAAAATAGACCCACTTTATCTATTGATGAAATAAAAAAAAAAATAACTAAAAAAACCAAAGTTATTATGCCAGTTCACCTGTATGGTTCTGTTGTTAATATTAATAAAATTAAAAAAATTATTGGTAATAAAAAAATTTTCATCGTTGATGATTGTTCACAAGCGCATGGTGCTAAATTAGGTAGTAAGAGAGTAGGGTCATTATCCGATATTTCCTGTTTCAGCTTATATCCTGGAAAAAATTTAGGTGCCTATGGAGATGCGGGTATAATAACGACCAATAATAAGAATTTATATAATAAAGCAAAAAATTTTAGAAATTTAGGATCAGATAAAAAATTTATTCATACTCAAATAGGTTTTAATAGTAGATTAGACACAATTCAGGCTGTTGTTTTAAATCATAAATTAAAAAATTTAGAAAAATATAATAAAAAAAGGATTGGTATAGCTAAATTTTACGACAATAATATTACTAATGATAAAATCGAAAAATTAATTTATTCAAAAGGATCAGTATATCATCAATATGTAATATTAGTAAAAAATAGAATAAAACTAGAGAAGTTATTAAAAATAAATAAAATTCAATATGGTTTTCATTATCCTCAGTCAATAAATAAAATTGATTGTTTAAAAAATAAATTTAATAAAAAAAAATTTAAAAACGCTGAAGAAATTGCAAGTAAATGCCTAAGTTTACCAATTGATCCCATGTTAAATATTAGGGAGATAAAAAGAATTATAACTGTTTTAAACTCTTTCTAATAACGATAAAATTTTTAAACCAAAATTTATATCTGTATTAAATTTTTTTGAGTTTAAAAAATGCAATATTTCATTTTGTAAGGGGGGATTTGAACTAACTTTAACAATTTTACTCTTACCTTTGTAAATATAAGCTTTTGAATTTAAAAAATTTTTATTAAAATAATCAAGTTTAGGGTATTTTGCATATTGGTTGTAAACTTTTAATGGAGCAGCTAAATTCATTTCATCATATATTAACATTCTTTTTTTTCCAATAATTTTAATCAATCTCTCTTTAGTTGGGTTTAACCAACTATTATTTATATCTATGGAAATATTTTTCAACTTTAGATGAATGTTTGAAATATCTGCAATTTTTTTGTTTAGAATATAGTATTTTTTAAAAGATGTTAATCTTGGAATTTTATCAAATAATTTTAAAACTATACTTATGTCATGAGAAGTTAAATCAAAATCAACATCCACATCATTTCTGATAGGACCTAAATTTTGACGTCTTAAACTTACATATTGTATGTCACCAAGATAATTTTTTTTTATAAGCTCTCTAATCTTTAAAATATAATCATTATAATAGTAGACATATCCAAACATTAATCTTGTATTTTTATTTGATATTTTTTTTATTTTAGTAATTTCTGACTTATTTATAAATCCAGGTTTTTCTAAAAAAATTTTTTTTTTGTTTAATATTAATTTTTTTACAATGAAATAATTTTGAGAAGGAGGTATTGCTACGAAAATATATTCAAGAGACTTATCTATTAATATTTTATTAAAATTTTTTTTAATAGTAATTTTCGGAAATTTTTTTTTTAATATAGATAAGTTTTTATTATTAATATCATAAACGTTTATATTTCTAAAACCTAATTTATATAATGTATTAATAATAATTGTTCCCCAATATCCTGAACCTAATACAGTAATTTTTAAATCAAATTTTTTTTTCATTATATGTGTTAATGTTTCTCTATAAATTATCTATATAAATGTTAAAATAATACTATGAATAAATTAGAATTTATCAATCATTCATGTATAATTTTATCAAACAAAAATATTTCATTAGCTATGGATCCTTGGACGGAAGGGTCTGTATTTAATAATTCTTGGAATCTATTAGTAAATACGCCAAATAATCTTGTAGAAAATTTGAAAAAATCTAATTATGTATGGTTTAGTCATGAGCATCCAGATCATTTTAACCCACCTAATTTAAAAATTTTTAACCAGAAAACTAACTTTTTATTTCAAAAAACTAAGGACAAAAGAGTTGTAAATTTCCTCTCTAAAATTTCAAATAATTTGAAAGAACTAAGTTTTAAAGAGGAATTTTTCTTAGATGAATCATTTTCGATACAAATAATTCCATTTCAATACATAGATTCGATGTGTTTGATAAAACTTAATAATATCAGAATTCTTAATTTGAATGATTGTGATATAAAAAATGAAAATCAATTAAAAATAATTAAAAATTTATGTGGACAAATAGATTTATTATTAGTTCAATTTAGTTATGCTATTGGAAAATCAAATAAAGAAAATACTGATGAGCGTAGAATTTGGTCTTCGACGATTTTAAAGAAATTATCAAAAACTATAAATTTTCTTAAACCAAAAAACGTAATTCCTTTTGCAAGCTTTTGCTATTTTTCTCGTAATGATAATTTTTATTTAAATGACTCTATTAATAAAATTGGTTATACAATAAATGTTTTAAAAAAAAATAATCCAGAAGTGAATTTTTTATGTCTTTATCCTGGTGACGTCTGGGATTTTAATTCATCATGGAATAATGATATCTCAATAAATAAGTATTCTTCACATTATAATAAAATTTCACCAATTCAAATTGACAGTAAAACGATTGATTTTTCAAAAAATCAGGAAGTTTCAAATAAATTTATAAATACAACTATAAAAAATAATAATTTATTTTTCTTATATAATTTTTTCAATAAAAAAAATTATGATATTTTTTTTAATTTAACTGACCTTAAAATAAAATGCAAATTTGATTTCCAAAATGGATTGCAAGAAGTAAGTAAATTTGATTTAACTAAGCCTTATTGTTCCTTATCTTCAGATTCTTTATATCAATTATTTAATAGTGGATATGGATATGATGCCTTAATTATTGGTGGAAGATTTGAAGCTAACAAATTAGGTTTAAAAAATCTAAATAAAATTTTTAAATTCCAAGCTAAAAATTATCAAAATATTTTTTATAATTATCAAAGTATTTTTTATAATTTTATCAAAAAATTTTTAAACAAGAATATACTCTTTTATAATAGAGAAGATTGATAAGAATAAGAATTTAAATTTTAATTTTATTAAGCGCATTATTTTTAAATATATTTGCTTCTCTAATATATCTTCTAACCATCTGTGTTGTTTTGTGACCTGTCATTGCCATAATGCTACGTTCGTCAGCACCATACTCTGCAGCTACAGTTGCAAAACCTGATCTTAAGCTATGACCTGCAAAATTTTTATTTTCAATTCCTGCTAAATTTAAATACTCCTTCATTAATAAAACTACCGATTGATCAGTTAATCTTTTTTCTGTTAAAGATAAACCTTTAGAAAATTTCCTAAAAATAGGTCCAGATTTAATTTTAGAAATTTCTAGCCAATTTTTAAGATTGACTACTGGGCAATAGTTTTCATTTTTAAAGTAGGGTAGTCCTTTAATCATCCCTTCTCCAAATTGATCAGTTTTTGATTTTCTAATGGTAATTTTAAGTCCTTCTGGTACAAATTCTAAATCTTCATGATCAATAGAAATAAGCTCAGTTCTTCTAAATCCACCACCAAAGCCTACTAAGATAATCGACTTATCTCTATATTTTTTAATATTATCAAATTTTTGTTCATTAATTACATTAATTAATGATTTTAAATGATTGATTAATATAGGTTTTTTACCTTTTTGAATGCTTCCTTTTACTCTTTTTATTCCCATTAAATTTTCAATAATGATTGGATGTTTTGTATCTAGATAATGTCCTTTTAGCTTATGTACCATGCTTATCGAAACCAATCGCCTTCTTAAAGTGCTGATTTTTGAATTTTTTGAGAGATGGGTTAGGTATAAGGAAACTATTTTTGGTTCTGATGGCAATGAATTAAAACCATGCTTAACACAAAAAGCACCAAAATCCTTAAAGTCTGATTTATAAGCTCTTAAAGTATTATTTGCTTTAGAGTTTTTGAGATTATTAAATGTTGCCTCATGAAGTGATTTTAGGTCTGTAGATAGTTCATTCATATTATTACTATTGATAACAATTAATTATCGTTAGTAATATATCAAGTGTTTTATAATGTCAAATTAAATAAATTATAAATTTAAAGGACAATTAATGGCATTGTGAGAACAAGAAGTATGAAATATTATTTAAAGATGGGCATAGACGGAATAATTGAACCGATATATTTCTTAATAACATCTTTTGGTTTTGCAATATTAAGTTTTATTAATTATAGAAAATCTGGAAAAACACTGGAAACTATTTATCTTTCAATTTTAACTGTTTTCTTTATTGTCTGCTTCATTATTTTAAATTTTTATTGATGAAAGGCACTAAATTTCAATTAAAAGTCTGGAATTACCTTAAAACTATACCAAAAGGCACTGTTAAAACCTATAAACAGGTAGCAATAGCTATAAAAAGCCCTAAAGCAGCACGTGCTGTAGCTAATGCATGTGGAAAAAACCCTTATGCCCCCAAAATACCCTGTCATAGAGTAATTCGGTCCGATGGAGGCCTTGGTGGATACTCAGGGAAAGGTGGAATTAAGACAAAACTGCGTTTATTGAGATCTGAAAAAGTTTATATTTAGTGGCTTTTTTGGCCTATTTTATGGTCAAAAACACTAGTAAAATCAACGTTTTTTCAATATTTAAGCTTATTTTAACATGAATAGTAATATTCACCCTTCAGTTGCACTATATATCGACATATAACAAAATAAAGTACCTCTATGGCCGTTTAAAACATATATTCTATAACTGCATTGCTCTACTTTTCAATGATACCAAGGCTAAATTTAGTGTCAATTTTTATGGAATTTTTAAAAATTTTTGTTCCCCTAGCCACTTAATTAAATAACAATTTTGAATTTTGTGTTTAATTAGCTAATATAACCATTGGTATTAAACACTTTTAAATATTATGGTTTATTTTCTTTATTAAAATTGCTATTTTTGCCATTATCTATTAAATATAATAGTTATTTATTTTATAATTTGTATGAATTTATCTGTATATATAATATAAAAAAACATAATAATTACAACTATTTATACATATATATTAATGTATTAAATTATATATTAGTAACTATTTATTTACTATTAATTAGAACGAGTAAGCAAATATTCTCTTCTAGAAATATACAGACCACTTAGAACAATAATAAATAAACCTAAATAAGTCCAATTATCAGGCAATTCATGAAAGAAATAGTAACTAATTAGTATATTAGTAATTATCTCAGTATAGCCCAAAGGAGCTAATTTAGATGCATCTGCATATTTGAGAGATAATATAAGGAAAAGATGCGCTACAGAGGCTATAAGGCCGATTAAAGCCATTAAAATCCACTGATTTGATGTAGGATTAACCCAAACAGTGGGCATAAATAGGCTAATTATTATAGTTCCTATCAAACCCGAAAGTAAAAGGGTTAAAAGAGGATTATCAGAGGTGCTGAGCTTCCTGGTGATAATAAGATAAAAACCATAGCAAATTCCATTACCTAAAGCAGCCATAGTAGCTAAGTTAAGCTCAATAAAACCAGGTCTAATTACAATTAGAGTTCCAATGAAACCTAATGATACAGCAGTCCACCTTTTCACCCCTACTTTCTCATTTAAAAAAAATGGAGATAAAGCTGTAACACAAATTGGAGCAACAAAAGCTAAGGTTAAAGCTTTAGGAAGTGAAATTTCAGATATTGCATAAAAGAATAAATAAGTAGAAAAAACAAAAATTAATCCTCTAATTAATTGGAGAGCTGGTTTTTTTGTCCAAACTAATGATTGTCTATAAAAGATAAGCATTAAAGATAATGTAAAGACTACAGTAAAAAAATATCTTGCCCACGTTATCTGCAAAACATCCATAGATGAACTTAAATATTTAGCAAAAGCATCCATTACAGGAACAATCATCCAAGCAGATGCATTTAAAATTATAGCCTTCATAAAAGAAGAATATCTCTTAATAGAAATATTTTAAAGCAAAGAATAATGTGATCGGAATAGTGAATAAGGACATGATTGTAGATACTACAATTGTGCTAGATATATTATCTACAATTTCTTTAGGAGAATACATGTGCGCGATCAAATAACACAAAATTGCACTAGGCATACAAGACTGAATTAACAGAACACCAGCTGGTATGCCAGATAAATTAAAAAATTTTATAACAGCAAATCCTATAATAGGACCTAATATTACTCTTCCGAAAGAAGTTATTAATGCATCTTTAAAAGAAAATATTTTCATTTGTGTAAGTGCAACACCTAGCGACATAAGGATCATTACAATCATTCCATAAGCTAAAAGCATTACAGTATTTAACACAAATTGAGGAAATGGAATTTCAAAGTACAAAAAGAGTACTGTTATTAAAATTGCATAAAATGATGGACTTTTTAATATTGTTTTAAAATCAAAGGCTCGTTTTGCTAAAAAAATATTTAAAGTGAAGTGGAGTAAAACAATTAGAGATGAAATTGCAGCTGCTATACCCATTCCTAATTCACCATAGGCAAATAAACAAATCGGAATACCCATATTTCCAGTATTTGGTAAGATAAAAGTTGGTAATTCACGAATATAATCTTTCTTCATAAGAATAAGAAAAATTAAACCCACAATTCCAAATAATGTTAATAAGATAATTGCGTAACCAAAATATTCACTAAATAACTCAAAAGTTACTCCACCTGCTGTAATAGCAAAAATAACGAGAGCTGGAGTTCCAAAATTACCAGCGTATGTAGTTATAAATGATGTATCAAAATCGGGATTTTTTTTACCCAAATGATATCCAAGACCTACTATTAGGAATACTGGAAATAAAACTTCAAAAAGTTTTAAATAAATTTCCATTAACCAAGCAATCTAATTAATGTTGGTGTTTTTAAAATATTTTTATTTTTTTTGAAAATAGACAAGCAATTATGAATATTATTTTCAGTTGTTTTATGAGTTATAATAACTATTGTTGCTTTATTGTTTTTCTTATCAGGTGTCTGAATTAGCCTTTTAACTGAAATTTTGTATTTAGCTAAACGATTAGTTATTTCGGATAATACACCAGGCTTATCTTTTACTTCAAATCTTAAATATAATGAATTTACATAATTGTTTACATTATACGGCTTTAAAGATTTAAGCTTAGAAACACTAATACCAAAAGGTTTTTTTATATTTCCACGCAAAATTGATAATAAATCAGAAAGTAATGATGAAGAAGTAGGGCCAGGTCCAGCCCCCTCCCCTTGCAATACACTTTCTCCAACAGGTTTACCTTGCAGAATTACTGCATTCATTACACCGTTTACATTACCAATATAAGATTTTTTACTAACCAAACATGGATGAACGGTTTCAAAAAGACGATTATTCTTTAACTCAGAAATTCCCAGTAGCTTTATTCTTAAATCTAATTGATTTGCAATTTTAATATCTTTTAATTCAATTTTTTCTATTCCTTCCATTAAACATTTATGTTTTGAAATTTTACTGTTAAAGGCTAAAACAGACAAAATTCTTACTTTTGCAAATGCGTCAAAACCATTTAAGTCTAATTTGGGATTACCAGGTTCGGCATAACCAAGTAGCTGTGCTTTTTTTAAAACATCAGCAAAATTTTCATTTGAATTTTCCATTTCAGATAAAATATAATTTGAGGTACCATTCAAAATTCCATAAACCTTTGATATTTTATTTGTTGCTAATCCTTCTTTAATAGATCTTAATATAGGGATACCTCCAGCAACTGATGCTTCAAATTCCAAATTAACTTTATTTTTTTCAGCAAGTTTTGCTAACTCATTACCGTGTTTTGATATCAATGCTTTATTAGGTGTAATAACATGGATTTTACTTTTTAAAGCAGTTTCTACAACTTTTTTAGAAATGCCATCTGATAAACCTATGGCTTCAAATAATATATCAATCTTATTTTTCTTAAAAATTTCTAAAGGATTTTTGTAAAATATTTTTTTATTTACTTTAAATTTTCTTTTTTTATTAATATTTCTGGCAGAAACAGCCACAACATTAATTTTCTTACCTGTCTTAAGCTCAATATCTTTCTTTTTGGTATTTAGTTCATTTAGCAAATAATTGCCGACCTGACCAAGTCCTACTACTGCAATATTAATTAATTTACTCATTTACTTATATCTGGATATTTACTCTTTTTTGTATAGTCATCTATATAAATCTCATATTCCTCTAATGTCATTGATGTTATATCGTCTGACTTTTTTAATATCTCATTTAATTTTTTTTGATTAGTTTTACTTTCAATAGAATTTTCTGTCCAATATTGAGAATCTTTATTTAAAGAACAATTGGTTAACATTAATGAAAAAAAAATAATTATAAATTTTCTCATTTTAATCCAGTCTTTTCAGAAAAATTAAATTTATTATTCAGATTTTGTACAGCTTGACCCGCTCCACCCTTAATCAAATTATCAAGAGCAGATAAAATGATTATTTTATTACTATATTTAGATTTGCACACAGAAATGTAACAGTTATTAGTATTTATTACTTCATTGGTGCTTAACAATGTGTCGGACTTTAATATTTTTACGAAACTCTCATTTTTATAAAAATTAATTAATGTTTTTAATACTTTAGTTTGTGAAATATTATTTTCTAAATCAAGATATATAGTGCTTAGAATACCTCTAAACATTGGTGATAAGTGAGGAGTAAAACTAAATTGAAATTTTTTCTTAGTAAATTTTTTTAACATTTGGTCTATTTCAGAATTGTGACGATGAAAACCAACTCCATATGCACTTAAAGATTCATATAAATTTTTATTTTTATATTTTTTGTGAACTCCTCTGCCAGCGCCTGAATATCCAGATTTTGAATCAATTATAATATTATTTAATTTAATTAAATTTTTCTTGAATAAAGGAAATAGAGGTAGCAATATTGATGTTGGATAACATCCTGGACATGAAATTATATTATACTTTTTAATCTCTTTTCGGTTTATTTCTGGAAGTAAATAGATGCTTTTCTTTATTAAATTAGTTGCGCGATGTTTTTGTTTATACCACTTTAAATAATCAGAAGCTTTTTCTAATCGAAAATCTGCAGCAAGATCGATTAGAGTATGATTTTTGCTTAAATGTTTAGATATATCCTGTGCTTCCCCATTTGGAAGTGCTGTAAAAATAACATCAACGTCTTTTAATAATTTTTTATTAAATTTTAAAATTTTTGGTAATTTATATTTAGATAAATATTTATCATAAAATTTAACATGTTTACCCACAGAAGTGTTTCCACAAAGGTATTTAATATTAATATATTTGTGTTTAACTAATAATTTAATTAATTGAACACCAATATATCCAGTTGATCCAGCAACTAATGCGTTAAGCTTAGGCATTTTTTATTATAACAGTTAAAAATTAAAAAAAAATTATCTTTTAGAGAATTGAAAGCTTCTTCTGGCTTTTCTTCTACCAGGTTTTTTTCTTTCAACAGCTCTTGAGTCTCTGGTAGTAAGTTTCTCTGTTTTTAGGGTCGCTTTTAGATTTTCGTCAAATAACACTAAAGCTTTTGAAATACCGTGAACCATAGCCCCTGCTTGGCCTGTAGGTCCTCCTCCTTTTACACTGCATCTTACATCGTAATCAGTAGCCTGATTTATAATTTCAAAAGGTCTTGTAATTTGCATTTTATGAGTTTCGTCAGCAAAATAATCACTAAATAATTTACCATTTACATAAATTTTACCAGAACCTTTTTTTAACCAAACTTTTGCAATTGATGTTTTTCTTCTTCCAGTTGCGTATTTACTATCTTTAAAATCTAATTTTATTTTTGGAGATTTTGATGCTGATTGAGTATTTTCCATCTTAGTTTCTAGCTATATTTTTACTATTTAATTTATCCAACTCTATTATAGTCGGATTTTGTGCAGAATGTGGATGCTCATTACCTGCATATATTTTTAATTTTGTTAATTGTTTTCTGCCCAGTACTCCACTTGGTAACATTCTTTTAACAGCCATTTTTAAAGTTTCTCCAGGTTTTTTTTCATGAAGTTTTTCTGGTGTTGTAACTTTAATTCCACCTGGATGGCCAGTGTGTCTGTAATATTTTTTATCTTGAAATTTTTTTCCAGTAAATATTGCTTGTTCAATGTTTTTAACCACAACAAAATCACCATCATCCATATGAGGTGTATATGTAGTTTTATTCTTTCCTCTTATGATATTGGACACAACTGTTGCTAATCTACCTACAACAGCATTTTTAGCATCAATTTCATACCAAGATGATGTTACTTGATCTTTTTTTACAAATTTAGTCATTGTGCGTGGATTAATACTATTAAATAATTCAAAGTCAATTTTATATTTACCTTGCAAAATGGTGCTATTCTGCTATTAGTTAATAGCCGATTTGATCCTATTGCGGGCTTTTAACTGCTAAAAAGGAAATTTCATATAATTATTAAAATCGGTAGGCATTTGAACTGTATTGTGCGCCTAACATAATGTTGAAGCACTAAAAAAGGAGTAAAATGACTAAAAAAAGAAATAACCCTGAAACTATTGCCATACATGGTGGTGATTACAGGAGTGATCCAGCGACGAACGCTGTAGCCGTTCCAATTTATAGAACAACATCATACCAATTTAACAACACAGAGCACGCTGCTAACCTTTTCGCTCTTAAAGAATTTGGTAACATCTATACTCGTATTATGAACCCAACAAATGATGTCCTAGAAAAAAGAGTTGCCGCTCTTGAAGGAGGTCTAGCATGTGTAACTGTATCCTCAGGTCAAACTGCATCAACGTTTGCTGTATTAAATGTAGCCCAAGCCGGTGACAATATAGTAAGTTCAACTGATCTTTATGGTGGTACAGTATCTTTATTCACGCATACACTTAACAAACTTGGGATAGAGATAAGATATGCAGATCCAAGTAATCCTGAAAATTTTGAAAAGTTAATAGATGATAAAACTAGAGCTTTTTATGGTGAAACCTTACCAAATCCATATTTAAGGGTGTTTCCAATAAAGGAAGTTTCTAACATTGGAAGAAAATATAACATCCCACTAATAATGGATAACACAGCTGCACCTGTAATATGTAGACCGATTGAACATGGAGCTGCAGTAGTAATTCACTCACTTACAAAATATATAGGTGGACATGGTACAGCAGTTGCAGGAAGTATAGTTGATAGTGGTAACTTTGATTGGACAGCTGATCCAAAAAGACAACCACTATTTAATGAGCCAGATGCGAGTTATAACAATGTAATCTGGGGAAAAGCTGTACCAGAACTAACTGGTGCAAATGTACCATTTGCAGTTAGAGCAAGAGTCTGTTTATTAAGAGACTTAGGATCAGCTCTGGCTCCAGATAATGCTTTCGCAATAATTCAAGGACTTGAAACAGTCGCTTTGAGAATGAGACAACATTGTGCTAATGCTGAGTATGTAGTTGATTTCCTTAAAAAACATAAAGAAGTAACAAAGGTTATATATTCTACTGAACACGATAAACCTATTGCTGATAGAGCAAAAAAATATCTAAAAGGTGGAAATGGACCAATGATTGGTATCGAACTTAAAGGTGGAATTGAGGCTGGTAAAAAATTTATCGAATCTTTAAAGATGTTCTATCATGTTGCTAATATTGGTGATGCTAGAAGTTTAGCAATTCACCCAGCAAGCACAACTCATAGTCAATTAAATGAGAAAGAACTAGCTGCATCAGGAGTTACTCAAAGTTATGTAAGACTTTGTATCGGTATTGAACATATTGATGATATTATTGAGGATCTTGATCAAGCATTGAATAAATCTTCAAAAGGTAATTTAAAAGCTGTTAGTTAATTTGAATTTTTAATGTTTGCAAAAAAAACTAATAATTAGATTCTTTATATTTCACAATATAAAGAAAATACAATGTTGAAAGTATTATTAAAATAGAATTTATCTGGTGTAGAGATGCATAAATCATTTTTACTCCAGATAAAATTGTAAGAACTCCCAAAACAATTTGAAACAATAAAGAAATTCCAATTATGAAGATTGGAATTCTTAAATTTATATTTCCATTCTTTAAAACAAAATAAAGCATGTAAAAATATATTATGACAATTAAATATGCTAAATTTCTATGAATAAATTGAACAAGTGATTGATCATCAAATACTGTGGGATTAAACAAATCATTGATTACACTGTCATCCGGGAAATATGATGACCCCATTAAAGGCCAAGTATTATAAATTTTCCCTGCATCCATACCGGAAACAAATGCTCCAATTATTAATTGTAAAAATAATAATAAAAGAAAAAATTTAATTGGGTTTAATTGAATATTAGTATGATTAATTTTTATATCAGTTAGATTTAAATATTTCCAAAAAACTATAGACAAAATGATAAAAGCTGTGACTAAGTGTAGTGATAATCTATAATGACTAACATCAATTCTATCAATTAATCCACTTGATACCATGTACCATCCAATAAATCCTTGAAAACACACTAAGAAAAAAATAATTAAATATTCTTTTAAAATCCAAAAACCATTTTTAATTGTAAAATAAATCATTGGAAAAAGAACAGTTAGACCAATTAATCTCCCTAATTGGCGATGCGCCCATTCCCACCAAAAAATAATTTTAAATTCATTTAAAGTCATATTAAAATTTTGCTCTTTAAACTCAGGTATTGTTTTGTAGAGATCAAAATATTCTATCCATTTATCATTTGTTAAAGGGGGTAATGATCCAATAAAAAGTTCCCAACTAGTAATAGATAGACCAGAGTCTGTTAATCTAGTTAGACCCCCTACTAAAATAATAAGCACGATCATCACTAATAAAGTGATCATCCATATTTTTAATTGAGAATTTAAAGAATATTTCTGACTGTACATGATTAAATAAATATAATAATTATTAATTAAACCAATAAATTAAATGTCGCCTAAAAACAAAAAAAAATTAGAAATAATAAGATCTAAATTGGATAAGTTAGATAATAAGTTATTATCTTTAATTAAATATAGAACAAATCTTGTAAAAGAAGTTTTAAAGCTTAAAGAATTTAAAAAAGAAATAGTAGATAAAAAGCGTATCAATTTTATACTTAAAAAAATTCACTCAAAATCTAAAAAACTAAAGATTGATCCTAAAATTACTAATCGTATATGGAAAAATATGATTTTGTCTTATATCGATTACGAAAAGAGAAACTTTAAAAAAAAATAATTACTTACTGTGTGGTGGAAGCTTTTTTTCCACAAACATTTCATGTTTTCTAGTATCTGGATTATATTTCTTTGCAGAAAGTTTAATCTTAGCTTTTTCACCTCCAGCTGGTTTTTTTACGTAATAAAAAAAAGGACTATCAGGTTTATTTTCGGGTACCATTCTTACTTTAACGTGTGTTTTTTTAGCCATTTTTTAGTTCTTTTAATTTTTTTGAAATTTTTAATAACTTATTTTTCAAATTTTCAGCCCTTATAGATTGATCTGCAATTTCGTCAAGCTTTAAAGAAGCTTCATTATTTAATATTTTTTTAACTCCATTTATTGTCATTCCTTGATCTTTAAGTAAAAATTTTACTTTTTTCAAAAGATTTATTGTATCTTCATCATAATACCTTCTATTTGAATTTAATATTTTTGGTCTAATTTGCTTAAATTGAGTTTCCCAAAATCTAATAACATGTGTCGATAAAGTTCCTTTGTTATTTGATTTTAAATTTAATATTTTAGCTACTTCACCAATAGTTTTATAAGCACTGTCAGACTTATCCATTATCTTTCAAATTAACAAATTCTTTAAATTCTTTTGATGGCTTAAATAACACAACATCCCTACTAGAAATTACTTTTGTTTCCTTTGTTTTAGGATTTCTTCCAATTCTAGATTTTTTTTGTCTTATAGAAAAAGTGCCAAATTTTGATAATTTTAATTTTTTTTCCTTTAAAATATTAGATACAATAGTTGATAAAAAATCATCAATTAAATTCTCAGAAACTTGTTTTGAAAATCCAAGTTGCATATAAATCAAGTTAACTAAGTCTTTTTTAGTTAAATTAATTCTCATATTAAATATTTTGTTTAATCTTTTCTATCAAATTACCTTTCACAATTCTATGACAAACATTTAAAGAATTTGAAAAACCAATGTAATCGGTACCACCGTGACTCTTTACAACGGGTGAGTCCAAACCTATAAATATGGCCCCATTATACAATCTTGGATCTAGTCTTTTTTTAAATTTTTTTAAATTTGAAATATTCAGTAAGGACGAAATTTTACCTAAAAGTGAACCTGTCATAGCATTCTTTAATTCGCTAGTAATAAAGTTCGCAGTTCCCTCTGCAGTTTTTAGAGCAACGTTTCCAGTAAAACCATCTGAAACAATAACATTAACTTGACCATCCATAAGGTGGTTTCCTTCTATATAGCCTGCAAAATTGTAATTATCTGATTTTCTTTCATTTAACAATTGATATGTTTCTTTAATTATTTCATTACCTTTTAATTCCTCTGAGCCGATATTTAATAATGCAATATTTGGTTTATCATTTGGATAAAGCGATGTGTATAATGATGCACCCATAATTGAAAAATCTAATAAATTTTTAGAACTACATTCTATGTTTGCACCTAAATCTAGCACGACGCTCATACCTTTTTTATTGGGCCATAAAGCTGAAAGAGCTGGTTTATCTATATTTTCAATCATTTTTAAGTTTAATTTAGACACAACTAATAAAGCTCCAGTATTTCCTGCAGATATAACTATATCAGCCTCTTTATCTTTAACACTTTGAATAGCAAGCCACATACTTGTATCTCTGCCTCGCTTAGCTCCCTCTAATGGACTATCTGTACTTTCTATTTTTTTTTCAGTGTGAATTATTTCAAAAAAATTTGGAGAAATTTTTTTATTAATTAATGGATTTATTTTATTTTTATCACCAAAAATTTTAAAAAAATTATTTTTATTTGTTGAGTGATTTAAAATAATTCCATCTATTATTTTTTTTGGTGAACCATCGCCACCCATTGCATCAACTGCAATTTTTATCAAATCTGACATTTTAATTATTTATTATATACTATTCTTTTGGGTCTAAAACTTGTCTTCCCTTATACATACCAGTTTTAAGGTCTAGATGATGAGAAAGTCTATATTCACCTGATTTTTTATCTTCAATAATATTTTTAGTTGAAAATTTCATAGTCTGGGCTCTTCTCATACCAGTTCTGGAAGGGGTTTGTTTACGTTTTGGTACAGCCATAATTATGGGTTACTTACACTTTTTAAATAAAAATTTAAAGTTTTTTTTGATAAATTGGAGTTAAATTCCTCAAAATAATTGAGTAAATCATCAATATTTTGAAAATCACCTAAAAAAAGTGAAATTTTTTTCATTTTTTCTGGCCTAGATAAAGTATCCCAAAAATGTATTTCGGAAACCATAGAATGAAATAAATTAATATAATCTTTCATTTTTTTATTAATAGATTGATCACCATAACCAATTTCTCTAATACTTAGTTCAAGTTGTCTAAAATTGAAATCATAGATTTCTTGTAAAATATTCTTATTTTCCTTGTTTTTAAAATTTTTTAAAAAAAAAGAAAAATGTAGTAAAAAAAGTGTTAACCTGTCTGAAAAATTATCCTTTCTATTTAAATTTTTATATAGATCTTTATTTCTAGAGAAATTAATTAAATTGTTATAAATATGTATGTATTTTTCTTTCATGAATAAAATATTATATATAATTTTACTTTTTATTGTAATTACAAATTGCTCATTTAAACCTGTAGTAAAACATCACGGTGTGCCTTTTTTGGAAAAAAAACAACAAAATTTAATTATTAATGTGAGTAATACAAACGATATAAAAAAAATTTTAGGCCAACCATCTACAAGGAGTAAATTTGACAATGATGTATGGATTTATATTGAACGAAAGCAAACACAATCTGAGCTTAAAAATTTAGGTAAAATGAAAATTTTTAAGAATGATGTGTTAGTACTAGAAATTAACAACTATGGTATTTTGAAGAAAAAAGAATTTTATAATAAAGATGATATGGAGAATATTAAAATTGTTGAAGCGACAACAGAAGCGGGCTTTAAAAGAAATACATTTATATATGATTTTATGTCTAGTATGAGACAAAAAATTAATGACCCTCTTGGTCAGAGGGCCAAAAAACGTAAAGAGATTAGCCAGCGATAACAGCCAATAATAAAAGAGCTACTATATTTGTAATCTTAATCATCGGATTTACAGCCGGTCCTGCAGTGTCTTTATATGGATCACCTACTGTATCCCCTGTAACAGCTGCTTTGTGGGCATCAGATCCTTTTCCACCGTGATTACCGTCTTCAATATATTTTTTTGCATTATCCCAAGCACCACCACCTGCGGTCATTGATACCGCAACAAACAAACCAGTGATAATAACACCAAGCAACATTGCACCAACTGCAGCTAGGGCAGCAACTTGTCCACCAATTGACAGAATTATAAAATATAAAACAACTGGAGATAAAACTGGTAATAGTGAAGGTATAATCATTTCCTTAATAGCGGCTACGGTAAGTAAATCTACCAATTTTGCATAATCAGGTTTTTGTTTTCTTTTCATAATACCAGGAAATTTTTTAAATTGTCTTCTTACCTCAACAACAACAGCTCCTCCTGCTCTTCCAACAGCTTGCATTCCCATTGAGCCAAAAAGATAAGGTAACATTCCACCAATTAATAAACCAACGACTACATAAGGGTTAGATAAATCAAAAGTCACTACTATACCCTCTAATGAAGATCCTGCCTCTTTTGAAAAATGTTTGATGTCTTCTGTGTAAGCAGCAAATAAAACTAAAGCACCTAAACCAGCTGAACCAATTGCATAACCTTTTGTGACGGCTTTAGTTGTATTTCCTACTGCATCTAGAGCATCTGTTGTTTTTCTAACTTTTTTATCAAGATTAGACATTTCAGCAATTCCACCAGCATTGTCTGTAACTGGTCCGTACGCATCTAAAGCAACAACCATACCTGCTAATGCAAGCATAGTAGTTACTGCTATAGCAATACCAAAAAGTCCAGCAATAGAATTTGTAATAAGAATACCTGCAACGATTATTAATGCTGGTATAGCAGTTGCTTCCATAGAAACAGCTAGCCCTTGAATAACATTAGTACCATGACCAGTTGTTGATGATAACGCAACAGATTTAACTGGTCTATAACTTGTTCCTGTATAGTATTCGGTAATCCAGATTAATAATCCAGTAATAACTAGCCCTATTACACCACAATAATATAGATCCATCCCATTAAATGTCATATCATTTATTGTAAACTCATTTGTAAAACCAATTACATGATCTGTAACAGGCCATAGTATTACTAAAGATGCTACTGCAGAGACAACAAATCCTTTATACAAAGCATTCATAACATTATTGCTTCTTCCAAGTTTAACGAAAAATGTTCCAACAATAGATGTTAACAAGCATGCAGCACCAATGGATAAAGGGTAAATCATCATATTTAGATCACCAACAAAGAAAATTGAAGATAAAACCATTGTTGCAACAATTGTAACAGCATATGTTTCAAATAAATCAGCAGCCATACCAGCACAGTCTCCTACGTTGTCACCAACGTTATCTGCTATTACAGCTGGGTTTCTAGGATCATCCTCTGGAATTCCAGCTTCAACTTTTCCTACTAAGTCAGCACCTACGTCTGCACCTTTCGTAAAAATTCCACCACCTAATCTTGCAAAGATAGAAATTAGAGAAGCACCAAAACCTAATGCAACTAATGCATTAACTATTTCTCTTTCTTCAACATCAGATTTCAATAATATATAATAATAAACAGCAATAGCTAATAAAGCTAAACCAGCAACCAACATTCCAGTTACAGCACCAGATTTAAAAGCAACTGAAAGACCTTGAGCTAACCCTTTTCTTGATGCTTCTGCTGTTCTTACATTTGCTTCTACAGAAACTAACATTCCTACATATCCCGCAATACCAGATAATGCAGCACCTATTAAATAACCTAAACCTACTAGAGGACTAAATGCAATACTTACAATAACAAGAACTACTGCACCAACAATAGCAATAGTTTTGTATTGTCTTGCTAAATATGCTTTTGCACCAATTTGAATTGCAGATGCAATATCTTGCATTTTTGCATTTCCTGCACTTGAATTAAGAATGTTTTTACCAGTTAAAAATCCATAAACGATAGATAATAAACCAGCTCCAATTGTGTATAATAGTATTGTTTCTACTGTTCCGCTCATATTAACCTTAAGTTGTTGGTTGTTAAAATTTCAAGCCCGCACAATACAAAAAAAGATAGAAAAGACAACGATTAACTTCTAAAACCGATGAATATAACCTTTGGATTTAGCTTGTATTTGCTTGCCTTTTCCATCGAATATCAAAGATCTATCTTTACCAGATACAATTTTACCAATTTTAGTTATTTTAATTCCAGTTGTTTTAGAAGCTTTTTGAATGATTCTAGCTTTCTTAATATCCGCAGTAAATAATACCTGATAATCATCTCCATTAGAAATTAGATTAATTTTATTCAATCTTTTTTTTTTAATTAAATTACTTAATTTATTGGAAACAGGTATTTTATTTTCAAATAAGTGAAATGATAAACTTTGTCTATTAATCATTTTTGCTAAATCATCAATTAATCCATCTGAAACATCAATAGAGCTGTTTGCAAATTTGAATAAATATTTTGTTAAATTTAAAGGTAACTCTGGTTTGTAATATTTATCTACAAAGAATAATTTGTCTTTATTTTTAAATTTAACTTTATTTCTTAATGCTTTAAGTCCTAAATAACTATCTCCCAAATTTCCAGTCACATAAATGTCATCATTTGGCTTAGCTTTATTACGATAAATTATTTTATTTGAATATCCCAATGAGGTGATTGTAAAACTTAGTTTACTTGAAAAGGTTGTATCACCTCCACATAAATCTATTTTAAATTTATTTTGTTCTGATTTAAGTGACTTTGATATTTTATATAAATTATTTTTTGTAAATGTTTTTTTATTACCTGAACCAGAAATAAAATAAAACTTTGGTGCTACTCCTTTACAAATTAAATCAGAAATTGATGACCTTAATATTTTTTTAATTACTAAATCTGGGGATTTAAAATCATAAAAATGCGTACCAATATTGTATGTATCAATAGATATAACAACACCTCTTTTTTTATCAAAAAAAACATCGTCGTTTAGATTAAGAGCAGATTTATTTTTTTCAGCTATTTTAAAAAAATAATTATTTATTAGATCAAATTCATGCATTGTTAGATCTTAATTTTTTTCCAACGTTGTCCAATAAAGCATTAAGATACTTTGTTTGTGAATCTTCAAGAAAAAAATTAGATGAATTTAAATATTCTTTAATAATTATATTAATAGATAAATTTGGCTTATACATAAATTCATAAGTTGCCGCTTTTAAAATTGTTTGAAAAACTTTGTCTAATTTTTCAAATACAAATTCATCACCTAATTTATTATTTAATTCATCTAAAATAAGATCGTTTCTTTCTATCGTTCCCAAAACAATATCTTTAATAAATTTTTTAAATCTGTGTTTTGGAAAATTTAAATCATCATCTTCATTATAAAATTTGCCATATAATTTCTGAATAATTATAACTCTAGGGTTATTTTTTGGATTAAAATGAGTTCTCATTTTTGGGACAAAACTGAAATCACAGCTTCTGCAGCTTCAGCACCCTTTTTTCTTCTTGCTCTTGCTTGAGCCATATTAAGACAGGTAATTATTCCATTTCCAATTGGTTTTTTACTATCTATAGATAATTTCATTATGGCATCTGTTGAAGCTTGAGAAATAAAATCAAAGTGTGGCGTTTGACCTTTAATCACACATCCTAAAGCTAAAAAACCATCATATTTTTTTAAATTTTTAGAAATTGTAACTGGAATTTCAAAAGCACCAGGTACTTTAATAATTTTTATTATATTTTTTTTTGGAATTATTTTTAAAGCACTGCTTATTAAGCCATCAGTAATATTTTTATAATAATCTGCTACAACAATTAAATATTTTTTTTTCATTAAATTAATTCCTGTTTTGTAATTTTTATACCATAACCATCAAGACCAATAACTTTTTTTTGTGATTTGGTGATTAATATCATATTTTTAATTTTTAAGTCTTTAATAATTTGAGCTCCAATACCATAATTTTTTATTAACTTGTCATTTCCCTTTTTGTAAAAGTCTTTGTTTTTATAATCTTTTAAAGTCTGAGTTACTGATTTTAAATTTGAGTCTTTGATAAATACTAAAACACAATTTTGATATTTTCTAAAATAATTTAAGGTCTTATTAAATGAATTTGGTAATGATTGATTTATTAGATAGTTTTGGACGACATTAGATGAAATTACTCTTACTCTTGGAGTAATACCTTTTTTTATTTTACCTTTTATCAATGCAAAATGTTCTGAGCCATCTAAAAGATTCTCATAAATTCTAATATTGTATTTTTGATCTTTTACATCAATTTTGCTTTGCTTTTTAAGTTTAATAAGTTTTTCTTTTTTTAGTCTATATGCGATCAGATCTTCTATCTTTCCAATTTTTAATTTATGTTTTTTTGCAAAATTGAATAAATCCTGACCTTTAGCCATTGTTCCATCTTCATTCATAATTTCACATATTACAGCAGAGTTATTTTTTTTTGCTAATTTAGATATATCAACTGAAGCTTCAGTATGCCCTGCTCTAACAAGCACTCCACCATCTTTCGCTATAATTGGAAACACGTGACCCGGTGAAACAATCTCATTTTTATTTACATTTTTTTTTGAAGCAATTTTGATTGTTTTCGCTCTATCTTTAGCAGATATACCTGTTGTTATTCCTTTTTTTGCTTCAATAGAAATTGTAAATGCCGTCTTGTTTCTTGATTGATTTACTGGAGACATTAAAGATAAATTTAATCTTTTTGCTTGAAGTGAATCAAGCGCTAAACAAATTAAGCCTCGCCCGTATTTTGCCATGAAGTTAATGTTCTTTGCATTTGAGTCCGATGTTGAAATTACTAAATCCCCTTCGTTTTCTCTTTTTTCATCGTCTACTAAAATAAACATACCACCTTTTTTGGCTACGCTTATAATTGACTCTATTGAGGTAAAGTTATTTTTTTTCATTAAAATAGTTCCTAACGTATTTAGACAAGATATCTATCTCTATGTTGACTAAACTAGATTTTTTTAAAGTTGATAAATTCGTTTCTTTGTAGGTGTGAGGGATAATCCAAATTTGGAAACCTTTTTCAGTCACTTTTGAAATTGTAAGAGAAATACCATTCACACAGATTGACGCTTTTTCTATTAAGTGTTTTCTTTCCTTTTTAGGTAAATCAAAGTCAAAAAGAAATGATTTATCTATTTTTTTAATACTTAATACTTTACCAACAGTATCAACATGTCCTTGACAAATATGTCCTGAGATTTTTGTCCCATATTTTAAAGGTAATTCTAAGTTTATTTTATCTTTTATTTTTAAAAATTTGAATTTTGATCGAATTATCGTTTCTTTCGAAAGATAAAATTCCATAATTTTGGATTTATATGAAATTAAAGTTAGACAAACACCATCACAGGCAACAGACAATCCCATGTCTTTATTGGATACTTTAACATTACTTTTAACAAAAATGTTAAGACCTTTAGGTCTTTTAATAATTTTAGTAATAGTACCTTGGTTATAAATTATTCCGTTAAACATTTTTTTTAACTATATAGTGTTATTCTGTCTTTTCGTAAATTGAGATTTAGATTAATTTTTGTTTTATATTTTTGATTTAATATGTTTTGACTACTAAATTTCAAATATTCGAAGTTTTTAGAGAGATTTTTTGGACTTTTATACAAATAAAATTTATTAAAAATTTTATTCTTAATCAATGAATTTGTTAATTTATCTCCTCCTTCAATTAGTAAATTTCTGCATCCATAATTATGTAATTTTTTCAAAATTAATTTAATATCAAATCTGTTATTTCGATCAATACGAGATTTAATTAGATGAATTCCTTTTCTTTTAAATTTTGAAATTTTTAATTTGTTTGCTTTATTATAAAAAATTATAGTATTTTTGTTATTAGAGGATTTTATTATATAACTGTTTATTTTAGAATTTAACTTGTTATCTAAAATAATTCTTTTTGGAGAAAATTTTTCAAAACCCTTCAAACGACAATTTAATTTTGGATTATCTTTATTTAGTGTTTTGTGAGTAATCATTAAACTATCATTTTGATATCTCAACATGTGTGTAAACTGATCTGAATAAGAATTTGTAATCTTTTTCTGGTTCTTACTATAAATAATATTATTTTTTGAAATAGCTATTTTGCCAGTGACGAAAGGTAATTTTTTCTTTCTATTAAAAAAATACGGTAAATAAAAACGTTCAATTTTATTTTTTAATAAACCTTTTTTTACAATTATTTTTTTTGACTTTAAAATTTTAAAACTTTTATTTCTTACTCTTTTGTCTATGTCGGTAACAGCATATATAACTTCTGAAATGTTTGATTTAATTATCATGTCAGTACATGGTGGTGTTAAACCATGATGACAGCATGGTTCTAAAGTAACATACATTTTTGAACCATCCAATTCTTCAAAACTATTCTTAATTGCATTAAATTCAGCGTGTGGTCTTCCGTTAAATGAGGTTTGTCCTATGGAAATAATTTTATCATTTTTGACAATAACACAGCCTACAGAAGGATTTAATCCGGTCTGTCCATGACGAGATTTAGCCAAGTCCAAGGCTAATTGCATGTAAAATTTATCTTTTGATGAAAATTTATCTTTTTTTGTAGACATCAAGCTTGTCCACGAATTGTACGAAATCTTTTTCTTCTCTAAAGTTTCTATATACAGATGCGAATCTTACGTATCCAACTGGGTCTAAATCTTTTAAACCATCCATAACCATAGTTCCAATTGTATTAGTTGATATTTCACTTTGGCCAAGTTCTTCCAAAGATCTTGAAATATTACTGATGAATTTTTCTATTGTTTCTGTATCAATAGGTCTTTTTTTAAGAGCAATATAAATAGATTTAGATAACTTATCTCTATCAAATCCTGATTTTCTTCCATTTTTTTTAACAACCATTAGCTCTCTGAATTGTACTCTTTCAAAAGTTGTAAAACGAGCTCCGCAGACGCATAGTCTTCTTCTTCTTATAGCTGTTCCATCTTCAGTTGGTCTAGAGTCGACAACAGAGGTCTCCCCTTTTTTGCATATTGAACAAATCATTTATTATAAGTTCTTATATATCGGAAATGATGAAGTTAAAGAAATAACTTCATTTTTTACTTCGTTTTCTATTTTGCTATTATCTGTTGGGTTTTCAGATAAACCTTTTAGAGTTTTTGTTATTAATTCACCTACTGTTTTAAACTCATTTAAACCAAATCCACGAGTTGTAGCCGCTTGAGTCCCTAATCTTATTCCAGATGTAATCATTGGTTTTTCTGTATCAAATGGAATACCATTTTTATTACATGTAATGTTTGCTCTAGACAAACTCTCTGCCGCAAGATTTCCTTTTACATTGTAGGGTCTCAAATCAACCAACATCAAATGTGTATCTGTTCCATCTGAATAAATTTTAAATCCATTATTTTTTAAGGTTTCTGCTAACATTTTTGCGTTTGCTAAAACAGATTTAATGTAATCTTGAAATTCTGGTTGTAGCGCTTCGAGAAAACCAGCTGCTTTTGCCGCAATAATATGCATTAAAGGTCCTCCCTGATAACCAGGAAAAACAGCTGTATTAAATTTTTTAGCAAGATCTTCATGATTAGTTAAAATTATTCCTCCTCTTGCGCTTCTAAATACTTTGTGAGTTGTTGAAGTAACCACATGAGCATAGTCACATGGATTAGGGTATCCTTTACCAGCAACTAATCCTGAAAAGTGAGCCATATCAACCATTAGATATGCTCCAACTTTATCTGCTATTTCTCTAAATCTTTTAAAGTCAATTACTCTAGAATAAGCACTTCCGCCTGCAATGATTAGTTTAGGTTTATGTTCTAATGCAAGTTTTTCAACATTATCATAATCTATCAACTCAGATTCTTTGTCTACATCATAACCTATAGCGTTAAACCATTTACCAGACATTGAAATTTTTAATCCATGAGTAATGTGACCACCTGAATTTAAACTCATACCCATGAACGTATCACCTGGGCTTAACAGGGCTAAAAACACTGCTCCATTAGCTTGTGCACCTGAGTGTGGTTGAGCATTTGCAAATTTACAATTAAATAATTTTTTTAATCTTTCAATAGCAAGGTTTTCTGCTACATCAACATGCTCGCAACCATTATAATATCTTTTACCAGGATAACCTTCGGCATATTTGTTAGTTAAAACTGATCCTTGTGCTTCTAATACTGCTTGAGATACTATATTTTCAGACGCAATTAGCTCTATGTGTTGTTGCTGTCTAATTAATTCATCTTTAATGGCTTTATAAAGGTCTGGATCTTTTACAGATAAACTATCCTCAAAAAAACTTTTATAACTATCGTTTAAATAACTTTTTTCGCTCGACATAATTATATTTTCTTAACTCTACTCAAGTGTCTTCCACCGTCAAATTTTGTATTTAAAAAAACACTTACAAATTTCAAAGCATTTTTTTTGGTTATTAACCTTGATCCTAATGTAATGATATTTGCATCGTTATGCAATCTGGATAATTTCGTGGATTTTAGATTAAAACATTGTGCAGCGCGAATATTTTTATGCTTATTTGCCGCAATATTCATACCGGTCCCAGATCCACACACTAAAATGCCAACATTGTTCTTATTAAGTTTAACTTTTTTTGCAACTTTATGAGCATAGTCAGGATAATCAACACTACTGTCATCTTTTGGACCGAGGTCCTCAAATTTTACTTTTTTATTTTTTAAATAATCTTTGATAGACTCTTTTAATCTAAATCCAGCATGATCTGATGAAATAAATATTTTTTTCAAATTAGTTAAATTTGTAATCTAAAACACAAGCAACTAAATGTATTCTATTTTCTTCACCACCATTAAATGCATTGTGGTACTTGGTGTTATTTGTAATCCAAACAGAACCATCAGCAGGCATATGCTTTGCAACATTATCGATAACCATAATGCAGCCAGGATTAGTAATTAAAGGTATATGTAATCTCGGCTCAGGATCTCTATGCCAACTTAAAGTTGATCTTGGCTCTTTTAAAAGAATTCTTACTCTCCCAAGTTTATATCTAGATGAAAGGGTGTCATATACTTCTTTGAAATAAGTATTTTCATAATCTTTAATGAATTCTGAATATAATGACTCATCAAGAGACTCATCTCTAACCACTTCTTTTCCTGATTTGTCAGGTTTTGTCCAATATACTCCTCTAGCCTTGTTACCTTTTATAGAATCTGGATCACCAGGAATTTGAGTTAATGATATCGCTCCAAAGTGAGTTACACCTGCATCTTCAAATTTTTTAATCTTAACTATTTGATGATAAGCTTCTTGCAATTTTTCAATATCAAATTTAATTTCTTGCTTCTGAAAATCGCTAAAGTCTAAAACTCTGTCTTCTTTTTTAACATTTAAGTCTATTACTTTTGAATTTTCTACTGTCATCATGATTGCTTTCTACTCTTTTTTTTGTATATGTGTATATTACATTTGTCGCAATTTAAAAGTAAATTAAAAACATGATTATTGGTAAATATCCGAGTCTTAGACTTAGAAGAAATAGAAAAGAATCTTGGTCAAGAAGACTGATTCAAGAAAATACCTTAAGTCCAAATGACTTTATATTACCTATTTTTTTAATTGAAGGGTCAAATAAACGGCAAGAGATTTCGTCGATGCCGGGGGTATACAGATATACAATTAATCGATTGAGTCAAATAGTGGATAAGGCCATAAAAAAAAAGATACCAATGGTTGCACTTTTTCCAAAAACCCAAAATGTACATAAAGATGAATTGGGTACAGAATCACTTAATGAAAAAAATTTAGTTTGTAGAGCAATTAAAGAAATTAAAAAAAGATACAAAAATCAAATAGGTATAATGTGTGATGTAGCATTAGATCCCTACACATCACATGGTCATGACGGTTTAATTAAATCTAACACTATTCTAAACGACGAGACTATAGAAATACTGATTAATCAATCATTACTTCAGGCAGAGATGGGTTGTGATGTAATTGCCCCATCAGATATGATGGATGGCAGAATAGGAAAAATAAGAAAAGCTTTAGATAAAAATAAATTCCAAAACATTCAAATATTATCGTACGCTGCAAAATATGCCTCTAGCTTTTATGGACCTTTTAGAGATGCAGTCGGTTCTAAAGACTCGTTAAAAGGAGACAAAAAAACTTATCAAATGGATTATAGAAATTCTGATGAAGCTTTAAGAGAAATTGCATTAGATATCAAAGAAGGTGCAGATATGGTAATGGTTAAACCAGGTATGCCCTACTTAGACATAATAAAATCAATAAAAGAAAAATTTAAATTGCCTGTATTTGCTTATCAAGTATCAGGAGAATACAGCTTAATTGAAACAGCTATAGCGAAAAAATTAATTAATAAAGATGCCATATATGAAAGCCTAGTTGCTTTTAAGAGAGCTGGTGCCAATGCCATAGTAAGTTATTATGCTGACAGAATTGATAAAATAATAAAATAATTATTTTAATGTATTTAAGAATAGTAACCTGCTATTTGGATAATTTATATTATTAGGTTTTAATATAGTTTTATCTAAATAATCACCTACTAATTTCAAACCGCTTAATAAAGTATCTAGATCATTAACTTCTATATCTTTTTCAATCAAAAAATTAGGTACATATTTTTTTTCATTTAAAGAACTAGCGTAATATACAGTTTTGTTACCTTCAAAATCTTTTTCAACTAAATTTTCAAGTGCTAAGTCATATCCTAGTATTTTAAGCAACTCTAATTCCCAAAAAATATATTTTTTTAACCAATTTTTTTCTTTTAAAATTAAAAATAAATTTTGAATTATAAAATAAACTTTATCATTAGATTGAGACTCTGCTGTTAATATTTTAATCAAATTCATTGCAGATGTAATACAAGTCAACTTTTGTTTGTGATCAAAATATAATGGAGTATAGGCATTTAAAATTTCAATTGTAAAATAACCTGTTCTATTTTCATTTTTAGAATTGTAATTTACATGGAGTTTGTTGCCAACTTGAAGATAATTTTTAATTTTTTTTGAAGTGCCACCAAATATAATTCCAGATATCTTTCCATTTTTTTTGGTAAATAATTCAGAAATTAATGAATTTTCATTATATCTTGTTTTGCTTATTAAAAATCCTTCGTCTGACCAATTCATTTTTTATTTGTATTTTTCAAACATTCTATTGCAGCATTTTGTTCAGCTTCTTTCTTTGATTTTCCAGTAGCTATAAAATATTTTGTATTGGGTAATTTTACTCCAACTTTAAATATAGGTTTATGTCTTGGACCTGTATTTGAAATCAATTTATACGTAGGTAATTTTTTAAAGTTTTTTAAAGTTAGTTCCTGTAACTTTGTTTTTGCATCTATTTCTGTTACTACACTTTTTTCAATATGATCTTGCCACAAGTATAAAATTGTTTTTTCGGCAATTGTAAAACCTTTATCAAGATAAATAGCACCAATTAATGCTTCACAGCTATCAGATATAATTTTATCCTCAATTTTTATTTTTTTATTGTTAGGATTAAATGTTTTAACATAACTAGATAAATTAATTTTTTTTGCTATATCCAAACAGGTTTTTTTATTCACTAACGATGCAAATTTTTTATCAAGAATACCTTCTTTTTCCTCAGGATAAATTTCTAAAAGCTTTTTTGCTATCACCAAACCAAGAACTCTATCACCCAGAAACTCTATCTTTTCATTATTTTCATTTGGATTAAAGCTTTTATGTGTTAGGGATTGAACAAGTAGATCTTTATTTTTAAATTTTAAATCAATTTTTTTTTCTAAACTTTGATAATTAATTTTCATTAATTAATTTTATTAAAGGTTCTATTAAATCTTATTGACTTATGCCATTTCCAAAATTCAATAAAACTTCCTATTCTTTTATTAGAAGAGAAAAATATAAATTGAGCTTTTCCTACTAAATTATCTTTATGTACATATCCAACACTTGTTAAGTACCTGCTATCTTTAGAACAGTCTCTGTTATCCCCTAAAAAGAAATAATGATCTTTTGGTACAGTAAACACATCAGAATTTTGAAAGGTATAATCTTTTAAATAAACAGTATGAAATTTTTTACCATTTGAAAGTTTTTCTTCAAATCTATAAACATCGATACTTTTGTCGCCACAGAAAATTGTAGTTTTGTTATTAATTTTAGATTTAAGAATTTCAGAATTATTTAAATATAAATTAGAGTCTATAAATTGAATTTTATCGCCAGGTAAACCAATTAATCTTTTAATGTAATCTGTTCGATTATCTGCTGGTGTTTTAAATACAATTACATCACCTCTTTCAGGACTACTAAACATAATTCTTTTGTTTAATATTGGAGGACTAAAAGGAAATGAGTGTTTGCTATATCCATAAGTATATTTTGTTACAAACAACCTATCACCTACCAATAAAGTAGGTTCCATGGATGAGGATGGAATATAAAATGGTTGTACTAAAAACGATCTAATTATAACTGCAATTATTAATGCATAAATTAAAGTTTTTATATTTTCTGAAAAAAAATTTTTATCTAATTTCATGTTGTTTGAATAATTGCAAATGCTGCTGAATAATTTTTTTCATCCGAAATTGATAAAAAACATTTAAAATTTTTGATTTTAAAGTTCTTTTGTACGATTTTTGTAATTTTTTTATTTTTAACGTAATAAGGCTTTCCCTTTTTGTCATTAACAACTTCTATATCTTTAAAATTTAAATTCATACTAAAACCTGTGCCAAGGGCTTTAGAAAATGCTTCTTTTGCAGCAAATCTCTTCGAAAAAAAAGCTACTTTATTGTTTGCAGCATTAGATTGTTTCAATTCTTTAAATGAATAAATTCTTTTTTTAAATAAAGGATTTTTAATAGATTTTTGAATTCTTTTATTTTCAATAATATCAACACCAATACCAAGGATTTTCATTTATCTTTTTATAATTTTTTTTAAGTTTTTAATTACTTTTGAAAGTCCATCAAATATCGACTCCCCAATTATAAAATGTCCAATATTATACTCCTCAATATCTATTATTTTTGTTAACATTTTGGTGGTTTTATAGTCTAAACCATGACCAGCATGAACTTCAATATTTAAACTTGATGCTAATTTTGCACTTTTTTTAATTCTGTTTAATTCACTAGAATAATTTTTTTTTGATTTAACTAGGTTTGCAAGTTTTCCAGTATGTATTTCAATACAATCAGCATTTAATTTTTTAGCAAGTCTAATGTCATTTGGGGAAGGGTTAATGAATAAACTTGTTCTTATCTTTGCTTTTTTAAATTTTTTAATTATTTTCTCTAATTTATTAAGATTGTTTTTTATATTTAAACCTCCCTCGGTAGTAATTTCTTTTCTATTTTCTGGAACTAAACAGATAAAATTTGGTTTTATCTTAATTGCTTTATTAACAATTTCTTTATTCATAGAAATTTCAAGGTTTACAGGCACATTTCTTAAACCACAGATTTTTTTTGCATCAATATCATTTATATGTCTTCTATCTTCTCTTAAATGAATTGTTACAGAATCGGCTCCATAACTAATAACTTTTTTAGCTGCGTATAGTGGATCTGGATGCTTCTCTCCACGAGCGTTTCGTAAAGTTGCGATATGATCTATATTTACACCTAACCTTTTCACTTAATGAATCTGCTTCCTGGGGTTGTTATTGGTATAGATTTAAGTTCTGGTGGTAATTTATTTGCTTTATAAGTTGGAACATCAATTTTTAAATGAGATGTTATTCCAGTTTTTATTTTTAAAGATTGTTTGGTTGATCGATCTATAATAGATGCAAATCCAATTAATTTTGCCTTTGATTTTTTAATCAATTTAACACACTCTAAACTTGATTTTCCTGTAGTGATAACATCTTCTATAATTAATACTCTTGCACCTTTTTTAATATTGAAACCTCTTCTAAGAGTAAATTGACCATTTACCCTTTCACAAAAAATTGTTTCTTTTTTAAGCAATTTTCCTATTTCATATCCAATAATTACTCCACCCATTGCAGGAGCTAATATTAAATCAATTTTTTTAAATTTTTTTTTAATTTTATTTGCTAAGGATTTACAAATTTTATCAGCTAAATTGGGGTGACTTAAAAGTTTTGCGCATTGAATGTATTTTGAAGAATGTAGACCTGAGGATAAAACAAAGTGACCTTCTAATAATGCATTAGTTTTTTTTAAAATATTTAAGGATTTTTTGTGTGAAAGCATTTCTTTTTTCTTCGTGTCTAATTATCTTAAATTTTATACTCTTTTGTTTTAGCTCTGCAATAAAATTAGTAAAATTCTTAAGGTTTCTAATAATTAATTTAAATTTAAAATTAATATAATTGGGATTTTTACCAACCATTTCTAAGCTCGATATATTTAATTTATGACTTCCAATGAGTGAGCTTATATCTCCTAATTGACCTGGTTTATCAGGTAATGACATCCATAGAGTGGTATTGTATTTTTTTGTTTTTTCCTCTTTTTGCTCTCCTTTATCATGCCAATATCTTCTTATTGCTGCTCTAGCTTTACCTGTTTTAGTTGTTGGTATCCAGTGAAGTGACGGTGAATTATTTTTAGATGTTATAATATTTACTCGATCACCATTTCTTAAAATAGTTTGTAATTCGCTTTTGTTTCCATTAATTTCACAACCAACTGCTGAATTACCAATTTTAGTATGAACAGCATATGCAAAATCTATGGCTGTTGCGTCTTTAGGTAATTTAATTACTGAACCCTTTGGTGTAAAACAAAATACGTTTTCTTGAAACATTTGTAGCTTTGTATATTCATATGAGTCTTCAGGGTTTTCATTTTTTTCTATAATCTCAACAAGATCTTTTAACCAATCATACTCCTTCCAACTTAAAGAATTAAAATTTTCTGAAGATTTATACTGCCAATGAGATGCGACGCCTCTTTCTGCAAATTCATGCATTTCATGTGTTCTAATTTGAATTTCTATTGGTTTTTTATTTGAACCAATTACAGAAGTATGAATAGATTTATAACCATTGATTTTTGGAGATGAAATATAATCTTTAAATTTTCCTGGTATACAATTCCATTTTTTATGAAAAATCCCGAGGGTTTTGTAACAATCGTCTACGTTGTTTAAAATTATCCTAAATCCAATAATGTCTGTTATTTGCTCAAGGGAAACTCTTTTTTTTTGGACTTTTCTCCAAATTGAAAAAGGTGTTTTTTCTCTACCATGTATCTCTGCATTGATCTCATTATCATTCAATATTTCACTTAACTCAAAAGATTGTTCTTCAAATAAATCTTTTCTATCTAATTTTATTTCATCAAGTCTTTTTTTTATTAATTTTCTCGCATCGTTATTTAAAATTTCAAAAGATAAATCCTCAAGTTCGTCTCTTATTCTGTGCATTCCCATTCTATCAGCTAATGGCGCGTAAATTTCCATAGTTTCTTGAGCTATTCTTTTTCTTTTTTCTTCTTTAGTAATCGCTTTAATGGTTCTCATATTATGTAGTCGATCAGCAATTTTAACTAACAGAACCCTGATGTCTTTTGATGTTGCTAAAATTAATTTTCTAAAATTCTCAACTTTAGAATTAGATCCAGCTGAATTTTCAAATTCTGAAATTTTCGTTACACCGTCTACTAAATCAGCAACTTCATCTCCAAATTCTTGTTTGATAGTTTCGTAAGTAGCAAAAGTATCTTCTATAGTATCATGCAATAGACCTGTTGTAATTGTAGCGCTATCTAATTTTAATTCAGTTAAAATATTTGCAACCTCAATTGGGTGAACAGAATAAGGGTCACCCGAAGCTCTTTTTTGACTCTTATGTGCTTTAACAGCAAAATTATACGCTTTATCTAATTTTTCAGGATTAAGAAATTTATTGTAATCCTTGACTTTATTTATAAGTTCATCTGAATTCAGCATAATAGATATTATACCATTAAATCAAATTTGTTTAATAGATCTAATGTCTCTATCAGGAAGCAGAGAAATCAAGGTTTTAACATCAATTTGTTTATCAGGATGGGTCCAATTCTTTTGAATCTCAAATAATGGAAGTAATACAAAGTTTCTTTTGTGCATCATTTTATGAGGTAAATTAATCTTAGAGTTTTTTTTTGATACCAAATTATTAAAATCGATTATATCTAAATCACATGTACGAGGAGCATTTTTTTTCGCTTTTTTTCTACCTAATTGATTTTCTATAGATTTACATATTTTTAATAGTTCTTGAGGACTATAATAGCATTTTAATTTTAAAATTATATTTAAGAACCTAGGTTTTCTTGGGTCAGGCCAGGAAGGGGTTTCATAATAACTAGATACCGAGAGAACATCTAAGTTATGTTCTGCTAATAAAAATTTTGCTTTTTCTATATTTCTTTTTCTTAAACCTAAATTTGAACCTATCCCTAAAAAAACAATTTTAGCTTGATTTTCTAATATATCTTGCCTTTTCACGATTCCAATCTCTACTTTTTTTTGTTGCTCTTTTATCATATTGCTTTTTGCCTTTAGCAACAGCTAATTCTATTTTGACCTTTCCTTTTTTAAAATACATTTTTGTTGGAACTAATGTGAAACCATCTCTTTGCATTTTACCTATTAATTTATTTATTTCTTTTTTATTAAGAAGCAATTTTCTATCATCGGTTGGGTTATGATTAGAGTAACTGGCTTGCTTGTATGGAGATATATGTGAATTAATTAAAACAATTTCACCTCCCTTTTCAACAGCATAGGAGTCAGCGATATTTACCTTTCCCTCTCTTATTGATTTAATCTCTGATCCCTTTAAAACAATTCCAGTTTCAAAAAGATCTTCAAAAAAATAGTTAAAACTAGCTTTTCTGTTTAAACAAATGATTTTCAAACCATGATTGGTTTTTTTGTTCATTAAATTAACTTAGCAGACTGAAGAGCTTTTTTTACAATTTCTTTTGTTGTCTCTGTTACTTTTACAAGTGGTAATCTTACATTATCATCACAAAGTTCTAAAAGTTTTGCAGCATATTTTACAGGACTAGGATTGCTCTCAATAAACATTGAATGATGAACTGGTTGTAATATTTTATCCAATCTTTCTGCTTCTTTCATTTCGTTATCAGTGCCTGATTTAGAGAATTTTTGAAAATCTGAACAAAGTTTAGGTGCAATATTTGCTGTTACACTAATAGTACCTACCCCACCACGTTTATTAAATTCAAAAGCATTGTCATCATTACCTGTTAATTGAATAAAATCTTTACCCATTTTTTCAAGTGTCTGATTAACTCTATCTAAATCACCTGTTGCATCTTTAACACCGACTATATTTTTTAATTCATACAGTCTGGCCATTGTGTCTACTGACATATCAATCACAGATCTGCCAGGAATATTATAAATTATAATTGGAATGCCGCATTTGTCATTAATTGCTTTATAATGTTGATACAAGCCTTCTTGGGTTGGTTTATTGTAATAAGGGGTAACTATCAAAGCACCGTTAGCTCCTGCTTTTTCTGCATGTGTGGTTAAAGAAATTGCTTCTTCTGTTGAGTTTGACCCTGTCCCAGCGATAACTGGAATTTTTCCATTACTTTCTTTTATACATAAATCTATAACTCTTTGATGTTCATCATGACTTAACGTGGGAGATTCACCAGTTGTACCAGCTGGAACAAGTCCGTTGGTACCATTATCAATGTGGAAATGTATTAATTTTATATACGCCTCCTCATCTAGAGCATTATTTTTAAATGGTGTAATTAAAGCAACATTTGATCCTTTGAACATAAATACTTATAACATAGTTTAAAGATTCATATACTAAAAGATTATGCTAAAAAAAATATTATTTTTAAGTTTCACTGTATCAATATTAATGCTTTCAAATAAGGTCACTGCTGAAATCAATTCAGTTGTACCCTTAAAAAAACCTGCATTAAGTAAAGAAGAAATTCAAAAGAAAATCTCTATAAATATCCTTAAACCTTTAAAGAAACCCTCAAGAACTAAAGAAGTTAAAATTGAAGAAGTGGTTGTTAAAAAAGAGTTGGTTTTAAAAGAAAAAAAGTTAAGTTTTAAAATACCAAAAAAAAAACCAACAGTAGCTGGCATTAATACTACTAAGAGAGTTAAGATTTCAAGATATTATAGTAAAAAAGACTTTGGATTGGCGAAAAAAGCTATTTCAGAAATGCAGAAAGGTAAATGGTCATCTGCGCTTAAAATAGCAAAAAAAGCAAAAGACAACTCAATTTATAATTTTATACAATGGAGACATCTTTTAACGTCTGGTAACCAAGCTTCCTTTTACGAATATCAAGTTTTTTTAAATAAAAATTTAGATTATCCTAGAATAAGTAGAGTTAAATATCTTGCTGAACATAAACTATCAACAGAAAGTGTTTCACCTAAAAAAATAATAAATTGGTTTGGAGAAAAGGATCCTTTAAGTGGTTATGGAAAAATGATACTTGGAGAAAGCCATATTTTAATTGGAGACAAAAATAAGGGTATAAAACTAATTAAAGAAGGTTGGGTAACAGCAGATTTATCTAAAAACGAATTAAAATATTTTAGAAAAAAATATAAAAAATATTTAAAAGCAGATGACTATATTAAACGAGCTGATTATTTAGCTTGGAATGGTGATCGTTGGGATTTACAAAGATTAATAAGATATCTGCCAAAAGATTATGAACTTTTATATAACGCGAGATACCTTTTAATGAGTAAAGGCTATGGAGTTGACCAGGCTATAGCAAATGTTCCACAAAAATTTAAGAATGATGCAGGTTTAAACTATGATCGATTGAAATGGAGAAGAAAAAAAAGACGTGTAGACTCTTCAGCTGAAATCTTATTGAAAATAAGAAATGATAAAGAGTATTTAGTTAGACCTGACAAATGGTGGAAAGAAAGAGAAATTATCTCAAGAGCATTGCTTTATAAAAAAAAATTTGAAATTTCCTATAAAATTTCAAGCAATCATGGAATGACTGAAGGATCTGAATATGCTGCTGCAGAATGGATGAGCGGCTGGATAGCTTTAAGTTTTTTAAATGATCCAATGACTGCTAAAGATCATTTTAAAAATTTTTATGAAAATGTTAGTTATCCAATAAGCTTGTCTAGGGGTGCTTATTGGCTTGGAAGAGCATATGAAAAAATAGGCGAAATAGAGCAATCAAATACTTGGTACAAAGAAGCCACAAAATATCTTACTACTTACTATGGTCAGCTAGCTTTTTTAAAATTAAATCCAAATGGAAAATTTGAGTTAGAAAAAGATATGGAAATTGACCCAAAATATAGAATTCAATTTTTTAATAAAGAGCTTGTAAAAATTTCTTATCTTCTAAATGAATTAAAGAAAGATAAATATACAAAACATATTTTAAGACATTTGGCTAATGATAATATAGCAAAAGGTAGTGAGGTTTTGGCTGCAGAATTAGCCACAAGTATAAATAGATATGACTTTGCTATTCAGGTTTCAAAAATTGCATCTTATCAAAAAAGATTTCACAATAAATACAATTATCCAATAATTAGTACTCCTAAATATATTAATAAAAGAAAAATTCCAGAGAGTGCTTTAATCTTATCTATAATTAGACAAGAAAGTGAATTTGATTTAGAAGCTAATAGTCATGCTGGAGCAAAAGGATTAATGCAATTGATGCCTTACACAGCAAAATTAGTTTCAAAACAAGCCAAACTTCCTTATTCAAAATCAAGATTAACCACTGATCCAGAATATAATATCAATTTAGGCTCACATTATATTGCGGGTTTAATTCTACAATATGATGGTGCCTACCCTTTTGCAGTCGCTGCTTATAATGCTGGACCCAATAGAGTTAAATATTGGAAAAAAATAAATAAAGATCCGCAAAAAAAACAAGTTGATTATGTTGATTGGGTTGAGTTGATAAAATTTAGAGAAACAAGAAATTACGTTCAGCGAGTGATGGAAAATTATAATGTCTATAGATATATTTTGGAACAGCGTCCTGTAACTATGAAAAACTTTTTTATAGATCAGCCTCTATTTTAGTGGCGGAAGAGGAGGGATTCGAACCCTCGGTACAAGTTTCCTCGCACGGTCATTTAGCAAACGACTGGTTTCAGCCTCTCACCCACTCTTCCATATGACATTGTGTATTAAGCGATTGTATTGAAAATTCAATATATATAAAGTAATTATTCAATTATTATGAGAAATAAGTACTCAGTATTTTCGTTAATCAAAAATGCTCTTTCATATCATGAAAATTGGCATAGAGCGTGGAAAGATCCTGCTCCTAAAAAAGAGTACGATGCAGTTATTGTTGGTGGTGGTGGCCACGGATTAGCAACAGCCTACTATTTAGCAAAAAAACACAATATGAATAATATTGCCATAGTCGAGAAAGGTTGGATTGGTGGAGGAAATACTGGACGGAATACTACAATTATTAGATCAAATTATTTATGGGACGCCAGTGCAGGATTATATGATCATGCATTAAAAATTTGGGAAGGTTTATCTCAAGAACTAAACTATAATGTAATGTTTAGTCAAAGAGGTGTAATGAACCTTGCACATAATTTGCAAGATGTTAGAGATTTAAAAAGACGAACCCATGCTAATAGACTAAATGGAATTGACGCAGTCTACTTGAGCACAGAAGAAGTTAAAAAATTTTGTCCAATTATAAATACATCACCAGATATTAGATACCCTGTTTTAGGAGGAACTCTACAACGTAGAGCTGGTACAGCAAGACACGACGCGGTTGCTTGGGGATATGCTAGAGGAGCTGATGCAATGGGTGTTGATATTATTCAAAATTGTGAAGTTAAAGGGATAAAAAGAAATGGAGATAGTGTTGAGGGAATAGAAACAACAAAAGGATTTATAAAAACTAAAAAAGTTGGTGTAGTTGCAGCTGGTCATTCTAGTGTAATAGCTAATATGGCTGGTCTAAGACTTCCCCTTGAAAGTAAACCTTTACAGGCTTTAGTTTCTGAACCTGTAAAACCAATTATTGATACAGTTGTAATGTCTAACGCAGTACATGCTTATGTTAGTCAATCTGACAAAGGAGAACTGGTCATTGGTGCTGGAACGGATGATTATGTTTCTTATACTCAAAAAGGTAGTCATCAAATAGTTGAAGGAACACTAAATGCAATTTTAGAATTATATCCAATTTTCAGTAGAATGAGAATGTTAAGACAATGGGGAGGAATAGTAGATATTTGTCCTGACGCTAGTCCAATTTTAAGTAAAACTTCAATTAAAGGATTATATTTTAATTGTGGTTGGGGTACTGGAGGATTTAAAGCAACTCCTGGATCTGGAGATTTATTTGCTCATACTATTGCAAACGATGAACCTCACAAACTTAATGCTGCATTTAATTTAAATAGATTTGTAAGCGGTGACCTTGTTGATGAACATGGTGCAGCAGCGGTTGCTCATTAATGTTTTTAATAAACTGTCCATACTGTGGAGAAAGAGATCAGCAAGAATTTAAGGCTGGTGGTGAAGCTCATATCGAAAGACCTAAGCAACCAACAGAATTAAGTGATGATGAGTGGGCAGAATATTTATTTATGAGAAAAAATATAAAAGGTGTTCAATTTGAAAGATGGAACCATGCACATGGTTGTCGTAAATGGTTTAATATGATTAGAGATACTTCTAACGATGAAATAAAAGCAATTTATAAAATGGGTGAAAAACCACCTTCTCAATAAAATGACTAAAAACTTAAGAGTAAAATCTAGCGAATACATCGATGAAACTAATAGAATTTCCTTTAAATTTAATGGCAAAACTTACCATGGATTTAAAGGCGATACTTTAGCATCAGCATTACTTGCAAATGATGTTCATTTAGTTGGAAGAAGTTTTAAATATCATAGACCAAGAGGAATTATGACTTCAGGTTCAGAGGAGCCAAATGCTATTGTTCAAATAAACCCTGGTACCAACAGAACGGAACCCAATGTTAGAGCTACTGAAGTAGAGATTTATGAAGGTTTGGAGGCATCAAGTCAAAATTGTTGGCCTAGTGTTGAATTTGATATTGGTGGAATAAACAATTTTCTCTCACCTTTTTTTCCAGCAGGTTTTTATTACAAAACATTTATGTGGCCTGCTAGTTTCTGGGAGAAATATGAATTTTTCATACGACACTCAGCAGGTTTGGGGAAATCACCAACATCAAGTGACCCTGACATTTATGACCACCGTAATATTCACTGTGATGTATTGGTTGTAGGTGCAGGTATATCAGGAATATTAGCAGCAAAAAATGCAGCTAAAAATAATTTTAGAACATTGCTAGTTGATGAAAAAAATGAACTTGGTGGCTCAACTATTTTTGAAAATAACGAATTTAACAAAATTGATAATAAAACTCCTTCTGAATGGTTAAAAAAAGAAATAGAGAAACTTAAAAATATTAAAAATCTTGAAATAAAAACTAGAACAAGTGTAGCTGCTTATCATCAATATAATTATCTTTTGGCTAGAGAAAATCTAACTGATCATTTAGAGGCAAAAGATAAAACAAATAAAATCAGACAAAGACTTCTTAAAATTAGAGCTAAGAAAGTTATTTTAGCTACAGGTGCATTAGAAAGACCTTTGATATTTAATAATAATGATAGACCAGGAATAATGCTTTCATCTGCAATAAAAAAATACAGTGAATTTTATGGTGTTGCGTGTGGTAGTAAAAATGTCTTTTTTACTAATAATGATAGTGCCTACGAAAGTGCTATTTCACTATACAATAAAGGTATCAATGTTGAAGCAATAATTGATATTAGAGAACAATCCGAAAGTAAAATTGTTAAAAAAGTAAAAGAAGCAGGTATTAAAATTTACTGGTCACACTCAATTGTTGATACAACTGGTTATAAAAGACTAAATAGTATTTCAATAATGAAACTATCTAATGATGGTACTTCAGTGACTGGAAGTAAAATTTCTATTTCGTGTGATTGCTTAGGAGTTGCTGGTGGCTGGACACCTGCTGTACATTTATATACACAATCAGGTAGTAAACTTAAATTTGATGAAGAAAAAAAAGTTTTCTTACCAAATCAGAATACATCTGAACAAATAAGTGTAGGATCTTGTGGTGGAGATTTTAAAATTGACGAAATCATTAAAAATCTAAATCAAAAAATTAAAGATACTCTTAATATTAATGAAACAGATTTAGATGGTATTAAAGTTGAGATTGATCAGGAAAATTCAAAAAGAAATATTTGGTTACTACCTTCGGATAAACCTATAGGCAAAACTAAACCATTTGTAGATTATCAAAACGATGCAACTGCTAAAGATATAAAATTAGCATTAAGAGAAGGTTTTAGATCTATTGAGCATGTTAAAAGATACACGACTACCGGTATGGGAACTGATCAAGGTAAACTAGGAAATATGCATGCGTTAGGCATAATTGCAGATACAGCAGGCGTTAAAATGGGAGAATTAGGAACCACTACATTTAGACCTCCTTACACACCATTAACATTTGGAACTATTGTAGGTCGAAATGTAGGAAAGTTTTTTGATATTTTTAGAAGAACGCCAATGAATGATTGGCATGTTGAAAATAAAGCTGAATTTGAAAATGTCGGACAATGGAAGAGAGCATGGTACTACCCTATTAACGGAGAAACTATGCATCAAGCAGTTCAAAGAGAAAGTAAAGCTGCTAGAGAAAGTGCTGGTATACTGGATGCCTCTACTCTTGGTAAAATTGATATTCAAGGAAGTGATGCTTCTGAATTCTTAAATAGAGTTTATACAAATGCTTGGTCAAAATTAGCTATAGGGAAATGTAGATATGGGTTAATGCTAAATGAAGATGGTATGGTTTATGATGATGGAGTTACAACAAGATTAGGTGAAAATCATTACATCATGACCACAACAACTGGTGGAGCAGCAAATGTTTTAGGTAAACTTGAAGACTATCTTCAAACAGAATGGCCTGAGCTTGATGTTTATTTAACCTCTGTAACAGATCATTATGCTACAGCGAGTTTATGCGGACCTAATAGTAAAAAAATTCTTAAAAAAATAATTCCTGATTTAGATTTATCAGATGAAAACTTTCCGCACATGTCATTTAAAGAATCGAAAATTGGCAATGTTCAATGTAGAATAATGAGAATTAGTTTTACTGGAGAACACAGTTACGAAATCAATGTTCAAGCAAGTTATGGAAAAGATTTATGGGAAAAGTGTATAGAGGCAGGTAAAGAGTTTAACATTACTCCTTATGGGACTGAGACAATGCACTTATTAAGAGCAGAAAAAGGTTTTATTATTGTTGGACAAGATACAGATGGAACAATGACTCCTATCGATCTTCAAATGGATTGGATAGTAAGCAAGAAGAAATACGATTTCATAGGAAAAAGATCTCTTTATAGATCTGATACAATGAGAGAAGATAGAAAGCAATTAGTAGGTTTATTAACTGATGATCCAAATATTGTTTTAGAAGAAGGAGCACAAATAGTTTCTAAGTTAAATCAAAGTCCAGTAGAAATGCTTGGACATGTAACTTCAAGTTATTTTAGTCCAAACCTAAAGAAATCAATAGCACTTGCAGTAGTTAGAGGTGGAAAAGATATGATGGGAAAAAAACTTTTTGTGCCTATGGAAAATAAAAATATTAATGTCACTGTTGCGAATCCAATTTTTTATGATGAAAAAAATGAGAGGTTAAATGCTTAACTATAATTCAGTTATTAAAAAAGAGGTTGATCAAGAAAGTATTTCTGTAAAAGAAATCTCTCCAGTAATGAAAATTAATTTAAGAGGTAAAAAAAGAGAATTTTTAACAAATATTGGTAAAAATCTTAATATGATCTTACCTACAGAGGCAAACACTTCAACAACGAGTGATAAATTAACAGCAATATGGCTTAGCCCGGATGAATGGATGATAGTCTCAAATGAGCTAGCAAGTAAAGACACTAACAAATCCGATCTATATGAAATGTTAATTAATAGTATTTCAAAAACAAATTTAGGTGCTGTTGTTGATGTAACAGATCAATTTGTTCAATTAGAACTTAAAGGCGAAAATATCTATGAAATTTTTTCAGCAGGATCTCCCTTTAATTTTAATGAATTTAAAGAAAAAAAGGGATCAACAACTCAGACAGTTTTAAATAATGTAGATGTAATTCTTCACCACAAGGATGAAAATAATGTAAATCTGTTTGTTAGAAGATCTTTTGCTGAACATCTTTGTTCTTGGATTGAAGACTGTGCTTCAAGATTATAAAATTATTTTTTTCTTCTAAAGTCCCATGGCATTTCAAATTTACCTTGCCAGATACCTAATTTTTCATTTTTTGCATTAATTTCGTTTGATATATATTTTTTTGAGTATTTTCTATAAGCTACTGCATAACCGTTTGAAACTAGCCAAGAATTCAGATTTAAATTTCTTTTATAGCACTCTCCAATTAATCTTTTATATCTGTCAATATCCAAAATTTTACAAGTTATTACTTTGTTATTTATTTTTTTTTGTAATTTTTGAGTTGAAATTTTTCCACATGGATAATCTTCAGCAAAAGTAAAAAAAATTATTGTTAAATATGGCTTTTTACACATTTGCTTGAATTCAGGTGCATCAATTCCATGCAATCTTATCTTTTTTGAATTTATTTTTATTGTATCACCATCAATAATTTGAACATTTCCAGAAATTTCTTTAATCTCTTCAGACCTAACATCGTTATATGTGAGAATAAAAAAAATAGAACAGATTATAATTAAAATTATTGCTTTCCTCTTTGTAAAAAACATATTTAAAAAATTTTAAATATTAGCTAATTTATGTTTAATATAATATTTGACATAAAATAGTAACATCAATGATATCAACCATTGAAAGATAGCCCAAATATAAAAAAAAGTTTTAAAATCTGCATTTAAATACTTTGCAATGTAAAAGGATAAAACTGGCACTATAACATTTCTGGCAATGTTATTAACCATAGCTTTCTCAGATTTTTTTAATGCCATAAAAAATCCATTTGATAAGAAAAATATTGGATAAGCAGGTAAAATAAATGCAGAAATCTTAAGGTACATCGATCCATGCATAATTACATCTGGATTTGAAGAAAAGAATTTAGGAACAGTTTCAGCACTTATAAAAATAACTACACCAGCGATTAACATTATAAATAGACCGTATTTTATTGAGGTAAAATAGGATTGCTCCACTCTATCGTAATATTTTGCTCCAATATTTTGCGCTATTATAGAAATTATTGCTGTATTAATTCCTAATATTGGTAACAAAAGCACTTGCTCAATTCTTGTGGCAGATCCATACCCTGCTACAGCATATTCACCAAATAATCCAACATATGTAAAAACAACTGTTGCAGCAATAGAATACCCTAGTATGGCAATTGTAATTGGCATTGATTGAAAAAAAATATTTTTTAAGAAAAAAAATTTAGCTTTGAAATGGTCAAAAGTTATTTGTTTAATTCTTTGATTATTTAATATTTTTATCAGAATAACCAACAAAGATACAAATTGAGCAATTAAAGTTGCTATCCCAATACCAGTTATTCCTAATGGTGGTATAAATAAAAAACCAAAAATAAAAATTGGATTTAAAATAATGTTTAAGAAAAAAGAAAATATTAGAACATTTCTGTAAGTTTTAGTATCTCCTTCTGCATGTAAGAATGAATTTAATGCTACTACTAAAATAAATAATATCGTACCTAGAAAAATTACATTTATATATTCGAGTCCAAGAATTGTTACTTCTTGAGAGGAATTCATTAATAAGAATATCTTTTCTCCAAAAGCAAATCCTAAAATAGATACAACTACCGATATTATAATCGAATAAATGATTACATTTCCAAAATAACATAAAACATTTTTTTCGTTTTTTTCTCCAATACTGCTGCCAATCAATGATGTTCCCGCTACGGTAACTCCAATGGATGTCGCAATAATCAAAAAATATATCGGAAAAGACTTGCTCAAAGCAGATAAGGCCTCTGGTGATATTTTTCCTGCATAAAAAGTATCTACGATTGTATAGAGTGTTTGGAATAAGGTTCCTACACTTGCTGGTACAGCAAGTTTTCTTACTAACAACGAAACTTCATCTTTTAATAAATTCATTAATTTAAGATTTGTTAATACTCTTTTTGAAAGATATGTCTTTTTCCTGCTTCTTTAGCAAGATTAATTTGTTTTTGTCTCATTCTAAATCTTGATTTTTGATGATCTGTTAGATTATCGTGACAATTTGGACATGAAACACCCTCTTCATATTTTTTTGATTTTTTATCCTTAAGAGAAATAGGCTTCCTACAACCACTGCACATTGAGTAAGAACCAACTTTTAGACCATGTTTTAAACTAATTCTGTTATCAAAAACAAAACATTCGCCTTTCCATAAACTTTTTTTCTTATTAGTTTTTTTCAGATAATTTAAAATTCCACCATTTAACTGATAAATGTTATTAAAACCTTTTTTTTCCAAATATACTGATGCCTTTTCACAACGAATTCCACCAGTACAGAACATAGCTATAGGTTGATTTTTTTTTAATTTTTTTAGATATTTTGGAAAATCTCTAAAGTTATCAACATCTGGATTGATTGCTCCCTTAAATGTTCCAACATCGTACTCGAAAGGTTTTCTTGCATCTATAAGAACAATATCCTTTTCTTTAATCAGCTTATTCCATTTGATTGGATCTACATGGCTATCTTTTTTCTTTATTCTTTTATTTAAAATTAAATTCATAGGAACAGCCTCATTTTTAATTTTTACTTTAGGTTTGTGAAATGGTTGGAATGAGCTTTTAGACACGTTACTGCTGTTAAATTCTTTAAATTTAAGAGTTTTTTTTAAATTATTAATAGTGAATTTAATGTCTGCAGTTTTACCAGAAATAGTTCCATTTACCCCTTCTTTAGAGATAATTATAGTGCCTCTAATGTTTCTCTTTTTTAAAGTTTCTAATAAAATTTTTTGATTTTTCTTTAGATAAGAAATTTTAATAAATTTATAAAAACCAACTACTTCAAACATTATAATTTTCTACAAACAGTCATTCCGTCCCCAAGAGGAATTATTAATTTTTCGACTCTTGTATCCTTGGAAATATGAACATTAAATTCTTTAATATTTTTAGTTAATTTATCAGTATTGTTTTCATCAACAACTTCTCCATACCACAAAACATTATCGATGATAATTAGACCATTTTTGTTCAATAATTTTAAAGAACGCTCATAATATTCGATATAATTCATTTTATCAGCATCAATAAAAACTAAATCAAACTTTTCATTTTTAATTTCATCTAAACTTTCTAAAGCAGGTTTAATTAATGTTTTTATTTTATGATCTTGATTAGCTTTTTTAAAAAAATCTATTGCAACTTTATTAGTTTCTTCATTTTTATCTAAAGCAATTATTTTGCCGTCATCTGATAATGCCAAAGCCATAGATAACGTACTTAATCCTGTAAATGTACCTATCTCTAAAATTTTTTTGATATTTGAAATTTTTATAATTAAATGCAGAAATTGACTTTGTGAAATTGAGATTTGCATTCTTTTGATATCACCAAGAGAAGTGTTGTAATCAATTATTTTTTTTTGGACTGGATGTAAATTAAATCCATGACTTAAAATATACTCTTGGAGTTCTTTAGTTATATTTAGGTCTGAACCCATAAATTCTAAAGTTTTTTCTTTAAAATCTCATTAACTAATTGAGGATTTGCTTTTCCACCAGAAACTTTCATTACTTGACCTACAAAGAAACCAAATAATTTAACTTTACCTGATTTATATTCGGTAGCTTTGTCTCTGTTATCATCAATAACCTTATCTATCAGTGCCTCAAGTGCTTTTGGATCACTCTCTTGTTTTAAACCTTTTTCTTCAACAATTTTCTGAGGATCTTTGTCGCCTTCCATCATTTGTTCGAAAACTGTTTTTGCAATTTTTCCAGAAATTGTTCCGTCTTTAATTAAATTAATTAGTTTTGATAAGTTGCCTGGACTTATAGGGCTTTCAGTTATTTCTAAATTTTTTTCATTTAACGCTGCAAATAATTCACCAATTATCCAATTTGTTGCAAGTTTTACATCAGACTTCTTAATTACATTTTCAAAGTAATTTGATGTTTCAATATCAGAAACTAAAATGTTTGCTTCATAAGGAGATAACTTGAATTTTTCTATAAATCTTTTTTTCTTTTCATCTGGTAGCTCAGGAATTTCTGATTTTAAGTTTTCAATAAAATCATCTGAAACTTCTAATGGCAATAAGTCTGGATCTGGAAAATATCTATAATCATGAGCATCTTCTTTTGATCTCATTGATCTGGTTTCATTCTTTTTAGTATCAAAAAGTCTTGTTTCTTGATCAATAGTTTGACCATCCTCAATTAAATCAACTTGTCTATTAGCTTCGTATTCAATTGCCATCTGCATGAATTTTATTGAGTTAACATTTTTGATCTCACATCGAGTTCCAAACTCTTTTGAACCTTTTTTTCTGACAGATACATTTACATCGGCTCTTAAAGATCCTTCCTGCATGTTTCCATCACAGGTGCCTAAATATCTCATTATAGATCTTAATTTTTTAATATATGCATTTACTTCATCTGGAGACCTTAGGTCAGGTTTACTTACAATTTCCATTAAAGCCACACCTGATCTATTTAAATCTACAAAAGTATTTTTAGGATCTAAATCATGAATGCTTTTACCGGCATCTTGCTCCAAGTGTAATCTTTCTATACCTACCTCTTTTTGACCATCTGGCATATCAAGTATTACTTTACCCTCACCTACAATTGGATCTTTGAATTGTGAGATTTGATATCCCTGAGGTAAGTCTGCATAAAAATAATTTTTTCTATCAAAGACAGATCTCTTATTGATTTTAGCCTTTAAACCAATTCCTGTTTTGATAGCTTGTTTTACGCAATACTCGTTTATTACCGGCAACATTCCTGGAAATGCTGCATCAACTAAACTTACTTGAGTATTTGGCTCAGCTCCAAATTTGGTTGCCGATGTTGAAAATAATTTTGACTCAGATGTAACTTGTGCATGAACTTCTAAACCAATGACAACTTCATATTGATTATCATGTCTATTAATTAGATATTCAGATTTGTTCTTACTCACTTAATCCACCAATCAGTAATATTGTTTTTAAAATTAATTTTTTCTTCCATAGCATATGCAATGTTTAAAATATTTTGTTCATCAAAAGCTTTACCTATTATCTGTAATCCTAATGGATATCCGTTAGCATCATGGCCTGCAGGTATAGAAATTCCAGGTAAACCTGCTAAATTTACAGGAACAGTAAAAATATCATTTAAATACATTGAAACTGGATCATTTGTTTTTTCACCAATTTTAAAAGCTGAACTTGGAGTGGATGGGGTTAGAATTGCATCAACTTTTTTATAAGCATCATCAAAATCATTTTTAATAAGTTTTCTTACCTTTTGTGCTTTAAGGTAATAAGCATCATAATATCCTGAAGATAAAACATAAGTTCCAATCATTATTCTTCTTTGAACCTCAGCACCAAATCCTTCAGATCTAGTTTTTTCATACATATCAATAAGATTTTCTCCTTCAGCTCTAAAACCGTATTTAACACCGTCGTATCTAGCCAAATTAGATGAGGCCTCTGCTGGTGCTACTATGTAATAGGTTGGTAGTGCATAATTAGTATGAGGTAGAGATATATCGATAATCTCAGCACCACAATCTTTTGCGTATTCAATACCTTTTTTCCATAGGTCTTCTATTTCTTTAGGCATGCTATCTACTCTATATTCTTTGGGTATTCCTATTTTTTTTCCTTTGATATCTTTTGTTAATTCTTTGCTGTACTCGTTTCTTTTAAAATCTATTGAAGTAGAATCTTTTTCATCATAAGTGCTAATAACTTCCTGTAACAATGCACAATCTTTAACATTTTGTGCCATTGGACCAGCTTGATCTAGGGATGATGCAAATGCTACAATTCCGTATCTAGAGCAACTACCATAAGTGGGTTTTAATCCGACAGTTCCAGTAAATGAAGCAGGCTGTCTTATAGATCCACCTGTATCTGTTCCAATAGTTATTGGTGTCAATTGAGCTGCTACAGCAGAAGACGATCCACCAGAGGATCCTCCTGGAACTAAATTTTTATCAATTGGGTTTTGTACATTACCAAAAAAACTAGTTTCATTAGATGAACCCATTGCAAATTCATCACAATTTAATTTACCCATTAGGATAGCTCCTTGATTCCAAATATTTTGTGTGACTGTTGACTCGTATGTTGGAACAAAGTTATTTAAAATCTTACTACCTGCAGTAGTTCTTAAATCTCTTGTGCAAAATAAATCTTTTACAGCCATTGGAATGCCAGGTAATTTCAGATCAAGATTAGGTTTTTCATCAAATTTTTTTGCTTTATTTAAAGCATTTGCATAATCTTCAGTTATATATGCATTTAATTCTTTTGATTTTTCTGATCTTTCAACAAATGCATTAGTAACTTCACTTGAGGAAAGTTTTTTACCTTTTATATTTTCTACTAACTCAGATAATGATTGTTTAGTTATATCTGACATTATTCAATTACCTTTGGTACTACAAAATAATCTTCATTTTCCTTAGGAGAATTTTTTATTACTTGATCTCTTAAGTTTTTACTTTTTACTTCATCTGACCTTAGTTTTAGAGTTGTTTCAGCAACAGAAGTTAATGGTTCAACATTGTCAGTTTTTAGTTCATTAAGTTTTTCAATAAAATCGAAAATTGAATTTAAATCTCCTGCAAGTTTCTCTGCTTTTTTCTCATCTACAGAAATTCTTGATAGTTTAGATATATGCTTTATTGTTTTAAGATCGATGCTCATATGGTATTTAAATATGTCGCAAACTATCACTTAAGTTTAAAATATACAATATGATCACTATTGAAGAATTCAAAAAAAAACAGTCTGAAACCTCTAGATTGATTGGTTTAGATCTCGGTTCAAAAAGAATCGGTGTATCAATTTGTGATGAAAAACAGTCAATAGCCACACCTTTTAAAACGATCAATAAAACCAATAATGATGATGTAATCAACGAATTAAAAAAAATAATAGAGGAAAACAATATTAAAGGAATTATCATTGGATATCCAATTAACATGGATGGTTCATTAGGTCCTTCTGCTCAATCAGTAAGTGATGTATCTAAAAATATAGACAAAAATGTTGATGTAGATGTTTGCTTATGGGATGAAAGACTTTCAACTGTTGGGGCATTTAATCTATCTAGTCAGTTTGATTTTAATGTTTCTAAGCGTGAAAAAAACATAGATCAAAATGCAGCTGCATTTATTCTTCAAGGAGCAATAGATTATTTAAATAATTAATCCTTGCCATTTAGGGGCTTTATAGCTATAGAGTTAATTTTAATGGCAATTAAAACCAATAAAGCTATTAAAATCTCACAAAAACATCTGTTAGGTATCCAAGATTTATCAGTTAATGATATTAATTATATACTGGATGAGTCAGAAGCTTTCATAAAATTAAACCAAAGTAAAAATAAAAAAATTGATGTGTTAAGAGGCAAAACACAAATAAACTTATTCTTTGAGCCATCAACTAGAACACAAAGCTCATTTGAACTTGCTGGAAAAAGACTTGGAGCAGACGTCATGTCAATGAATATGGGTAACTCAGCTATTAAAAAAGGTGAAACTTTGATTGATACAGCTATGACCTTAAATGCTATGCATCCTGATATAATTGTGATCAGACATCAAGACTCTGGTGCTTGTAATCTGTTATCTCAAAAAGTTAATTGTGTCGTTCTAAACGCTGGTGATGGCAGACGTGAGCATCCTACTCAAGCTTTATTAGATGCATTAACAATTAGAAATCGAAAAAAAAAAATTCAGGGATTAAAAATAGCTATATGTGGAGACATACTTCATTCAAGAGTGGCTAGATCAAATATTTATCTTCTTACAATGTTAGGGGCAGAAGTTAATATAGTTGCACCATCTAATCTTATGCCAAAAGAAATTGAAAAGTTTGGTGTTAACACTTTTACTGATATGAAAAAGGGTCTCAAAGATTGTGATATTGTAATGATGCTTAGATTACAAAATGAGAGAATGACCAGTTCATATCTTTCATCGAATAGAGAATACTATGAATATTATGGATTAACGCCAGATAAACTTGATCATGCAAAGTCAGATGCTTTAATTATGCATCCTGGTCCAATGAATAGAGGAATTGAAATTGATACAAGATTAGCTGATGACATAAACAAAAGTGTAATTAAAGAACAAGTTGAATTAGGTGTTGCTGTAAGAATGGCATGTTTAAAAATATTTTGTGAATAAATGAAAAAACAATACTTTATAAATGCAAACATTATAGATCCTCACAATTCTATAAATGAAAATGGTGGATTAATAATTGGAGAAGACGGAAAGATAGAAGCAATAGGAAAAAAGGTAAATACAAACAATTTACCAACGAGAGAAAAACCTACTGACTTAAAGGGTAAATATATATTTCCTGGTATAGTGGATATGAGAGTTTTTGTAGGTGAGCCAGGATATGAATATAAAGAAAATTTTAGGACTTTAAGTAATGCAGCATTGTCTGGTGGAGTAACTTCCGTAGTAACAATGCCTAATACAGATCCAATTATAGATAATGTATCAATTGTAGATTTTTTAAAAAGAAGAGGACGTGATAAGTCTAAAATAAATATCTTTCCTTGCGCTTCATTAACTCAAAACACCGATGGCACCAATATGACTGAATTTGGGTTACTAGCTAAAAAAGGAATTATTGCTTTTACTGACGGAGTAAAAACAATTCAAAATACTAGACTTATGTCTAGAATTATGAATTCAGCTAAAGATTTGGGATGTCTTATAATGCAACATGCTGAAGATTACTATTTAGCTAAAAATGGAATGATTAATTCTGGTATTATTGCAACAAAACTAGGCTTATCAAGCATACCAGATATTGCTGAAAGAATTATAATTGAAAGAGATCTTACTCTCTTAGAAAAAACTAAATGTCGATATCATATATCTCAATTATCAGCAGGAAAATCTTTAGATATAATTAAGGAACGTAAGCAAAATGTTAAATTTACTTGCGGTGTATCAATAAATAATCTCTCATTAAATGAAAATGACATTGGAGATTTTAGAACATTTTTAAAATTATCACCTCCACTGAGAAGAGAAGAAGATCGAGAAGCTTTAGTTCAAGGATTAAAAGATAAAACTATTGATGTAATTGTTTCTGATCATAAACCTGAAGATGAAGAATCTAAAAGATTAACTTTTGCTCAAGCTGCAACAGGTGCATCTGGCATTGAAACATTATTATCTTTAAGTTTAGAATTATTTCATAATGGATCTGTAAAACTTGAAACTATCATTCAAGCATTAACATCCAATCCAGCAAAAATATTAAATATAAATAAAGGAAACCTGTCAATTGGAAATGATGCAGATTTTTGTATAGTGGATATCAATAAACCATGGATTGTAAAAAAAGAAAATTTAATCTCTAAATCTAAAAATACTTCAATTGAAGATAAGAAACTTCAAGGAAAAGTAACCAATACATTTGTAAAAGGTATAGAATTATTTAAAATATAAAAATGGAACTTTTTATAATAGGTATAATCTCATACCTGATGGGATCAATTCCTTTTGGTTTAATTTTAACTAAAATATTTTTAAAAAAAGATATTAGAGAGATAGGCTCTGGTAATATTGGTGCAACAAATGCTCTGAGAACCGGTAATAAACTAATTGGTTATTCGACACTAATACTTGATGTATTAAAAGCAGTAATACCTGTTCTATACGTAAAAATTAATTTCCCTGAAGCAGTATATATATCAGCTTTATTTGCTTTTATAGGTCATGTTTTTCCTGTTTGGTTAAAATTTAAAGGTGGCAAAGGTGTAGCTACATATGTTGGGATACTTTTTTCTTTAAATATTATTTTTGGTTTAGTATTTGGTATTTGTTGGTTAATAATTTTTTTTATTTCTAAATATTCATCTTTAGCTTCCTTGATAGGATCACTTTCTATACCGGTTTATATTTCAATTATGGAGGGTTTAGAAAATGTATTTTTTTACTTAATAATGTTTATTTTAATATTTTTTACCCACAGAAAAAATATTAAACGCTTGAAAAATAAAGAAGAAACTAAGACAAAAATTTATTAATTTGACTATCAAACTCTTTTGAGTAGTTTGTTATTTTATGAATCTAGTCATAGTTGAAAGCCCTGCTAAAGCGAAAACAATTAATAAATATTTAGGTGATAACTATACCGTTTTAGCTAGCTATGGTCATATTAGAGATCTTCCTTCAAAAAATGGATCAGTTGATCCTGATCAAAATTTTAAAATGGAATGGGAAGTTGATAGCTTTTCAAAAAAATATTTAAAAGAAATTACTGATGCTGCGAAAGATTCTTCAAAAATAATTCTTGCTACTGACCCAGATCGTGAGGGTGAAGCAATAGCATGGCATGTAAAAGAATATTTAGATGAAAAAAAACTTTTAAAGGATAAAGAAATTGAACGTGTGGTATTTAATGAAATAACCAAAAAAGCCGTAACACATGGTATTGAAAATCCAAGACAGATAGAGCCCTTATTAGTTGATGCATACATGGCTAGAAGAGCATTAGATTATTTGGTTGGATTTAATATATCACCAATACTTTGGACTAAATTACCTGGTTCAAAATCAGCAGGTAGAGTCCAATCTGTTGCGCTAAAATTGATTACTGAAAGAGAACATGAAATTGAATTATTCAAACCTCAAGAGTTTTGGACTTTGAGTATTAATTTTCAGGATAAAAACAAAAGCAAAATTACAGCAAGTATTTCTCAACTTGATGGAGAAAAAATTGAAAAATTCACATTTAAAAATAAAGAGGAAATTGAAAAGGCAATTTCCAATATTAAGACCAAAAAATTTAACATAACTGATATTTCCTCAAAAGTTGTTAGCAGAAATCCCTCAGGACCCTTTACTACTTCAACACTTCAGCAAATTGCTTCTAGTAGATTGGGTTTTGGTGCATCAAGAACAATGCAAATAGCACAAAAACTTTATCAAGGAATAGAAATTGAAGGAGATACAGTTGGGTTAATTACTTATATGAGAACGGATGGAACTAATTTATCAGCTGATGCTGTCTCTGATTTTAGAAATTTTATTAAAAAAGAATATGGTAACGAATACTTGCCAGAAAATCCAAATAATTACTCAGGAAAAAAAGCAAAAAATGCTCAGGAAGCTCATGAAGCAATAAGACCAACTGATATTAATAGAAATCCAGATTCTGTTAAAAAGTATTTAAGTTCCGACCAGCAAAAATTATATTCTTTAATTTGGTCTAGAGCTCTATCTTCTCAAATGGAAACAGCAAAATTTGATAGAAATACAATAACGATTGAGTCTGAAGACGGTAAAACTATATGTAAATCAAGTGGATCGGTTTTGAAATTTGATGGATTTTTAAAAGTTTATTCAAATCAAAGCAAAGATGATGATGAACAAATTTTACCTGAGATGTCAAAAGGACAAATTAATATAGAAGCTCTTATTGATGAACAACATTTTACCCAACCTCCCCCACGTTACTCTGAAGCGAGTTTGGTTAAAAAATTAGAAGAGTTAGGAATTGGTAGGCCTTCAACTTATGCAAGTATAATTTCTACAATAACAAATAGAGGTTATGCAGAAATAGTTAATAAAAGATTTTTCCCAACTGACAGAGGTAAATTAATTTCTGCGTTTTTAGAAAAACTATTTTCAAAGTATGTGGATTATAACTTCACAGCTGGACTAGAGAATCAGCTAGATGAAATAACTTCTGGAAAAGAAAGTTGGTTAAAAGTTCTAGAGATGTTTTGGAAAGACTTTAATAGCAATGTTTCAGAAGTAAAAGAAAAAAGGACTCGAGAAGTTTTAGATCTTTTAAATGAAAGTTTGGGAGTATTGATATTTGACACTGATAAAGAAGGAAAGATAGTTAGAAAATGTCAGTTATGCGATACTGGTTCACTGAGTTTAAAAAATAGTTTTAGAGGAGGTGCTTTTATTGGATGTTCAAACTATCCAGAATGTAAATTTACAAGACCACTATCGAAAGCTAAAGCAGCTGCTCAATCACAACTAGCGGAACCAAAATTTATTGGAAAACACGAAAATGGAAATGATATTTTTCTAAAAAATGGAAGATTTGGTCCTTATCTTCAGTATGAGAAAGTTCTTGAGGAGAATATTGAAGAAGAAAAAATTAAAAAAAGAAAAAAAACTAAGAAAAAGAAACCTGAGGTAAATGAACTATTGAAAAATGTATCTATACCAAAAGGAATTGAATTAGAAAATATTGACATAGATAAAGCAAAATTTCTATGCTCGTTACCTCAATCATTGGGTATCAATCCAGAAAATCAAAAAGAAATTACCTTAAATACAGGTAGATTTGGACCATATTTAAAATGTGAAAATAAATCAGCTAGATTAGAAAATGTAGAAGAAATTTTTTCTATAGGTTTAAATAGAGCTATTACATTAATAGCTGAAGCAAAACCTGGGAGAATGTCTTCTTCAATTATAAAAGACTTAGGAGAACATCCTGAAGATAAAAAGCCAGTCCGAATCATGAAAGGTCAATATGGACCATATATTAAATACAAATCTCTAAATGCTACTATACCAGAAGAAAAAGACCCAACAGAGCTAACAATGGAAGAGGCTCTTATACTAATTGAGAAAAGAAGAGAATACGATAAAAATAAAAAAACTAAAAAAACTAAAAAAATTAAAAAATGAAAATAATTAAAATCATAATTTCAGTTCTATTCATTTCTTTATTTGGTCTAACATTTTCATCTGCTGAAGATTGTTCAAAATATGAAAAATTAAGCAAAGAGTATGCAAAATGTACATCTGATAAATTAAAAAAAGAAACCTCGCAAAAAGCAGAAGAGATAAAATCTAAAACAGCAAAAAAGATAGAAGAAGGTAAAAAAAAATTAAAGAACTTTAATTTAAAAGATACGCTTAATAAATTTAAAAATAGTAAGTCACTTAAGGAGTTTGCTGAAAAATAAAATGGATTTTGAAAATAAAATTAAAGAATTAAAAATTAACCTTCCACAAGCAAAACCACCTGTCGGCTCTTATGTTGCTACAAAAATTGTTGGAAATTTACTATATATTTCAGGACAAATTTCTATTTCAGAAAATAGTGAATTAATAAAAGGAAAAGTTGGAAAAGATCTGTCTGTTGATGATGGTTACAAAGCAGCTGAAAGATGTGGTTTAAGTATTATATCTCAAGCAAAAGAAGCTTGTCATGGAGATCTTTCTAAAATTAAATCATGCGTAAAATTAACAGGTTTTGTCAATTCTACTGATAACTTTACTGAGCAGCCAAAAGTAATTAATGGTGCTTCAGATTTAATTACTTCTGTTTTTGGTGAAGCTGGAATGCATACTAGAGCAGCTGTAAGTACAAATAGCTTGCCACTTGGTGTATCCGTTGAAGTTGATGCAATTTTTGAATTAAAGTAAATTATCTTCCAATTCCGAAATATTTTAAACCAAGTTTTTTAATTTTATCTGGTGAATAAATATTTCTCATATCATAAATAATAAGTTTTTTATTTTGTGAAAATTTTTTAAAATTAATTGATTTAAAATCATTCCATTCTGTATGTATAATTACAATATCTGATCCTTTAACAGATTCCTCTATTGAATTAGAAAATTCAACATTTTTTAATTTTTTAAATTCTTTTTTTGATCCGGTAGGATCGTAATATTTAATTTTAGCACCTTTTTTAGATAGGAAGGGTATTAATTTTAGGCTAGATGAGTCTCTCATATCATCTGTATTTGCTTTAAAAGTTACACCTAAAAAAGATACAACTTTATTTTTAATTTTGTTTTTTAAAATTAAATTAACTCTTTTAGATAATAAATCAGACCTATTATTATTAGATTTAATAACACTTTTTATAATTGATAAGTTGGTTTTAAATTTCTCAGCAGTAGAAACTATGGCTTTAGTATCTTTCGGGAAACATGATCCACCATATGAAGGTCCAGCTCTTAAAAATCTGCTACCAATTCTTTTATCAAGCCCAATGCCAATCGAGATATCTTCAACGTCAATATCTGTTTTTTCACATAAATTTGCAATCTCATTTATAAAGCTAATTTTCGTTGCTAGGAAAGCATTTGAAGCATATTTAATCAACTCAGCAGCTCTTCTTTTTGTGGAAATAAATTTTGCACCTTTAGAAATTAATGGTGAATATAAATTTTTTAGTATTTTTTGAGATTTATTATCATTAGATCCTACTACTATTCTGTCTGGATAGATAAAATCTCTAATAGCCTCACCTTCTCTCAAAAATTCAGGGTTAGAAACTACTGAAAAGTATTTTTTATTTATTTTTTTTGATATTATTTTTTCTAGTTCATCGCCTGTAGTAACAGGTACTGTGGATTTATTTATTATAATTTTAAATTTATTTATAGATTTTGATATTTCATTTCCAACAGAATATACTTGACTTAAATCTGCACTATTACCATTTTTTTTTGTTGGGGTTCCCACACAGATAAATATGATATCTGATTTTTTTACAGAGTCTTTAATGTTTGTTGAGAAATTTAATCTTTTATTCTTATAATTTTTTAAAACCAACTCTTCTAGGCCGGGTTCATAAATTGGAATTATACCATTTTTTAAATTATTAATTTTATTAATATTTTTATCAACACATATTACGTCATTACCTAAATCTGAAAAACAGACTCCACTCACTAAACCAACATAACCAGTACCGATCATACATAATTTCATATCTTGCCTATTTCTTTTGAGGAATTGATATAGCCACTCATTGTTCCACAATCAAGGTATTTACCTTCAAAATTATGAGCTACAAATTTTTCTTTATCATTTATTAATAACTGTATTGCATCAGTAATATGTATCTCTTTACCTTTACCAGGCTTAAGAGCTTTTATTTTTTTAAAAATTGTACGCGGTAATATATATCTTCCAATAACAGCATTGTTAGACGGAGCTTTTTTTACTGTTGGTTTTTCAACAACACCATCTATAACATAATTTCTTTTATTTAATTTTTTATTAATTTTATATATTCCCCATCTTGAAACATTGTTTTTTTTTACTTTCATAGATGCCATAACTGAAGCTTTATATTTTTTATGAACCTTGATCATTGACTTAGAGCAATTTTTTTTAATTATTAAATCATCTGGTAACAACATTAAAAAATACTTATTTTTAATATATTTTTGTGTTTTAAGGACAGCATCACCTGTGCCCTTTGGAATATTTTGAAAAACAAACTTAATTCTATTTTTATATTTAAGTATCTTTTTATATTCATTAATTATTCTAGGATCGTTTTTTTTTTTAATAATATTTTTATAAAACTGATCACAATAAAAATATTTTTTAATCATTAATTTTTTAATAGAGATAATAAATACAATCTCTTTAATACCTGCCTCAATACATTCATCAAGAATATATTCAATTCCAGGTCTTCCATTAATGGGTAGAAGTTCTTTAGCAAAAACACTTGTTAAAGGTAGTAACCGAGTTCCAAGTCCAGCCAGAGGAATAATTGCTTGTTTAATCATTTAAATGTTTTACTTATTAAATATTTTTATACAAATGAAAATTTTATTAAACAACACGTCATTATTTGAATCATTAAGGCCATTTAATGACCTAGGCTTTGTGCCTACTATGGGTGGAATACATAAAGGTCATTTATCGCTAATAAATAAATCAAATAAACTTTGTAAAAAAACAATTGTTAGTATTTTTGTTAATCCAAAACAATTTAATAACAAAAAAGATTTAAAATCCTATCCACGTAATATCAATAAAGATTTAAAAATTCTTAAAAAAAGCAAAAAAGTTGACTTTGTTTATCTTCCTAAATTTAAAGAAATATACAACGATAAAAAAAAATCAAAAATTACATTGCAAAAAAAAGATAAAATTTTATGTGCTAAATTTAGAAAAGGTCATTTTGAAGGTGTTTTAGATGTAATGAATAAACTAACTAATATTGTGAAACCTAAAAAAATATTTATGGGAGAAAAAGATTTTCAACAACTATATTTGGTAAAAAAAGAATTAGAAAAAAAATATAAAACTAAGGTTATTCCTTGTAAAACAATTCGAGATAGGAATAATGTAGCACTTTCATCAAGAAACTTTCTTTTAAAGAAGCCTAATTTAGTCATAGCAGCAAAAATTTATGAAAAACTAGTAGGTATTAAAAAATATATTAAAAAAAAAAAAAATATTAGAAGCTTTTTAAATCTTCAAAAAATAGAATTAAAAAATAATTATAAAATTAAAATCGATTATTTAGAGCTAAGAAATATAAAAAATTTAAAAATTTCAAGTACAAATAAAAATTCAAGATTATTTATTGCTTATTATTTAAATAATATCAGATTGATTGATAACCTGTAATTTTATAAAAAATATGCTCCAACACCCAAAAAAGAAACGAAACCAATTACATCTGTAATCGTCGTCACAAAAACACTTGAAGCAATCGCTGGATCTATATTCATTTTTTTTAAGGTAAAAGGAACTAATATACCAAATAATCCAGCTATGATCATTGTTAGTACCATTGATATTGCTATAATCAATGAAAGGATATTATCTTGAAACCATATCTGAACAATAAAAGCACTTATTGCTGCAAATATAATTCCATTTAGAATACCAATAGAAAATTCTTTAAATACATTTGATGAAAAGTTATTTTGAGTTAAATCATTTGTAGCTATAGTTCTTACTGTAACTGCAAGTGTTTGCATTCCAGCATTTCCTCCCATTGATGCTACAATAGGCATTAAGAAAGCTAATACTACCATTTGTTCAATTGTTGCTCCAAATAAGCTAATGCACCATGTGGCTAGAAAGGCAGTAAATAAATTAAGCAAAAGCCAATTGAATCTTCTCTTTGTTTTTTTTACAACACCATCAGTAATTTCTTCATCTCCTACCCCTGCTAATCTTAAAGCGTCTTCCTCAGCTTCTTCTTTCAAGACAGTCAAAACGTCATCGTTCATAATCATTCCAACTAATTTGTTGTTTTTGTCTACAACAGCAGCTGAATTTAAATTATAATTTTCAAATAAATTAGCAACTTCCTCTTTGTCCATTTCAACAGGAATTAATAATTGCGACTCCGACATAATTGTTGCCATTTTAGTATCACGTGGTGTTGTTAAAACTCTAGATGAAGGAACAGTGCCTATTGGTTTAAAGTCCTCATTAACAATAAAAATTTCTAAAAACTCCTCTGGTAAATCTTTGTTTTCTCTTAAATAGTCAATTGTTTGACCTACAGACCAATTACTTGGTATTGCAGTAAATTCACGCTGCATAAGTCTAGCTGCAGTGTCCTCTGGATAGCTTAAGCTTTCAAGTAGAGCAAATCTATCCTTTGGTGGTAAAGAGCTAAGAATTGCATTTTTATCCTCTTCAGGAACATTTTCTAATATAGATATAGCATCGTCTGACTCTAAACCTTTTAGAATACTTACTATAGAATCTGAAGATAAATAGGTAATAATTTCAGACTGTATAGATTCATTTAATTCAACAAAAACCTCAGGATCAATATTGAAATTATTTAATTTAATTAAACTTTCTCTATCACCATCGCTAAGGTGCTCAATAATATCTGCAGCATCAGCAGGGTGCATTTCATTAAATGAATTGGTAATAAATTGAGCATCATTGTTGGCTATTTTACTAGTAACAACTCTTATATACTCTTTATTAAATTCAAAATTTACTTTTTTATCCTTAGTTTTTTTTGTTAAAGACATAAATCTACCTATAATTTAGATTTGCACTATTAATACATAATAAAGATAATACAAATTATAAATGAACATAGAAATCAAAAAGTCAATAAAACCAATAAATTATTTTGATGCTATTAATGTATTAGAATCCAGATTAAAGGATTTGTATGAAAATAATAAGCAAGAATTAATTTGGACTTTAGAGCATAATGAAATTTTTACAGCAGGAACTTCCTATAAAGATAATGAGATTATAGATAAATCCATTAAAATATTACAAACAAATAGAGGTGGTAAAATTACTTACCATGGACCAGGTCAATTAATTTGTTATTTTGTTTTAGATTTAAGAAAAAATAAAGATATAAGAAAATTTATAACAATTATTGAAAAAACTATAATAGAAACTTTAAAGTTTTATAAAATAGAAACTTTTCCAGATAAAGATAATATCGGAATATGGCATAAATCTAATAATGAGGTTAAAAAAATTGCTGCGATAGGTATCAGGGTTAGCAAATGGATTGCCTATCATGGTTTTGCAATAAATATAAATAATGATTTAGAAAATTATAAAAAAATTATACCATGTGGTATTTCAGATAAAGGAGTAACTAATTTAAAAAATATTTTAGATCAGGATTACTCAAATCTAGGTGATATATTAATAAATAATTTTATTTCAAATTTGAAGATCTAAGTCTTTTAGATTTTAAAAGTTTTTTAAAATAATCAGGTAACAATGCTGAATAAGTATGTTTTATGTCATTAATTTTAAATTTAATTTGATATGAATGTAACATTAAATTTTTATTAATTCCTTTATTGGAATTTGATAATTTATATTTTGTATCTCCAAATATAGGATTTCCAATTGCATATAATTGTTTTCTTAACTGATGTTTTCGTCCAGTAATAGGTTTTAATTCTAATAAACTTGCTTCAGAATTTTTATCAATAACTGTGAAAATTGTTTTTGCTTTTTCAATTATTTTTTTATCACCGTCGTACCTAATTAAATCATCATTCCATACGCCGGTTTTTTTATTAATTTCACCTTGGCAGATAGCTAAATAAGTTTTATGTACTTTTCTTAGTCTAAATAAAGAAGTAAGCAATTGAGCGCTCTCTCTGTTTTTGGCCATAATAAAAACTCCAGAAGTATCTTTATCCAATCTATGAACAGAATATGGTTTTGTTCCCTCAAAAATTTCACTTTTAGCAAAAATATCAATTAGATTTTTTTTTGATTTAGTTCCACCTTGCACTGATATGCCTGATGCTTTGTTTAAAACAACAAAATTGTCATTGTTGTCAATGATTTGATCTTCATTTGATTTTATAATTTCTTTTGATGGTAAAAACTTAATTTTTTTTTGTTGAATTCTTTCTTTAAATTCAATGTTAAATATATTTATTTCATCTTTCGTTTTTACTTTAAAAGAGCTTTTAACTTTCTTTCTATTGAGTTTTATTTTTCCTGTTCTTAAGTATTTCTCCACAAGTCCTTGTGGAATTTTTCCAATTTTTAATCTTAACCATCTGTCCAAACGCATATCATTACACGTTGAATCAACGATGTAAGATTTTTTCATGATTTAAGATTTAAGCTGTAGCTTGTTTTTTCTCTTCCGTTTTAGGAGATTCTTTAGTTGTGTTTTTTTTTGGTTTATCAACTCTCTTGGCTTCAACGTCTCTATCAACAAATTCAATTATTGCCATTGGAGCATTATCTCCATATCTAAATCCAGCTTTAATTATTCTTGTGTAACCACCTTTTCTATTCTGATATCTTTTAGAAAGTGTTTTTTTAACTTTATTAGCTGATTTAATATCTTGTAGTTTAGAAACCAACATTTTGCTTGTCTGTAAAGTTTCTTTTTTTCCTAATGTTATTATTTTATCCGCTTGAGGTTTTAAAAATTTAGCTTTTGGCAAAGTAGTTTTAATCTGCTCATACTTAATCAAAGAATTAAGCATATTTTTAAGTAAAGCTTTTCTGTGCTCTGATGTTCTATTTAATTTCTTATTTGCCAAGCCATGTCTCATTAAATTGCTTCCTCCAATTTCTTAGACATTTCTGCAATGTTGTCTGGTGGCCAGTTAGGAATTTCCATTCCTAAATATAGAGACATACCTGTTAAAACTTCTTTAATTTCATTTAATGATTTTCTTCCAAAATTAGGTGTTCTCAACATTTCACCTTCAGATTTTTGAACTAGGTCACCGATATAAATAATATTATCATTTTTTAAGCAGTTCATTGATCTAACTGATAACTCTAACTCATCTACTTTTCTTAGTAAGTTTTTGTTAAATTCAGGTTCAGTAGAAACTTCTTTTACAGGAGCTTCAACTGGCTCATCAAAGTTTACAAACATTTTAAGCTGATCTTGGAAAATTCTAGCTGAATAAGCTACAGCATCTTCAGCAGAAATTGATCCATTAGTTTCAACTTCCATAATTAATTTATCATAATCTAATGCTTTACCTTCTCTAGCGGTACTTACTGAATATGAAACTTTTTTAACTGGGCTATAAAGTGAGTCTATAGCTATAAGGCCTAATGGTGGCTCTTCAGGTTTATTTAGCTCTGCAGGAACATATCCTTTACCCGTATTAACATTCATCTCCATATGAAAAGTAGTATTTTCATCTAAATTACAAATAACTAAGTCAGGATTTAGAATTTCAACATCTGTAACTGGAGCTATATCAGAAGCTTTAATTTCTCCAGGACCTTTTGCATCTAAAATTAATTTTTTTGTACCTTCAGAATTACTTTTTAATGCTAAAGATTTTACGTTTAAAACAATATCAGTCACATCTTCTCTAACACCTTTTATAGAGGTGAATTCATGTAAAACACCATCAATTTGAATTGATGTTACAGCAGCACCTCTTATTGATGATAATAAAATTCTTCTTAAAGAATTTCCTAAAGTTAAACCATAACCTTTTTCTAAAGGCTCAGCTACAATTTTTGCATGTGTTAAGTCATCACTTATTTGAACATCTAATTTAGATGGTTTAATTAATGACTTCCAATTTTTTACATTAACATTTTCGACTTCCATTAAACTCTCCTTTTCTTTGGTGGTCTAGTTCCATTGTGAGGCATAGGCGTAGTATCTTTGATTGACAAGATCTTAAATCCTCTAGCTTGTAATGCTCTTAAAGCAGTTTCTCTTCCAGATCCAGGTCCTTTAACCTCAACAGATAATGTTTTCATTCCATACTCAAGTGCTTTAGAAGCCGCAGAGTCTGCTGCAATCTGTGCAGCGTAAGGAGTTGATTTTCTTGATCCCTTAAAACCTTTTTGTCCAGCAGATGCCCATGAAATTACATTTCCATTTGTATCAGCAATAGAAATGATAGTATTGTTAAATGTTGATTGTACATAAGCAATTCCATTTAAAATATTTTTTTTAACTTTCTTCTTTTTTGAGTAAGAACTTTTTACACTCTTCTTAGTAGACTTTTCTACCTTCTGATCTTTATTCTCTACCTTATCAGTTTTAGCCATAACTATTTTTTAGTTGGTGTTAATTTTTTTCCAGCAATAGCGATTGCTTTTCCTTTTCTTGTCCTTGCGTTACATCTAGTTCTTTGCCCTCTAACAGGTAATTTTTTTCTATGTCTTGTTCCTCTGTAACAAGCTAGATCAATTAATCTTTTAATACTTAGTGAATAATCTCTTCTTAAATCACCTTCAACTTTAAAGTTTTGATCGATGTACTCTCTAATTTTTAAAATTTCTTCGTCTGTTAATTCATTTACTCTTTTAGCTCTTGGAATTTCTAAAGATGAACAAATTTGCTGAGAGAATTTATCACCAATTCCATAAATATAAGTTAAACCTATGTGAACAAGTTTATTCTGTGGAATGTTTATACCTGCGATACGAGCCATAGTTTTTGTGATAAATTGTGCCTTTTATATAAGAAGATTAATCAAAGTCAACGTCTTATACATTGATAAAAGTGTCTATTTTCCTTGTTATTTCTTCAATTTCTAAGCCTCCATCAATCTCCTTAAAATTTGGATTCTCAGAGTAGAAATTTAGAACCGGTTGAGTTGTTTCCATATATTTTTCATACCTTCTGACTATAGTATCCGTGTTATCATCAGACCTATTTTCTATAATTTTTCTCTTCTCAAGTCTTTTAAGTATTGTTTCTTTGTCTACGTTAAGAAATAAAATTAAATCTATGCTTTGATTTGAATTTTTTAATAATTCTTCTAAGTTTTTAGCTTGACTTAATGATCGAGGGTATCCATCGAAGATTAATTTGTTTTTTTTTTGAGGATCAGATACTAAGTTTTCAATAAGTTTATTGACAATATCATCGCTAATAAATTTTCCATCAGTCATATCATTGATGATAGCTTTACCAATATCTGAATTTCTATTAATTTCTTCTCTTAGAAGATCGCCAGTTGAAATTTGATAAGCCTTTAATTTATTTACTAAATATTTAGACTGAGTACCCTTTCCAGCACCAGGTGGTCCAAATAAAATTATGTTCACTTACCTACCAAATTTAGTTTTTTTAATTAGTTGTTCGTATTGTGAGCTCATCAATCTTGTTTGTATTTGCGTTACAGTATCGATAGCTACTACAACGACGATTAATATAGATGCACCACCCAAATAAAAAGGTATTGGATAATTTGCAATTAAAAATTCTGGCATCAAACAGACTAAGGTAAGATAGATAGCTCCGATAGTAGTTAGTTTTGTTGAAATATTTTCAATATACATTGCTGTACTTTCACCAGGTCTTATACCAGGTACAAATCCACCATATTTTCTAAGATTCTCAGCTGTTTCACTCGGGTTAAAAGTTATAGAGGTATAAAAAAATGTAAAAAATATAATTCCAGACGCATAAAGCAACATATAAAGAGGTTGTCCTTGAGTAAAATATGAGCTCAAATTTAAAAATGTTTCATTGTTAGAGAATGAGAAATTTGAAAATGTTACTGGCAATAATAATAGAGCTGAAGCAAAAATAGCTGGAATTACGCCAGCTTGATTAATTTTTAGAGGCAAATGTGATGACTCTCCACCATACATTTTATTTCCCATTTGTCTTTTAGGATAATTTATAAGAATTTTTCTTAACGCTCTTTCCATAAAAACTACAAATAGGATTGTTAATATTAATAAAACAAATATTGCTAAGATCATAAATGTTGAAACAGCACCTGTTCTTCCTAATTCAAAAGTTGTAACCAAGGCTCTAGGGATTTCAGCAACAATACCTGCAAAAATTATTAAAGATATTCCATTACCAATACCTCTTTGTGTAATTTGTTCTCCTAACCACATTAAAAATATTGTTCCAGCAACTATAGTTGTGACCGTAGTTATCTTAAAAAATGCTCCTGGATTAATTACTAAATCTGCCGAGGACTCAAGACCAACGGATAATCCATATCCCTGGACTGTTGCAAGCAAGACTGTACCATACCTTGTGATTTGTGTAATTTTAGCTCTTCCTATTTCACCCTGTGCCTTTAAATTTTTAAAATAATCAGAAACACCTGTTAAAAGTTGAACTATAATTGCAGATGAAATGTAAGGCATTATACCTAAAGCAAATATAGCCATTCTACTTACTGCGCCTCCTGCAAAAACATTAAACATACCAAGTAACCCTTTTTGATTACCTTCCATCATTATTTTCAATTGCTCTGGATCTATACCAGGTAAAGGAACAAAAGTTCCAAATCTATAAACAGCTAGGATTAAAATAGTGAATATAATTCTATTTTTTAGATCATTTGTAGATGATGATGCACTCATATAAACAAACTATTTTTTTAATTGAATAGATCCACCAATTTTTTCTAGTTTTTCTATTGCTGATTTAGAGGCTAGGTCAGCTTCAATATTAATTTTATCTTTTAGTTCACCAGATCCTAAAATTTTTAATTTTTTTGAATTTTTATTTATTAGTTTAAGTTTTTTTAATAACTCTGAATTTAGAACTTCGTTTGGATTAATATTTTTTTTATCTATGTATGATTGAATTTTATCTAAATTTAAAATTGCAATACTTTCATTTGTTATGGGATTAAACCCTCTTTTTGGAAGCCTTCTGTATAATGGCATTTGACCACCTTCAAAACTTTTTATAGCTACACCTGATCTAGATTTTTGTCCTTTAACTCCTCGACCAGATGTTTTCCCTTTACCAGTACCAATTCCTCTCCCTACTCTTATTTTAGATTTATTAATTTTTTCTCTATTGTTTAAAGTAATCATCATCCTCTTTTTTCTACTATTTCAGAAATTTTTTTATTCCTAATTGCTGATATTTGTTTTGGGGAATTTTGCTTCATTAATGCTTTCATTGTTGCTCTAATAACATTATGAGCATTAGAAGTACCCATTGATTTAGCAACAATATCTTTAACACCCAAAACTTCACATACAGCTCTAACTGGACCTCCAGCAATAATACCTGTTCCTTTAGATGCTGCTCTTAAAACTATTCTACCAGACCCATCTTTAGCCTTAACATCATGATGAATAGTTCTACCTTCTCTTAAAGGTATGTGGGTGAGTTTTCTTCTTGCCATCTCATTTGCTTTTTTGATTGCATCAGGAACTTGTTTAGCTTTTGCGTGAGCTATACCAATTTTACCTGCTTGGTTCCCAACTACAACAAGGGCTGAAAAACCAAATCTTCTTCCACCCTTAACAACTTTTGTAATACGATTAATGTGAACTAATTTTTCTAATATATCGTCTGTTTTTTTATCTTTAAAATTTTCCATAATTAAAATTCCATCCCATTTTCTCTTAAAGTTTCTGCAAAAACTTTTATTCTACCATGATATTTATATGAACCTCTGTCAAAATAGATTTTTGTAATTTTTTTCTCTTGAGCTTTTTTAGCTAATTTTAGAGCAACCAATTTTGAAAGTTCAGTTTTATTAACTTTATCACCTGATCTTAGATCTTTTTCTATAGATGAAGCTGATAACAAAGTTACATTTTTTGTATCATCAATTATTTGGGCTGAAATATTTTTTGATGATCTAGAAATACTTAATCTAAATCTATCTTTTGATGCAACTCTTTTAACTTTATTGCTAACTCTAAATCTTTTTCTGATACTAGTGTTTAGTTTCATTACTTTTTCTTTCCTTCTTTTTTGAGGACATATTGACCTTTTTCTCGAACACCTTTGCCTTTATAAGGTTCGATTTTTCTTAATGTTTTAATTTTAGACGCAACTTCTCCAACTAGCTGCTTATCAGATCCTGTGATTTTTAATGTTGTTTGTTTTTCAACTGCAATTTTAATTCCTTCTGGAATATCAAAATTAATGTCATGACTATAACCCAATTGTAAATTTAACTGATTTCCTTTTAAGGCGGCTCTATAACCAACACCAACTAATTCTAAAGTTTTTTCATATCCTGTGCTGGATCCAATGACTGCATTATTGATTATACTTCTATTCATGCCCCAAAGTCTTTTTGAGTTTTGATCTACTTTTTTTGGTTTAATAGAAATTTCTTTTCCTTCAATAATATCTAAATTAAACATATCTAGATCAACATTGATTGATTTTTTCCCTAGAGGTCCTTCTATATTTATAATATTTCCAGCTAAAGCAACTTTTACTTTTTCAGGGATCGATATATTTATTTTACCTATTTTAGACATTAAAATACCTTACAAATTATTTCGCCACCAACTTTTTGTTTTCTAGCGTCTATATCAGTCATTACTCCTTTTGGAGTTGAAACAATAGCAATTCCTAAACCATTATTTATTTTAGGTAAGCTATCGGCAGATGAAAAAATTCTTCTCCCAGGTTTCGATACTCTTTCAAAAGCACTAATTACTGGATTACCTGAATGGTACTTAAGTTCTAATGACAGTATTGGTTTCTTTTCCTCTGAACTTACTTTAAAATCTTTAATAAAACCTTCATTTTTAAGTATATCTGCAATTTTAGTTTTAAAATTAGATGAAGGTAATTCTACTTTTTTATGATTTCTAGCTTGAGCATTCTTCACTCTTGCAATCATATCTCCTATTGGGTCACTTAAACTCATAATTTTCCTTTCTACCAGCTAGATTTAACTAAGCCAGGTATCTTTCCTTGTAATCCTAATTGTCTTAATGCAATTCTTGAAATCTTTAATTTTCTGTAAACTCCATGGGGTCTTCCAGTAATCTCGCATCTATTCATAACTCTTGTTTTGGCCGAGTTTCTTGGTAGTTTAGATAATTTTTGTTGCGCTTTAAATCTTTCTTCTAATGGAATCTTTTTATCCATTACAATCTTCTTTAATGCTTGTCTTTTCTTGTAAAGCCTATCTGAAAGCTTAATTCTTTTTTTATTTTTATTAACAGCGCTTAACTTTGCCATGTTTAATTATCTCCTTTTTTAATAAATGGGAAATTCATTTTTTCCAGTAACGCAAAGCTATGTTCTTTATTAATAGCTTTAATAACTATTATTATATCTAAACCTCTAACTTTATCTGCTCTATCAAAGCTTACTTCTGGAAAAATTATATGCTCTTTAATACCAAATGTATAATTTCCAAATTTATCAAAGCCTTTTGGTGATAAACCTCTAAAATCTTTAATTCTTGGTAATGCAATATTCACTAGTCTATCTAGGAATTCATACATTCTATTTTTTCTTAATGTTAATTTTAAACCAGCATTTGATCCTTTTCTTGTTTTGAAATTTGCAACTGATTTTTTAAATTTTGTTGTTACTGGTTTTTGTCCAGTAATTTTAGCCATATCCTCTTCGCATGATTTTAAAATCTTAGAATCTGTAGCATCTAAGCCAAGACCCATATTTAAAACAACTTTTTCAATTCTTGGGGCCATATAAATATTTTTAAAACCAAACTGATCTTTTAATGCAGGCTGGATTTCTTTATTGAATATTTCTTTTAATCTTGGTGTCATTATTTTTTAGCCTCTTTTTTCTTAGCTGCTTTTTCATCAATTAGCTTTAAGTTAGAAATATGGATAAAGCTTTCCTTTGGAAAAATTCCACCTTTTTTCTCTTTTGTTGTTTTTACGTGTTTTTTAACCATGTTTATCTCTTTAACTTTAGCTCTGTTATTAACTCTATCAATTTCAATAACTTCGCCTTCTTTTTTTTTATCTTTTCCAGTTAAAACTCTTACTTTCAAACCTTTTTTAATCATTATAAAACCTCCGGTGCCAAAGAAATAATTTTCATTTGACCTCTGCTTCTTAATTCTCTTGTAACTGGACCAAAAATCCTTGTGCCTACTGGCTCTCCTTTGTCATCAACTAATACAGCCGCATTATTGTCAAATCTTACTTTAGAACCATCGTTTCTATGTATTCCTTTTTTAACTCTTACAACTACTGCTTTATGAACAGATCCTTTTTTGACTTTTCCTTTAGGTATCGCCTCTTTAACTGCAATTACAATGGTATCACCAATACTAGCGTATCTTCTTTTTGATCCGCCTAGAACTTTAATACACTCAATTTTTTTTGCACCAGTATTGTCAGCTACTTGCAATTCTGTTTGAACACCAATCATTACTTTGTACTCTCCATAACTTGAAATTTTTTGTTTTTAGAAAACGGTTTACTTTCTATAATTGAAACTTTGTCACCAGTTTTATACTTATTATTTTCATCGTGTGCGTTATAGTTTTTTCTAACTCTAATTACTTTTTTTAAAACTGGATGTGAATATTTACGTTCTACCATAACCGTAATAGTTTTATTTGGTTTATCGCTTATAACTACACCTGTAAGTATTTTTTTAGGCATTTACTTTTCCTTTTAAAATTGTTTTTAATCTTGCTATTGTTTTTCTAGTTTCCCCAATTTTAGATGGGTTTGTTACTTGCGAATTCATTTTTTGAAATCTAAAATTAAAAAGATCTTTTTTAAGTTTATCAATGTTCTTCACAATTTCGTCTTTTGATAATTTTTTAATTTCTTGTTTTTTCATTATACAAATCTCTTAATAGTTTTAGTCTTAATTGGTAATTTTGCTGATGCTTTATATAATGCTTCTTTAGCAATTTGTTCAGAAACACCATCAACTTCAAATAATATTCTTCCTGGTTTTACTCTACATGCGAAATATTCAGGTGAACCCTTTCCTTTACCCATTCTAACTTCTATCGGTTTTTTAGAAACTGGTATATTTGGAAATATTCTTGTCCAAACTCTTCCTTGTCTTTTCATGTGTCTTGTTAAAGCTACTCTAGCAGCCTCAATTTGCTTTCCAGTAACTCTTTCAGGCTGTAAAGCTTTTAATGCATAAGCGCCATAGTTAATAGTGCTTGCTCTTGTAGCATTACCATGAATTCTGCCTTTATGCGCTTTTCTCCACTTTGTTCTTACTGGTTGAAGCATTATAGTTTACCTTCCTTAGGTGTTACCTTGTTAGTTTCTTGACTAAATTCTCTAGCAAAAACTTCCCCTTTATAAATCCAAACTTTAATTCCAATAATTCCATACGTTGTAAGAGCCTCTGCCTCTGCATAATCTATATCGGCTCTCAAAGTGTGTGATGGAATACTTCCATCTCTTAACCACTCTGTTCTTGCTATTTCATTTCCACCAAGTCTTCCACTAACTGAAACTTTAATTCCTTTAGCACCTAATCTAATACATGATTGCATTGCTCTTTTCATGGCTCTTCTATAAGAAATTCTTTTAACAAGTTGCTGTGCAATATTTTCTGCTACCAAATAAGCATTTGTCTCAGGTTTTTTTACCTCTTTTATATTTAGATTTACCTCATTTGTAGTTAATTTTGAGAGATTGTTTTTAATTTTATCAATATCACTTCCTTTTTTTCCGATCACAAATCCTGGTCTAGAAGTGTAAATTGTAACATAACACTTATTAGATGTTCTTTCGATCATTACCTTAGATACACCAGAATTTATTACGTTTTTTTTAATATATTCTCTGATTTTAAAATCTTCGATTAAATAATTTCCAAAATCTTTTTTCTTAGCATACCATACAGAGTCCCACCCTCTGTTGACACCTAATCTAAAACCTACAGGATTAACTTTTTGCCCCATGCTTCTCCATTTGTTTTGTTTCTGATAAAATTATTGTGACAGTTGACCAAGGTTTTAATATTGGTGCCGCTCTTCCTTTGGCTCTTGGTCTAAATCTTTTCATAACTATTTTTTTTCCACAATATGCTTCTTTAACTATTAGTTTATCAATATCGTATTGAAAATTATTTTCAGCATTAGCTACAGCTGAACTAATAGTTTTTCTAACATCTCTAGTAACTCTTTTTTCTGAAAACTGTAAATCTCTAATTGCAACATCAACTTTTTTGCCAACAATACTTTTTAGTATTGGATTTAGCTTTCTTACGCTTGATCTAATACCGTTGTTAACAGACTTTACTGTTTTGTCGTTAGTTTTATCAATTTTCTTTTTTTTACCCATAATTATTTTTTTTCTGCTGTTGCAGGTTTAGCTTTCTTGTCAGCTGGCGTATGACCAAAAAATGTTCTTGTTGGTGCAAATTCACCCAATTTATGTCCAACCATATCTTCTGAAACTGTTATTGGTATAAATTTTTTCCCATTATAAATTTGGAAGCTTACCCCTACAAAATCAGGTAAAATTGTAGATTTTCTTGACCAAGTTTTAATAGGAATTTTCTTTGGATCGTCTTTATACTTATCGACTTTCTTCATTAAGCTTTCTTCTACAAAGGGTCCTTTCCAAACTGCTCTAGCCATTACTTGGTATCCTTCCTCTTATTTCTTCTCTTGACTATAAATTTATCTGTTCTTTTATTATCTCGAGTTTTTAAACCTTTAGCAGATTGTCCTGTAGGTGAGACTGGATGTCTTCCTCCAGCAGATTTACCTTCACCACCTCCATGTGGGTGATCAACTGGGTTTTTAACAACACCTCTTGTATGAGGCCTTCTACCCAACCATCTTGATCTGCCAGCTTTTCCAATTTTAATATTTTTTTGATCTGGATTACTTAAAATTCCAATTGTAGCTAAGGATCTTGAGTCTATTTTTCTAACTTCGCCTGAAGCTAATTTTATTAAACTATAGTTGCCATCTAAACCACTTATAGTAACTGATGAACCAGCTGCTCTAGCGATTTTTCCACCACTACCTGGCTGTATCTCAACATTATGTATATTGATGCCAACTGGTATATCTTGCAATGGCATACAGTTTCCTACTTTGATTTCCTTTTTAGAACCACTTTCGACTTTATCTCCAACTTTAATTTTTTGTGGGGCCAAGAAATATGAGTGGTTACCGTCCTCAAATTTAACTAACATAATGTAGCATGATCTATTAGGATCATATTCTATTCTTTCAACTGTAGCTTCCATGTCGAACTTTTTTCTATAAAAATCAACATGTCTGTACATTTTTTTATGTCCACCAGCTCTATTAATTGAGGTGATATGACCATTGTTATTTCTACCTTTCATGGCATTTTTAGGAGAAACTAGCGCCTTAAAAGGTTTGCCTTTCCATAAGCCAGTTCTATCAACTAAAATCGTACCTCTTGTAGATTTTGTATATGGTTTAAAAGTTTTTAATGCCATTTATTAAATTCCTGTTGTTAGATCAATACTTTGACCCTTTTTTAAAGTAATTATTGCTTTTTTATATCCTGATACCTTTACTTTTCTTCCTCTGGTAATTTTTGTTCTGTTTTGTTTATTTATAATATTTATTTTAGTCACATTAACTTTAAATATTTTTTCAATATTTTTTTTTAAATTTTTCTTATTTGCACCATCTGGAACTTTGAAAACAATTTTATTCAATTCAGATAAATTTGTTGATTTTTCTGTAACAACAGGTGAAAGAATTTTATCGTATAAATGAATCTTTTCCATTTTATGAATATCTCTTTTCTAGTTCTTTTACAGAACTTTCTGTGAAAACTATTTTTTTAAATTTGATAATGTCGTAAGCACTGAAATGATTTACATCTGTAACTTTGACATTCGGAATATTTCTTACTGATTTTTCAATTTTTTCTTTAGAATTTTTATCTAAAATTATTAGTGAATTTTTAATTTCAAGTTTATTAATAATTGAGTTCATCTCTTTTGTTTTTTTAATTTCAGAACTAAAGTCACTTAGAATTAATAAATTTTTATTATTATTTTTTTCAGTAATTAATGAAGCAACGCTTTGTTTTTTCTCTGTTTTGTTTAATTTTCTTTTTTTATAGGCCAATTCACCTTTTGGTCCATGAGCAATACCACCACCTACAAATATAGGAGCTTTTCTACTAGCATGTCTTGCTCCTCCAGTTCCTTTTTGAGCATATATTTTTGAAGTTGGTCCTTTTACTTCATTTTGTTGTTTGGTTTTAGCATGTCTCCCTTTGTAATTAGCATTAGTTTTATAAAGAACGGCGCTAACTAATTTATGGTTAATTTTTGCAGAAAAAATCTTATCTAAAACTTCAATACTATCTTTTTTTCCATCTATACTAATTTTATCTAATTTCATTATTTTTTCTTTTTCTCAGGTGTTTTTTTAGCTTCTTCTGCTGCTACTTGTTTTTCACCAATTGTCATTTTACTTATATTTTTTACTGATTTTTTAACCATCACTTCAGAATTTTTTGAACCAGGTATTGATCCTTTTAAATAAAGAAGTTCGTTTTCTAGATCAGTCTTTATTATTTCAATATTTTGCATCGTTCTTAACTTGTCACCCATGTGTCCAGCCATTTTTTTTCCTTTAAAAACTTTTCCTGGATCTTGGCTATGACCTGTTGAACCATGTGCTCTGTGTGATATTGAAACACCATGACTGGCTCTTAAACCACCAAAATTATGTCTTTTCATAGCACCTGCAAAACCTTTACCAATTGTCTTTGATCTGGTGTCTACAAATTTAATATCCTTAAATATTTCTAAACCAAACTCGTTTCCTTCTTTGTAAACAGATGTATCATTTACTCTAAATTCTTTTAATTTTTTCTTGGCTTCAGTATTTTTTTTAGAAAATACACCTTTCATTGCTTTTGTTAATTTTGAATTTTTAATTTTTCCATATCCAAGCTGAACAGCTTTGTAACCTCTTTTTTCTTGTTCAATAACCTGAATAACTCTAGCTTTTTCAACCTTAAGTACAGTCACAGGAACTAACTGACCAGATTTATAGAATTCTCTGGTCATTCCTATTTTTTTTCCTAATAAAGCTATCTCACTCATAATTAAATTTTTATCTCCACATCTACACCAGAAGCTAAATCAAGTTTCATCAATGCTTCTACAGTTTGTGGTGTTGGTTCAATAATATCTATTAATCTTTTGTGTGTTCTTGACTCAAATTGTTCTCTACTTTTCTTATCTATGTGAGGTGATCTTAACACTGTGTATCTTTCAATTCTTGTTGGTAATGGAATAGGTCCTTTAATTGTGGCTCCAGTTCTTTTTACAGTATTCACAATCTCTTCAGTGGATGCATCTAGAACTTTATTATCATATGCTCTCAATTTAATTCTAATATTTTGTTTTTCCATGATTAACCTGCAATCTTCTTAGTTACTTCGTCTTGAACATTTTGTGGTACTTTAGAATAATGATCAAAAAACATTGAATATTGTGCTCTACCTTGAGACATTGATCTTAAATTATTTATATAACCAAACATATTAGCTAAAGGAACCATTGCTGTTATTACAGTTGCATTACCTCTTTGCTCTTGAGTACTGATTTGACCCCTTCTGCTATTTAAATCACCTATAACATCACCCATATAATCTTCAGGAGTTACCACTTCAACTCTCATTACTGGCTCTAATAATTTTAAACCACCTTTTGTACAAGCTTCTTTAAAGCAGGCTCTGCTTGCTAATTCGAAAGCTAATACACTTGAGTCAACATCGTGATGTAAACCATCTAAGATGGTTACTTTGTAATCAATCATTGGAAAACCTGCTAAAATTCCAGTATCTGAAACTGTTTCTATCCCTTTTTCAACACCAGGAATAAATTCTTTTGGAATTGCACCACCTTTAATTTTGCTCTCGACATCTCTTCCTTTACCTGGTTCTTGAGGCTCTACTAAAAGTTTAACTTTTGCAAATTGACCAGCTCCACCACTTTGTTTTTTGTGAGTATATTCAACCTCTGAGGCAGCTTCTATAGTTTCTCTATAAGCAACTTGTGGAGCTCCAACATTGGCCTCTACTTTAAATTCTCTTTTCATTCTATCAACAATAATATCCAAGTGTAGTTCACCCATTCCTTTAATAATTGTTTGTCCAGACTCTTCATCTGAAGTAACTCTAAAAGAAGGATCCTCTTTCGCTAACCTACCTAAAGCTTCACCCATTTTCTCTTGATCCGCTTTTGTTTTTGGTTCAACTGCAATTTCAATTACTGGATCAGGGAATTCCATTGGTTCAAGAAGAACAGAATTTTCTTTGTCACATAAAGTATGTCCTGTGATAGTATTTTTTAATCCTGCTAAAGCAACTATATCGCCTGCATTAGCTTCTTTAATATCTTCTCGTGAGTTTGCATGCATTAAAAGCATTCTTCCAACTCTTTCTTCTTTTTCTTTAGAAGAATTGAAAACTGCTGTACCAGTTTTGATGGTACCTGAATACACTCTAATAAAAGTTAAAGAACCAACAAATGGATCGTTAGCCACTTTAAATGCTAAAGCAGAAAATGGAACACTGTCTTCAAATTTCATTTCCATTTCGTCTTCACTGCCTAATTTAGTTCCTTTGATTGAACCAATATCAACAGGACTTGGTAAATAATTAACAACAGCATCAAGTAAAGGCTGAACACCTTTGTTTTTGAATGCTGAACCTGTTAAAACTGGAACAAAACTAAAATTTAGAGTTCCTTTTCTTATACATTTTACTAAATCTTCTTCTTTAATTTCATCGCCATTTAAATAGGCTTCCATTAAGTTTTCATCTTGTTCAACGGCTGTTTCCACTAATTCTGTTCTATATTTTTCTGAAATTTCTTTTAAATCTTCTGGAATTTCTTTGTATTCCCATTCAGCTCCTAGTGCCTCATTTTTCCAAACTTGAGCTTTCATTTTAACAAGATCAACTACACCAGATAAAGAGGCTTCAGCACCTATAGGGACTTGAACAACCAAAGGTTTAGCACCTAATCTATCTCTAATCATATCTACACATCTAAAGAAATCAGCACCTGTTCTATCTAATTTATTAACAAAACAAATTCTTGGTACTTTATACTTATCGGCTTGTCTCCATACAGTTTCAGATTGAGGCTCTACACCTGCAACACCATCAAAAACAGCAACTGCACCGTCTAAAACTTTTAAAGACCTTTCTACTTCAATAGTAAAATCTACGTGACCAGGAGTATCTATAATATTAATTCTATGATCATTCCAAAAACAAGTGGTCGCCGCAGATGTAATAGTAATTCCTCTTTCTTGTTCCTGTTCCATCCAATCCATAGTTGCAGCGCCATCGTGTACTTCGCCAATTTTGTGACTCTTACCTGTGTAGTATAAAACTCTTTCAGTAGTAGTTGTTTTACCAGCATCTATATGAGCCATAATCCCAATATTTCTGTATTTATCTAATGTATGAGTTCTAGCCATAATTTATTACCACCTAAAATGAGCAAATGCCTTGTTAGACTCTGCCATTTTATGGACATCCTCTCTTTTTTTAACAGCAGCACCTTTTTTTTCATAAGCATCGTAAAGCTCATTGAAAATTTTATCTGCCATATGTTTATCTTTTCTTTTTCTTGCTGATTCTACTAACCATCTAATTGCCAAAGCTTGTGCTCTTTTACTTTTTACCTCAACAGGAACTTGATAAGTTGCACCACCAACTCTTCTAGATCTAACTTCTACAGTTGGCTTGATGTTGTTAATTGCTTCATTAAAAATATTTATTGGTTCATCTTTTGTTTTTGTTTTAATCTTATCAATGGCGTCATAAACTATTTTAGCAGCAATACCTCTTTTACCGTCATACATGATGTTGTTGATTAATTTTGGAATAATAGTTGATTTAAATTTTGGATCTGGAACTACATTTTTTTTTGGTTGAGTTTTTTTTCTAGACATTATTTACCTTTTTTTGTTCCGTATAAAGATCTTCTTTGTTTTCTATTCGCAACACCTTGAGTATCTAGATTACCTCTTAGAATATGGTAACGAACACCTGGTAAATCTTTTACCCTACCACCTCTAATAAGTACTACCGAGTGTTCTTGAAGGTTGTGACCTTCACCAGGAATATAAGCTGTAACTTCAAATCCATTTGACAATCTTACTCTAGCAACTTTTCTCAATGCAGAGTTTGGTTTTTTAGGAGTTGTTGTATAAACTTTTACACAAACACCTCTCTTTAATGGTTGTTTTTGTAATGCAGGAACTTTGTTCCTTGCTGCTGGTTTAACTCTTTTTTTTCTTAACAACTGATTAATAGTTGGCATAAATTTTTTTTAATTAATTTTTTATTTTTAGATGAAAATAACTGACAGGTTATTTTGTGGCAGCGTTTAGTACCGTTAGAAGCACTACATTCCAACCAAAAACATCGCCAAAATACTTATTAATAGCACTTTGTCAAACTAAAACTGCAATTTTTAAGCGATTTTTTACTGATTTGTCTGTGTTTCTTCAGGTTCAGTAGCTTCTATCTTATCTTGCTCGGCTAAGAAATTGTTATCGTCTTCTAGAGCCTTATTGTTCCATCTGTTTTTAATATTACCAGTTCCTGCTGGTACTAATCTTCCAACAATAACGTTCTCTTTTAAGCCGTTTAAAGGATCAACTTTTCCTTTAATTGCAGCATCTGTCAATACTCTAGTTGTTTCTTGGAAAGAAGCTGCAGAAATAAACGACTCTGTTTGAAGTGAAGCTTTAGTAATGCCCATTAGAACTCTTTCACCAACTGCAGGTGTTTTTCCCTCTGCAACCAATTTTTCATTAGTATCATCAAACTTAATTCTATCAACCACTTCACCAGGTAAATAACTTGAGTCACCAGATACTTTAACTTCAACTTTTTTAAGCATTTGTCTTAAAATAGTTTCAATATGCTTATCATTAATTATTACACCTTGTAATCTATAAACCTCTTGAACTTGATTAACAAAATATTCTGTTAATTCTTTAATTCCTAAAATTCTTAAAATATCATGTGGTAATGGTTGACCATCTAAAAGGTATTCACCTTTTTGAATTTTTTCACCAGGATTAAAATTAATATGTTTACCTTTTGGAATTAAGTAATTTGAAGGTTCTGATCCATCTTCAGGAACAATAGATATTCTTTGTTTACCTCTTACTTCTTTACCAAAAACAACACTACCATTATTTTCCGCGATGATTGCACTATCCTTAGCTTTTCTAGCTTCAAATAACTCAGCAACTCTTGGAAGGCCTCCAGTAATATCTTTTGTTTTTGTGGTTTCCTTAGGTAATCTTGCAATTACGTCACCTGCATAAACTTTTTGACCATCTTTAATTGACAAAATTGAATCTGGAACTAAATAATATCTAGCTTCATTATCATCAGCTTTTTTAATTACATTTCCTTTTTCATCTCTAAGAGTAATTCTAGGTTTTAAATCAGTACTTTTTGATTGGCCTCTCCAATCAATTACTGATTTAGAAGAAATTCCTGTTGCATCGTCAGTAGTTTCTTGAATTGAAACACCATCAATTAAATCAACATAACTAGCTGTACCACTTTTCTCTGCTATAACTGGAGTTGTATAAGGATCCCATTCACAAATTTTTGTATTAGCTTTTACTTTATCACCGTTATTGAAAAATAATCTTGATCCATAAGCAACTTTATAAACTGCAATTTGAACTCCTTTATCATCCTCAATAGAAAGTTGAGTATTTCTACCCATAACAATCAAGTTCTTTTTAGAGTCCTCTAATATATTTGAGTTTATTATTTTTAAAGTTCCTTCACTTTTAGTAACTATTTGAGAATCTTGTTTAACAGAAGCTGTTCCTCCTACATGGAACGTTCTCATTGTTAACTGTGTTCCTGGTTCTCCGATTGATTGGGCTGATATCATTCCAATAGCTTCTCCAACATGAACCATCTTACCTCTAGACAAATCTCTTCCATAACAAGTGGCGCAAACACCTTCTTTTGAGCTACATGTCATTACAGAATACACTTTTATTGATTTAACGCCTGCGGCATCAATTTTATCACAGCCTGCCTCATCAATCATTTCGGATTTTTTAATAATTATTTCACCTGATAAAGGGTTTTTAACTTCAGCTGCTGTAACCCTTCCTAATGCTCTTTCAGATAAACTAACAACAACATTACCGCCCTCTAAAATTTCAGAAAGCTCAATAAATCCAGGATCATCACATTTAACTTTGGTTATTGTTAAGTCTTGAGCTACATCACATAGTCTTCTTGTTAAATATCCAGAACTAGCAGTTTTTAGAGCAGTATCTGCTAATCCTTTTCTAGCTCCGTGTGTTGAATTGAAATACTCTAAAGCAGTCAATCCTTCTTTAAAGTTCGAGATAATCGGACTTTCAATAATTTCCCCTGAAGGCTTAGCAATCAAACCTCTCATACCAGCTAATTGTTTCATTTGAGCAGCTGATCCCCTAGCTCCACTATCAGCCATCATAAATACAGAATTTATTTTTAATCCATCGTCAGTTTTTTCTGTAGCTGAAATTCCCTTCATCATTTCTCCGGCAACTTTATCTGTACACTTAGACCAGGCATCAACAACTTTGTTGTATTTTTCACCTCTTGTAATTAAACCTTCAGCATATTGAGTTTCATAATCTGAAATTAATTTCTTAGTATCATCAATTAATTGGGTTTTATTTGCAGGTATTACAAGATCATCTTTACCAAACGAAATTCCTGCTTTAAACGCATGTTTAAATCCTAAATCTTTAAGCTTATCACAGAAAATTACGGTTGTTTTTTGACCACAAAATCTAAATACAATATCAATTATTTCTGAAACTACTTTTTTAGGCAATAATCTATCTACTAAAGAGAACTTAATGTTACTATTCTTAGGAAGCAAATTTGCTAACAAAAATCTTCCTGCAGTAGAAGTATATTTTTCTATTTTCTTATTCCCTTGTTCATCTACAGTTTCATATCTTGAAATAATAGTGCTATGTACATTTATTTGACCAGATGATAATGCAAATTCAATTTGATCTGAATTTATAAAATATCCAGCTGGTTTATCAGATATAGGTTCTTGTGACAGATAGTAAATTCCCAAAATCATATCCTGACTTGGAACAATAATTGGTTTACCATTTGATGGAGAAAGAATATTATTTGTAGATAGCATTAAAATTCTTGCCTCTAATTGTGCTTCTAAACTTAATGGAACGTGAACTGCCATTTGGTCACCATCGAAATCAGCATTAAATGCTGCACAAGTTAAAGGGTGTAATTCAATTGCATCTCCTTCAATTAATTTTGGTTCAAATGCCTGAACCCCAAGCCTATGTAGAGTTGGCGCTCTATTTAAAAGAACAGGATGTTCTCTAACAATCAGCTCTAAAGCATCCCAAACTGCGTTTGTTTCTTTTTCGACTAATTTTTTTGCTTGTTTGATTGTTGATGCTAATCCTAATTTATTTAATCTTGCATATAGAAATGGTTTAAATAATTCTAAAGCCATTTTCTTTGGTAATCCACACTCGTGTAATTTCAAATCTGGACCAACAACAATTACTGATCTTCCTGAATAATCAACTCTTTTACCTAATAAATTTTGTCTGAATCTCCCTTGCTTACCTTTTAGCATTTCCGCAAGAGATTTAAGTGGACGCTTACCTGTTCCTGTAATTACTCTACCTCTTCTACCGTTATCAAATAGAGCATCAACAGATTCCTGGAGCATTCTTTTTTCATTTCTTACGATGATATCAGGAGCTTTCAAATCCATTAATCTTTTTAATCTATTATTTCTATTAATTACTCTTCTATATAAATCGTTAAGATCTGAAGTGGCAAATCTTCCACCATCTAAAGGAACTAATGGTCTTAATTCCGGCGGTATAACTGGTACTACAGTCATAATCATCCACTCAGGTTTTTGACCAGTTTCTATGAAAGATTCGATTAATTTTAATCTTTTTATTGCTCTTTCTTCATTAACTTTTGATTTAGTTTCTTTAATAAAACTAACAAGATTTTTTCTTTCTAATTCTAAATCTAAATTCTTTAACATCTCAAGAACGGCTTCTGCTCCAATTCCCGCTGTAAAGCTCTCTTCACCAAATTCTTCTTGATATTTTGCTAACTCTTCCTCATTTAAAAGTTGATTTTTTTGTAAACCAGTTAAACCTGGTTCTATCACTATAAAGTTTTCGAAATAAAGAACTCTCTCAATTTCCTTTAACTTCATATCCACTGCCAAAGCAATTCTGCTTGGAAGAGACTTTAAGAACCAAATATGTGCTACGGGTGTCGCAAGGTTTATGTGACCCATTCTTTCTCTTCTTACATTTGATTTTGTAACCTCAACACCACACTTCTCACAGATAATTCCTCTAAATTTCATTCGTTTATACTTACCGCATAAACATTCATAATCTTTTATTGGTCCAAAAATTCTTGCACAGAATAAACCATCTTTTTCAGGTCTAAACGTTCTATAATTAATTGTTTCAGGCTTTTTAATTTCACCGAATGTCCAGGATTTAATCTTTTCTGGGCTAGCAAGTGAAATTTTAATACTATTAAAATTTTGAGCTTCTGAAATTTCGCTACCCTTAAACAGATCTGTTAATTCTTTTTTCATTAATTAAGTTCCACATTTAATGCTAATGATTTAATCTCTTTAACTAAAACGTTAAATGATTCTGGTATTCCAGACTCAAAGTTTTCTTCACCTTTAACTATTGTTTCATAAACCTTAACTCTACCTGCAACATCATCAGATTTAACAGTTAAAATTTCCTGTAATGTGTATGATGCACCGTAAGCTTCAAGGGCCCATACTTCCATTTCACCAAATCTTTGACCACCTAATTGCGCTTTACCACCAAGTGGTTGTTGGGTAACTAAACTGTAAGGACCAGTAGATCTAGCATGAATTTTATCTTCGACTAAGTGATGAAGTTTTAACATATAGATTATTCCAACTGTAACCGGTCTATCAAATTTTTCTCCTGTTCTTCCATCCCACAAGTAAGTTTGTCCAGATCCAGGTAAATTTGCTAGTTCAAGCATCTCTGTAACATTTTTTTCTTTAGCACCATCAAAAACTGGTGTTGAAATTGCAATACCATTTTGTAAATTTTCACAAAGATCTTTAAATTCATTCTTACTTAACTTGTCCACTTTATCATTGAAAATTTCTTCTCCATAAACAGATTTTAAGAATTTTTCAATTTTTTCTGTTCTTTCAATTTTTTTGTTATTTTCGTTAACTAAATTTTTAACTTGTTCACCAAATTCTTTACATGCCCAGCCCAAATGTGTTTCTAAAATTTGTCCAACGTTCATCCTGCTTGGGACACCAAGAGGATTTAACACAATATCTACTGGTCTACCGTCTTCTCTATATGGCATATCTTCAACAGGTACAATTTTGCTTACAACTCCTTTGTTACCATGTCTTCCAGACATCTTATCACCAGGTCTTAATCTTCTTTTTATAGCCACAAATACTTTTACCATTTTCATAACACTTGGTAATAAATCGTCACCACTTCTAATTTTTAGAACTTTATCTTCAAATCTCTCTGTTATGTCTTGTTTTGCTTTATTATATTGATCTTTTAATTGAGATAATGTTGCTTCGTCATTTATATTTCCTACTGTGATTTTAAAGACATCATTTATTGATAGTTTATTAATTGTATCAAAATCTAATTTAGTTCCTTCGGTTAAATCTTTTACTTTTTTAGTTAAAGATGATCCTGACAGAAATTGTGAAGCTCTTTGTTTAATACTTCTTTCTAATATTTCTTCCTCAACAATTTTATCTTGTTGAACTTGTTCAATTTCAGCTCTTTCAATAGTTATTGATCTTTCATCTTTTTCAATTCCATGTCTATTGAATACTCTTACATCAACTACCGTTCCACTTGATCCTCTAGACATTCTTAATGATGTATCAGTTACATCTATAGCTTTTTCTCCAAATATTGATCTTAATAATTTTTCTTCAGGACCAGATGCTGAGTCACCTTTTGGAGTAACTTTACCAACTAAAATATCTCCAGCATTAACCTCCGCACCAATATAAACTATTCCAGACTCATCAAGGTTTTTTAAAGCTTCTTCATTTACATTTGGTATATCTCTTGTTATTTCTTCTTCACCTAGCTTTGTATCTCTCGCCATAATTTCGTATTCAACAATATGAACAGATGTAAATACATCATCTGTAACACATCTTTCTGAAATTAGGATTGAGTCTTCAAAATTATAACCTTGCCAAGGCATGAATGCTACAGTAACATTCTTACCTAATGCGAGTTCACCTAATTTTGTTGAAGGACCATCTGCAATGATATCTCCATATTTAACTTTATCGCCAACTCTAACTAGTGGTCTTTGATTTATGCAAGTATTTTGGTTTGATCTTTTAAATTTTTGTAGGTTATAGATATCTACACCAGACTTACTAAAATCTGTTTCCTCAGTTACTTTTATAACAATTCTTTTACCATCTATTTTATCAACAATTCCATCACGCTTAGCAACTATAGTTACACCAGAATCTAAGGCGACATCACTTTCAATTCCCGTACCAACAAGCGGTGACTCAGGTTTTAATAATGGAACTGCTTGCCTCATCATGTTTGATCCCATTAAGGCTCTATTCGCATCATCATTTTCTAAGAATGGAATTAAAGATGCTGCAACTGAAACTAATTGTTTTGGTGATACGTCGATGTAATCAATAGAATCTGGTTTAGATAAAAGAAAGTTTAGATTTTGTCTGCACGAAACTAATTCTTCAGTTATTTTTCCCTTTTTATCAAGCTTTGTATTTGCTTGAGCAATTGTGAATTTTGTTTCTTCCATTGCTGATAAGTATTCGACTTTGTCTTGAACAACACCATCCTTTACTTTTTTATATGGACTTTCAATAAAGCCATACTTATTAATTTTTGCATATGTTGATAAACTATTAATCAAACCAATATTTGGACCTTCAGGTGTCTCAATGGGACAAATTCTTCCATAGTGAGTTGGATGCACGTCTCTTACTTCAAAACCTGCTCTTTCTCTTGTTAAACCACCTGGGCCTAATGCCGAAACTCTTCTCTTATGAGTAATTTCAGATAATGGATTTGTTTGGTCCATAAATTGAGATAGTTGTGAACTTGCAAAAAAATCTTTCAATGAAACAGTTAAAGGTTTTGCATTAATTAAATCTTGAGGCATTGCTGATTCAACATCTAAAGTTGTCATTTTTTCTTTAATGGCTCTTTCCATTCTGTAAACACCGATTCTAGCTTGGTTCTCAACTAATTCTCCAACAGAACGAACTCTTCTATTTCCTAAGTGATCTATGTCATCAACATCATCTTTGCCATCTCGTAAATCCAACATTTTGTGAATAATTGCAACTATATCATCATTTCTTAATATGGTAATTTTATCAGAACACTCTTGGTTTAATCTTGAGTTCATTTTAACTCTTCCAACATCAGACAAATCGTATCTGTCTGAACTAAAGAAAAGATTATTAAATATTTGAGTTGCTATCTCTATCGTTGGCGGTTCTCCAGGTCTTAACATTTTATAGATTTCCGTGATAGCTTCGTCTTTAGTAGAATTTTTATCTGCTAAAATAGTAGTAAGTAGATAAGGACCTTTGTTTATAGAGTTTGTGACCGATATTTTAAGCGTATGTATATTTGCATCTAAAATTTGTTGAATAATTGTATCATTTAATTCAGTACCAATTTTAAATACACCATCTTCTTGTTGATTGACTTTAACATCTCTATGCAAAAATTTACCAAACAAAGACTCTCTAGAAACTAAGATATCTTTCAAACCATCATTAGCTAATTTTTTTGCATTTAAAAAATTAATTTTATCGCCTAATTTAATTACTACTTCTCCAGTCTTAGCATCAATTACCTCTTCTGAGAAATTTTTAGCTTTATAGTTTTCTGGATTAAATTTTGTTTTCCACTTTTCTGTTTTTAGATCAAAAGTATATTGTTCACTCTCATAGAACTCATCTACTATTTCGGGTTTTGTATAACCTAATGCTAATAATAAAGTTGACGAAAAAATTTTCTTTTTTCTATCGATTTTAAAATATAGAAAATCTTTAACATCATACTCAAAATCTAACCAAGAACCTCTATTTGGTATTACTCTACAATTAAACAGAAGTTTACCACTTGCATGAGTTTTTCCTTTATCATGATCAAAAAATACACCTGGACTTCTGTGCATTTGGTTTACTACAACTCTTTGAACACCATTAGTTATAAAAGTTCCGCTATTAGTCATCATTGGAACTTCACCCATATAAACTTCTTGCTCTTTTGCTGATAAAATATCTTTTGTATTATTTTCTTGATCTATTTCATAAACCACTAATCTTAAAGTACACTTAAGAGCTGATGAATATGTAAGACCTCTTGCTATACATTCTTCAACATCAAATTTTGGTTTTTCTAATCTGTAGGAAACATACTCTAAAGTTGCTTTATCATTTAAATCTTCAATTGGAAAAATACTTTTGAATACTCTATCGAAACCCTTGGTAAGTTCAGCTGCTTCAGCATTAAATTCTGTTAATTCTTTATATGAATTTTTTTGTACTTCAATTAGGTTAGGGATAGATAAACTTTCCTTAAGTTTACCAAAACTTTTTCTTATATTTTTCTTTTCAGTAAAAGATAATTGCATCTATGTTTATGAATACTGATTAAAATAATCAGTATTTGAATTCTTTCTTTTTAATTTATTTAAGTTCTACTTTAGCGCCTGCAGCTTCTAACTTAGCTTTGATCTCTTCAGCGTCTTTTTTATTTACACCAGATTTAACTTCTTTTGGTGCTCCCTCTACAAGATCTTTAGCTTCTTTTAAACCTAATGAAGTAGCTGCTCTTACTTCTTTGATAACATTAATTTTTTTATCACCTGCAGAAACTAACATGATTGTAAAATCATCTTTATCTTCTGCTGGAGCCGCACCGCCTGCTGCTGCTGGAGCTGCTGCTGCCATTGGAGTTACACCCCATTTTTCTTCTAATTGTTTTGAAAGTTCAGCTGCCTCTGCAACAGTCAAACTTGATAAGTCTTCAATAATTTTGTTTAGGTCAGGCATATGTATTACTCTTTGGGTTGTGTTTCAGAATTTTCTGCCGACAAACTACTCATTTTTTCTGAATGTGCAAGCAAAATACTGATTAATTTAGATGCAGAAGCGTTCAAAATACCCACAATATTGGCTCTTGCTTCATCTAGTGTTGGTAAACTAGCTACATTTTGGACACCGGCCTGATCTAAGACCTCATTATCCATGATTCCACCAATTAATTTTAAGTTTTCGTTATCTTTTGCAAATTTTGAAAGAATCCTTGCAGACATTATAGCATCCTCTCCAAATGCTACTGCAGTAGGACCAGTAAATAAATTTGATAAATCTTTACACTTAGTTTTTTCTAAAGCTAATTTTGTAATTCTGTTTTTTGTTATTTTAAATATAATTCCATGTTCTCTCATTTTGGCTCTTAATTCATCAAGTTGAGTCATAGTTAAACCTTGGTAATGAGTAACCATAACAGCTTTGCTGTTTTCAAACTTACTAGTCATTTCTTCAATATAATTTTTCTTTTGCTCTTTGTTCATCATAATTATATCGATTTCCCTAATTTAACTTTATATGAAACACCCATTGTAGATGTAGCAAATACACTTCTAATCAAATCACCTTTTAAAGTATTATTTGATTTTTCTTTTTCTAAAGCATCTAGAATTGCATTGTAGTTTTTCAATAATTGATCATCATTAAAAGATTTTTTACCAATGCTAACACCGATGTTTCCGTCTTTATCATTTCTAATTTCTACTTGGCCAGATTTAGCATTAGTTACAGCTTCTTTAATATTTTCAGAAACTGAACCAAGCTTTGGATTAGGCATTAAACCTTTTGGTCCTAAAACTTTACCTAATTTAGAAAGTTTAATCATCATTCCTGGTGTACAAATTAATTTTTCAAAATTTAATTCTCCGCCTTTAATTCTTTCAACAAATTCATCACCACCTACGATATCCGCACCTGCATCTTTTGCATCTTGAGCTTTATTATCTTCACAAACTACAGCAACTTTGACCTTCTTACCTGTTCCACCCGGCAAATTAACTACAGTTCTAATATTAACTTCGCTTTTCTTTTGCTTGTGATTTATTTGAAAACTTAAATCTAAAGACTCGTCAAATTTAGTTGTGCAATTCTTCTTAAGCTCAGGTAACAATTTTTCTATAGTTTCCGCGTTCAAGTCTTTTGTCTTTTCAGGTAATTTTTTGTATCTTTTTGATGCCATTATTCTTTTACCTCAATACCCATTGATCTTGCTGATCCTGCAATAATCTTTATAGCTTCTTCAATATCATGTGCATTTAGATCACTCATTTTTTCTTTTGCTATACTCTCTAATTGTTTTTTAGAAATTGAAGCAACAATATTTCGTCCAGGTTCTTTTGATCCACCTTTAAGCTTTACAGCTTCTTTAATATAAAAAGATGCTGGAGGTGATTTAATTTTAAAATCAAATTTTTTATCTTTATATACAGTAATTTCTACTGGAACAGGTTTGCCTGCCATTGACTTAGTTTTATCATTAAACGCTTTACAAAACTCCATAATATTTACACCACGTTGACCTAATGCAGGGCCAACTGGGGGAGCTGGATTAGCTTGACCACCTTTAATTTGTAATTTTATAAATCCACTAATTTCTTTTGCCATTAACTTACCTTCTCAACCTGATTATATTCTAAATCTACCGGTGTAGGACGACCAAATATAGAAACTGACACCTTAAGTCTAGCTTTTTCTTCGTCAATTTCCTCAATCATTCCAGTAAATGATGCAAATGGACCATCTACGACCTGAACTTTTTCACCTACACTATAATCTACGCCAGATTTTGGCTGAGCAACACCATCTTTAATCTGACCTAAAATCTTCTCTACTTCTTTATCTGAAACTGGAACGGGAATACCTTTTGTACCCAAGAAACCACTAACTCTCTTTATATTCTTAATCATGTGATAAATGTTATTATCCATCTCACTTTTAATTAATACATATCCAGGAAAGTATTTTTTTTTTCTTTGAATTCTTTTACCTCTCTTAACCTCAGTAACATCATGAGTAGGTACAATAATTTCTTCAAACTTATCAGCAATTTTAGCTTTATCTGCCTCCTCTTTAATTAAAGAGGCAACTTTATTCTCAAAACTAGAATGTGACTGAACAATATACCAATTTTTCATTAAATACTCACTTTAAGTAAAAGTTCTAAGAAAAATTTTAAAACCTGATCTAAAAGAAGAAAAAATAAAGACATAACAACTGCCATAACAAAGACCATTAATGCGCCTTGCAATGTCTCTTTCCAAGTAGGCCAAGTAACTTTAAAAGCCTCTTGTTTTACTTCCTGAATAAATTTGATCGGGTTTCTCATAATTTATAAGCTCAAATTGGCAGGAGCGGAGGGACTCGAACCCTCAGCCTCCGGTTTTGGAGACCGGCGCTCTACCAATTGAGCTACACTCCTATTTATAGAGTTACTCTATAATTTTAGTTACTACTCCTGCTCCAACAGTTCTTCCACCCTCTCTAATTGCAAAGTTTAATTTCTCTGCCATAGCGATCGGTGTAATCAGTTTAACAGTAAATTTAGCATCATCACCTGGCATAACCATTTCAGTACCAGCTGGTAATTCTACTTCACCTGTAACGTCTGTTGTTCTAAAATAAAACTGTGGTCTGTACTTAGTAAAAAATGGAGTATGTCTTCCACCTTCGTCTTTTTTAAGTACATACGCTTGAGCTTCAAATTTAGTATGTGGAGTAATTGAACCAGGCTTACAAAGAACTTGACCTCTTTCGATATCAGTTCTTTCAATACCTCTCAATAAAATTCCAACGTTATCACCAGCTTCACCAGAATCTAAAAGTTTTCTAAACATTTCAACTCCAGTACAAACTGATTTTTTAGTTTCTTTAATTCCAACTATTTCAACTTCCTCACCAGTTTTAATTACACCAGACTCAACTCTACCAGTTGCAACTGTTCCTCTTCCAGAAATTGAGAATACATCTTCAATTGGCATCAAGAATGGTTTATCAACTTCTCTAGCTGGTTGTGGAATATGTTCATCAACAGCTTTCATTAATTCTAAAATTGAATTTTTTCCAATTTCATCATCTCTTCCTTCAACTGCTGCTAAAGCAGAACCTTTAACGATTGGTGTTTTATCACCTGGATATTTGTATGAGGTTAAAAGTTCTCTAATTTCTTCTTCAACAAGTTCGATCATTTCTTTATCATCAACTTGGTCTACTTTATTTAAGTAAACAACAATTGCAGGAATACCAACTTGTCTTCCTAAAAGAATATGTTCTCTTGTTTGTGGCATTGGACCATCAGCTGCGTTAACAACTAAAATTGCTCCATCCATTTGTGCGGCACCAGTAATCATGTTCTTAACATAGTCAGCGTGACCAGGACAATCTACGTGAGCATAGTGTCTTTTTTCAGTTTCATACTCAACGTGTGCTGTTGAAATTGTTATACCTCTCTCTTTTTCTTCAGGTGCTTTATCAATTTGATCATAAGCAACTGCAGTTCCACCGCCTGCTTGTGCTAATACATTTGTAATCGCGGCAGTTAGAGTTGTTTTACCATGGTCGACATGACCAATGGTCCCAATGTTACAGTGGGGTTTATTTCTTACAAATTTTTCTTTTGACATTACGTTTTTACCTCAGTTTTTTTTGTTTCATCTAATTTTCATTTCTTGGAGCGGGTAAAGGGAATCGAACCCTTACATCCAGCTTGGAAGGCTAGCGTTCTACCATTGAACTACACCCGCACAACCCCAAGAGTAACACTCCATGTTATTTAAAAATTTATTAAATGGTGGAGGGGGAAAGATTCGAACTTTCGAAGACCGAAGTCAACGGGTTTACAGCCCGCCCCATTTGACCGCTCTGGAACCCCTCCTTTGGGGAAGTGTCCCCTTGTTCAATAAAGCTTCAAATAACAAGCGTTTTATATATTTTATTTATGCAAATGCAACACGTGATTTAATGGGAAAATATTAAAAAAACCGTATAAAACAGATAATAATTTATGAATAAATCATCATTTTTCATTGTTGGTCAACACGCAGTTATTGAAGCTCTTAGAAATCCTAACAGAAAGGTTTTAAGAGTCTTTTTGACTGAGGAGTCTAAAAAAAATATTCATAGAAAAAATCCAAATAAAAATATTTTGGAAGATGTAAAGGTTTACTTTAAATCTAAAAGAGAATTAGACAAATATACTTCAAAAGAACAGTTAATGCATAATGGTTATGTTGCTGAAATTGAACATTTAGATCAACTAGAGCTAAAAAAATTTATAAAAGATAAAAATAATTTAACATTTGTTTGTCTCGATGAAGTTACTGATCCAAGAAATATTGGTTCATTAATCAGAAGTGCTGCTTCATTTGATATTGATGGATTGATAATTAAAGAAAGACATTTTCCACGTGATAGTAAGTTGATGTACAAATCAGCTAGTGGATGCATGGAACATGTGAATATATTTCAAGTTTCTAATATTAATTCCACTTTAAAAAATTTAAGAGAAAAAAATTTCTGGATTTATGGTTTTGATGCAAAAGGTCAAAAAGATTTTACAGACATAAAATGGGAAGGAAATAACATCCTTCTATTTGGGTCAGAAGGATTTGGTATGAGACAGCATACAGGTAAATACGCAGATTTTTTTGTTAAAATTAATATTAATGAAGATATAGAAAGTTTAAATATCTCAAATAGTGCCGCAATAGTGTTTCATCACCTTAGTTATTTAAAAAAAAAGAGTTGATTATTTAACAAATAATTAATAATTATTGCGCATGCCCTTGTAGCTCAGCTGGTAGAGCAATTGATTTGTAATCAATAGGTCCGCGGTTCGAATCCGTGCGGGGGCACCACTTCTTAAGTAAAATCAACGTTATCTATTTTTGCGAAATGAAAAATTTTATAAAGTGGTAGCAATGAGTGTTACCATAGTGCTACCGCTTTTGTAGACCAATCAAGTAGTCGTTATTGCCAACTAGCTCTATGATAATCGTAATCAGCTTTAGTTTTAAAATATATTGTCATTGTATCATTAGATCCAGTTCCATATCTTGCATCACAACCACCAATATTATTTTTCATAAAATTTGTCCAAGTTCCTTTTGCGTCTGCAGCATCAAAGTTGCAGTGTATTCTTCCAGCTTCATTAACTTTTGGCATACCTTGTCCAGATTTATTCCATCGTTGATGTAACATTAGTTCACTGTTGTTAAATGGATTTTTTGTATCTTTAAAATGGATATTCATTAAACCAGATAAAGCTGTGTGAAAAGCAAACTCAGTACCATTTGCTGAAATATATGAACATGATTTTGCACCGCTTATACCTTTTTCATATGCCTCCATTTCAATTCCAGCTATACATTTCATCATTTCATTATTAATATATTTTTCAATTTGTTTAAGATTAGTTTTAA
>CACJTS010000002.1:75000-106661 GCA_902596355.1 uncultured Pelagibacteraceae bacterium | reverse complement strand
TTTTCAGTTGGTTCTAGAGTTGCTTTCGTAATTAATATTTTATCTTTTTTTCTGATTTTTTTAAATTTGTTCAACGAAAAAAATTACAAGTTAATTATCATCAGTATTTTGAGTTTAGCAATCATATGCTTACTATTTAATAAAAAAAATGCTAACTATCTAAATTTTTTTATTGTAGATAAAGAAATATTTTTAGATTTAGAAAAATATAGATATAGTACTGATACTGAAAAATTAACTAAAGATAATTTTGGCTCAAAAGAAATAAAGTACAAATATTTCCACAATGAAAATATTTTTTATAGATTAGATAAATTATACAATTTCAAAATTACTGATCTTTTAAAATCTAACCGGAACTTGGAAATAAGTAATTTTTTTAAAAATTTGAAATTAGAAAATCCAGAATTTCAGAATTTTTATCACAATTTTTTTTTTAATATTTATTTAACTTATGGTAATAAATCAATCTTTTTAGTAATTTTTTTCTTTATATTGTTAAAAAACTTTATGATCAAAAGTTTAAAAATTTTGAATTTAAAAAATTTATTATTAAATTTATTCACTTTATTGAATATTATTATTTTCTTTTTAACAGATGCCTATTTTAACTCTTTACCAAACTATTTAATCGTATTTGTTTTAATAATTTACTTAATTAAAGATTATCTAAATAATAACCAGTATGAACTATTTTATGAAAAAAAAATTAGATAATTTATCAAGTTTTTTAAAAAAAAAAATTGCTAAGAAAAATGTTAAAATAGGCATCATCGGATTAGGATATACTGGTCTTCCACTTGCAATACAAATCAGAAAAAAGAATTTTGTAACATTTGGTTTTGATATTGATAAAAAAAAAATCTCGAACTTAAAAAAAGGAATATCTTATATTGATAGGATTAAAAATGTTGAATTAAGAAAATTTAATCGAAAACTCTTTTCCTCAAATTTTCTAAATATTCTATATTGTGACGTAATTATAGTTTGTGTGCCTACTCCTTTAAATAGTAAAAAAGAGCCAAATTTGATTTTTATAAAAAATACGATCCAAAATATCACTCCTTATTTAAAAAAAGGACAAATTTTAATATTAGAAAGTACAAGTTATCCAGGAACAACTCGAGAACTAATAGTAAATAAATTAAGAAACAAATTTAATATTGGAAAAGATTTTTTTATTGGATTCTCATCTGAAAGAATTAATCCTGGATTTAATGAGAATAAATTAGATAAAATACCTAAAGTTGTAAGTGGTTATTCAAAAAATTGTTTGAATATTATTTCATTTTTTTACAGAAAAATATTTGATCAAGTCGTTAAGGCTAAGAATCTTGAAATCGCGGAATTTTCTAAACTTTTAGAAAACATTTATAGGTCTGTAAACATTAGCTTTATAAATGAAATGAAAATTATAGCTGATAAAATGAACCTAGATATCTTTGAGATTTTAAATATAGCACAAACAAAACCTTTTGGATTTAAAAGATTTGATCCGGGACCAGGTACTGGTGGACACTGTATACCGATTGATCCAGAGTATATGTTTTGGAAAGCAAAAAAAATTGGTTTTGAAGCAAAGTTTATTAGACTTGCGGCAGATATAAATATTCAAATGATAAATTTTATATATAAAAAAATTAAGGATATTTTAAAAAAAAGTGATGTTAAAATTTCAAATTCGAAGATATTAATTATAGGAATTGCCTATAAAAAAAATATTGATGATTTAAGAGAGTCAGCTGCTTTAAGACTAATGTCTTTATTATCAAAAAAAACTAGAGCAGTCGACTTTCATGATAAATTATTTAAAAATAAAATATTCACAAGAAATTTCAGTTTTGATAAGAAAAGCATTAATTTAAATAGAAAAAAATTATCTTCATATGATATAGCCATAATCATGACAGACCATGATTATTTAGATTATGAAATGATAAAAAAATATTCAAAAAATATTATTGATTGTAGAGGTAAATTTAATCTTTCAAAAAATATTTTTCGTGGGTAATAAATTAAATGAAAATAAAAAAAATTATCTCTCTAATACTTTCGGTGATAATTTTATTTGTTTTAATTCTTTTTTTAGTTGAATTATTTTTGAAAAAAAAATACGGCCTTGGGAATCCAATTTTATACAAAGCTAACCCTAAGTACGGATATGATGTAATACCTAATCAAATTAAAAAAAGATTCAATAATTCAATTATCAAAATCAACGAAATTGGTTCAAGAACAAATATCAATAATATAGAGGGCAATTTCACTATCAACTTTTATGGAGATAGCATTGTTTATGGGGGAAGTTATATTGACAATAAAGAACTATTTACTGAAAAAGTTTGTATAAACTATGCTGCTAAAAATAACTCAAAAATAAATTGTAATAATTTTGGTATAAATGCTTACGGGTATAATAACATTAAAAATAAAATTAAACATAAAGGTACTAAAGATATTACAATTTTATACTTAAATGGATCTGGTTTAATAAGAAACTATTCTAATTTATCATCACAACCCTTTTTTTCGGATAATTTGAACAGTTATTTTCCAGCTATTGAAGAAGTTATGCTTTATTATGTTTATAAAACTAACCTCAAAAGAAGATATTCTTCTCCTTTTAATTTATCGAGTCAATTTTTTAAAGAAGAAAATTTTAATTTTGAAACAAGAAAATTTTATAACCAACAAATCAATGATTTAATTAATAGTTTGAACAACAAAAAAATTATTTTTTTACATTCTTCTTTAAAAAGATCTCAAAATGGAGTAGGTGATAATTTCGAGGAATATGTAAAAAAATTTTTAATTCAAAATGATATTACATTTATTGATATAAGAAAAAAGCTAATTGAAAATAGCACTGATATAAATAAAATTTATCATGATGGGACACATTTTAACAAGCATGGACACCAGATAATTAGTGAAATAATAACTAATGAATTAAATTTTTAATTTTTTAAAAATTTTAAAATATTTTTTCTCATCATTATTTTTTATTCTATGATCAAACCTGCCACGTGAATCATAATTGCCTTTAATTTGATTATTTTGATTGTGATTAATAACAAAAAAATTTAAAATTTTATGTCTTAGGTGTCTTTTAAAATTCAAAAATAAAAAGTTTATCAAAGTGAAAAAAATATATTTGTTTTCTAAATTTTCCTCTTTTGATAAATAGTTATCAATTATATTTGCATACCTAATATAATTTTTTCCATCAAAAAATGAATAATATTTATCAATATAACTATTAAAAAAAGAGTTTCTTTTTTTTTTAATATTTTTTATTCTATTAAAGTCATTTTTTGATTTAATTACAAAATCAGGAAGATTTAGATGATCCTTTTTCCATAAAGAAGAACAAAATTTTGACTGTACCTCTATAGATTTTATGCCCATAAGCTTTGCCTCAAATGTTGTTGTGCAAACACTATTAGCAATATGTAATTCCGAATTAGATAATAGGTAATTAATATTTCCTTTAAAAAATTTTATATTATTTAGTTTTTTTAATTTAAAAATCTTTTTCCATTGTTTCATGTTTTCATTCGGATGTGGTTTAAAATATACTTTGTAGCCTTTTTGTTTATTTAAATATTCAAGTAATTGAACATTAAGATTCAAGTTATTTTTCATCATTTTAATAATTTTAAAATAATTTACAGATTGATCCATGGTTTTTTGTCTTGATTGATATATTTTGTTTACTTGCCTATTACTAAGGTGGGCTTCTTGTGTAGATGAAGCTACAGTAATAATTTTTTTATTCGAATTATTTTTTTGTTTTAAAAAAATTTTTTGAAATTTTTTATGAAAAAAGTCGATTCTAATACCACCTCCAACAAATGTTTTAGGAATGGGGCCAGTAAATAGAGAATTTTTAAGTTTAAAATATTTTTCGTATTTCAATTTTTCTATCTTGTTCCAGTAAATTAATAAGTCAGGAAAAATTTTAATTTTATATAAGCAAAATTTATCCTGAGGATTTCCTTCTGTATCAAAAGATATAATTTTTATACCTAGAAGTTTCCATTTTAAAATTTTTTCATCAGAATATATTGGTTTATTAATTACAATACAGTTTGGTTTAATCTTCTTTAAAAATTGATCTTCTTCATGCAAGGCACAAAAAAAAACTTTATAACCTCTTTTTTTTAATTCGTATCCAATTAGTGAGGAGCTAGGTAAATCCCTTGATTTAATATCAATCAAAAATAAAATTTTTTTCATAGAAATTTTATTTTAGTAAATTTTTTAATTGCCAGTTTTTTCCATACCTATAATCATTTCCTACTTTTTTCCATAAATGATCTGGCCTAAAGCTATCAACAATTTCATAAAATTCTGACTCAGAGATATTTGTTAGGCTTAAAAATTCTTTAAAATATTTCTTTGGAAATTCACCATCATATTTTTTTACTAAATTTACTGCTTCATCTCTTGAAATGTAACCATGTCTTAATTCATTAGAAGCTTCTTCGGTTGCACGTCCAATACCAAATTTTACATAACTGGTCCAATAATGGAAACCATCTATTTTATCATCTATTGAGTTATATTTGGAATATGTTCCTTCAGTCCTTTCTGGGGAAGTTTGAAATTTAGTAATTTTAGCAGCTTTATAAAAATTCTCTTGGGGTTGCATTTTTTCAAAATAACCAAAAAAGTATTGCTTGATATTATTTTCTCTTATTAAATTAATATCATTTGGTAAGAAATATTCTAAATCACTAAAATTTATTTTATGTTTATTTATTAGTTCTTTAGTTTCTAAACCAGCTATGTTTATTTTTTCATTATTATTTTTTGAATAATACCTTTCTAACATATATGGTAAATCTTCCTCATCTTGATCTGATCCAAATTCTGAATGAGGTTCACCAACAAATATAAGAGGGATTTTTAATTTAATTGCTATATGTGTAGCAAAATGCCTTTGACCAAATATAAATGGTTGAAAGGGATGAAGCATATTTTTAAAAGACAATTCGACTAATTTTCCATAGCTTTTTCCTGATGGTGTGTATAAAAAATTATTTACATTTCCGTTTTGTGACCATTTATGAAAATTAGACATACCAACATCTGTATAAATTATTGGTGAAAAAGTAACAGTAAGTGGATTCATCCCATATTTTTTTTTTAATGTTTCTGCTTGAAACACTGAGTCCTTACCACCTGATCCTGGAACAATACAATCAAAAGAGCCATTTCTAGATCTAAATTTTTCTAAAATAATTCTTAATTCATTTTCTCTTTTTTCCCAATCGATATTATTTTTTTTATTAAGTTTTTTTTTTCTTAATATTAATTCACAAGCAGAACACACACCGTCTTTATTAAATCTTAAAAAATTTCTGTTTGAATGATCTTTTTTATCATTCTTAATAGTTGAAGGTACAACCTTTTGATTACTATAAACACACAACTTGCAAAAAACTACTTTTTCTGGTTGTTTATTTATTTTAAAATTTTTCATTTAAAATTTGATCTATAATTTTAAACCCATTAGATGAGCTTTTTTCAGGATGAAATTGTAATGCATATATATTTTTAAATTTAATTACTGATACTATTTCTAAATAGTCCGTGTTTAACTTTTCAATTATTATATTATCATCTTCTGGGTAACAACTAAAAGAATTATTAAAAAAATAATTTTTTTTATTTTTATGATTCTTATTGCTTTCAAACCAGCCAAGTAATGGTGTTTTAATTTTTGGGTGATTTATCTTGCATACTTTACCTTTAATTAATGCCAAACCTTTTATCGTTGGACTTTCTTCACTTTCTTCAAATAATATTTGCATACCAAGGCATATAGCAATAATTTTTTTTTTAAATTTTTTTATTGGATCAATAAGTGAATTATTTTTAAGATAAGAAATCCCGCTGTGGAAAGTTCCATTTCCTGGAATTATTAAGCAGTCAATTTCTTTAAAAATACTATAATTATTTTTTTCAATCACATAAACTTCACCATATTTATAAAAAAAATTTTTTAAACTTTTAATATTATTTATGCCAAGATTAATTATTCCAATTTTATATTTGATTGACATTGATTTTGTTCTTCTTTAGATAATTTTTTAATTTTGGAATATTTATTTGTTTATTATAAAGTGCTGTTGAAATTGAAACTCCGGAAATTTCAGGATTCTTAAGTATATCATGACAAACTTCGTTTGAGTTTATTCCTCCACCTAAAATTATTGGACAATTAATTTTCAAATTTAAAATTGAGTCTAGTAACTCATTATCAAAACCATTTTCCATACCATCATTGTCAATAGATAAAATTTGAATTTCTCCAACATCGTACTCTTTAATTATGTCTATCCACTTTTCAAATAGGTAACCAGAATTATCTCTCCCATGATTTTTCATGCAATAATATTCATTTTTTATTTTTTTTACCTCTATTGAAATTGTTATGAATTGTTTCCCAAATAAATTTGAAATATTTTTAATAAATTCTGGATTTTCTAAAGCATAAGTATTTAAAAAAACTCTATCTGCTCCAGCTTCTAAAAAATTTTTTATATCATCAATACTTCTGATGCCCCCGCCTGCTGTAATAGGAACAAAAACATCATTAGTCATTTTGTCAATCGTTGAAAATATACTTTCTCTGCTATATAGAGATGCAACAATATCATTAATTATTATTTGATCAGCAGATTTTTCAAAAAATTCCTTAGCATATAGAACTGGATCTCCTATAATTCTTAATCCCTCAAATTGAACACCTTTAATAAGATTTTTATTTTTAATTTCTAATTTTGGAATAATTCTTTTATTTTCAATCATATTTGAATATTTTAAAATAATATATATACATTTAAAAAACTTTATTAAGTAATAAATTCAAACTTATGGAAAAATGTAAAAAGTGTAATTTGCCTGAAACTTATGAAACTATTGAGTTTGATGGAAAATACGGATGCAATATTTGTCATTCGAATATAATTTTGAAAAAAAAAATTAATTGGAAAAAAAGATATTCAGAATTAAATAAAATTATTAATAAATTTAAAAATAAATATGAATATGATTGTATAGTTCCTTTTTCTGGAGGAAAAGATAGTACTTTTCAATTATATTATGTGATCAACCAGCTCAAACTTAAACCACTTGTTGTACGGTTTAATCATGGTTTTCTTAGACCCATAACAATTGAAAACACTAACAGAACTTTAAAAAAATTAGGTGCGGACATTATTGATTTTACTCCAAACTGGAGAATTGTTAAAATGTTAATGGAAGAAAGTTTTAAAAGAAAAACTGATTTTTGTTGGCATTGTCATACAGGAATTTATTCGTACCCTATGCAAATAGCTATAAAATTTAAAATTCCACTAATTATTTGGGGAGAACCTTTAGCAGAAATGAGTGCATATTATAAATATGATGAAATAGAACAAGAAGATGAAGAAAAGTTTAACAAAGTGAGAAATTTAGGTATATCTGCTGAAGATATGTATGGAATGTTAAAGAATTCTAATTTTAATTTTGATAAAAGAGATTTAACTCCATATACATTTCCATCTTTTGATCAATATAAAGCCTCAAATATAAACTCAATTAATTTAGGAAATTATATAAAGTGGGACTACAATAAACAAGTTAAATTAATTAAGAAGGAATTAGGGTGGCAAAGTGATGAATTGGAAGGAGTTCCTGATAAAGCAAATCCATTTTCATCTAAGATAGAATGTTACATGCAAGGATCAAGAGATTACATTAAATATCTAAAAAGAGGATATTCTAGAATCTCACAAAATATAGCATCTGAACTTAGAAACGGAAATATCACTCCAGGTGAAGCAAAAAAATTGATAAAAGAAGAGGGCAAGAAACCTCAATCATTAGACATTTTTTTAAAATTTATAAATATGAGTGAAAAAGAATTTTATACGATAATAAGTGATAATATTATTTATCCGAATTCATTTAAAAAAATAAAAAGAAAATCAAAAAAAACTAAAGATTTTGCTTCTTGGTATAAAGAGTGACAATTGGAATATTAGATTTTGGTGCAGGCAATATCTGCTCTTTAACCAACGCATTAAAAAAAATTAATAAAAGATTTAGTTTAGTAAGATCTAAAAAAGACTTAAACAAATGTGATAAATTAATAATACCAGGTGTTGGTTCCTATAATGCTGCTATAAACAAAATAAAAAAAAGAATACCACTCATAGAAATTATAAAATACTCAAAGAAAAAAAATGTTTTGGGAATTTGTTTAGGTATGCAAATTTTATCGACTAAAGGAAATGAGGGTGGAAATGTATCAGGTTTGAACTTAATTAAAGGAGAAGTAAAACCTATTTTTGAGAATGGCAAAAAAAGATTATCACATGTAGGTTGGAATAATGTATGTCAAAAACCAAAAAATAAGCTATTTAGTAATATTAAAAAAAATGAAGAATTTTATTTTGTACATTCTTATCAATTTATAACGAAAAACAAAAAAAATATTATTGGTAAGACAAAGTATAATTTAAAAGAAATCATAGCTTGTATCCAAAACAATAAAGTATTTGGCGTTCAATTTCATCCAGAAAAAAGTCATGAAAGTGGTTTGCAACTATTAAAAAACTTTTGCGATCTATAATGCTAAAAAAAAGAATTATTCCAACTTTCTTAATAAATTCAAACAGAATTGTAAAAGGGATAAATTTTAAAAATTATAAGGATGTTGGTGAACCAACGTCGAATATAAAAATATTTAATAGTCAAAAATCTGATGAGATTATGTTTATAAATGTTAATAAAGAAAAAAATATTGAAAACTTAAAAAAAATTCTTAAAAATTCCTCTGAGTATTGCTTTATGCCAATGACTGCTGGAGGTGGTATTAAATCAATTAAAGATATTAAAAATTTATTGGATTGTGGAGCCGATAAAATTTCAATTAACCGAAAAATTTCTGAAGATTTAAATTTTTTAAAAAAATCTTCGAAAGAATTTGGAAGCCAATGCATAATAGTAGGAATAGATGTAAAAAAAATAAATAATGAATACAGAATATTTGTAAATAATGGAAAAAAATTAATAAAATATAATCTATTTGATTATATTAAAAAATGTGATGAGTTTGGAGCTGGTGAATTTTTTATAAATAATATTGATAGAGATGGTACAAAAAAAGGATATGATTTAGAATTAATAAAAAATATTGAAAAATATACAGAACTACCAATAATTTACTCTGGTGGTGCTGGAAATTTAGGTCATATATATAAACTATTTAAATATACAAAAAATGTAGCAGCAGCCTGCTCAAGCATCTTTTGTTTCGGTGACAATAATCCAATTAGAATACGATCGTATTTGAGAAATAAAAAAATTGATGTTAAAAATGGTTAGTTAAGTTTTTTAATTTTAAGACTTGGAATTATCTTTTTTAAATATGTACTTTCATTTGGATTAATTTTTGCATAAATAATGCCTATACCTTTTTTTTTTAATTTAATTATTTTTCCATCTGGTGAAATTATTACTGAATGACCAAATGTTTCTCTGTTTTTCGTATTTTTACCTGATTGATTTGGTGCAAAGATAAAACAAAAATTTTCTATCGCTCTAGCTTTTAGAAGTGTTAACCAATGTTTTTTTCCTGTTATTTTTGTAAAAGCCGAGGGAACAGCAATAAAATTTAAATTTTTTTCTGACAATTTTCTATAAATTTCTGGAAATCTAAGATCATAACATATTGTGAGTCCCAGATTTCCCCAGGGTAATTTAACTATTTTTAGTTTTTTACCAGATTTAAATATCTTGCTTTCATTATGACTTTCATTTTTTGAGAGATTTACATCAAACATGCTAATTTTATCATAAAAAATCTCAACTTCTCCTTTTGGATTGATCATAATTGATCTGTTTCTTAGTTTTTTTTTATCTTTAATTGTTATAGATCCAATCAAAATCCATTTTTTATATTTTTTTGATATAATCTTAATTTTTTTAATTAATGGATCTGTGCTCATATCGAAAGAATACCTAAATAATTTCGATCTATGAGTTGTCATAATAGCAGAGGTTTCAGGTGTTATTATTAAATCAGCATGATTTTTAATTGATTTAATAATTAAGGATAAAATTGTTTTTACATTTTTGCTATAATCTTCACCAGTCTGAATTTGAATACATGCTACTTTCATTTATAAAAATATATAAGGTTAAACTACTTATAAATTAATTAAATTATTTTTCCAAAATCTAATTTATTATATCGTTTACCGTCAATTAAAATATGTGATCTATAAACTCCCTCTTGTTTGAAATGATTTTTTATTAAAACTTTTTTAGAACTAATATTTTTAGAAACTATTCCTGCATTTAATTTATAAAGATTATATTTTTTTTTTGCTAATTCTGAAATTAAATATATAGCTGAAAAACCTATGCCCTTGCCCCATAGATTTTTTTCTCCAATAAAATAAGAAATATATCCTGTTTTATGGCGCCAATTAATCTGACCAAGTTTAATATTTCCAACATGTTTATTTTTATAAAAAATTCCATATAAATAATCATTTTTGGATTTTTTAATATTTTCATAATATAACTTTATTTTTTTTAAAGATTGATATGATTTATATTGATCTGTGTAGTATGTTATATTGTTATCTTTTAACCAACTTAAGTATTTAAAATTCAAATATTTTTTATTTAAAATTTTAATTTTTACATCCTTATTAAATTTTTTATTATAACGTAAAACCATCATCAATAATCAAGTTCTGCCCAGTAATATTTGAAGATTTATTAGATAGTATGAATTCAACTAGACCTATTAAATTTTTTGCTTTAAGCAATGAATTTGTTTGGGTAAATCTGGAGTATTTTTTAACAAAGTTTTTGTTTTGATTATCAATAATACCACCGGGACTTATACAATTAACTCTGATGTTTTTTTTTAAATTAATTTTTGCTACATATTTTGAAGTATTAATAATATTATTTTTTGTGATTAAATATTGAATGGGCATATTCATGCTTGTTTTATCATATATCTCAAATCTTGGGATAAATTCTCCATAAATAGAAGTAAAATTTATAATGTTACCTTTTATTTTTTTATTTATAAAATAATTCACTAAAGTTTGCATAGTTGAAAAATATACCCCAAAATGTTCTGAAATTTCTTCAGATATTTCAAAAGGATCAATTGTAAAAAAATTTTTTTTCTTACCTCTTACAGCTGGATAAGCTAAATTAATGACTGCGAAATATCTTTTTTTACTCAACATCAAATAATTTTTTAGTATTTTAATCCCAGACATTGTTGACAAATCACACGACAAAAAATTTTTTGAATTTTTTGAATTTTTTCTCTTATCAATGGCTAATATATTATAATATTTGCACAATCCTTTAATTAACGCAGTTCCAATTAAGCCTTCAGATCCTATTATAATGATATTTTTCAATTAAATTTCCTAAATACTGGTTTTACAATTTTCCCATTTATATATTTTTTTGCACTTTTTTTTAAAGCTAACTTATATACTTTAAGAGTTTTTTCTAATGCATTTTTAACAATCTTAATTTCTTTATTACCATGTCTATAGCAAATGGATATCCAGGGTATTAATACCCCGTGTTTAAACATTTCCTGAATAAATAATGTTTTAAATTCTTGTGAAATTTCAAATTTTTTATTCTTACATACATAATATGGTGAGCAAGATGGACCCAATACTCTAAAATAATTAATTAAACCATGTTTTTTAGAAATTGAGTTCATCTCATTTTTTAATTTATAACCAAAATACCAATTTTTTTTAATTACATCGTTTTTTTTTAAGTATTTTAAAGTTTCTACAAAAGCACCGAGACCTGACATTTCTGCTCCATGTGTTGTTGAAAGAAGAAATAATCTTTCTCTATTTTTTTTATCAATAGATCCAAGGTCCATAATTTTTTTCTTTCCTCCGACAGCTGCAACTGAGAAGCCATTAGCCATTGCTTTACCAAATGTTGTTAAATCAGGTTTAATCCCATACATAAATTGTGCACCCTTCAAATGCCATCTAAATCCTGTGATCATTTCATCAAGTATAAAAATAATTTTGTTTCGTTTACAAATTTTTTCTACTTCTTTCAAAAAATTACTTTTTTTTTTAAATGCTCTATCACATTTTTTATTTGAACAACAACCAGATTGATTATTTTGCTTTGGACATTCTGTAAAAGCTGGCTCAAGAACAATACATGCAATTTTATTTCTATAATTTGAAATATTTTTTTTTATACTTTCAATATCGTTATAGTCAAAAAATATTGTTTTTTTAATTGTGTCTCTAGTAATTCCTTTTTTAATTACAGTTGACCCAATAAACCAGTCATCATAAGAAAAAAATGGTTGTTGCTTGCATCTTAATACATATTCTTTTTTTGTATAGGCTCTTGCTAATTTTACAGCAGCTGTTACAGCTGAAGAACCATTCTTGGTGAATTTAACCATATCAACAGAATCAATTAAATTAACTAACTTTTTTGCAGCCTCATACTCTATTTCTGAAGGTCTTGTTAAATTATTTCCTTTATTGATTTGGCTAATTGCAGATTGATTTATTTTGTTCTCAGCATATCCTATATTAACAGACCTTAAGCCCATACCAAAATCTAAAAATCTTTTTTTTTTGTAAAATAAATATGCCCCCTTGCCCCTGGTTAAAATCTGAGGAACGTTTTCTGAAAACTGATCAGAACCCCTTGAGTATGTATGCGCTCCTCCAGGTATAATTTTTTCAATTTTGTTTATTAAACTTAAATTTTTTTTTTTACTTATAACCATTTTCAATAATTAATTTTAAAAAATTATAATCGTCTTTATCATCAATTTCCATTGCTTGAATTTTTTTTCTAGTTAAAGTCCACATTGTTTTTTTTGTCAAAAAACTCTTAAACCTAAAAAAACTTGATACTTTTGACAAGTATAAACTACCATCTAAAAAATAATATTTTTTTAAGTCCTGTCTTCTGGTATGAAAATTTTCTAAATTTTTGTACTTAGGTAAAATCAAAAAATTTTTTTTTTTATTAGTAGTAAATAATGAATTAGGATTTGCATAAGCGTTTGAATAAACTGAAACTAAAGAATAAGCAACTGGATTTGATATCAATTTTTTTATACTTTTATCTATAAATTTTATGTCAGTGAAAGGTGATGTTGGTTCTAGACAAATTACATAATCAAAGCTTTTGTTTTTATTTTTTTTAAAATAATTAAGTGCATGAAGTATTGCGCTTGAAGTTTTGCTTTTATCGCCAGATATATTTTTAGGTCTTAATATAAATTGATGCGCTCCATTTTTGATTGATTTATTGTATATTGATATGTCATCAGTTGAAACTACGACCTTATCTACATATTTTGATTTTTTTATAGTTGAAAGAGGCCAAAGAAATAATTCTTTTTTTTTAATTTTTAAAATATTTTTTTTATACAAACCTTTGCTGTTTTTTCTTGCTGGTATAATAGCAATAATACTTTTATTTTTATACATATCTAACTTTTATATAGTGAACTTAAATCAGTAACATCAAAAGTATTTTCGTAAAGATAATAAAAATTTTTTTTATATTTTTTTTTATTAATTTGGTTATAAAAATCGTTCATATCTAGATAGGAATTTTTTTTAATAAATTGAAATATTTTTGAATTAATTACATAAATTCCAGTATTTATAAAATTTTGATTTATAGGCTTTTCTTGTAATGTTTTTTTTTTTAAATCAACAACTCCATATGGAATTTTTGAAAAATGCGATCTTATACACATGGTAAAAATACTTTTTTTCTTTTCATGAAATTCTATTAATTTCTGATAACTTATATCTGCTTTGACATCAGCATTTAACACTAATAAATTTTCATTTTTAATTTTAAGTTTTGATAAAGAACCAGCTGTTCCAAGTTGTTTTTTTTCCTTAATATAATTAATTTTAACTCCAAGTTTTTTTCCATTTTTAAAATAATTAATGATTTTACTTGATAAATAATTAACTGAAATAATAAATTCTTTAAATCCTTGATCTCTTAAATTTATAATTAACTCCTCTAACAAAGGTTTTTTGTTAAAAACTAACATGGGTTTTGGTTTTTTTAAAGTTAACGGTCTTAATCGTAAACCTTCGCCTCCAGCAAAAATAAAAACTTTATTTTTAAGACTTAATTTCAGATTGCTAGTTATAAAAAATAATCCTTTTAAAAACTTTTTTTTATCAATTACTGGTGCTACGTCTATAGATCTTTTTATTAATTTATAAATTGACTTACTATCGGTATTATTTAAAAAAAAATATTTTTTTTTATAGAATTTTTTTATTTTAGATTGTTTATCAATTTTTTTTAAAATTAATCTTCTTATATCACCTTCAGTTAAAATACCTAATAACCTGTTTTTTTTTTTAATAATTAAACAGATTCCAAGTTTAGATTCTTCTAAAGAAATTAATGCATCATTTATTGTGCTATTTTCTTTTAAAAAAGTAGATTTAATTTTGTCCAAACTTAACATGTTTATTTCGAAATAATATATGGTCCAAGAATTAAATAATCTAGACCACAAGAATAGAAAGTTCTTATAGCATCTGTTGGACTCATCACTATTGGTTCACCATTAATATTAAAAGATGTATTTATTACTGCTGGTACACCAGTTAATTGGTAAAAGTTTTGAATTAACTTGTAAAATTTAGGATTAGATAATTTACTAACAGTTTGAACCCGAGCTGTATAATCAAAATGTGTTACTGCAGGAATTTTTTTTCTCCACTTTTTTTTAACTACCACTGCCTTTTCCATAAAATCTATCTTTTCTTTTTTTTCCATGAAATAAAGATCATTACAATGTTCTTCTAATGTTGCTGGAGCAAAAGGTCTAAAATATTCTCTATATTTAATCGCTCTATTTATTTTATCTTTCATAGATTTTTGCCTTGGATCAGCTAATATAGATCTATTTCCTAAAGCTCTGTGTGAAAATTCCATATTATCTTGAAACCACCCAATAAGTTTACCATTTGATAATAAAGATGCCGTAGTTTTAAAAATATTGTTAGGTTTGTTGTAAGCAATACGATATTTATCTAAAGTATATTTAATTTCCTTGTCTGAAAATTTTGGGCCAAAAAAACAACTTCTTTCTCTTTTAAATTTTGACCTCTTTTTATTCTTAAAATATTCTAAATAGCATGCACCAATTGAAACACCTAAATCGTCAGGATAACCAGATATAAAATTATTTTTGTAATATTTATTATTTTGTAATGTTCCATTAAATACACAATTCATTGCTGCTCCGCCTGATAAAATTAAATTATTAGAAGCTCTATTTATAGATTTACATTTTTTTATTAAATGATTAACAATTTTTGAGAAAGACCTTTGTAAGGCTCCAGCTATTTCAAAATGTCTCTTTAATAACTTTGTGTTCTTTAACCTGGGTAGACCAAATAGTTTCTCAAATTCTTTAGAAAAAAAATTTTTTTGTCTATCAAATGTATAAAAACTAAAATATCTTAGATTTAGTTCAAATTCATTATCATTAAGTGAATAAATATTTTCAATTATACTGTCATATTTGTTTTTTTTAGAAGCATAAGATGAAAGAGCCATCACTTTCCATTCATCAGAGTCTGGTTTAAACCCTAAAAAGTTGGTAAAGGTACCATACAATAACCCTACTGAATGTGGATATTTAATAGTAAATAATTTTCTTATTTGATTTTTGTTAAAATCACCGATGAAGCAAGTTTCATTTTCACCATGTCCATCTATAGTAAGTATATTTGCTTCTTTAAATCCAGATGTATAAAATGCAGATGCTGCATGACATTCATGATGATTGAGAAATTTAATTTTTAAATTATCAATTTTTGTTGAAATTTGATCAGGTTCTTTACCGTTTTTAATCCTTAATAATCTTGATGGAATGTTTGATAATAATTCACCTCTCCATCTAATTTCAGAAGTCCATCTATTTGAGGCATTCGCTATATTTTTTCCAGGATTCCACGGTATAACTATTTCATCTATATCATCTATTTTTAAATTATTGCTTCTTAAGCACCACTCAATAGATTTATCTGGAAAGGCAGTTGACATTTTTATTCTGTTAAATCTTTCCTCTGCTGAGGCGCTAACTAATTTTCCATCTATTAAAAGAGCTGCTGAAGAAATATGAGTGTATGGATATATTGCTAATATTCTCATTTTAAAATAATTAACTCGTCTTTTTTAAAATTTTTAACAGCTTTCTTGCCAATTATAAAATCAATTTTACTTGCTGAAATCCCTGATCCTGGTCTTTTTGTATCAATATTTTTTTCCGAAAACCTCTGACCTTTTATAATTGTTTTTTTAGCAACAATACTTTTTCTAGCAGGAATTAAATTTTGAATTTCACATTTTTGAATTATTTTTTTTCCATTACCCATCATTTGAATTATTTGATTTCCTTCATCTACTAAAGATTTAAATTCTTTAAATGTTAAAGAAGCTTTATGATCAGGACCCACCATTTTTCTGTCCAAAGTTATATGTTTTTCTATAATTGTTGCTCCTCTGCTTATTGCAATTAGAGAGGCGAGAGTCCCTGTTGTGTGATCGGAATAACCAGTTTTTAATAAAAAGCTTTTTTTAAGTTCTTTGATAGCATTTAAATTTGCAAATTTTTTTTCAACGGGGTAACTCGTGACACAATGCAATATAGCAATATTTCTTTTAAATTTGTTTAAGTATTTTTTGTTTTTTATTTCAACCTTGCCAGCTTTAAATTTATAAATAGTTTTTTTAAAAATTATATTTAAAGCATCACATATTTCCTTGAGATTTGACATGCCTGTAGAAATTATAATTTTATCCTTTTTAATATTTAAATTTTTTAAGAGATTGAAATTAGTAATTTCACCCGAAGGAATTTTAATAATTTTAAACTTCAATTTTTTTTTTACAAAAAATAAACTTTCTGTGTCAAAAACAGATGAAATAAGCTCAATTTTTTTTAATTTTGAAAATTTTTTTAATAAAAAATAATCTTTTTTCTTTAATTCATATTTTCTTAACATGGATATTTGTCCGGTAGATGACTTTAAGTTATTTTTTTGATATTTTGCCTTTGGCGCATACTCTGTTACTAGATTTTCTGAAATATAATTTTGTATTTTAACATAACTCGCACCAGCTTTTTTTGCTTGCAAAATAAGTCTACGAGCTAAGGGTAATTTACCATTATGATTTACACCTATTTCAGCAATAAAAATTATTTTTTTTTTAGTAATCATAAAATTTTTTTGCTTTAATTTTCTTATTATATTTTAAGATAGAAAAAATATGTTTTATCATTAGTGAAGAGGAATTTTTTTTAAAATAGGGATTTTTATAACTGTGTTTGGTTTTTTTTAATATTTTTTTGACGTTTTGAACTATTTCACTTTTTGAAAGTTTACAATTTATAATTGAATCAGGAAAAAGTCTACCCTTTTGTCTTGTGCCAATGTTAAGCGTGTAGATATTAAAACATGGAGCCTCAATAATTCCACTTGATGAATTACCCACCAAGAATTTACAATTTTCTAGCAAAGTAAAATATTTTTTTTTACCCAGTGTTTTATAAAAAAAACAATTTTTATTTTTTTTTACAAATTCTTTTATTTTAAGATTAAAATAGTTTCCCATTGTATCCGAATTTGAAGATGTAAAAACTAAATTAAAATTTTTAAGATTACTAAACTTTAATCCATTTAAAAAAACTTGTATCTGTTTTTTATAAGGTAAAGTTGATACTGTTTCTGGATGAAATGTAATAATTATATTATTTTTACCATTTGATAATTCTGGAAATTCCTTTTTAAAAACTGATACATATTCTTTATAATTTTCTATAGAAGGTGCACCAATATTGAATACTGTATTTGGATTTTCACCAAGCTGAATAACTCTTTTTTTATACCTATCAGTAGAAACAAAATGAAAATTTGATAATTTTGTTATCGCATGTCTAGCAGAGTCATCATAAGATCCCTGTGTAATTTCACCACCATGTAAATGGCATATTTTTATACTTAAATAATGTGCTAGAAATGCTAAAGCAAATACCTCATACCTGTCTCCAACTAGTACTAATAAATCAATTTTTTTTTTTGAAAAAATTTTATTATAATATTGAATTGTTTTACAAGAGTAATTTACAATATTTTCTGGAAGAGTTTTGTTAATTTTGAAATTAGGTATATAATCACAATTAAGTTGATCTTTTTCAATTATTTCAAATAAGGAATCGTTATATTTTGAATTATTATGTTGGGCACCTAATGCTAACTTTAAATTAATTTTTTTTTTCTTTAACTTTAGTATTAAGTTTTTTATAATTCCATAGTCTGCTCTACTACCAGAATAAATAATAATATTTTTCATCTATATATTATATCTATTGCTATTATACAGATCTAAATTTTTTTCTTTTTTAAACCACTCTATTGTTTTTACTAAAGCAATTCTAAAACCTTTTTTTCCTTTAAATTTTGGTCTCCAATTTAATTTAACTTTTGCTTTAACATTATTTGATAGAAGCCTATCAACCTCACTTTTTTTAGGTCTTACTCTATTTTTTATTTTTTTTATTTTAAGTTTTTTTTTTAATATAATTGAAACATTATCTATTATTTCTTGAATTGAAACATCATAACCAGTTCCTAGATTAATTACCTGGCCTATTGATTTTTTTGAATTCATACACTTTATAAACCCATCAACGGTATCCTCAACAAATGTAAAATCTCTTCTTGCATAAGTATTTCCAACTTCAATATGATTTTTATTTCTTAAATATTGAGTTATTATTGAAGGAATGGCGGCTCTAAGTGATTGTCTTGGTCCAAAAGTATTAAAGGGTCTTAATATACTAACTGGCAAATTAAAACTTTTGTGATACGAAAAACACAAGTGATCTGCAGATATTTTTGAGGCAGCATATGGTGATTGTGGGTTTATTGGATGTTCCTCACTCATAGGTATAAATTTTGCAGAACCGTATACTTCACTTGTAGATGTATGAACAATTTTTTTTATCTTATTTACTCTAACTGCCTCAAGACAGTTTAAAGTTCCAATTATATTTGTATGTATATAACTAGCGGGAGAATTGTATGAATAAGGAATAGAAATTAAGGCAGCTAAATGCAATATTATATCGAAATTTTTAGTTTCTTTTAAAATAAATGATGAGTCATTAATATCCCCAATAACTATTTGAAGCTTATTTTTAAATTTTTTATCTATATGTTCTAGCCAGCCATGGTCGTTATTAACATTATACTGAACTAAGGTTTTAACTTTATAACCGTCTTTTACTAATCTCTCTACAAGGTGTGATCCAATAAATCCACCCCCTCCTGTTACAAATATTTTTTTCATAAAGACTTATATTTTTGAATAATAAACTCGGTCTTATTAAAATCTATTAATTTTCCTGAATTAAGTAATATAGTTTCCTGGCAGAATTCTGACAAAAAATCAAGATTATGGCTAACAAAAATAGTTGTTTTATTATGTTTTTTTGAAAAATCTTCTAAGTACTTTTTTGCTTTCTCTCTAAAAAAAATATCACCGACAGATAATATCTCGTCGACTAATAAAATATCTGGATCTACACTGATTGCAACTGCAAAACCTAATTTTATGTAGTTTCCAGAAGAGAGTCTTCTAACTGGAGTATATAAAAAGTCACCAACTTCAGAAAATTCTACTATAAAATCTAATTTTCTTTTCATTTCTTTGTTTGTTAAACCATGAATAGCTCCATTTAAAAAAATATTTTCAAAACAAGTTAAGTCTTGATGAAACCCAGCACCAACCTCTAACAAGCTTGTAAGCTTTCCGTTAACTTTAATACTTCCATGAGATGGTATTGTAATTCTAGATATTAATTTTAATAATGTACTTTTACCAGATCCATTCTTGCCAATTAAACCAACAGTTTTACCAGATGGAATTATTAGATTTATATTATTTAAAGCATTGATAGATTTTTTATTATTAGAATGCTTAGTAAAAGGAATTACAGACAAAATATCGTTGTATAAATCTTTGTAAGTAATCTCACCTAAATAATAATTTTTCGATAAATTTTCAATCTCAATTGCATTCATATAAATTACTAAATCACATCTATAGCTTTGTGCTGGACCTTATTAAAAAGCAAAAAACCAAATATCAAAACAAAAAATGTTACACTTGAACTTATCAAAATATGTATTACTTGGAGTGAAGAACTGCCAAAGAAAGAAAACCTGAAAATCTCAATAATTATAGAAATTGGATTAAACGACATTACAATTTGCATATATGGAGATAAAGAATTAAATGAATAAACTACAGTTGTAAAAAACATTAATAACTGAATACTAAATTCTAGAACATGTATGATATCTCTATATTTAGTTGTTAGAGCAGATGACAAAATTCCTAAACTAACAGAAAAAATACCTAACATAATAAAATTAATTGGAAGTACAAATATAATAAATAAAATATTTGGATTAAGATTGTCTGTTTGTAGGTAAACATTAAAATATAAGTAAAATCCAATAAAAATTATTAATTGAATTAAAAATTGAAGATAAGAAACTAATGCTTGTGAAATAGGTAGGATAATTCTTGGAAAATAAACTTTTGAAAATAATGTACTATTACTAACAAATACTGAACAAGTTTTTGAGAGAACCATGGTAAAATAGCCCCAAACAACAGTTCCAGATAAATAAAAAATAAATTTTGGTATTCCATCAGTAGGTATGCCTGCAAAATTTCCAAAAAAAACAGTAAAAACTAGTGAAGCAACAATAGGTTTGATGATATACCATAATGGTCCTAACACTGTTTGTTTGTAAAGTGATATAAAATCTCTTTTTACTAAGTGATAAACCAAAGATCTAAAAAGGTAAATTTCTCTTAAATTAAAATCAAATAATTTTGTCTTATGAGATACCTTGTAACTTTTCATTAGATCAATTGGTAAAATTTTTAATAATTTTTAAAATTTTAAAATCACTCCTATCAGGCTTTTTATAAATTTTAAAATAATTTTTTAATTGTTTATGAGCTATTTGATTTCTTTCTTTTTTTAATTTTTTTAAAAACATTTTAAATTCATTAACAGAATTTAAATTTATAACAAATTTAAAAAACGAATATTTTGTCAAGTATTTTTCTCTTCTTTTTAAATTTGGATTAAACATGTTTTTTTTAACGTTAAATAACTCTATTACAGGTATTCTGTTCACAATTAAATCTAAACAAGTGCTAGAAATGAATGTAATACCAAAGAAGTAATTATTTTTTTCAAATTTTGGATCTTCTATAAATTCCCAATTTTTATACATATTTTCTTTTTTAAATATTGAGTAAAAAATATTTTTGTGATTTATTTCATTTTCTTCATCTGGATGTCTTTTAATAAATAAATAAAATTGATTTTTATCTATAACATTCTCTTTTATCATTTTTAAAAATTTTAATTTTTCATCGAGTGAAAAATATATATAATCATAATTTCTTGAAAATAGAATTACCTGTTTATTATTGTTATGATTTTGTATCTTTTTTTTTTTGATTTTATGCTTAGGAACACTTACTACATTTATTTTACTATTTAATTTTTTTTTATATATTTTTTTTTCTATATTGGACCAAACAAAAATATTTAAAAATTTAAATTTATTATAATAATTTGGGAAAAATTTTCTAGTTTCAATCTGTATTCCTGATCCATGATTCAAAGAAAAAATTTTTTTATTAAATAAATTTAAATTAATATCATTATAATAATATTTTTTTAATTCCCAAAAATCACAAAAAATAATTTCCCTCTCTTCAATAAATCTGCTTGTGCTAGAAACATTTTTTAAATTTAAGCAATATTCAAAATATTTAAAAAAATAGAAGACTAAATTTTTAAACCAAGGAAAGATTAAAATTCTTTTTAAAAGTAAATATGATTTATAATTATTTTGATTCAAAAAACTTTTTGCATTATTTATACTTTTAAAAAAAAGAAAATTATTAAAGTAAGATTTAAAATAAATTTTTTTTACATTTTTATTTATAAAAAAATAACTAGGATCATTTTTATTATACATCTGTAAAGTAATTGGTTTTGGAAAATAAATAGCATCTAATAATATATTTTTTGGTAGTTTTTGAAATATATTAAGCCATGAGTGCACGATTCCTACGTTGGGCGAACAAAATAAAATTGATTTTAAATTCTTCATCTATAAAAATATGGATATGATAAATAACTACGACTTTAAATGCAAAAAGAATTCTAAAGAAATTATTGAATGTATAAAAAAATTTGGTATTGCCTATGTACCAAATTATATTGAGGAAAAAGACCTATCTCTTGTAAAAAAAATTTTCTACGAATGTTTTGATAAAAATCAAAATAGAAAAATGGTTACTTACAGGCATTATAAACATCCAACAAACCCAGGTGAACAATTATTAATTGATACAAAAATTGCGGAAGAAGAAGGTTATCCAGAGTTTGAGAATTATTTAAAGTCCAATTTTCTTTATGAGGTTTGTGAATATTTTTATGGTAAAAATAAATTTACATTCAATAACAATATTAGATTTACTAATCTAATCGAGAGTAAAAATCCAATACTTCCTTGGCATTTTGATAGAACACAAGCACTTAAATTTTGGATATACGTTGAAGACGCTGATAGAAGTTGTGGAGCTCTTGAATATTGTCCAGGAACACATTGGGAAGGAAAATATAGATCTGCTTACGATGTGTTAACCGGTAAAACAATTGATAAAATAAGAAACGATATACCTAATCATAGAATACAAAATCCAATAACTCTAGAAGGTAAAGCGGGTGATTTATTTATTTTTGACGCTGACGGTTTTCATAGGGGTGGTGTAATTGAAAAAAATAAAAAAAGATCTGTAATAAGAGCTGATAGTTATCCATTAAATGAAGAAAAAAATTGGACAAAAAATATTAAAAATATTTTTAAAATTAATTGGTGGATTTCATCTAAGCTCAATTTATCTAGATTACTAAATCAAAATGGATATTTAGGTACTAGGACTATTTCAGAAAAAATGAGGGATGAGTCAAAGTCAAGAGACGACTATTAATTCAAATATTATCTAAGGATAATTCTTTAAAATTATCATTAACATATTTTTTTATTGCCAAATCTTTTTTGTTAAAATCTTTTTCTGTGAAAATATTTCTTAATTTTTTGGCTTCAGCTTCATGAAGTGTTATTGAATTTTCATTATATACTGGAATAATTTGGGCATTTTGTGCATTATACAATTCTATCATTGCAGTTGAATAATACATGAGAAAATTTCTCTCACAGTAAGTAGCTTCTAAATCTACATTTGATGTACCTAGTAATTTTAAAAACTTATGATCTTTAAATATTTTCTTATAAAAACTATAACTTACATGTTTTGATTTTAACATAGGTTTCTTGCATTGGGGTATTATTTCTTGAATAATTTGATAATCATATTTTTTAAAATATTCAATAAATTGCAAATAAGACATTGACGAAATTTCTGATAGAGGTGTGGGATAATTTTTTAATGGTATATCATTTAAATAAATCTGTTCACAGTAATTTTTATTTGAGGTAAGTTTTCTATTAAAATATTGACTCCCCACAGGTTTATAATTTTTATGATTATAACTTTGGCCCCAAGATAAATATTCATCAGCAATAAGATTTTCTAGCTCTGCAACATGACTATATCTAATAGTACCATGAAACAGTCCAGCTTGACTGAGTATGACTTTAGCATTTTTTATTTCTTGCAAAAAAGTTGTAAAAAAAAGAAAAATTGGATTTAACATTTTGTGACAAGATGAATAAATAGTATTAACATTACATTTAATTTCTTTATAAATTTCATAATTAATATTTAAAAAAGTTAAAAGTTTATTTAATTTGTATTTGATGTTATCAAGATCTGCTAACTGAAATTCATAAATATAATTAAAACTATTTTTTTTTAAAATATTATTAAATTCTATATTTTCTATTTTATAATCGAAATTTAAATTCTTAGTTAAATGTGAGAATCTGTGCATGAAACCAAAATCAATTTTTTCTTTTTTAAATATATATAAAGGTATTTTAATTTTTGGAATTAAAGCTATATATTTATGTTTCTCATATTCTTTTTCTAAATATTCTGGCCAAAAGATTTTATTTTTGATTAAATATTCACAAAATATAAACTCAGATAGATAATAAAATAAATTTTTTTTTATAAAATTTTTATAATTAAGAATTTCAAATTTTTTTTCTCTACAAATTTTAAAGCTCAATTCTAAATATTCATTTAGTTGTTCCTCAAAATATAGTTTATAATTATCCCAGTCTATATCTTCATAAAATAGTTTCATAATTTATAAAATTTTCTAATATAAATTATCGAAATAATTTCCGTTATTTTTTTTAAATTTAAAAAGAAAATAATTTTCAATTAAGTTAATTTTATTTTTAAAAACATGATAATTATTATTTATTTTTTTATTAAACATTTCTTTTAATTTATATTTTAATCTATTTTGAGAATTCATATTTTTAATACTCCATTCATGCACAGTTGTGTTTTCAATTAAATCAAAGTTATTAGCTCTAGCATGAAAAATTATATCTGAAACTCTAAAAAAATTATCGTTTCTATTTTTTCTTTTAATTTTTACTCCTAAAATATCTTCATCTTCTTCATAATATTTTTCAATTTCATCATTAGTTTTTAACTCTGAGAAAGACGGTTCTTGGCAGTAAAAAAATCCTCCATCAACTAAGTTATTACTTACAGTCTCAAAAAACTTATTTAGAGACTGAGAATGATGTAAGGAACCATTTGAAAAAATAAATGAAAATTTTTTTTTAAATAAATAGGAAAAATCTTCATTGTAATATTCAAAATTATTTAAATTAAATTTTTCACTATGAATTTTACTTACTTTTATTGCATTGGCAGAGTGATCTAATAAAGTAATATTTAATTCTGGAAATTTTTTTTGGATTGATATTGATGCATGTCCATCTCCACATCCTAAATCTAAAATATTTTTATTAACCAGTTTTGTTTTTTCTAAAATAGAATTTAAAAGCTTGCACCTTCCACTATTAATTTTTTTCTGCAAATCATCAATGCTTAGAGATTTTTCATACCTAAGCTCGTTGATTATTTTTTCGTATTTTTTTATATTATTACTCACTATTTAATAACACTTACTCTTTTTAAAAACTACTATCGATGTTTAATTGCAAAGGAAATTAATGCTTTTGCAAGCCTCCTAATATCACTTAACGTATGAGATTTACATAGAAAAATACCACCAGTTTTAGTAATTAAAATATTTTTTTGCTTTAAAAAAAAGATAAGTTTTTTTGTATTAATTAAATTACGATCATATATTTCTCTGTCTTTTTTTGAAAAAACCATTTTTCTTGTAAAAATAACTCTAATTATGCTCTCATAATTAATTAATCTCATATTTTTTTGATTTTTTTCAAGAAAAGAATTAACACCTTTTTTAAGTTCATTGACAAGTTTATTTAAATGATTTTGAAGAGAATTTTTGTTTGTTAAAAGATAATTTAAAGTTAAATAACCTGCCTCTGTAGTAAAAACATTCCCAGAAAATGTTCCTCCAAAAAAAATTGGCTTTTTTAAATTGTCAATTTTTTTACTTACATACTTGTCTACACATGTAATCCCTATCGGGAAACCGCCTCCAAATATTTTTCCTAATACTAAAATATTTGGTTTAATTTTAAGTTTATTTGAAATAGTTAGATCAGAGACCCTACCACCCGTTATAATCTCATCAAAACATGTTAATATGTTTTTTTTTTCACATAGTAATATTAACTTTTTAACATTATCAAGATTTTTTTTATTAGGAATAGAACCTTGGACTGGTTCAAAGAAAACACCTGCCAGATCATTAGAAAATTTTTCTATTTTTTTTTTTGATTTTTTGAAATTGTTAGGAGATAAAATTATTATATTATTGTCTTTTATAACACCTGATGATATCGATATTTTTTTGTTATTATATTCCTCCACTAAAGTTGTGTCGATTGATCCATGCCATGACCCTGAAAAGATTGCTATTTTTCTTTTATTACTAATGGCCCTAACAATCCTAATTGCTCTAATATTCGCCTCAGACCCTGAATTACTAAAAATAAAATTGTTATAATTTTTAAATGTTTTATTTAACAATTTTTTATATTTTTCTTCTGAATAACTATTTGAAGAAAAATTTGTGCCATGTGACAATTGTTTTCTTAGTGTTTTGACTAAAAAAACTGGGGAATGGCCAAAAATCATAGCACCACTGGAAATTATAAAATCCAGATATTTTTTATTACTTAAAGAATAAATAAATTGATTTTTAGCTTTCGAAAGAATGTTTTTACTCATTATTTAATAATGCGGATATATTACATATTAATATCATTTGATTATAAAGGCTATATACATATAAAGTAATCAATTATAAATTGTTTATATTAGCTCAAATAAAATGGAAAAAAAACCTACTTACCTTGGACATAATAATCCACCATTAGATCCTAAAGAGACTATACAAAAAAATATTATTAGAAAAAAACCTATTTTAGATAGAGATCCTCAATTTTTTAAAGGTATACCTCTACCAAGTTGGATAGAATTAAGTTTAATTGATAGTTGTAATCGTTCGTGTAGTTTTTGTCCAAAATCTGATGAAAATATTGCACCTAATACTCATCAAAAAATGACAAATATACTAATTACAAAATTGTATGAAGATTTAAAAGAAATAGATTTTCAGGGGGCTTTTTGTTTTTGTGGCTATGGTGAACCTATGCTTCATAAACAATATCTAGAATTTGCAAATATTTTAGGTCAATTGGGTGGAGTTGAGATAATTACAAATGGTGATCCATTAAACGAAAAAAAATTAAAAGAAATTTATGAATCTAGAACTTCAAGATTATTAATTAGTTTATACGATGGTGAGTACCAAATTAAGAAGTTTAAAAATATGATAGAAAAAACTTTAATACCAAAAGATTTTGTGATTTTGAGAGACAGATGGTATTCAGACAAAGAGGATTTTGGGGTCAAATTAACAAATAGAGTCGGAACTGTACAAATCGGAAAACAAGAAAAAATAAATATAAATAACCCTTGTTACTACACAAGTTATCAAGTTTTAATTGACTGGAATGGAGATGTTTTTTTATGTCCTCAAGACTGGCAAAGACGTGTTAGCATGGGTAATATAATGCAGTCCAAATTTTTTGATATATGGAATAGTTCTATTATGAATATGTACAGAAAGACTCATCAAAACTCTAGAAATTTAAATCCATGCAATAACTGTAATGCAAATGGAACTGTTTATGGCACAAAGCATTTTAAAGAATGGAAAAAAATATTTTCAAACTAGACTATGATACTTTGTAAATTGAAACTCTATTTTTAAAATCACTCTTCTGTAATTTTGTTAAATTTAAAAAAAAATTTTTTCCATTACTTTCTTTTGAATATCTCAAATCTGCTCCAAAATATTGAAAGTAAAGATCTTTTTTACTCTTTTTTATTTCTATGTTTTTTTCTTTCTTGAAATTATATTGTTTATTATTAAGAAATTTTTCAACTACTTGAGCACAAGTATTTTTAGATAAGTTATTTTTAATTTGAATTTTATTTAACCCTAGTTTCAAACGAATATTATTTATGTAATGATTATTATATTTTTTATACCTTATGTATGAGTCATCCAAGACCAATGTGAATTTTTTTACATTTAAATCTAAAAAAGAATTTAGCTCTTTTAAAACATTTTCGTGAGTGTGATCTGAGTCTAAGAATAAAAAATCAATTTTTTCTTTTTTTTCCTTTAGACAAGAAATTCCTGTATACTTGGATGTACTAAATGAATTGACTGGAAACCAATAATCATAGATATTAATATTTAATGTTTTACAAATACTCTCATTTATGACTTGTTTCATTAAACTCAATTTAAATTTATCAATATCAAAACTATAAATTTTTTTTTTATATAAATATGCATATAAAAAAAAACAAATTGTTGTTGAACCCACTCCAGTTTCTACCATATTATTTATTTTATTTTTTTTTAAATATCTAAATATCCTTATGATCTGTGAGTCGGGAAAAGAATTGCATGATCTTGTTAATAACCTTTTACAAAATAAAATAAATTCCTCGGGGTTATTTTTAATTTTTTTTTTATCTGAAAAATAATAATCGTACATTTAATATTTAATATGTAAAAAAATTTTCATTAGGAAAATGTTTTTTTGAATTTATTAAAAGTTTTTTCATCATATTTTTTACAATGATTATTTTATCACTACTTAGTTCTTTTAAAGGAAGTCTCTCAAAACGTTTCATTAAATTCTGATTTTCTAAGCAACATTTAATTGTTAAATGCCATCCTAATTTATCTTTAACTTTAAAGAATGGTTTTTCAAAATATTGAATTACTTTGTTGCAGTATTTATAGTTTTTATTTTTATATTCGTTATAAAATCTAACACCTATTTTTGGGTCTAAGCAGGATATTCCAGATAACCATGCGTGACTACCTAAATTTGCACTTTCAATCCACTGCATTTTTCCTCTTCCAGATGTTATAATAAATAATTTTTTACTTAATCTCCTTGATATTGATCTGGTATAGTTTTTATTTTTTGCATCCTCCTTCATTGCAATCAATTTTTTAGATTTAGCTAATTTGTTCAACAATTTCAAACTATATTTTACTGTTGGTGGATTATCGCTAATACCATTTTCCATTGGTTGTTGATGTAATAGAAAACTTGCCTTTGACTTTTCAAATAATTTATAGAAATATTCTTCAACTTGATATTCTGAATAATACTTTTCTCCAAAGATTACACTAATTAATTTTGCACCTCTTTTAAAAAATAAATCTGATAAAAATATATTTTCATTTAAAGAGATATGATATGGAGTTGCAGCAATTACCTGGATTTTATTCTTTTTACCAAAATCTATTACAAAAAAATTTAACTCTATGATTTCTTTTGAGCTTAACAGTCCTAATCTACTATTATAAAACATTATATAAAATATTTTCGCACCTCTTTGTTTTAAAAAAATCATATATTTTTTTAGAGATTTGTAATCAATTGAACCATTTCTTGTGAAAGGGGTAATTATTGAAAAAATTGGACCTTTAATTTGCATATAACATGTTTTATGTATTTTAATCTAGCAAGTTTATATATATATAAAATTATGAATTTAGCAATCATACCTGCAAGGTCAGGTTCTAAAAGATTAAAAAATAAAAATATAAAAAAAGTAAATAACTTACACTTGATTGAGTATACGATTATTGCTGCTGTTAAATCTAAAAAATTTGATTTAATTATTCTTTCTAGTGATGATAAAAAAATCAAAAAAATAAGCAGAAAATACAAAATCAAATTTTTAAAGAGAGAAAAATTTTATTCAGGGGATAAAACAAAAATTGTTGATTATATAAACTATTTTTTAAAGAAAAATAATAATTATTCAAAAAAATTCAAAACCATCTCTTTACTTCTGCCAACCTGTCCACTAAGAGATCACAATGATATTATTAATGGATTTAAATTATTAAATAAAAAAACATCAAGTGTTGTATCTATATCAGCATATGATTTTCCATACACCATGAGTTTGACAAAAAATAAACTAAATACGATTAAACCATATTTTAAAAACTCACCTTTAATAAATGGTAACACAAGATCTCAAAACCACACTCCAATTTACCATCCCAATGGTGGATTTTATATTTCATGGATGAAAGATTTTTTAAAAAATAAAAACTTTTTTAAAGGTAAAAATATTAAAGGATATTTACTAGATAAGTACAAATCATATGATATCGATGATTTAATTGATCTTGAAATTATTAAAACATTACAAAAGAAATTTAGTTGAATAAAATAGCAATAATTGCAGGAATTAGTGGGCAAGATGGTTTTTATCTAAGTAAAAAACTTTTAAAAAAAAAATATAAAATTATTGGTTTATCTAGAAAAAAAATATACAAAAAAAAAATAAAAATTATTAAAACAAGATATTCCTATAATGAATTAGTTAAAATAATAAAAAAATATAAACCTAATGTTATCTATAATTTTGCTGGTGAAAGTAACCCTAGAAAGTCTTGGAAAAAAATAAATGAAACTCAAAAGTCAATTATTAATTTAACTATTAATTTTTTAGAAGCTATAAGAAAATATTCTGCTAAAACAAAATATTTTAATTCTTCAACCTCTGAAATTTATGGAACAAAGAAAAAAAAAATAAATGAAAAAGATAAATTTAATCCAACTAATCCGTATGGTTGTTTTAAAACTACATCTCATTTATTAGTAAAAATATACAGAGATACACATAAAATATTTGCAGTTAATGGCGTCCTATTTAATCACGACTCTATAAAAAGACCCAAGGGTTTTTTGATACGAGAAATATTAAATTATTGTATTTCTAAAAATAAAGACAATTTTAAATTAGTTTTAAAAGAACCTCATGCAATCCGAGATTATGGTCATGCAGAAGATATTGTTGAGGGTATCTATAAGATTATGAATTTAAAAAATCCTGATGATTATATCATTTGCGGTGGTACTGTTAGAAATGTAAAAGAGCTCACTTATCAATTTTTTAATAAATTTAGAATTAACAAAAACAAATTAGTATTTGTAAATAATAAAAAAACAAATCTAATAAATAAAAAAATAGGAAATAATAATAAATTAAAAAAAGTAACCAGATGGTATCCAAAATACAAAGGGAATAAATTAATTGAAAAACTGGCTAGAGAAGCTTGATGTTAGAATTTATATCTGAAATTGGAATCAATCATAATGGCAAATTAAATATTGCAAAAAAATTAATTGTCCAATCACAATTAGCAGGAGCTACATATGTTAAATTTCAATTAAGAGATTTAAAAGAATTGTACAATCCAGAATTTATAAAAAATAGTAGCGATTCTGAATCTGCGAATCAATTTATTTTTACACAATTAAAAAAAAGTTTCATTTCAAAAAAAAATTATCAAAAACTTTTCAAATTTTCAAAAAAAATTGGTTTAAAAGTAATGGTTACTCCATTTGATGAAAAAAGTTTAAAAATATGCAAAGATTCAAATATTGATGCAATAAAAGTTGGATCTCCAGATTTTGAAAATATTTTTTTAATCGAAAAAATCATTAAATTAAATAAACCTATTTATTTGTCTACAGGTATGACTACTCACAATGATATAAAAAAAATAATTTCATTTATAAATAGAAAAAATAAAAATAAATTAAATATCACATACCTGCACTGTGTAAGTTCCTATCCCCCCCGACAAGACGAGATAAATTTAAAATATATAAAAACTTTAAAAAAATTAGCTGGCTATAATAAAATTGGATACTCTGGCCATGAAAGAGGAATAAATCCCTCAATTTTATCCATTTATTTTGGCGCCACGGTAATTGAAAGGCATATTACTTTAAATAAAAAAATGATTGGACCAGACC
>CACJTS010000002.1:0-70000 GCA_902596355.1 uncultured Pelagibacteraceae bacterium | reverse complement strand
CCCTTAAACGCTTGATTTATGCACAGAAAAAAATTCTGTGTTGAATCAAATTTTTATTTTGAACATTAATAAATAACATTACTAATGTTCGGATATAGATATTGATATTAATTATTATTTTTTTCACGATTTTTTATAACTAAGTGTTTGGTGGAGGATAGCGGGATCGAACCGCTGACCTCCTGAATGCAAATCAGGCGCTCTCCCAGCTGAGCTAATCCCCCATGATCTTAAATTGGTGGGCCGAGAAAGACTCGAACTTTCGACCCCACCCTTATCAAGGGTGTGCTCTAACCAACTGAGCTACCGGCCCCCATGCAAGAGAAACACTACTTCAAGAAGAGAAATGAGGACGGTCAACATTATCCTGTATATTATTTAGAATGAAATTTTAATTTTTCATTCATCCTTAGAAAGGAGGTAATCCAGCCGCAGGTTCCCCTACGGCTACCTTGTTACGACTTCACCCCAGTCGCTGACTATACCGTGGTCAAGGGTTTGAAACCTTGCCTTAAGGTAGAACCAACTCCCATGGTGTGACGGGCGGTGTGTACAAGACCCGGGAACGCATTCACCGTGGCACGCTGATCCACGATTACTAGTAATTCCAGCTTCATGCACTCGAGTTGCAGAGTGCAATCCGAACTGAGGTATCTTTTAAGGATTTGCTAAACGTCGCCGTTTTGCTTCCTGTTGTAGATACCATTGTAGCACGTGTGTAGCCCAACACGTAAGGGCCATGAGGACTTGACGTCATCCCCACCTTCCTCCAGCTTATCACTGGCAGTTCTTTCAGAGTGCCCAACTTAATGATGGCAACTAAAAGTGAGGGTTGCGCTCGTTGCGGGACTTAACCCAACATCTCACGACACGAGCTGACGACAGCCATGCAGCACCTGTGTTTCGTCCGGCCGAACCGAAAACTCTAATCTCTTAAAGTCGCGACGAACATGTCAAGTGTTGGTAAGGTTCTGCGCGTATCTTCGAATTAAACCACATGCTCCACTACTTGTGCGGGTCCCCGTCAATTCATTTGAGTTTTAACCTTGCGGTCGTACTCCCCAGGCGGTGTGTTTATCGCTTTCGCTGCGACACTGAAAATAAATTTCCAACGTCTAACACACATCGTTTACGGCATGGACTACGAGGGTATCTAATCCTCTTCGCTACCCATGCTTTCGTTCCTCAGTGTCAGTAATGATCCAGAAAGCTGCCTTCGCAATTGGTATTCTTTCTAATATCTACGAATTTCACCTCTACACTAGAAATTCTGCTTTCCTCTATCATACTCTAGCTGAAAAGTTTTGATGGCAGTTCCAGAGTTAAGCTCTGGGATTTCACCACCAACTATTTCAACCACCTACGAACTCTTTAAGCCCAGTAATTCCGAACTACGCTAGGTCCCTTCGTATTACCGCGGCTGCTGGCACGAAGTTAGCCGGACCTTCTTATTCGGGTACAGTCATTTTCTTCCCCGACGAAAGAGCTTTACAACCCAAAGGCCTTCTTCACTCACGCGGCATCGCTGCATCAGAGTTTCCTCCATTGTGCAAGATTCCCCACTGCTGCCTCCCGTAGGAGTTTGGGCCGTGTCTCAGTCCCAATGTGGCTGATCATCCTCTCAAATCAGCTATTGATCACAGTCTTGGTAGGCCATTACCCCACCAACAAACTAATCAAGTGCAGGCTCATCCAATGGTGCATAAAGCTTTCTCCGTAAAGACTTATCCAGTATTAGCACAAGTTTCCTCGTGTTATTCCAGGCCAAAGGGCAGATACCTACATGTTACTCACCCGTCTGCCACTAAGTATTGCTACTTCGTTCGACTTGCATGTGTTAGGCGTGCCGCCAGCGTACGTTCTGAGCCATGATCAAACTCTCAAGTTTAAAAACGGCGCACACTAGCTTCCATATAAATTCTAAGAATAAAATTTATATGATGTTGAAGTGTGTACGACAAATTTTGGTAACCTTAACCGTCCACACTTCTCTTCTTAAAATTTTAACGTTTTAAATAGCTAATTGAGCTAAAAAGCTCAATAATCCTCACTATTTTATTGTAAACACAATAATTTTATTGAGAAAGTTCAGTGCTTATAGGCTAAAATTAAAGGAAATCAAGCATTTAAGAATAAAAAAATAATTAAAAAACGTCTATTTTAGTGGGTTTTTTTTGATTTTTAAACCCTTCTAAACTAATAATTGAAACTCATTTTAATTAAAATGTTAAAATTATTAAAATTTAAATTATTAAAACATATAGAAATTTTTGGATTAATTTTATTAATTTTTTTATCAGCAACAGCAACAGTTTTATTTAATTTAAAAAAAAATAATAATGACAAAATCTATAACAATTTTATTGATAATGTTTTCTTTAAAAAAACACTAACTCATATAGTAGAAAATTTAGAACCTAAATATAAAAAAGTTAAACATAAAATTAAAAGTGGAGAAACTTTTGATAAAATATTAGAAAGTTATTATATTAAAAAAAGTGAAATAAATAAAATCAAAAATTCATTACAAAAAAAAATTAACCTAAATAAACTTAATACATATCAAATATTACAATTTAGTTTGGATAAAACTAATAATAAGATTAGTGAATTTTCGTTTCAAATTTCAAATACTCAAAAAATATATTTAAAAAGAGATTATGGAAATGATAACTTTAATGAAGAAATTTTATCTATAAAATTAGATAAAAAAACTATTTATAAAGAAAATATAATCTTACAAAGTTTGTACAAATCAGCTTCAGAGGAAAATATTCCAGCAAATATTATAGTAGAATTTGCAGGAATTTATGGATTTCAGGTTGATTTTCAAAGGGATATAAGAAAGCAAGATAAATTTCAAATAATGTATGAATTGTTTTTAAATGAAAAGAATGAAATTGTAGAAACTGGTGAAATTCTGTTTTCAAATTTAAAACTGAGTGGCCAAGATAATATTTTATATTATTTTGACAAAGAAGGTAGTGAAGGTCATTACGATAAAACTGGAAAAAGTGTAAAGAAAGCATTAATGAAAACACCAATTAATGGAGCAAGACTATCTTCACCATTTGGAATGAGAAAACATCCAATTGATGGTTTTAATAAAATGCATAGAGGAACAGATTTTGCAGCACCAATGGGTACACCCATAATGGCCTCGGGTGATGGTGTTGTTAGAAAAGCTGGATGGTGTGGTGGTGGTGGAAATTGTGTAAAAATAAAACACAATTCAACGTATCAAACAGTTTATGCACATATGTCTAAATTTGCACGAGGAATAAAAAATGGAGTAAGAGTTAAACAAGGCCAAATAATTGGTTTTGTAGGTTCAACAGGAAAATCAACGGGTCCTCATTTACACTATGAAGTAATTGTAAATGGAAAAAAAGTTAATTCTCAAAAATTAAAACTTCCTTCAGGAAAAATTTTAAAGGGTGAGGAAAGAAAACTTTTTGAAACAAGAAAAATTAAATTAAATGTTCTAAAATCTGAAAAAATAATTGGACTTAATTAACTCACCTCTAGCTGAGGTTTTACATTTTTTTTAATATCAGATTTACTTTCAGAATTTTTATTTGACTCAGTTTGTGAATTTTCTTCGGTATTAATATAGTTTCCTTCTGTGAAATTTTCCTTACTTTCAATATTATTTTCTAAATATTTCTCTTTTTTAAAACTTTCTCTCTCATTCAAAACCCTGGTAAAATGGTCAGCATGCTGCAGATAATTTTCTGATAAAATTTTATCCCCATTTGATGAAGCTTCTCTGGCTAAATCATTGTATTTTTCAATCAATTTACCAGCATTATGATTATTTCTGCCAGGAGCTTTTCTTTTAAAGTTTTCGTTGTTTGAAAAATTTGATGTAAATTTTTGTCTATCTCCATTAGATTTAAAATTTCTATCATTTCGTCTGAAGTTGATCCTTCTGCCATTATTGTTATTGTTTCTAAATGTTACCATAATTTAATTAATTATATCTTTGTACTGACAATACACCTGTCATTGTTAGCAAGATCTTTTTGTGTACTATTAATATAAAAACCTTTTCTTTTTAAAAGATTAATAACTTTATTTTTTTGATCAAATCCGATCTCTAAAATAAACTTGCCATTTTTTTTTATCAGTTCAGAAGATTTATTAATTACTTTTCTGATTTCTGATAAACCATCTAACCCACCGTTTAATGCTAGTCTCGGCTCAAACTCAACAACATCTCTTTCCAAATATTTAAATTTATATGATTTAATATAAGGAGGATTAGATACAATTAAATCATATTTACCTAAATTGAATTTGTCAACATCTGATTTAATTAATTTTAATCTAGAATTTACTTTAAGATTAGTTGCATTTATTTTGCTTATTTTAAGACATTTTTTACTTATATCAATACCAGTACCATAAAAGTTTTTTCTCTCTTTTAAAATTGACAGAAGAATACACCCTGAACCAACACCTATATCTAAAATATTAATTTTTTTTTTCTGTTTTGTTAGACTTAGTGCGTTTTCAACAATTAACTCAGTATCAGGTCTTGGAATTAATGTATCTTTTGTAATAAAAAATTCTGAATTCCAAAAAAATTTTTTGTTTGTCAAATAAGCAACAGGACTGCCTAAAGATCTTTGTTCAATTAACTTAAAGAAGTAATTTAAGTCATTTTTATTTAGATTATTATCTGAATTTAACAAAATATAATTTCTGTCTTTTTTGATTGTTTTTGCCATTAAAATTTCAGAATCCAAATGATAGCTAGGTATAAATTTATTTCTTAAAATTTTTGAACCATTAGTAATTGCTGAATTAATATTCATTAGTTATTTAAGTTACCAAGACTTTCCTCTTGTGCTTGTAGGGTTAAAGACTCAATCATTTCATCAAATGCTTCTCCTTCTAAGAATTCATCCAATTTATGAAGCGTTAAATTTATTCTATGATCTGTAACTCTTCCCTGTGGAAAATTGTAAGTTCTTATTCTTTCTGACCTATCTCCAGTACCAATTTTTGTCTTACGATCTTGAGATCTTTCTTGGTCTATTCTTGATCTTTCTAACTCATAAAGCCTTGCTCTCAAAATTTTCATACCTTTAGCTTTATTCTTATGTTGTGATTTTTCATCTTGTTGAGATACAGATAAACCTGTCGGAATATGAGTAATTCTTACAGCACTATCTGTTGTATTAACAGATTGGCCTCCTGGTCCACCTGCCCTAAATACATCAATTCTTAAATCAGAATCATTTATTTTTAAATCTACCTCTTCTGCTTCTGGCAAAACAGCTACTGTTGCTGCTGATGTGTGTACTCTTCCTTGTGTTTCCGTATCTGGAACTCTTTGTACTCTATGAACTCCACTTTCATATTTTAGAGTTGAGTAAATATTAGTGCCCTTAATTGAAGCTATAACTTCCTTTAAGCCTCCAGCATCACTTCTTGATATCGAAATTAATTCTAAAGACCATTTCTTTTTATGACTGACTTTTTCATACATTTTAAATAAATCCGATGCAAATAAACTTGCTTCTAATCCACCTGTCCCTGCTCTTATTTCAATAATAGCATTTTTTTTATCTGCTTCATCCTTTGGTAACAAAAATAATTTTAGTTTTTTTTCATTAGCTTCAAATCGATTTTGTAAATCTATCAATTCTAAATCTGCCATTTTTTTTAACTCTTCATCAGCAGAGGTGTCATTTAATATTTTCTCCAATTCTTCTTTTTCAGTTTGAAAAGAAATATAATCTTTAGCACTTCCAACGATTTCATTTAAACCTGAGTATTCTTTTGATTTTTCGGCAAATAACTTGTTATCTAACCCACCTGTGGATAAATCTTTTTCTATAGATGAATGTCTTGTTATTAACTCCTCAACTGTTTTTAGGGGTATCATAATTAGTTCTCTAGTTCAGATGCTTTTTTCTCAACTTCACTAACAACCTTATTGATTATATCGTCAGTCAAAACTTTTTCATTCTGAACACCAGATAAATAAAGCATATTATTACCTTTTCCACCTCCAGTGATTCCTATATCTGTCATTGCTGCTTCTCCTGGTCCATTAACAACACAGCCAATAATTGATAGTGTTATTGGTGTTTTTATATGAGCTAATTTCTCTTCCAATATTTTAACAGTATCGATTACCTGAAATGCTTGTCTTGCACAAGAAGGACAAGAAATGATCTTTACTCCTCTATTTCTAAGATTTAGTGACTTTAATATCTCATTACCAATTTTCACCTCTTCTGTTGGGTTGTCAGATAAAGAAATTCTAATAGTATCTCCAATTCCATCCATTAATAAACTACCAAGCCCTATAGATGATTTTATACTCCCAGATACAAAGCTCCCAGCCTCTGTAATTCCAAGGTGTAAAGGATAATCTATAACTTTAGATAGCTGTCTATATGCTGCTATCGAAAGGAATACATCTGATGATTTGACACTTATCTTAAAATTAAAAAAATCTTTATCTTCTAAAATTTTAATATTTCTTAAAGCACTTTTAACTAATGCCTCTGGACAAGGCTCTTTAAATTCCTCTAAAATATCTTTTTCCAGAGAACCTGCATTTACCCCAATTCTTATTGAACAATTATTATTCTTTGCGGCTTTCAATACCTCATGTATTTTTGTTTCATCTCCAATATTTCCAGGATTAATTCTTAAACAGCTAGCTCCATTTTCTGCTGCTTCAATAGCTCTTCTATAATGAAAATGTATATCTGCAACTACTGGTATTGATACATGTTCTATTATTTCTTTTAATGCTTTTGAAGATTCCTCATCTGGACAAGAGACTCTTACAATGTCAGCACCCTCTTCAGCTATATCATTAATTTGATTTATGGTTGCTTTAACATCTGTAGTTAAAGTATTCGTCATTGATTGAACAGATATTGGATTATCACCTCCAATCTTTACATTTCCAACATTTATTACTTTTGTTTTTCTTCTTTTAATATCTCTAAATGGTCTTATACTCATTATAATTAATCTAATTTAAATTCTTTATGTAAAGCAGCTATTGCTCTTTTAACATGCTTAGTTGAAACTAGAACTGAAATTTTTATTTCTGAGGTAGAAATAACCAAAATATTAATTTTTTTTGAGGCTAGTGCCTGGAACATTCTATATGTTATGCCTGGGGTCGTTATCATACCCACACCAATAATTGAAACTTTAGAAACACCTTTATCAAAAGTTAATTTTTTAAAAGATATTTTTTTATTTTGTTTAATTAATTTTTCTGTTTTTTTTAAATCATCTGCTTTTATAGTAAATGTAAGATCTGTCTCTTTTCCATCTAAAGATACATTTTGAACTACCATATCTACATTGATAAGATTTTTCGATAGTGGTTTAAAAATAGAGGCGGCGACTCCAGGTCTATCTTTTACTCCTATGATTGTAATTTTAGCATCATTTTTTGTTGATGAAATTCCAGTAATAATTTGATCACTAAATGCTTTTTTAGAATTTGTTATTAAAGTTCCAGATTTTGATACAAAAGAGGATTTAACCTTAATATCAATTTTATTTAACTTAGCATCCTGAACTGAAGTAGGTTGCATTACTTTTGAACCAAGAGACGCCATTTCCAACATCTCATCATAAAAAATTTTTTTAATTTTTTTTGCTTTTTTATATTGCCTTGGATCAGTAGTATACACTCCGTCTACATCCGTATAAATTATACACTCATCAGCTTTGATAAATTTTGCAATCATAATTGCTGTAGCATCAGATCCACTTCTTCCAATAGTAGTGACTCTTAAATCTTTACTAACACCCTGAAAACCTGTTATTACAGGTATACCACCTGATTTAATATATCTGCTTAGTGTTTTAGTGCTTACTGAAGTAATTCTAGCGCTCGAATGAGGGCCTTCTGTTAAAATAGGAAGTTGCCATGATGTCCAAGATCTTGATTTAAATCCGTTATTTTTTAATCTTCCAGCAATAAGCGAACATGAAACTTGTTCTCCTGTTGAAATCAGCGCATCATATTCCGCTTTATCAAAATTATTGCTGATTAATTTTGATTTGTTTATCAATTCATTTGTAACACCACTCATTGCTGATGTGACAACCAGTACCCTATTTTTTTTCTTTTTATAAAAAGCTATAATTTTACATACCTTTTTGATTCTATCTACACTTCCCACTGAAGTTCCACCAAATTTTAATACGACTGTTTTCATGCTAGCTTTAATTATTAATATTTAATAAATAATGGATAAAATACATCTAAATTATTATGTCAACTATTTATCTAAATGACTAGTGTAAATAAAAAAGAAATAGATAAATTTTCTAAAATGGCCGATGAATGGTGGGATCCAGAAGGTAAATTCAAACCACTTCATAAATTTAATCCAACAAGAATTAAATATTTAAAGGAAAATATAGTTTACAATTTCAAATTAAAAAATAAATCCAAACCTTTATCAGGAATAAAAATTTTAGATATTGGATGTGGTGGAGGATTGTTATCTGAACCAATGTCAAGAATGGGTGCTAATGTAACAGGCATTGATGCATCTGATAAAAATATAAAAATTGCAAAAGTTCATTCAAAAAAAAATAAACTAAAAATTAATTATTTATGTTCGTCACCAGAAAAACTTAAAATTGGAAAAAAATTTGATGTCATTTTAAATATGGAAATTGTTGAACACGTAGAAGATGTAGATTTTTTTCTAAAGTCGTGTTCAAAGCTTTTAAAAAAAAATGGACTAATGTTTGTTGCAACAATAAATAAAACTTTGAAATCTTACGTTTTTGCAATTGTGGGAGCAGAGTATGTTTTGAGATGGCTTCCAATAGGAACCCATGAATGGGAAAAATTTGTTAAACCAGAGGATCTTAAAAAAATTTTAATGAAATACGATTTATCTCTCAATAAATTAGAGGGTATGAATTTTAATATTATTAAGGACGAATGGAGTATTTCTAAAGATTTATCTGTAAACTATATCGCAAAATTTACTAAAAACTAATTTTCTTTTTCTTCTATCCAAGGGATCATTTGAGCATCTATACCTTCTTCTTTTAATTCTTTTAAATCTTCCTTTGATGCTCTACCGTAAATACCCTTTGATTTTTTTTTATCATTATAATGAATTGATCTAGCTTCATAAGCAAAATTATCACCAACATAATTAAAATTATCTTTAATAAATTTTTGATAATTTTTTATAGTTTTTTTTACTTTATTATATTTTTCTAAGTTTATTTTTTCATCAGTTTTTGATTTATGACTTATTAGCCGAGGTGCCATAATTGTTTTTTCAACTTTTACTGAATTACAATTGTGGCAATTCAAAAGTTTTTTCTTTTTTAATCTTTCATACTCATTTGAAGATGCAAACCAGCTATCAAATTTTAAATCACATTTTTTGCAAAAAAGTTTATATTTAATCATTATTATTAGTTAATCATACAATTTGATTTTTCAATAATTTAACTTCTATAGTCTGCGTTAATTTCAATATATTTTTTCGTTAAATCCATAGTAAAAGCTGTAAAATTTTTCTTTCCTGTAAAAATTTCAATATTTATCTCTATGTTTTCAGATTTCATATAATTTGATGTTTGTTTTTCGTCGTAACTTTGATTTAATTTTCCACCTTCTACAATTGTTATATTTCCGAACTTAATTAATAATTTATTTAAATTGATCTTAGGCCCAGCTTTCCCGATTGCCATTATAACTCGTCCCCAATTTGGATCTTCGCCAGCAATTGCTGTTTTCACTAATGGAGAATTTGCAACTGAGAAAGCAATTTTTTTTGCATCTATCTCATTTTTACATTTGCTAACATTTATTGTTATGAATTTTGATGCTCCTTCGCCATCAGAAACAACTCTTTTAGCCAAATTCAAAAGAACATTATTTAAAGCTTTATCAAAATTTTTAATTTTATTTTCATTAACACTTTTTACTAGAGAATTTTTTACTTTATTGGTTGCAAAAATAGTTGCCATATCATTAGTACTGGTATCCCCATCACAAGAAATAGCATTAAATGTATTGGTAATATTTTTTTTTAATAGCTTTCCTAAAATGTCATTAGATAAAGTTGCATCAGTAAATATATACACGAGCGTTGTAGCCATATTCGGATGTATCATTCCTGAACCTTTAGCAATTCCATATATTTTTACTTTTTCACTTCCTATATAACATTCCTCCATAGCTAATTTTGGCTTTGTATCCGTAGTCATGATTGCAAGTGCTGCCTTCATCCATATAAATTTATTTTGAGTATAATTAATTTTTTTTATTAAATTTGGAATATTATTGGAAATCTTTTCATATGGAAAAATTTCTCCAATAGTGCCTGTGCAACCAAAAATTATATTTTTTATCGAAATCTTCTTAGGATATTCTTCGTCTTCCTCTTGTTTTTTATTTAATTGTTTTGCAGTCAAATCTGCTATTTTTTTTAAACTTTCATACCCTTGCTTCCCAGTGAAAGCATTGGCATTTCTTGTGTTTACAATTAGAGAATATATTTTTTTTGGTCTTTGATTAATATTCCATTTTATATTTTCAGATAATATTTTTGACTGTGTATAAACAGAAGCATAATTTGCACCTTCTCTAAAATAAAACATAGTTAAATCATCTCTGATATCTTTATATAAATCTGCTGATACAACTGAAATTGAAAGACCATCTAGATGATCAAGGTCTTGAAAATCAATCATTTTAGTATTTTTTGATTGAGATGATAAAAAATTTGTTAAATTAATTCCCATAATGTTTAAATTATTTATTTAATACATATATTAAACAATATAAGTAAAGAATAAATCAAATAGTAATGTTTAACCCATTAAATTTAATAACAAAATTTATCAAATCTAGTAATCAAAAAGAGCTAGATAGAATTGGTAAAATTGTTGAAAAAATAAACTTACATGAGGAGGATTTTAAAAATTTAAATGATGCCGACTTTCCAAAAAAAACAAACGAATTTAAAAATCAAATAAAAAATGGAAAATCTTTAGATGAGTTACTTCCAGAAGCTTTTGCTTTAGTTAGGGAGGCCGCCAATAGAACAAGAAATGAAAGACATTTTAACGTTCAGTTAATCGGAGGTGTAGCTTTACACCAGGGCAAAATTGCTGAGATGAGAACTGGAGAAGGAAAAACTTTAACCATAACACTCGCTGCTTATTTAAATGCATTAAGTGAAAATGGTGTTCACATAGTAACAGTAAATGATTATCTTGCAAAAAGAGACTCGATTGAAATGGGACAAATTTATAATTTTCTAGGTCTTACATCAGGTTTTATTAACAACTATCAAGACGATGCTGAACGAAAGAAAAACTATAAATGTGACATTACTTATGCAACTAATAGTGAATTAGGTTTTGATTACTTAAGAGATAATATGAAATTTTCTGAAGAGCAAATGGTTCAGAGAGATCATAATTTTTCAATAGTAGATGAAATAGATTCGTGTTTAATTGATGAAGCGAGAACACCTTTGATAATTTCTGGTGCAGCTGAAGATAAAACAGCCCAATATCTAGCAATTGATAAATTAATTAGGATCTTAAATAATAAAGATTTTGAAATAGATGAAAAAGAAAAGAGTATATTATTGACAAATGATGGAATTAATAATGTTGAAAAACTTTTTTCTAACGCAGGAATTCTAAAAAATAATAATTTTTATGATCCAGAAAATTTACATTTAGTTCATCATGTTAATCAAGCATTACGAGCAAATCATTTATTTGAAAAAGGTAGAGACTATATTGTTAAAGATGGAAGTCTTAAAATTATTGACGAACTAACTGGAAGAATTTTAGAAGGTAGACGTTTTGGAGATGGTTTGCATCAAGCATTAGAAGCTAAAGAAAAAATTCAAGTACAGGCTGAAAATCAAACCTTAGCTTCAATAACTTATCAAAATTATTTTAAACTTTATAAAAAAATATCTGGTTGTACTGGTACGGCTGCTACAGAGTCTGAAGAGTTTTTTGAAATTTACAATCTTCCAGTTGTTGTTATTCCAACGAACAAAGAAATGATACGAAAAGATTTTAATGATTTAATTTTTAGAACAGAAAAAGAAAAGAATGATGCAATTATAGAAAAAATAATTGAAAGAAACAAATTAGGTCAACCTATTTTAGTATTTACGTCAAGCATTAATAAATCTGAAGTTTATTCAAATTTATTAAATCAAAAAAATATTAAACATGTAGTGTTAAATGCAAAAAATCATGAAAATGAAGCTGAGATAATTGCAAATGCAGGAAAAGAAAATTCATTAATAATTACAACAAGTATCTCGGGAAGGGGAGTTGATATTCAGCTTGGTGGTAAAAAACGTTCTATTCCAGAAAACCAACTTAAAATAAACAAAGATAAAATTAAATCCTTAGGGGGTTTATTTGTAATTGGCACAGAAAGGATGGAGTCTAGAAGAGTTGATAACCAGGCCAGAGGAAGATCTGGAAGACAAGGTGATGAAGGTAGTTCTGTATTTTACGTTAGTCTAGAAGATGATTTAATGAGAATTTTTGGATCAGAGTCTATGAATAGTATGCTCGAAAAACTTGGACTTAAAGATGGAGAAAGTATTGATCATCCTTGGATTAACAAAGCATTAGAGCGAGCACAACAGAAAGTAGAAGCTAGAAATTTTGATATAAGAAAAACACTTATCAAATTTGATAATGTTCTTAATGATCAAAGGCATGTTGTATTTTCACAAAGAAAAAATGCGATGAACAGTGAAAATATCTTTGATTATTCAGATGAATTTTTAAAAGAGATAGCCGATAATTTAATAAGGCTAAAAATTTCAAATTTATCCAATCCAAAAAGTAATGAATTTAACAATAAAACTAAGCAAATAGTTGGAAAAAGTTTTGAAGAAACTGAGTTTAAAGATTTAATTGACGCAACAGATAAAGATTTTAGAGAAAAGATTTCTAATAAATTTCAAGAAACAAGAAACGATCGGATTAAGCTTTTAGGTGAAGATCACGCGAAAGAAATTGAAAAAAGAATTTTTCTGCAATCGATTGATTTAAATTGGAAATCACATATACAATATTTAGAGCAATTAAGACAAGTTATAGGATTAAGATCTTATGGTCAGAGAGATCCTTTAGTTGAGTACAAAAAAGAAGCATTTGAATTATTCTCAAATCTTTTAGAAAAACTAAAGTTAGATTATGTAACAATCCTTATGAACTTAAAAGTTGTAGTCGAAACGAACCAAAATGATGAAAGTAAAAGAGTCGATAAATATAAACAAATTGCAAAAAATAAAAAAATAGGGAGAAATGAACCATGTTATTGTGGTTCTGGTAAAAAGTTTAAGCACTGCTGTGGTGCTTTATAAAATTTAAATTAATAAAAGAGTTGTAGAAATTAAAATCAATCCACCAAGAATAGCTAGTAGCACTTTTTTTGATTTTAAGATTTTATCAAAATTATTTTTCTTAATTGTTAATGTACTTAAGTCCTCAGTGCTACTGATAAATCCATCGTTTCTTCCTATTTTAAGAAATTTATTTTTTCTCTCATTCATTATTTCTTCAGAAGATAATTCATCAAAATAATTTAAATTTTTTTTTAAAGTTTCTCTTACGTTATTTAATATAATTTCTCTATCTCTATGTGCGCCACCTAAAGGTTCTTCAATTACCTCATCAATAACTTTTAATTTTAATAAATCTTTAGCTGACAGTTTCATAGCTTTTGCAGCATCAAGCATTTTTTTTGGATCTCTCCAAAGAATAGTTGCACATCCTTCTGGAGATATTACTGAGTAAATTGCATTTTCTAGCATAAGGACTTTATTTGATGAGGCTAAAGCTATTGCTCCACCAGAACCACCTTCTCCTATAATTATTGCAATTGTTGGAACCTCAAGCTCCATGCAGCACTCAATTGATTTTGCAATTGCTTCTGCCTGTCCTCTTTCTTCAGCTCCTACACCTGGATATGCTCCTGGAGTATCAATAAAAGAAATTATGGGAATATTAAATTTGTTTGCTAGCTTCATTAATCTTATGGTTTTTCTGTAACCCTCTGGTCTCATCATTCCAAAATTTCTTTCTATTCTGCTATCTAGATCTTCTCCTTTTTCTTGACCTATAACTAAAACAGATTTTCCATTAAACTTTGCAAATCCAGTTAATACCGATTTGTCTTCACCATAGTACCTATCCCCAGATAATGAAATAAAGTCATCAAACAAATTATCAATAAAAAATTTTGCTTTTGGTCTGTCTTCATGACGAGCAACCATAGTGGTCTGCCAAGGATCTAGATTAGAATAAATATTTTTTAATTTTTCATCTATTTCTATTTGAGTGCTTGAAATTTTTTGAGTATCAACTTCTGATAATCCTTCTTGATTATAAGGGTCTTTCAATTTTTCTAGCTCGTTTTCTAGATCTTTAATTTCTGTTTCAAAATTTAAGTAATTTTTCATATTTTATTTATAGCGGATGGTTAAAATACAAAAAAGGCAATAAAATGATATTAAATTAAGTGTAATTCTTATTAATTGACTTAAATCATTTAACAGATACAAATTCATTATCGGGAGAGACTATTTATAGCGCCGAAGGAGCAACCACCCCGGAAACTCTCAGGCAAAAGGACCGATTAAAGCATAACACTCTGGAAAGAGATTAATTTCCGCCGAAGGAGTAAAGCTCTCAGGCAAAAATACAGATGGGGTACGAACTTAAGTGCTATGCAAGAAAAATACATTAAAATTAATAATCTACAAGTATCCGAAAAGTTATCAAACTTTGTAAATAATGAATTATTAAAGAATACAAATGTATCTTCAGATAATTTTTGGTTAGGTCTAGAAAAAACTCTTGATGAACTAGCACCAAAAAATAAAGAATTAATTAGATTAAGAGAAGATTTACAGAAGAAAATAGATGATTGGCATGTCACAAATAAAGGTAAAGAATTTAATTCAGATAAATACAAAAAATTTTTATTAGAAATTGGTTACTTAAAAAATGAAGGACCCGATTTTAAAATTGAAACTAATAATGTTGATGAAGAAATTTCAAGTATAGCTGGACCTCAATTAGTTGTACCTGTCATGAATGCGAGGTATGCATTAAATGCTGCAAATGCAAGGTGGATGAGTTTATATGATAGTCTTTATGGTACAGATGTAATTGAACAGTCTGAAGATAGCGTATCTGAAAGGTATGACCCTTTAAGAGGTGAAATGGTTATAAAATATGGAAGAGATTTTTTAGATAAATACTTTCCATTAGCAGGATTGAGTTGGAATAAAATTACCAGTTTTGCGGTAAAATATGGAAAATTAAAGGTTCTGAAAGGTGCTGATATTTTTGATTTGGAGGATGAAAATAAATTTATTGGACACAGAGGTGAAAGTGATAATCCATCTGCAATTATTTTAAAAAATAATAATTTACATATTGAAATTCTAAAAGACTCAAGAGCTTTTGCTGCCCAGCAAGATCATGCAGGTATTAGCGATATAATACTAGAATCTGCGGTGTCAACAATTTGTGATAATGAAGATAGTGTGGCTGCAGTAGACTCGGAGGATAAAATCATTTGTTATCGAAATTGGCTAGGTCTAATGAAAGGAGATCTTAAGTCAAAATTTGAAAAAGAAGGTAAATTATTTGAGAGAAAATTAAATCCACATAGAAGTTATATCTCAAAAGATGGTAAAGGTTTGAAGTTACATGGTAGAAGCCTTTTACTTGTAAGAAATGTTGGACATCTTATGACTAACCCTTCAATTTTATTGAGTGATGGAAGTGAAATACCTGAGGGTATTATGGATGCATTTATAACTACAGCTGCTGCACTACATGATATTAAGAATAAAAATAATTCAAGAACTGGATCTGTTTATATCGTAAAGCCTAAAATGCATGGTCCAGACGAGACAGCATTTACAGATTTAATTTTTTCTAAAGTAGAAGAAGTTCTAAATTTACCTAAATACACATGTAAGATTGGTATTATGGATGAAGAAAGAAGAACATCAGCAAATTTAAAAGAATGTATTAGAAGTCTTAAAAATAGAGTTTTTTTTATTAATACTGGTTTCTTAGATAGAACTGGCGATGAAATGCATACATCAATGGAGGCTGGTCCTATGATTAAAAAAGGTGACATGAAATCTTCTAAATGGATTACTGCTTATGAAAACAATAATGTTGATATTGGTTTAAGTTGCGGTTTTTCTGGTAAAGCTCAAATCGGAAAAGGAATGTGGGCAATGCCAGATAAAATGAAAGATATGATGGAGCAAAAAACAGGACACTTAAAAGCAGGAGCAAATTGCGCATGGGTTCCTTCACCAACGGCAGCAGCATTACATGCTTTACATTATCATGAAATAAATATTTTTAATGAACAAAAAAAATTAATAGATAGAGTGCCTGCTAAGCTTGATGATCTCTTAACAATCCCAATAGCAGATAGACCTAATTGGTCAGTAGAAGATATTAATAAAGAAATTTCTAATTCTGCGCAAACTTTATTAGGTTATGTTGTAAGATGGGTCGACCAAGGCGTGGGTTGTTCAAAAGTTCCTGATATCAATAATATTGGCTTAATGGAAGATAGAGCTACTCTTAGAATTTCATCCCAGCATATAGCCAACTGGATTCATCATGGAATTACAACAAAAATACAAGTAACTGAAATAATGAAAGAAATGGCCAAAATAGTAGATGATCAGAATAAAGATGATCCGCTATATGTTAAAATGAGTGATGATTATGAAAATTCTATAGCGTTTCAAACTGCGTGTGATTTAGTATTTAAAGGTAAGGAGCAACCTTCAGGTTATACCGAACCATTACTTCATTTAAATAGGTTGAAAAAAAAATCTAATCTGAGTTCGAAACCAAATTAGATCGATTTTTAAAAGCAGAAAATAAAGTCCCATCATCTAGACTTTCAATTTCCCCACCCACGGGTAATCCTTGTGCTAATTTAGTAATTTTAACATCTAAATTTTTTAGACTATCCTGGATATAATATGCAGTGGTTTGACCTTCAACAGTTGCACTAGTTGCAAGAATTACCTCTTCAATTTTATCTCTATTAACTCTTTCAACTAATGAGTTAATTAATAAATCTTCTTTTCTTTGGCCAACTGAAGAAATTGTCCCCCCTAAAATATGAAAATAGCCCTGAAAGATATTTGAATTTTCAATCGACCATTGGTCTGCAATATCCTCTACTACACAAATTTTATTATATTTTTCTTTTGTATTCTCACAATTTAAACAACCATTTGAATTTGATTTTAAGGCACCACATGAATTGCATCTAACTACATTTTTATAAACCTGTGCCAATGTATTTGCCATAGGTTTTATAAGTTCGTCGCGATTATTTATTAATTTTAAAACAATTCTTTTTGCTGATTTGGGACCTAAGCCTGGAAGTTTTGAAATTAATTTAATTAATTCTTCTATCTCACTGATGTTTTGCATCTATTATAAAGGCCATTTAAAACCAGGAATTCCAAACCCTCCTGTTGCTTTTGAAATTTCCTCAGTTGTTTTTGATTTAAGTTGAGATTTAGCACTATTATGTGCTGCAACAATTAAATCTTCAATTATAGTTTTGTCCTCTTTCATAATTTCATCAGATAACTTTATTGTTTGCATCTCCCCCTCTCCATCCAAAGTTATCTTTACAGAATTTGAACCTGAAACTCCTTCAACTCTAATTTCCTTAATTTTTTGTTGGCTTTCTTTCATTTTTGCCTCAAGTTCTTTTGCTTTGTCTAAAATTTTACTAAAATCAGTCATTATCAACTCCATCTTTGTTTGAATTTACATCTATTAATTCGGCATCAGGAAATTTATCCATCATACTTTTAAATATTTCTGAATTTTTCATTTCATCCATTAACTGTTTTTTTACATTTTTTTCTTTATCTTTTACCGACATTTGCCCTTTTAATTTACTAAATGTAATAATCCATCTTTCACCGGTCCACTCAAAAAGTTTTGATGATAAATCTTTTACAAAATCTTTATCTAAACTTTCATTAAAAGATATTTCAATTCTATTTTTTTCAAATTTTACAAGGTTAACATTTTTTTCTAACTCGTATTTGAGTTTGATCTCTTTTTTTTTTGAACAAATTTCAATTAAATCCTCAAATGCATTTATATTAATTTTATGTTCTGCTTTAATTTCGGTCTGAACTTCCGGTTTGGTTTTTTCTTCCTGTGCAACATTCTTAATTTGATTTATTGTTTTAGAAGTTAATTCAGTTTCTGTACTCTTTACAAAATTTTCACTCTTCAAGTGAGCCTCAACATTTTCAATTTTATTTTCAGATTTTACAGAACTTAAATGCATTAGTCTTATTAAGAACATCTCTATTGAAAGGTGTTGATTAGAAACTATGTCTATCTCTTCGAGAGAAGAGATGGCAAATTGCCAAAATAATATTAATACCTCTGAATTTATTTGATTTGATAAATTTTTAATTTTAGAAAATTCTTCATCATTTAATGAAAAGTTTGTACTTTCTAAACTTAAAGAATTAATATTTTTAAGGTAGTAAAGTAACTCTAAGAAATCATTAATAAAAACCTTTGGTTCAACACCTTGGTCATAAATTTTTCTATAAATACTTATTACTTTTGTTTCTTCACCTTTTAAAATTAACTCAAACAAATCGATTAATTGAGATTTATCAAAATACCCAAAAATTTTCTGAGCTAAATTTAAGTCTAATTCTTTTCCTTCATCCAAACTTAATAGTGCCCTATCGAGCAAAGATAAAGAATCTCTAACAGAACCCTCAGAAATTTTTACTATAAGCTTTAAAGCATCGTCGCTTATTTTTCCATTTTCCTTATCCTTAATTTTTTTAATAAACTCCAATAATTCTGAGGATTTAATTCTAGATAGATCAAATCTTTGACATCTAGATACTACTGTAATTGGAATTTTTTTAATTTCTGTAGTTGCAAAAATAAATTTTAGATATTCTGGTGGTTCCTCTAAAGTTTTTAATAAAGCATTAAATGCTTGTTTGCTTAACATATGAACTTCATCAATAATGAAAATTTTATATTTAGCCGAAGTCGGCCCATATCTTGAAAATTCGATTAAATCTCTTACATCATCTACACCTGTTTTGCTTGCCGCATCCATTTCAAGCACATCTATATGACTAGACTCACTTATCGATTTACAGTTTTCGCAAAAGTTTTCTTTACATAAATTATCGATACTATTTGAACAATTAAGTGCTTTTGCAACAATTCGTGCTGTTGTGGTTTTTCCAATCCCTCTTATTCCAGTGAACAAATATGCATTTGGTATTTTATCAGCTTTAATTGAATTAGTAATAGTTTCTGTAACAACCTCTTGACCAATTAGATCATCAAAAATTTGTGGTCTATATTTTAATGCTAATACTTTTGAGTTATTATTCATATATTTAACTAGGAGACTAGAACCTGAATAACTGTCTCTACGACTGCTTCCGTTAAGATCTGGTCGAGTTCAAGCAGCATCCACCTCTAGCCTCCATATCTATTATAGCAGTTAAAATTTCCAATCTACAAGAAAAGATTCTTATTTTTTTTGTCTCAAACTATCTGCTTCAAAAACACCTAGAACGTGAAAATCCTCACAATGTAGACCTAACTCTTCAAGAGATTTTTGAACTTTTGGATCTTCTATATGTCCATCCAAATCACATAAGAAAAAATAAGAATCGAAACTATTCTTCACAGGATAACTTTGTAATTTAGTTAAATTTACCCCATTCAAGGAAGGGCCACTTAGTGCTTGATATAGTGCCGCCGGTTTACTTTTTAATTTAAATAAAAAAGAAGTAATATAAGTTTTGTCTTCAAATTCTGGTTGAGAAATATTTTTTCCCATAACCAAAAACCTTGTCAAATTTCCACTTTCGTTTTCTATATTTTTTTTAATTACTTCCAAACCATAAATTTCAGCACTTAATGAAGATGCTATAGCTGATTGCTTAGCGTCTTTTGTTTTAGCAATCATTTCAGCAGATCCAGCAGTATCTGCTCTAATGTGTTCTGCTAAATTATTATCTTTTATAAATTTTGAACACTGAGACAGTCCTTGTGCATGAGAATATACCTCTTTAATATCTTTTAGTTTTACTCCAGGCTGTCCTAATAAATTATGCTCAATTTTTTGAAAGTGCTCTTTATAAATATTAAGCCTGTGTTTAAAAATTAAATATTCAATACCAATGTTACCTGTAATTCTATTAGACTCTGGTATTATTATTCTGCTTTCTGGTTCTTCTGAGGCTTTGTTAAAGCACTCATCAAAAGTTTTACATGGCAAGATCTCAGCTTTAGGATCGATTGAAAGAGCTGCTAAATGAGAATATGCACCAAAGGTTCCTTGAAAATAAATTTTACTCATCAATTCTTATATTCCATTAATTTTTTTAAGGCCAGATAATCTTCCTCAGTATCTACTCCCATTGGAGATGATTTAGCAAGTGAAACATTTATATCAATATTATTATCTAACGCTCTTAACTGCTCTAACCGATTTTCTATTTCATTTTTGGATTGATCCAATTGAACAAATTTTTCAAGACAATCTCTTGAGTAACAATAAATTCCAATATGGTGATAAATATTATCTATCTGCTCAGATTTTCTTGAAAAGTATACTGCCTTTGGAAAATGATACTTATCTAAGCTTTTTTGAGTAATGACCTTAACAATATTTTCATTCTTGAGGTTTTTATTATCTTTTATTTTTGCGGCAAGAGTTCCTAAATTACAATTATTTTTTACCATTTTGTCATTTAAACTTTTTATGTCATCAATATCGATTGCTGGTTCATCCCCTTGTAAATTCATAACTAAATCAACATCTTTAATATTTGACTTTTTTAATGCCTCATAAATTCTATCCGTACCTGTTTTGTGTTGATTACTAGTTAAAATAGCATTGAAACCATTTTCTTTTACATCATCAACTATTTCTTGGTCTTCGGTTGCTACAATTACATCACCAATATTGGCTTGTTCTGCTTTTTTAGATACATGTGAAATAATTGATAAACCGTTTATTTTAAATAAAGGTTTGCCTGGTAGCCTAGTTGCGGACATTCTAGAGGGGATAATTACTAAAGTTTTCATTATATTTTCAATTTATTATACCCATTAAACAACTGTAGAGGCAAATTTATACATTAAATTTTAGCTTTTTTTTAATTTATCATGTTATACGTTCATTACAAAATTTAGAAAAATGGATTCTTTTGAAATAAACAAAATAGTTGCTGCAGTTTTAATGGTTGCCCTACTTATAATAGGTATTGGGAAATTATCTGATGTTATATTTAGTGTAGAAAAACCTAAAACACCTGGTTACTCAGTTGAGGTAGAAACTGCAACCACTGTATCTACAACTAGCTCAAGCACTACATCAGACAAAATTGATATAGTAGCATTAATGGCAATGGGAGATGTTGCTCATGGTGAGAAAGTTTTTAAAAAATGTGCAGCTTGTCATTCAATTGTTAAAGGTGGAAAGAATGCTATAGGTCCAGCATTATATAATGTGGTAGGTAGGAAAGTTGGAGCGATTGAGGATTATAAATATTCTAAAGCTTTAGCAGCGTATGATAAGAATTGGTCCTTTGAAGAACTAAATGGATTTTTGATTAAACCCGCTAAATGGGTTAAGGGAACAAAGATGGCTTATGCAGGTCTTAGAAAAGAAAAAGATAGAGCATCTGTAATAAAATATCTTAATGAAAATTCAGACAGCCCTCTGCCGCTACCTTAATTTTCCAAAACAATACAATAAAATACTTTTTTGGACATGAACTCTGTTAAGAGCTTGTTGCCAAACATGTGATTTTTTACCTAAAAAAACATCATCACTGACCTCATCACCTCTAGGCAAACAATGTAAAAAAATGCAACTTTTTTTTGCATAACTCATTAATTTTTTATCAATTTTAAAATTTTTAAAAGATTGTATTTTATTCTTCTTATTAACTTTGTCATTTAAAGAAATGACTTTATCAGAAAAAATTACATCAGCGCCAGATACTGCTTTTTTAGCATCATTATAAATATAAATTTTTTTATTATTTCTTTTAACCCAAGTTCTAACTTCTTTTCCTGGTTCAAATTTTTTTGGACAACCAATGCTTAGTTTGAAAGAAAACTTAACTGATGCAGCTATCAAGCTATCCAAAACATTATTAGAGTCACCTATCCAGCAAATATTTAATTTAGATATGGGTTTCTTCTTTATTTCTTCAACTGTAAAAACGTCTGATAAAACCTGAGTTGGATGAGATGAGGGGCTTAAACCATTAATTATGGGTATTGATAAATATTTTTCAAAATTTTCAACTTTTTTATCACTGTCGGTTCTAAGCATAAATCCATCACCATAAGTGGAAAGAATTTTGGCAGTATCAGCGATACTTTCTCCTCCTTGACCTAGATGAAGTTCATTAGAACGTAAAGTTAAAGTGCCACCTCCCAGCTGTTTTATTGCTAAATAAAAACTAATTCTTGTTCGTGAACTTGCCTTTTCGAACATCTGTATCAAAATCTTTCCCTTAAGAGGTGCTCCTTTATCAACCTCAAGAGTGCTTAGTTTTTTTCTTAAGCTTTTTCTTCTTTTAGCATCGGTAATGATCTTTCTTAGATCTTTTGCCGTTATATCTTTTAAATTAATGAAATGTTTCATGTTATTTTACCTCGGAACAGACCTTTTCAATAATTTTTATTGCTAAATTTATTTCATTTTTTTTGACATTTAATGGAGGTAAAATACGAACGACATTTTCAGCTGCTCGAATAGTCAGTAATCGATTAATCATCAATTTTTTTATAAATTCAGTTTGATCTTTATATAACTGTATCCCAATCAAAAACCCCTTACCTCTTATTTGCTTAATAATATTTGGATATTTCTTCTGAATTTTATTTAGTCTAAATAAAAAATATTTTGATAAACTTTTTACATTATTTAAAAATTTCTTATTAGATATGATATCCATTACAGTATTTCCAATAGACATAGCCAAAGGGTTCCCTCCAAATGTTGATCCATGAGTGCCTGGTGTCATGCCAGAGGCAACTTTTTTATTCATTAAAACTGCTCCTATAGGAAATCCTCCACCTATTCCTTTTGCAATCGGCACAATATCAGGTTTTACTTTAGATTTTTCAAAAGCAAAAAAATCACCAGATCTTCCTATTCCACACTGAACTTCGTCAAGAATTAATAATATTTTTTTCTTATTACATAATGCTCTTAATTCTTTCAAACACCAATCTGGAATCACTTTTATACCACCTTCACCCATAATTGTTTCAACCATAATAGCAGCTGTATTTTTATTAATTTTCTTTTTAAGAGAATTATGATCTCCAAAGCTGAAGTGATCGAAACCTGTTACTTTTGGACCAAATCCCTCAGTCATTTTCTTTGATCCACTAGCAAAAATTGCTGCTAAAGTTCTTCCATGGAAGGAATTTTTTATACATAAAATTCTGTTTTTATTTGGTTTACCTATTGAGTAAAAATATCTTCTAGCAACTTTAATTGCTGCTTCAGTAGCTTCAGCCCCACTATTTTGAAACATTACATAATCAGCAAATGTTTTTTGGCATAACTTTTTTGCTAATTTTTCTCCTTCAGGAATTTGAAAAGCATTAGATACGTGCCAAAGTTTTTTGGACTGATCTTTTATCGTTTTCACTAATTTTGGATGTGAGTGCCCTAAAGAATTCACAGCTATACCTTGAACAAAATCTAAATATTTTTTGTTATTAATAGAATATAAATAGCTTCCCTTTCCAAACTTAAACGAAATTTTTTTTCTATTATAATTTTTTGCTAAATAGCTCATAAATTTAATTTGTTTTTATAAATTTTAATTATTAATACAAGTTAGGATTGAAAAACATATATACTTAATTGAGTCTATTATTGTTGATAACTCTGATATTTTGATTGTTTAATTTAATTTTATATCAGTATATTGTACTAATTTAGAAATTAGACACTAGATATTGATTATGAGTTGGACTGATGAAAAAGTAGCAAAATTAAAAGAGCTTTGGGGAAAAGGTAATACTGCAAGTCAAATTGCTGAAATCATTGGTGGAATAAGTAGAAATGCAGTTATTGGTAAAGCTCACAGACTTAACTTGTCAGCAAAAATAAAAACAAGATCGGCTACCTCAAATCAAAATTTTAATAACTCTACAACTGAAAAAAATATTCAAACAAAAAAAGGACGTAAAAGTAGGTTTAGATCATTAATAATTGATAAAGATTTTGAGCCAGAAAACCCAAAGCAATTAGAAGAACTTGATGAAAATTCTTGTAAATGGCCAATTGGTCATCCTGACGAAAAATCATTTTATTTTTGTGGAAGATCATCTCTGAAGGATTTTTCTTATTGTAAACTACATCTTTTATATGCTTACCAACCTAAAGGTAAAAAAGATGACATCACAGAAAAAGAAGAAGTTCCTGAGTTTATTGGAAAAAAAATACAATCAGCCTAATTTAATTAGGCTTACCCTCTATATTATTTTTTGATTTATACCTCTCTGTAGAAAACTGTCCACCCTCTCTCCACATATAAGAATATTTTTTAACTTCATCATTAAAATATCTTTTACTTATTATCCCTATGTCCGAATTAGTTTTATATTTTCCTGATGCAATATTATCATATTTTAAAAGTCTTAACTGATCTCTTGTAAGCAAAGGTTTGGGTAATATTTCAAAAAATCTTGCAGTCAATTCTGCCAGGGGCAAAGGGAAAGGAAGCAAAATTCTTTTTTTATCAATAAGATTTAATAATCTTTGCAATATCTCTTTGAAGGTAATTATCTCTGGTCCCACACACTCTATAATTTTTGAATAGATATTATTTGAAATCACGTGATAAATAGTATCAGTTAAATCTGAACAATGTATTGGAGCAAATTTAGTATTTCCATTATAATAGATGGGAAATAAAGGAAGTCTACTAAGTAAGGTCATCATATTACAGGTAAATTGGTCCTCTGATGAAAATACAATCGAAGGACGCAAAATTGTAGCTAAAGGAAAATTTTTCAAAATTTCATTTTCTCCCTCAAGTTTACTCTTAGCATAATCTGAGTCTACTGCCTCATTAATACCTAAAGCTGATAAATGAATAAAATGTTTAAGTTTATATTCTTTAGATAGTTTAGCTAAAATAGAAGGAAAAATAGTATGAATATTTTTAAATGTGCTACCTTTTTTTTGTTCATACAAAATTCCAACCAAATTTATGCAAATATCTGCCTTTTTAAAAAGTTCTTTTATTTTTTTTTCATCAAATATACTAGCCTCTACAATGTTAATAAAACCTGCATTGCCAAGAGTTTTTAAAACAATACCTTTCTGATGAATATTTCTAGTAACGGCAGTTACAGTATAGTTATCTTTAGTCAATTTTCTTACAATTGAACGGCCTATTTGGCCCGAACACCCAAAGATTAAAACATTTTTAGCTTTCATAGACAATTTTTTGCTTTCATATATATATGTTTAAAATGAACAATAATATTCAGCTTCACAAAGGGGATATACCGGAAAACCTAAATTTGGGCAACCAAATAGCTGTTGATGGTGAATTTATGGGTCTTAATGTAAGACGAGATCCTCTATGTCTAATTCAAATATCGTCTGGAAATTCAGATGCACATATAGTTCAATTTAATAGAGATAATTATGACGCTCCAAACCTAGTGAAAATACTAAGTGATGAAAAAATTACAAAGATATTTCATTATTCTCGTGCTGATTTGGCCCACATTAAATATTATTTAAAAACTGAAACCAAAAATGTGCTTGATACCAAAATAGCTTCAAAACTTGCAAGATCTTACTCGGATAACCACTCTTTAAAAACGTTAATTAAAGAATTTATAAATATTGATATTAGTAAACAGTTTCAAAGCTCTGACTTCGGTGGGAAGTTGTCGCCAGCACAATTAAAATATTGTGCGAATGATGTAATATATCTTCATAAAATTCACGATGAATTGTACAAAATACTTGAAAGAGAAAATAGAGTTAAACTTTATGAGGATTGTTTAAAATTTTTGAAAACTAGGGTTGAACTGGACTTAGCCTTATTTAAGGATGATATTTGGTCTCATTAATGAAAAGTAAAAAATTTATATCAACTGCTAAAGATGTAATTAATCTTGAAATTAAAGCATTACAAAAACTTAAAAAAAATATTAATAATTCTTTTAACGATGCAGTGGTAAATATTTCAAAATGTTCCTCTAAAGTTATTTTGTGTGGTGTTGGTAAGAGTGGATTGATTGCATCTAAAATTGCCGCAACACTTGCATCTGTGGGAACGCCATCATTTTATCTTTCCGCTAGCGAAGCTTCACATGGAGACCTGGGAATGATCTCAAAAAAAGATGTTTTAATACTAATAAGTAATTCAGGAGAAACAAGTGAACTTAAAAATATAATTCAATTTGCTAATAGAAATAAAATATTACTAATTGGCATGGTATCTAAAAAAGACTCTATTTTGTACAAAGCCTCTGATATTAAACTTTTAATACCAAAGGTTATTGAGGCAGGCGGCATAGTTCCAACTTCTAGTACTACCGCTCAATTAGCTTTAGGTGATGCACTTGCTATTGCATCTATGAAAAATAAAAATTTTGGAAAACTTGAATTTAAAAAATTACATCCTGCTGGCTCACTTGGAAAACAATTAAAAACAGTTGAGGATATAATGATAACAGGTAACAAAATACCTTTTGTTGATGAAAATTTAAAAATGAATAAAGCACTAAAAATTTTATCTCAGAAAAAATTAGGAATATTAATTGTCAGAAATAGAAAAAAAATTATTCAAGGTATAATTACTGATGGTCAAGTTAGAAGGTTTTCTGAAAAAAAATTAAGCTTTCAATCACTACCAGTTAAAAAAATTATGACTAAAAAGCCTGTATGCATTGATAAAAATGAATTAGCTGCTAAAGCTTTGGCAATAATGAATAGTAAGAAAATAACATCTCTTATAGTTAATAATAAGAAAAAACCACTAGTTGCTATTGGTGTAATTCATGTACATACGATTTTGAAATCAAATATTTCTTAAATGAGGAGAAGAAAATTAATAATTTATTTAATTATAATATTAATTCCAAGTTTATTCTTTCTAATAAAAAATAATAATAATGAGAAAATTTCTACCAAAAAAGAGAATATTAATTTAGAGGAAAATAACGAAAAAAATGAAAAAGATGAAAAAGATGAAAAAGATGAAATATATAGTTCAAATATTATTAAAGATGTAAATTTTTCTACAAAGGATAAAAAGGGTAATGAATACATAATTTATGCTTCTCAGGGAGAGATAGAATTTTCAAACACAAATATTGTTTATCTAACAGAGGTTAAAGGTCAGATTAAATTAAATAATTCAAACATAATTAATATTTCTTCTAATTATGGAAAATACAATAGTGATAATTTTGATACTATTTTTTCAAAAAATGTAATAATCAAATACTTAGATAACATAATTACAGGAGATTATTTAGATTTATCTTTGATAAGAAATTTAATGACAATCTCAAAAAAAGTAACTTATAAGAATAAAGGAAATATACTTAAAGCAGATGTTGTTGAGATGAACATAGATACAAAAGATACTAAAATATTTATGTATGAGGATAAAAAAAAGGTTAATATAAAAACGTTGAATTAAAATGGCTATAATAAAAAAATTTAGAATAAAATCTTTTAAAAATATTGATACAATAATTGAATTTGAAAATGTTTCTTTAGCTTATGGAAATAGATTAATACTAGACAATATAAATTTCAAAATCAATAAAGGTCAAATATTTGGGATGCTAGGTCCCAACGGTGTAGGTAAATCAACAATATTTAATCTTATAACAGGTTTAATTCACCCGAGAAGTGGTAAAATAAAAATTGCCGGAGAAGATGTAACTGATTTTCCAATTTATCTCAGAACAAAAAAATTTAAAGTTGGATATGTACCTCAATATGGCGGTTTTTTTAATGATTTAACTCTTCATGACAACTTAAGGGCAATTAGTGAAATTGTAATTGAAGATAAAAATTACCGAGCTGAGAGAATTAACTACTTAATATCAAAATTTGAACTTGATAATTTAAAAAATATAAAAGCTAAATTTTTATCTGGTGGACAGAAAAAAAAGTTAGTTATTGCACTTTCGCTTTTAAGTAATCCAGAAGTACTGTTATTGGATGAATGTTTTGCGGCATTAGACGTACTAACAATTAAAATGTTACAAGAAATAATTGTAAACTTACAACAAGAAAATAGAATAACTATATGTATTTGTGATCACCAAGCTAGAGATTTACTAGCATGTGTTGATGTTGCGATGATTTTGAGCAATGGCAATATAGTTGCTAAAGACACTCCATCTAATTTAGTTAAAAATATAAGCGCAAAAAATGCTTATTTTGGAGATAATTTTAAGTTCAATTAATTCTAAATGACAAATCCAATAGTTATTAAAAGTAAAATAAATAAATATAAAAAAAAAATACAAGTTAGTGGAGACAAAAGCATTAGTATAAGATGGGTTTTGCTTTCTTCTTTAGCAAATGGAGTATCTAAAGCAAAAAATTTATTACTTTCAGAAGATGTGATTGCTGCAATTAATGCGATTAAAAAACTAGGGATCCGTGTGAGAATATTTAAAAATGAATGCAAAATTTATGGAAAAGGTTTAAACGGATATGATTATAAAAAAAATCTAACTATTAATGCTCAAAACTCTGGAACATTAGGAAGACTTATTCTAGGACTTTTAATTAATTCCACTAAACCTATAAAATTAATTGGTGATAAAAGTTTATCTAAAAGAGATTTTAAAAGAATTTCTGATCCTTTATCTAAATTTGGAGCTAAATTTAAATTAACTAAAAATAGAAATTTGCCGCTAAAAATTATTGGATCATCAAAATTAAAACCAATAAAATATTTGGAAAAAAGAGGTTCGGCTCAATGCAAAAGTGCTGTTATTTTTGCGGGCATGAAAGTCAATGGAACAACAGTTATAAGAGCTAAAAAATCCAGAAATCATACTGAGCTTATTTTAAAACATTTAAATTTACCAATACAGGTAAAAAATAATAAATATTATGATGAAATAAAAATCCGAAAAGTTAAAGAAATTAAAAGTATAAATTACAACATACCCTGTGATATAAGTTCAAGTGCTTTTTTTATTGTTTTAACAGCACTTTCGAAAAATTCAGAACTTACAATTAAAAATGTTAATGTAAATCCTTCAAGAACTGGAATTATTAATATTCTCAAAAAGATGGGAATTAAAATTAATCTAAAAAATCAAAAAAATTATAATGGAGAAAAAATAGCAGATATTGAGATTAGTAGTAGTAAATCAATTAAAGCTATAAATTGTCCAACAAAATTAAATAGTTCTGCGATAGATGAATTTTTGGTTATTTTTCTGGTTGCTGCAAAAGCCAAAGGTATTTCACATTTTAAAAATTTAGGAGAATTAAACCAAAAAGAAAGTCCAAGACTTGAGTGGGGTAAAATAATACTTAACAAGATGGGGATTAAGACTATTACGACCAAAAATTCAATAAAAATATATGGTAATCCAAATTTAAAAATAAAAAATAAAATTGTTATAAAAAATTACCTAAAGGATCATAGGGTATTTATGACAAGTGTAATTGCTGCGTTGTCTTTCGGGGGTCAATGGAAAATTCATGATAAAGATTCTATTCGTACCTCTTTCCCTGATTTTTTAAAAATTATTAGAAAAATAAATAAAAATGAAAAAAAGAAAAAATATTTTAAAAATAGCAATTGACTCACCGGCTGCGGCAGGGGCAGGAACAATTGGTAAAGCTTTATCTAAACATTATAATCTATTTTATTTAGATACAGGAAAAATATATAGATACATTGCTTACTTAAAATTAAATTATCCAAAAAAATTTAATATTAAATTTGTTAAATCTAAAATCCAATCTTTAAAACCATATGATCTTTTAAAAAAAAAATTATTATCTAATGAAGTTAGTAATGAGGCATCTATTATATCAAAAATTAAATATATAAGAAAAGCAGTTCATTCATTTCAAACAAATTTTGCATATAATCCTCCTAAAAAATATAACGGATCATGCTTAGATGGGAGAGACATAACATACAAAATTGTACCAGACGCAGAATTTAAATTCTATATTACTGCTAATTTAAAAACTAGAGCAATGCGTAGATATAAGGAACTCAAAAATTTAAATAAAAAAATAACATATGAAGAAGTTCTAAAAAGTATTAAAAAACGCGATAAAAATGACTTAAACAGAAAAATATCACCTTTAAAGAAAACAAAAGATTCACTATTGATTAATACGACAAACCTTAATAAAAGGTCATGTTTTTTAAAAATAAAAAAAATAATAGATAGGAAAATAAATTATTAATGGAAATATACAAAGACTTATCCAGTCCAGCATCTCAAGAATTCGAAAAACTTTTAAACAGTCAGCTATCAAAAATTCAAATTGAAGAAGGTAAAATAATAGAAGGAAAAATAAATAAAATTACAGAAAAATTTGTTTTTCTTTTTGTTGAAGGTTTAAAATCCGAACCAGTTCTTGATATAAACGAATTAAAAAGTATGGGCCTATCTGACAAAATAAAAGTTGGAGAAACTTTACCTGTGCTATTAGAAAAAATTGAGGATAAAAATGGTGAAGTTTTAGTCTCGGCAAGCAAAGCTCAAAAAATAAAAGGTTGGGATAAATTAGTCGAGGCTTATGAAAAAAATGAGCCTATAATGGGTAAGATAACATCAAAATGTAAAGGTGGTTGTATTGTTGAGCACATAGATACAGGTTCATTGATGTTTCTTCCAGGTTCTCAAATTAGTGATAAACCTCTTAAAGACATAAGTCATTTGATGAATGAGCCACAAAAATTTGCCCTAATAAAATTAGATAAAGTAAGGGGCAATGCATGTGTTTCTAGAAGAGAAATAATATCTTCTTTTAAAAAAGAAGATAAAGCAAAAATAATTGAGAAATACAATATTGGAGATATCATTAAAGGTGCAGAGGTAAAAGGTTACAGTAGTTTTGGATGTTTTTTTAATGTTAACGGAGAATTAGATGTGCTTGTTCACTTACAAGAAATTTCTTACTCAAGAGTAAATCACCCTGATGAAGTTTTTAATATTGGAGAAAAGCACGATCTTAAAGTTATAAGTGTTGATAAAGAAAAATTACAAGTAGGTTGCTCTGTAAAACAGTTATCACCTGACCCATTCGAACATATTGAAAATTATGAATTAAATAAAATTTACAAAGTTAAGGTTGTGAAATTGATGGATTTTGGTGCATTCTGTGAACTAGAACCAGGACTAACCACTTTGCTTCACTCCAGTGAGCTTAGCTGGACTAAAAAAAATTTATCTTCTAAAAAACTGTTTAAAGTTGGAGATGAAATAGATTGTGTTATTACAGAAATTGATAAAGAGAAAAGAAGAGTAGCTATTTCGCATAGACTTACAAAAGAAAACCCTTTTGAGACTTTTGAAAAAAAATATCCTGTTGGAGAAATAGTTGAAGGTGAAATTGTCAATAAAAATGAATATTCCTTATTCGTAAAAATAGAAAATTTAGATGTTGATGCATTTTTACACTGTAATGATCTAACCTACTTAAATAATGGCGAAGAAGAGTTGAGTAAATATAAAAAAGGAGACAAAATTAAGGTTAAGGTATTAGAGATAAAATCCTCTGAACAAAAAATTAGAGTAGGTTTAAGACAAACCCAAGCAGATCCTTTTGATTGGTTTAAAGATAAATCCAAAAATCAAACCATAACTGTGAAAGTAATTTCCACCGATAACAAAGGTTTAATTGTAAGACCAGAAGGATGTGAAATGGATTTTCAAATTAAAAAATCAGCAATAGCAATAAATGCTGCTGATGCTCGTCCTAGTAGATGGACAGGGGGAGAAAAACTAGACTGCGCCATAGCTGATTTAGATTTTAACAAGAGAAAAGCTATTTTAAGTATAAAACTTTTAGAGGAAATTGATAAGAAAGAGGCTTTGGAAAAATATGGATCTGAAGGTTCAGGTAAAAATTTACCATTTTCATCATTATCTGAAGATTTAAAGAAAAAAGAAGAAGAAAAAGAATAATTGAAAAAGAAATAAATTGGCTATTGTAAAATCAAAGCTTCTAAAACAACTTTCAATAAATTATCCCAATTTTCTTAAAAAAGATCTAGAAAAATTTACTAATATAATACTAGATGAGATAAAAAGAGCCCTCAAGAGAGGGGATCGCTGTGAGTTAAGGGGTTTTGGGGTATTTGAAACACATATTCAAAAAGCAAGGATATCTAGAAATCCAAAAACTGGGGAGAAAGTAAATACTCCAGAAAAAAAAACTATACACTTTAAAATGTCAAAAGACTTGTTTAAAAAACTAAATAATGAGGAATAAAACTATTTTTGTTGCATGTGATACATCAAATTTAGAAAAAATAAAAAAAATAGTTCTACAAACTAGAACAAGTAAGCTTGAAATTATCCCAAAGTTTGGTCTTCAATTTTTTTACTCTAAAAGAGGCAGAAAATTACTAGAAAAAATTAAAAATGATTTTTGGTTAGATTTAAAAATAAATGATATTCCACAAACAGCTTTATCAGCAGTTGATAGCTTAAAAGATTTAAAGAGATGTAAATATATTACAGTTCACGCTAGTGGTGGATTGCAAATGCTAAAGGCTGTAAAGATAAAAGCAAAAAAAATAAATAAAGATTTAAAAGTTTTAGGAGTTACGATCCTAACAAGCCTTAATAATAAATCTCTTAAAGAAATAGGTCATACAAAAAACGTAAAACAATTAGTTTTAAAACAAGCAGCATTAATTAAAAAATCAGGATGCGATGGTATAGTTTGTTCTGCTCAAGAAGCTATGATGGTTCGTAAAAGATACAAAAATTTATTAATCATAACTCCAGGAATAAGATTGCCTGGTGATAGTTCAAATGATCAAATGAGAATTATGACACCCAAACAAGCTTTTAAAAATAAGGTTTCTGGTATTGTTATAGGAAGATCTCTTACAAAAGGTAACATAATAAATAATATTAAAAAACTTGCTGATCATTTAAACAAATGATTAAAGGTTGCAAAATATGTGGTATAAAAGATTCTAATACCTTAAATTACATTATAAATCATTCCCACCCTCCAAAATTTATAGGCTTTATTTGTAATTATCCAAAAAGCCCAAGACATGTTGAACTTACCTTTTTAAAAAAATTGTTAAATGTTAAAAAAAATAAAAGTGAATTTGTTGCAGTTTTAGTAAAACCTAACAATGATATTTTAGAGGAAATAAAAAGTTTACCTTTTGATTATTATCAATTGTATGACTGTAATCCAGATGAAATTAAAATTATAAGACAAAAATACCAAAAAAAAATTATTACAGCTTTAACAATCAAAAATGAGTCTGATGTTCTTGTGTACAAGTCATTTCTTGAAGTAACAGATATCTATTTATTCGATAGCAAAGGTTATGAAAAAAGTCAAAGCTTTGATCACAACTTGATTAAAAATATCAAATTAAGTAAAGAATTAATGTTAGCTGGTAATATAAAATTCGATGATAATCTAAAAAATTATGAAAAAGTTGCTAATTATTTAGATTTATCTGGAGGCTTGGAAACTTCTGGATTAAAAGATACATCCAAAATAGATTTTTTTTTAAACAACTTAAATAAATTGAAAAATGAAACTTAAAAAAAAAATTCCTCTAATTGACCAACATGATTTTAACGGTTTTTGGGGTGGTAAATTTGGAGGAAGTTTTATCCCTGAAACATTAAAAAAACCAGTAGAAGACCTAACACGGGAGTTTTCAAAATTAAGAAATAATAAGAAATTTTTAAAAAAGAGAGATTATTACTTTAAAAATTATATAGGATCACCCACATCATTTGTAAAATTAGAAAATTTATCTAATCATTTGGGTGGCGCTGAAATATGGGCCAAAGTTGTGTCGGAAGCTAATGGTGGTGCCCACAAGATATACAATGCAACTGTTCATGCCTTAATTTGTAAGGCTATGGGAAAAAAATATATAGTTGGTGACACCGGTGCTGGTTATGCTGGTAAAATGTTAAGTATGGCTGCTAAGAAATTTGGTCTCAAATGTAAAATTTTCATGGGTGCAAAAGACATCAAGAGACAAAAACCAAATTGTGATGCTATGAGAAAAAATGGTGCTGAAATAGTTCCTGTATATTCAGGTAGTCAAACCTTGGTCGATGCAGTCAGTGAGTGTATGAGATATTGGGTATCAAATTGTGACACAACACACATGTGTGTTGGAAGTACAGTTGGTCCAAATATATTTGTAAAAATTTGTGGATGGAGTACGGCACAAATTTCAAGAGAATTAAAAATACAAATTAAACAAGAATTCAAAAAAATTCCAAAAAAAATTAAATTAATAAACTGTGTGGGAGGTGGAAGTTCTGCATATGGTTTTTGGAGTGAATTTATAGATTTTAACAAATCGCAAATAGAGTTAGTTGGTGTAGAGGCTGGAGGTCCAAAAAAATCAAAACTACATGCCGCACCTTTAAGTAGAAATGCAAAAATTGGAATTTTACATGGTGCAGCTTCTTATGTTTGTCAAAACAATGAAGGTCAAATAAATGACACTGAGTCAATTAGTGCTGGATTGGATTATCCAGGTGTAAGTCCAATACATTGTTTTTTAAAAGATACAAAACGAGCTAGATACACTTATGCGACTGATGAAGAAGCACTAAAAGCACATGTGATGGTAACTAAATTTGAAAAACTTAATCCAAGTTTAGAACCTAGTCATGCGTTTGCTGAAGCAATAAAAATTGCTCCAAAATTAAACAAAGACACAATTATAATAGTTAACTCTTGTGGTGATGCTAAAAAAGATAGAGATATCTTAAGAGAGAGGTTGGGTAAAAATTAATGAATTCATTAATCAGTAAAGCTTTCTCAGCTGCACGAGAAGAGAATAGACCAGCTTTACTTACATATACTGTCGCTGGAGATAATACTAAAAAAAAATCTTTAGAAATATTAAAATCAATTTCAAATTATGCAGATATTTGTGAATTAGGTTTTCCTCACAACACTCCAATAGCTGATGGAGGACAAATACAAACAAGTGCTTACCGGGCAATTAAAAATGGTATTAAAATTAATGATGTATTTTCAATTGTAAAAAATTTTAAAAAAATTAAAAAAAATAAACCAATAATACTGATGGGCTATTACAACATGATCTATCAGTATAATGAAAATAAATTTTTAGAAAAATGCAAAAAGTCAAAGGTTGACGGTTTAATAGTTGTTGATTTACCTTATCCAGAAAATAAAAATTTTGCATCAAAATGCAAAAAAAAAAGAATTAATTTTATTCAGTTGGTTTCTCCAACAACTTCTAACATAAGATTAAAAAAAATCATAAAAGACTCTCACGACATGATTTATTATATAAGCATGTTATCTACAACGGGTGGAAAGCTTAAAGTATCCCCAAAGAAAATATTAGAAAAATACAACAAAATAAAAAAACAAAATAAATCAAAAAATATTGTTATTGGTTTTGGAATTACAGAAAAAACCATCCAATCTCTTAAAAAAGCTGATGGTTTGGTGGTTGGTAGCGCAATTTGTAAAGAAATCTCTAAATCCATTGAAAAGAGACAAAATGCTGTCACAAATGTTACTAATATCGTAAAGAGATTAAAAAATAAAATTCTATGAACTGGATAACAAAGATTATTAAAGCAGGTGAAAAAATTAAAACTGCTATACGTGAAAGGGCTACAAAAGAAGATATTGCAAAAAGTGATTGGACATCGTGTTGCAAGGGTCCAATTTTAAAAAAAGATTTAGAGGAAAACTTATGGGTATGTCCGGATTGTAAACGTCATCATAGAATAAAACCACATCAAAGGTTTGATATTTTGTTTGGAAAAAATAATTATGAGATTTTCAAAACTCCAATACCTAAAGACGATCCACTAAATTGGACAGACTCCAAACCTTACAAAGAAAGATTGAAAAGTGCCCGAAAAAAAACAGGATTAGAATGTGGGATGATGGTTGCCTCTGGAACTATAAATAATATTAAAATTACAGCTGTAGCTTCTGATTTTGATTTTTTAGGAGCTTCAATGGCAGCAGCAGAAGGTGAGGCTTTTTTATATGGAATACAACATGCCATAGAAAATCAAACACCTTTTTTATGTATTAGTGCAGGAGGGGGAATGAGAATGATGGAAAGTTTAATTTCATTATCTCAAATGACAAGAACAACTCTTGCAATAAATGAATTAAAGAAAAATGGACTTCCATATTTAGTTTGTATCACTGATCCAACAGCAGGAGGTATTACTGCATCATACGCTATGTTAGGTGATATTCACATTGCAGAACCAGGAGCTTTAATTGCATTTGCGGGTGCAAGAGTCATTCAAGGAACTGTTAAAGAAGAATTACCTGAAGGTTTCCAAAAAAGTGAATATGTTGAAAAAACTGGTTTTGTTGATTTAATCGTTGAACGTAAAGATCTCGCCTCTAAAATTGGAACTTTATTATCAATATTGTTAAAGAAAAACTCTGATATAGGTGCTGAACAAAATGAAACTTCAGAAGATAGTCAGTCGCTTACAAGAGCTGCATCCTAAAGAAATAGATTTAAGTCTAGATCGTATTCAAAGTCTCTGCAAAAAATTAGGCAACCCTCAAGATAAAATCAAAGCAATTTCAATTGTTGGTACTAATGGAAAGTATTCAACTATCCAAGCAATGTTTTCTATTTTAAAGGAAGCAAATTTCAATTGTAATATTTACACTAGTCCTCATATCAAAAGTATCAATGAAAGGTTTGTTTTTAATAATGAAGAATTGAATGATGAAGATTTGGCAAATTTACTTGAAGAAGTTGAGGAAGCTAACAATGGTGAACCGATTACTTTTTTTGAAATACTGACTGCGGCTTATTTTTTAAAAGCATCTCAATACCAAGATAATATAAATTTAATTGAAAGTGGATTATTCTTTAGATTTGACGCTACTAATATCTTAAAAAATAACCTTGCTAGCGTCGTAACATCTATTGGCCTTGATCATTTAGATTGGCTACCTGAAAATGAACAAACTGTTGAAAAAATTATTTTTGAGAAAACATCAAGCTTATTAAACTCAAATATTATAGTTGCAAAACAAAGTACTAATAAAATTAAAGAAAATATTAAAAAAACAATTTCAAATAACAGATCAAATAAGTTTTTCCATAATGAAAATTATAGTTTTACAATGCAAGAAAATGACTTCTTTTATTATGAAGATCAATTTGGGGGAATAAAATTACCTATGCCAAATGTTAAAGGTCAATTTCAATTAGAAAATGTCTCAACAGCAATTGCGACCTTAAGAATTTTGAAAGAATTAAAAATTAAAGATGACCAAATTAAAAAAGGTATTTTAAAAATAAATTGTATTGCAAGATTACAAGAAATTAAATCTGGAAAACTTAAAGAACTTGTAAAAGATCACAAACTTTATGTTGATGGATCTCATAATCCATTGGGAGCAAAAGTTTTGAATGAATACTTGGAAAGTTTAAATTGCAATAAACACATCATTCTTGGAATGATGGCTAATAAAGATCATAATGAATATATGAGTTTCTTTAAGGATATTTCTACATTGACTACAATAGATATACCTAATCAACCTAATTCAATTAAAGGAGGAGAGCTTAAAGATAAGCTAAACGGCTTTTCAAATATAAATTATAAGGAAAGTATAGAAGATGCTATAAAGTCAATCCCGGTTAAAGAAAACGATATAATACTGATTACTGGATCGTTATATCTTGCGGGTGAAGTTTTAAATTTAAATTAGATATTTTTATCTAAAAATTCCTTCATGTGACTTTCTGGAACTCCACCAACTTTTCTATCTACTTCAACACCTTTTTTATATATAATAACTGTTGGAACACCTCTAATACCAGCAGCTGAACCCGTATTAATTCCACCATCTTCAACATCAGCATAATAGAAATTGGCTTTATCTTTATACTCATCAGATAATTTATCTAAAATGGGTCGCAAAACACGACATGGTTGGCACCAAGATGCCGAGAACTGGATTATAGATATGTCTTCGTTCTTAATTTTACTTTCAAAATCTTCATCTTTAAAATCTATAAGCATAAATCCTTTCTATAAATTACTTTACCAAAGTCAACTAGGCAATTTCATATTTTTTTTCTATAGACATAATAAATTCATTTATTTCATCTAATTTTTTTAATTCTTCCTCGTCATCACGATTAGAAGCCTGGTCTCGCAAAGTATCAATTTCTTGATAAGCCATTCCAATAGTTTGCCATTTTTCTCTATTTTTACTTAAAATTCGTCTAGCAATTTCACTTTTTATATTTTTATATAAGTCTGGTGGCAAAATATGCGGTGCTTCTTGATAAATAATTTTTTGACCAAACCAACTACATCTTTTGTCAGTGAACTTATCCAACATTCTTAATTTATCTTCCCAAGAAGAACTATGCCAAGTTTTAAACAATTGAGTATCTTTATTAGGAATAAATTTTTCATATAAAGTTTCCTCTGGTAATAAATCTTCTTGAGTTTGAGTTTGAGCTTTTTCTTCAGCTGCTTCTCTATTAATGATTTGAATATTTTTACAAAATTTTTCACTATTTCTGACCATTTTTGCTCTTTTTTGAATGGTTTCTAAATCTAAATCTGCATATGCCTTTTCCTTTAATGCAAACTTTCTATCTAAAACAACAGGGGCTTTATTTGTTTTAATTACTCTAAGTGCTTTTGGACTAAACTTTTTTAAATAAACTTTAAGATCATTTATTGATAAATTTAACAAAGGTTCAGGATCTCTTCTTAAATCAAATAAATATCCCCAAGATGCATATGATGGATGAAAACAATGATCTGGATGTAATGTAGAGACAAGATACATCATATTTTTTCCCTTAACATTTTCGAAAATTGAATAAATCCCCTCACTTTTTAAGATAGTTTCAACGCTATTTTTTGTAGATGTACTTAAAAAATTTTCCCAATTGTCTTTATGCTTGTCTTTTATAATTCTTAGAATTTTTAAGCTTGTGAACGCATCATGATAAGCTGTGTGTTGTTGAGATGTATCAAATCCTTGTTGTCTAGCTAAACCTTCTAAAGCAAGACTTTCGTTGCCCGCCTCAGTTAATTCAGTCTTTAAAGTTTCAGGATTTAAAGTTTGAGCTACTCTTGCAACATGTAAACCGTCATGTTCTTTATTGGGTGATGAATGTGTAATGTAAGGATATCTATTCCCTTTAAAAAAATTAAAATGAAACATTCGTCTATCAAAATTTAAGTTACTCCAACCCATAAACAATGCTGGACCAGCTTTTGAGAAAAAATTTTCTACTGCGCCTAAAAAATCGTAATGCGAGTAATTGCCTTTAGTAAGTAAATCAATACTTGTTGAATTAACTAATAAGGCCTTTGCACTTGGAACCTCGCCCTCGGGCATTCTGCCACGAATATTTAGCTTACCAATTTCTTTTAAGTTTTTATCAACAACTACAGCACCTACCTCAATTATTGAGCCCCAAATTGTGCTATTTGTTGTTTCTGTATCGTAAATTACTATTTTATCCATAAAATCCTAAGTTAAATTCGATAGCTCATTGAATTTTTTTAATCTTCCCAAAAACAGATTTTGATAAACAATTAAATCATGCCCTTGAATTTTAAACTCTTGGAATAATTTATCTACTGTGCAAACCAAAATTACACAAGAAGTGATATTGGAGTTATACACAATATTATGTGCTAATGAATATGCACTTGTTTGAAGAAGCCATGAGTCGATATATTCAGCTTTTTTTGGTTTATTACTTTGTTTAAAATCAATTATTGTTTCTTTTCCTTCATACACTCCAACACAATCAGCAGTACCTGCGTACTTCTCTGGATAATAAAGTGTGCATTCAACTCCCCAAATTTCATCTAATCTATTTTTTAAACCTTTTTCTATAATCTCTTTGGCCATTAATTTGTATTGTTCATTATCTTCAAAAAAACTTAAATTTTCTCTTCCAAGTAAATAAGACTCTAAATAGTTGTGCATTTGAGATCCCCTGCTACTTGCTGCTTTTGTAATTGCTTCAGCTTCTTTTTGCCCAGTTCTCTCTCTCCAATTTGCTAATGCTGCTTTGTCTTCTTCAGATCTAGTTGCATCTAAAATTGAAGTAACACTTGGCAATTTTGCTTCCCCTAATAAGTATCTTCTAATGCCATCAACTGTTGCTCTTGATGATTTTGGATAATCATATTTTTGATTCCACTGCATGAGATTTCTTATAGACGTTATTAAGGAAAAAAAGAAATTAATTTTTAAGCTGCCTATTTCGTTCAACAAATTTTTCCACGTTTTCAGTTTGTACAGCTTTCTCAACCTGCTCGGGATCTTTAATATTTTCTAAGGTTCTTGAAATTGATCTTGCATCCGTTCCAAATTTATCAACAACTCCCATGGCATCTTCTAATTTTTTTCTAAGAACTATAATGTTGTCAAAATGTTTAGAAAATCTTGTACTGATTGTTTTTAAATGATCATAAATCTCTGTGGCATTTTTAGAAATCTTGAGAGATTGAAATCCCATATGCAAAGATTGTAAGTATGCAGAAAGAGTATTAGGCCCACATATAACAACCTTATATTTTTTCATTAATTCTTGAGTTAATAATTCTTTAGTACTTGGATCTTGATATTCAGTTAGCTCTTTATACAAACTTTCTGTTGGTGCATATACAATTGCAAAATCTGTAGTTTTTGGTGGTGAAATATATTTTTCATTTACACTTTTAGCTTTTGCCTTAAATGCTGAGGCTAATTTTGCTCTAGCATCTGCAACAGCTCTTTTGTCTTCCGCGTCATGACCATCGGTAATTGCTTTAAATTTTTCTACTGGAAAATGACTATCAACTGGAACCAAAACATCCCCTTGAAGCTTAATAGCAAATTCTACATTCTCGCTAGTATTATCTTTCATCTTCACATTAGTCATGAACTGCGATGAAGGTAAAAGGTCTTTTATTAAAGCCTCTAAAGAAAATTCTGCCAAAACTCCATATTTTTTCACTCCAGCAAAAATTTTCGTAATTCCCTCTTGGCTTTGATTTAATAATTGAACTTGTTGGTTAAAATTTCCAACCTTTTCATCTACTTTTGTTAAAGCTGCTGTCATATCTTTGGTGACACCTGTCGACAAGTTGTTGAATGAAGTAGACATTGCACCAAGTGATGTATTGATTGTGGTATTTAAAGTATCTTTTAAACTTGAAATTTCTAATTTTAAATTAGCTATTTCTTCTGCTTCTTTATTTTGATTTTCATCTGTTGTTTTAGATTTTAAATTTAAGTACAGGATAGCTAAAGCCACTCCCAATAATAAAACCAAAATAATTAATAAAACTGTATCCATGATTCGTATGTTATACCTCCTTGATTATATTTAAAGTTTTTTTCAATTTACCTTTACGATTAGATTGTTTTTTAAAGTAACTTCTGCAAAAAATTCTCTCCCAGAATTACTTGTTAAATGAGGTCTATTGCTCCCAACCAAAATGCCATTAGACTTATATTCCAGCCCAAAAATGCTAGTTTCTGTGTAATTAAGCTTTTTACCAATATTAGCTTTAAGCTCTTTTTTTGAACTATAATTAAAAATAAGCATTAATTAAGTAACCTTTTTGGAACCTTTCCCATCATAATTTCCTTCATATCAGAAAATTCCGAAGCAACATGATTTTGAACTGTTTTTATAAAAGAATTAATTGTTTTTTTATCAAAACCTAAATTTTTAAGAATATCTTTAGCCTCTTTTTCATTTTCAGTTGAAATATAGTGCTCGGCTATAGATAAATATCTAAAGAAAACTTCTTTTTGATTTTCTGTTTTAAGTTCAGATAGTTTCAACTCCATTAAGTAACTTTTATCCATGATTTGGTAAATATCTTTAGGCAATGATTAGACGTTCCAGAGTGTTAAAAGTTTTATCGATATTCTTTCTTTTTAAAGTACACTCCCATACATCAATTACTTTCCAGCCTAATTTAATTAATTTACTTTTATTCAAAAAGTCTCTTTTCTTATTAAGCTCCAATCTTTCTATCCAATATTGAGTTTTAGTTTTTGGTACATTACTATGAGCACAGCCATGATAATGCCAATAGCAACCGTGAACATTTAAAATTGTTTTATGTTTATGAAGAACTATATCTGGTTTACCAGGAAGTTTTTTTACATGAATTCTAAATCTGTATCCGTTCTCATATAGTTTAGATCTTATTAATTTTTCTGGTTTAGTATTTTTGGATTTATTATTCAATTTTTTAATTCTCATTTAACTTTTTAAGTTCTTCAAATTCTTTTGGTAATAGTAAAACTATATCTTTTGGATCCATTGACCAAATATCATAAATTTCATTATATTGATTTAATTTATCAATTAATCTTCCCAAAGATGCTTTGACCAAAGTTTTTTTATTTTTTTTTCTAATAAACTTTTTTGAATAACCTGGTCTTGGTTTCTCATTTTTTTTATCAAAATAGAGATTATAAGCAATATGCCCGCTTGAAGTAAAATTTTCATTAATTCTATGGCTTATAAATTGTTCTAGATAATCAGAACCAACGTATGGGGCTTTAGATAAAAATAATTTAGCTGACTCTCCATAAGTGTTAACCGCGTACCACGGAGTCCTAATTAGGTGTCTGTTTCTTACAAACCAATCCTGACTTAAAACATATCTATGTTCTGAATATCCACTCATTTCTTCACTAAATACAACATCGAAATGAAATAATGTTATCCAATCCCACATTTTTTCATCAAAATATATTTCAGTTTGGTTACACTCTTTTAAAATATCATTTAAATACATTCCAAGATCATAAGAATTTTTAAATTTTTGTTTTTTTAAACTTTTTCCAGAGTTAACCTCAGTACTAAATGAATTATCATTTAATAAATTTTCAATTTCATCTTTTAGATTTTTTGTAAATCCTTTTTTAACATCTCCTTTTTTCTTTATGATTGAGTCTTTAATTTTATCATATAATAAAATATATTTATTATGACCATCCTCAGTAAATCTTCTCAATTTCATATTTCACTCTCCTCTAGATCGCTAGTTCGAACAAAATTGTTATGAGAAATAAATTTGTCAATAAGTTTTTTTCCTGAAGCATCTATCAAATTACTTACAAAACTATTTACAACATCTTCTATCCATTGCTCAGCTTCAGGATTAGTTTCAGCTTCTCCATTATCAAAAATTAACAATGTTTCCGGTGTGGTTATTTCAGGATCACCTAACTTTTTCTTAATTTCCTCAAACCATTTTGACTTCCAAGGACAATCTTCATATCTATTATCTGTTAGATATGTTTTTAATAGTTCCCGAAGAGCAGCTGTGTAAATAAGAGTTTTTTGTATAGGATCTATATTATTATCCAACTTATGTTTAATGTTACATCCTCTTTTTAAAACCAAGATTGGCTTATTACCTGGGTTCATTTCTACTTTAAAAGCTGTCCCAATATCGTCCTCTCTTGTTGGCAATAATGACTCTGTTTTATAATTTCCATCTTTTCCATCATCTGGTTCATCATAAAATTCTCGAATTTTTGACTTACCAATTATTCTATTAACATCTATATCTTTGAATTTACCTTTTTTAGAAACAAAGAGATTAAATCTTACAGCATCTTTATCAATGTTGGGCACAAAGTAAGAAAAGATACTACTTTCCTCTTTTTTATTTAAAGTTTTAATATCTCCCATGTTCCATGGCTTTAACCCGGCACCTCTGTTGTTATAAGCTTGAAAAAAAACCTCACAATCTTCATCAAAATTATGTCTTTTTAAATTAACTTCTGCTTTAATATGAATTCCATCATTAGAAATTTTATCTAACAAAACTTTCACGTCAGGATTTTCGCCTTTATGTGTAATTCTCTCCTCATCAAATATTGTAATTGTATTCTTAGACATTAGCTCTCTCTTTCATACATGTGATGAATCATAAATTTTTCCTCAGATTCTTTTCCAAAACCAGTTATTGAAAAGTCAAAATCTTCTTTTGATGCGGCGCAAACAATTTTATTCTTATCATTCTTGACGATATTAAGTGATCCATGCACATTGTACTTGAAAGTTTTGATATCACTAAAATCAAAATCTTCCTCACAATAGTTATTGTATGGTCTTGTAGTACCATCATCATATGCTGCTGTTATACGAATCTTAATTGGATAAAAAGTATAATTATTTTTTTTAAATTCCTCAAATTCAGTAAGTCTGTTATTTGTTGACATTATGCCCTGATTAATCTTTTGAACATGTTTTTTTGGTAATTTATCTTTTCTTTCATTTAATAATTTATTTGCTTCTTTAATGAATAATTCACCTTGTTCTTCATATCTTGCTATATCCTCTTTCTTGTATTTTACACCTTTAGCAACCCAATAAATTTTATCATTTTCTTTTTTCACTCTTGCTCTATATGCTTTTAGTTTATTAGGTATTTCGGGTAACTTGTATTTTGAAGTGAGAACATCATCTTTTTCATCTTCATCATCTTCCTCTCCATGATTTTCATTTTCTATTTCTTTGTCAGAAATTATTGAGCATAAGTCTAAAGTAGTTTTTTCATCTAAAGTATCTCCACTTTGACTTAATAAATCCTGTAAGGACATGAAAGCATTATTCAAAAAAGAAATATATGGTCTTTGAACATTGTGTTTATAAAATACTTTATATTTTGGATGATCAATTCTTACTCTAGTATGATTTGCAACCTCACCGTTTTTAACAAGCAACATGGACTCTTCATCTTGAATATCTGCAAAAAAGAAATTGGTAGTTCTTTTTCGGCATTGTGTAATTGGCATATCTCCACGTAATGTGTCGCAATACTTATATTGTTGATTTGCGAAATCAGGAAATTTTTTTACATAAAAATTAAATACACAATTAACATCTTTATATTGATCAGTAAGCTTACCGTCTTTTAGTACTTTTTTTGCAAGGGTAAATTTTAATTGATATTTAATCGTTTTTCCTTCTTTATATAAATTTTGAATTTCATCAGTTAAATTTGATGAAACGTCTAAAACAGTAGGTCTTTGAGGAACTATACTTAAATCAAAATTTTTTGCGTCGTGATTATCAATTTCATCGATAAAATTAAAGTATTCTTCTATCATTTTTTTATCCGTCTCATTTTCAGAATATTTTTCTTTATAAACTTCAAGTAAAGTCTCATGATTAATCTCTTTTCCTTTAGCAACCTCCACTCTTAATTTTTTTCTTAAAATCGGTACTCTATAATTTTTGCAAATTGTTTCTTTTACTTTATCAAGAGTAACATCTTCATTAATAAAAGGTATTACTACTGTTAATCCAGGTTCTTTTTTTCTTTTAACTCCGAAAATTTTTTTGAGTTCTTCAATTTTTGTTTGATTACTTATTGGAAGGGCCCAAAATTTACCTTGATAATCCCTACTCTCAACTTTGTCACCAAAATGAACGAAAGGTTTATATTCTGTTCCATTCAGCTCAAATATACCAAAATATGAAATTCCCATGAAAAACTCTGTTCCATCATCTCTAACTGTAAAAAAGAAAAAAGTTGAAATATCAGAACTTAAACAAAAAGTTTGTTTACCTTCTCCCTCACTTCCACCTAAATGAGCAGCTTTACCTTTTCTTCTACCTCCTATCTCATGAGTAAACTGATGTATCAAGTTAGGTTGACCGTTAGGTAATTTTGAAAAATAATGATTTGGGTCACCTAATAGACCTGTTGTGTTAAAATCTTCCATTATTAGACAATTAATATCTTGTCCATGCTCTGGAATTTTTTGCATTGCAGAAAGTTCAGAATTCTCAAGATAATCTTCAAATTTATCTTTTAAGAAATTTTCTTTAAAGCTTGTATATGAAACTCTAGTAGCGTGAATTTTAATCAAAGTGTTTGAGAATGATGTTGCTATAGCATCTAAGGCATTTTGAATAAATTCTAATACACAGCTTAATGCATTAAATTTATCTTGTGGTTTTGAATCACCTGGTTCATCACCCTCTCCAACAGGCCCAGCAACCCACGTAAAACTTTTAATTATTTTTCTAACAAGTTCATTCATAATTTTTTAACTCTTTTTTAATTACCTCAATTTCATTTAAACATTTTTTTAAAATGAATTTGCTTTTTAAAACTTTTAAGAATTTTAATGTATTAGTTGGTAAATTTAGGATTTTGTTTAGTAAAAACAATATTCTATTATTTTTGTAAAATTCTGAGTCAGTTTTTTTTGTAAACTCAATACTTTGTAAGTATATTGTGTAGTCCCTTGCAAATTCTTGGACGTACTGCAATCTATCCTGTAAACAAGAATAAAAATAATCCTTCTTCAATCAAACTCCTATGTATTTATTTTTTAACACGTACAAGCTACACAGAAAGAAAGAAAGATGTAGCTTTGCACGCATTAAAATTTGCATAGTCAACTTGCTAATTGCAACCTTTGAACACAAACATAAGACAAAACCAGGATGCACTCTGGCGAGAGGTATTGTTTGTATTCTATCGATGTTGTTGCTCACCGTACATGAAAACCTCTTCTTTTTAACGTGCATCAATTCCATAATTCGCATAATTAAAAGTATTTTTTTTCCCTATCTACTTTAGTAAAAGCATGCCTCAAATTACTTAAAGCATCCTGTAAATTTTTTATGATAACTTTGGCCTCCTCATCTGAATACTCATAGCTATTTTTATTAGCCATGTTCTCACACAGTCCAATTGCTTCTATAGCTCTTTTAAGCCTTTTTTCCCTGTATTTGATAAATCTCTCTCTTCGGGTTAGCTTTTTTTCTTTATCCTCTTCTGACATATTTTTTCCTCTCTTTTCTATTTTGTCTAAAACGTTCAATTCTCTAGTTATTTCCCATAAATTGAGGTTTTTATTCTTAAAAATACCAATATAACTACTTAAACTGTCCATTATCCTCTATATAGTACAACATTATCGTTTTGTCTAGTGTTATTTTTAAATTATTTATACATTTTTGTTTTGTATAATACATTTTGCTTTTATTACATAACATTATGGCTATATTGTGAGATAAATGAAAAAAAAAATAGCTGAATTATTTTGTGGAGCTGGAGGATTTGCTGAAGGAGCTAAAAAAGCAGGCTTCAAACATGTTTGGGGGTTAGACAATCATGAGGACTCTTGTAAATCTTTTGAAGATAACCAGGGATGTAAGTCATATTGTGAAAATATCGAAAGTTTTGCCAAACCTTCAAGGTTAAAGAAAATTAAAGAGGATCATGGAGATATAGATGGCCTTTTGTTTGGTTTTCCATGCAACGATTTTAGTTTAGTTGGAAAAAATGAAAAAATGGAAGGTAAGTTTGGTGGGCTATATAAATATGCATGTGATGTGTTAAATTTTTTTGAACCGGAATTCTTTGTTGCAGAAAACGTTACTTCTCTAAGTAAAAAATTAAAATACAATTCATCAGATCCAGTCATAATTGAGAAAGAGAAGAAATTTGATAAGGAAAAATTAGAAAACCAAAATTATCAAAATTTTAAAAAAATAATGGGTGATTTAGCTAAATGTTCTAAACATGGATATAGAATTTATGCTGATAATTATAAGTTTGAAGAATATGGAATTCCACAAACTAGGCATAGAATAATACTAGTTGGTTTTAGAGGTGATTTTTTTGAAAAAAATAACATTAACTTTGAAAAACCAAAAAAAATAGAAGGACCTTATACAACTTGTAAAAAAGCCCTCCAAAAAATACCCAAATGGGCAAAGCACCAAGAACTTACAAATCATGATGAAAGAGTTGTACGAAGATTGAAAAAGACAGCTGAAGGTAAAAATGTTTGGGATTTAGGTGATGATGAAGATGGTCTTCCTGGAGTTAAAAAAGCAAGAATGAGCCACATCTATAAAAGATTAGATAGCTCAAAACCTGCCTATACTGTTACTGGAAGTGGAGGTGGTGGAACACACGTATATCATTATAAAGAAAATAGAGCTTTAACAAATAGAGAAAGAGCAAGGTTACAAACTTTTCCAGATAAATATAATTTTGTTGGAGGAAAAGAATCTATTAGAAGACAAATTGGAATGGCTGTACCTGTATTAGGAGCAGAAAAAATTATGAAAGCAGTTAAAAAGGCACTAAAAAAAAACAAAAAACAAATTCCTTTTCATCACGACTGGATGATTAAAGCAAAAGGTAAAGATTTATACTTCACAGGAAAAGAAGAATTAGGACCACAAATGAAATTTAATTTTAATGATTAAAATTTATGTCTAAAAATTTTAATAGAAATCCAAAGGGCTCTAATCAATGGATTACTAGAAGTGACGAGGAAATTCAAAAAATAATTAACCAACATCCAACCTGGACTAAAAAAGATTTTAGAGGAGAAGGAAAAAATAACAAAACCAAAATATTAACAAGGTCAGAAACTGAAAGACAAGGTTTGGTATTCAAAAATATTGGTAATCAAAAAAAATATAAAAATGGTAAATTGCAATGCTCAATTTGTAAAAAATTTAAATCATTGGATAAGTTTCCAAATGATAAATATGGTTCGACTAATAAAAAAAGAAGTAATTGTTCTGAATGCGATACAATAAGAAGTAAAGAGTACTATTGGCGAAATAAATATTGAATACTTTGATCAATTGATTAGAATTTTTTATGGACTTATTTTTTATACTTAAAATTTTTGTAATATTTTTACTGATTATTGGATGCTACGCTGTATTAAGAAACTTGGATATTATTAAGATTATTCTTATTTACTTTAAAGACAAATTACTTGGTAAGTAATCTTATTAAACTTTTTAATCCTTTTTTTTTCTTACTTTTCTTTGAACTAAATATACAGGCTTGAGATTTTAGAATTTCTCCATCATTAAGTATTCTAAGGTTGTTTTGCTTAAGTGTATCACCAGAGCTTGTAATATCGGATATAAGTTGCGCGGTATTCATTGCACACATCAATTCTGTGCTACCGAGTGACTTAACTATAGTAAAGTTGGTAACACCTCTTGAATAAAGGAATTCTCTTGTAAGATTTGGGTATTTTGTTCCAATTTTTAATAAAGATTTATTCTTTTTTTTATAATCTTCTGCAACTTCATCAAGATCTAGAGTTGTAAACAAGTCAATGAATTCGTTCCTACAAGCAAGAATCAAATTTGCAAACCCAAATTTAAGCTTTTTTTCTATTTTGATATTTTTTTGAACATTTGCTTCGGACTCTTTTAAAAGGTCTAATCCACTTATCCCAATATCCAAATTTCCAATAGATAATTGATCTAAAATTTCTCTTGCATGCATAAATGATACCAAAATATCTGGACGACCTTTGACTTTCCCAATTAATTCTCTATCACCTCTGTCAAAAAAAATTTTAAGTTTTTTTCTTTTTAATAATTGTTCAGATTGAGTTTTTAACCTACCCTTAGAAACACATCCTATGTTAATTATTTCTTTACTCATAAACCCCAAGATTTATTGCAGCTCCTACAGCCGGTATTTTTTTTAAGCCAAGATTTTTTTGTGCCATATTATTATATCTACCTCCAGCAATATAAGTCTTTGTTTTATTTTTTAATTTTACATCTATTGAAAAATTGAATGAATCATAATACTCAACTTCTTTACCTCTCCCATTACTAGCTGAGAATTCATACTTTAAATCATTTTGGTTAAAATTAGTTACAGGAAAAAAATCTTTTCCAACAAATATATTAAGATTATATTTTTTATAAAATTTATTTAATTTTTCTGGTGCGTCTTTTAAAGATGATTTGATTTTTAGAAATTCTTTAATAACTTTTGCACTATATTTTCCAGTTTTTGTTATTCTTGGATTTTGTACTTTATTTTCATACCTTGAAAGGATTTCTTTATAAGATCTTCCAGCAATCATCTTATTAGGATTATCCTTTTTCATTTTTAAATAAATTTTATGATCAGCAGAAACTACAAAAGGATCAATATCTAGATTGCTTTCTAATCTTTTTAAGAGTTGTGAAAAATATTTTTCATTCCAATAAAATTTTAAAAGACGATTTTGCCATCTAGTGACAATCGGTAGCTTTTTTATTAAAAGTTCAAATAATTTAAAATTACCAATTTTTATTGTTGCTTTCTTAAAACCTGAAGTTTTTAACATTTTTATTGACGTATCAATAATTTCCTTATCATCTTTATTTTCATCTTTACTTGAAAATATTTCTATCCCTATTTGATCAATAACTGTTTTTTTATTATTGTAAGATTTTCTAAAAGCATTTCCTGAGTAAAAAATTTTTTCTCTATTACTAATACCTTTTGCTGCGTAATGAAGAATCGCGGAAAGACTTAAATCTGGATTTAGGGCAAATTCTCTACCTTCAAAATTATTAAAAGAAAACAAATACTTCCTAAAATTTTCACCTGATCTTTGAAGAATATGGTCAGTCTCTATTACTGAAGGTAATTCAATGAGCTTGAACCCTCTAGACTTAATAGTTTTGAGGATTTTGTTAGATAAATTTTTTGATTTCATTATTGAGATTTTTTAGCTCTAAAGATTTTTCATCTCCAGATTTCAAATTTTTTAAAGTAATTTTCCCAGACTTAACTTCATTTTCACCACAAAAAATTACAGCTGGAGAATTTCTTTTGTTTGCATATTTCATTTGAGATTTTAAATTTCCATCTCCAATATAAATTTCAGAATTGATATTTGCTGATCTAAGTGTCTGTAAAATATCATTGTATTTTGAAAAGTAATTACTATCAAAGACACAGATTATAATAGGATTTTTCAATGCTTGATCTTTATAATTGTCTTTCAAAAGCATCAAAATTCTATCAAGCCCAATAGATATTCCTACAGATGGATAGTCATCATTTAAAAATCTTGATACAAGTTTGTCATACCTGCCTCCTCCCGAAAGAGAACCCAGTTTTATTTTTTTAAATGCATTTGCATCTCTTGATGATTTCCAAAATGAAGTATCTGTTGTCTCTGCCTCCATTACTGTGCCAGTATAATATTCTAGACCTCTAACAACGGATAGATCCATTTGAAAGTTAATCATATCTTGTTTAAATGATAAATCCGTGCTCATTATATTTACTTCTTTATTTTCACCCAAATAACTCAAAATAGTATCTACTTCTTTTAATCCCTCCAAATACGTATCGTTCTCGATTTTAAATAATGAATCACCCGCTGATAGTCTAAACACTCCAGTTTTTTTATCTCTTATAATCGAGTCAGCAGATAATAATTCAAAAATCTCTTCAGCTATCTCTTTTTTTAAATTTGCGCCTTTTGTAAAATCACCAGACTTATCCAATCTTCCTTTTGTTAAAAGTTCTAATACTCCTTTTTTTCCAACAGTTTGAAATTTATCAATTGACCTAAGTATAGTTAAACTTTGTTTAGGATCTTTTATTTCAAAGAATTCAAGAATTCCTTGAAATATTTTTCTATTGTTAATCTTAATTATAAATCTATCTTTTTCTAAGCCACATTTAATTAAGGTATCAGCCATCAACATACACAGCTCAGCATCGGCATAAATATTTTTTGTTCCTACAATATCTGCATCTATTTGAGTAAATTCACGGTATCTTCCAGGACCTGGTTTTTCATTTCTCCAGACAGTTCCTATTTGATATCTTTTAAATGGTCTTGAAATATCTCTATAATTTTTTGCTACATATCGTGCAAGGGGAGCTGTTAAATCGTATCTCAATGATAACCATTGGTTTTTTTCTTTAAACCCAAAAACTCCAGACATAGGTCTGTCTTCATCTGGTAAAAATTTACCAATGTTCTCTGACAACTCAAATCCTGGTGTCTCTAAAGGCTCAAACCCGTAAAGTTGAAAATTTTTTTTTATTATTTCAATTAAACGATCTTTAATTAATAATTCGTCGCCTTTTCTATCTGTAAATCCTAAAGCAAGCTCTGGATTTAATTTCTCATTTTTTTTCATTGTTTGGTACCGCCTCTTGGAATTGAACCAAGATTGAGAGTTCCACAAACTCCAGAATTAACCATTATTCGAAGGCGGCGTCCTTTCTTAATTTATCTTATTTTTTGTGGATTTAAAATTATAATATAAATAAATAGCCTACTGGCTATGGAAACAGTTTCTGTGAGTACTTCTAAAAGTCTTTCTGTATGTAATATTTATATTCATTAGCAGTCTTTTAGACAAAAAAAATTAATATTCAAGGTCTAAATAGAAAAAGGACGTCTATCTATTTGATAGATAAAACGCCCTTTTAAATAATTTCTAAATTAGTCTATTTTTTTTAAATTAACTGCAGAAGGACCTTTGGGACCATCTTCTAATGTGAACTCAAGTTTATCACCTTCATTGAGATATCTCATACCAGCAGCTTTTACCGCTGAAGCGTGAACAAAGGCATCTTTTTCTTTATCATCTCTTTCAATGAAGCCATATCCCTTTTTACCATTATACCATTTAATTTTTCCTTGTAGTGTACTCATCTTATTTCTTAGTCCTTTTGTTATTTATTTTCTCTTAAAGTTAATTTCTTTTACGATTATTTCAAGATGAAACTTTTTGGTGGTGGCCGAAACGGGATTTGAACCTGTGACACACGCCTTTTCAGGGCGCTGCTCTACCGGGCTGAGCTATTCGGCCATTTTTTATCCCCTAAAGATAATTCTTCCTTTAGTAAGATCATAGGGAGTCATTTCTACTGTAACATTATCACCCTGTAAAACTCTAATTCTATTTTTTCTTAACTTACCAGCTGTATGCGCCAAAACTTTTGCTCCGTTTTCTAACTCGACTTCAAACATAGCGTTTGGAAGTAATGTAATTACTTTTCCTTTAAATTCTAACAAATCTTGTTTTGCCAAACTATTTTCTCCTTATTCTTTTTTCTACAGATTGAGCATGTCCAACTAATCCTTCGTAATTTGCAAGTGTTATAACTGATGGTCCAAGACTTTCAATACCCTTTTTTGATAAGTTTATGTATGAAATCCTTTTATAAAATTCATTTACACTTATACCGCTTGAGTATTTTGCAGAACCATTAGTTGGTAACACATGGTTTGATCCAACATTATAATCAGTCATTGCCATCACTGCATATTTTCCTAAACATATTGATCCTGAATTTTTTATTTTTGGAACTAATGATTTATAATTTCTAATATTTAATTCTAAATGTTCTGGTGCAATTTTATTTATAACACTTATTATTTTAGCGTCTGAAGAAATATACATAAGAATTCCATTATTAATTAAACTTCTTCTTGCAACAGAAGCTCTTGGAATTTCTTTTAATTGTTTATTAATTTCAATTTTTACTTTATCTAGCAAATTTTTATCTTTTGAAATCAAAATACATTGTGCAAGAATATCATGTTCAGCTTGTCCAATTAAATCACTTGCAACCCACTCAGGGTTTGAGAATTTATCACAAACGACAGTCACTTCTGAAGGACCTGCAGTCATACCTTCAATTCCAACAACACCAAAAACTTCTTTTTTTGCTGCCGCAACATATGCATTTCCTGGACCAACTATTTTATGAACTTTTTTAATTTTTTTAGTCCCATAAGATACTGCTGCAATAGCAGAAGGGCCCCCGATAGAATAAATTTCTTTTATTCTGCATTTTTTTGCGGCGTATAATACGGCTGGATTTTGTTTTCCTTTATGGCCTGGATTAATCATAACTATTCTCTTAACACCTGCTACAATTGCTGGAATAGCATTCATCAAGACACTCGATGGGTATGAAGCAGTAGAACCAGGAACATAAATTGCAACAGACTCTAAAGGCACATACTTATATTGAAGTTTGTTTTTTAATTTATCTGTATAAGAAATATTTTTAAATTTTTGAAGTGAATGAAATTTATAAATTCTATTATATGCTGTATCGATTGCCCTCTTTACTTTTTTATCAAGTGAATTTATAGATTTTTTTATTTGTTTTGAGTTTGGAATAATTATGTTGTTTTGATTAAATCTTTTCTCGTATTTTAATAATGCTTTATCTCCATTTTTTTTAACATCTTTAATTATATTTGTTACAGAAACAGAGTCAGATTGAATTTTTTTTTTTCTCTGTAAAAGCAAATTCTCTAATAATTTATCGAAATTTTTACTTTTACTATTTAGTATCTTCATAACTATTTAATTTCATTTTGATCCTCTAATCTTGCTTCAATAGTTTCTGTAGTTAAAGCAATATGAGCATTGTTATTAAAAATAAGATTTATTTCATAAACATCATTATTTTTCAAATAATCTATACCTATTAGCTCTAAAACTGTTTCTTGATTAGATTGATCAATGTTCTTTGATCTTACTTTATCAACAAAATCAAACCTACAAATGCTATTGATTTTTTTATCTTCCTGATCACTTTCAACCTTGGTTCTTTCAATTGATAATAAAAAAACCTTATTGGATTCGAGGTATTTTATATCTACGATTTTAACCTTGGCCCCTGAACTACAAGCTGAAATCATCTGTAACCCTTCTTGGTCACTTGCTATTATTTTTGCTAAATATTTATTCACTATTTTAATCTTTTAATTTTAACACCTATTTTTTTTAATTTATTTTCTATTTTTTCATAACCTCTATCTAAGTGATAAATTCTGTTAATATATGATTTACCATTAGAAACTATAGCTGCTAGAACCAAAGCAACAGAAGCTCTTAAATCACTAGACATTAATTCGGCACCAATGAATTTAGTATTTCCTTCTATCGTAGCAGTATTATTTTTTATATTTATTTTTGCTCCTAGTCTTTGCAATTCTGCAACATGCATAAATCTATTTTCAAAAATACTTTCGGTTATTGAGCTTTTACCAACCGCTTTGCACATTAAAACCATCAATTGTGCTTGAAGGTCTGTAGGAATACCTGGAAACTCTCTAGTTTTGATGCTTTTTATTGATTTTATTTTTTCAGGTCCTTTAATTGAGATTTTATTTTCACTAGTTTTAATTTTAGCACCAACTTTTTTTAGTAATTTTATTTCTGTACCAATAATTTTAGGATTTAAATTATTTATTTGTAAATTACCTTTTGCAAGTGTTGCAGCTACACAAAATGTGCCTGCTTCTATTCTATCAGCCATTACAGAATATTCGGTTTCATTTAAGGAATTTACACCTATGATTTTACATACTCTTCCTGTCCATTTTATTTTCGCTCCAGCTTTATTTAAAAAATTTGTAAGATCTTTAATCTCAGGTTCTATTGCACAATTTTTTAAAACTGTTTTTCTTCTTGCTAAACATGCTGCTATTATAGAATTTTCAGTTGCCCCAACACTTATCTTTGGAAAATTTATAGTTGTTCCACTAAGTTTTCCTTTTGATTTTGCTAGAATGTATCCATCTTTTAGTTCATATTTCATACCAAGTTTTTTTAATGCAGCTAGATGATAATTAACTGGTCTAGCACCAATTAAACACCCTCCAGGTAAAGAGATTTTAGATTTATGGTATTTTGATATAAGTGGACCTAAAACTAAAATAGAACCACGCATTGTTTTGACTAAAGAATAACTAGCAAAAGTTTTCATATTTTTTTTATTTATAATTTTTGCTGTTTTTTTATCTCTTGATAAAATTATTTTAGAACCAAAAGACTTTAATAAATTTAACATTGTATTAATGTCTCTAACTCTTGGTAAATTTTTGATAATCACAGGTTTATCAAATAATAGTGTTGCTGCTAATATCGGTAGAGATGCGTTCTTCGAACCTGAAATTGAAACATTGCCCTTGATTTTACAAGGACCATTAATCAGAAATTTATCCATAAATTACTTTTTAATCTTAGCAACTTGAATTGTGGTTTGACCCTGATATTTACCTTTCTTTGATTTATAAGTTGTTTCTGGCTGAGTATCTGATTTGAAAAATAAAAATTGTGCTATACCCTCATTTGAATATATTTTTGCAGGGTTAGGTGTTGTATTGCTTAGTTCAATTACAATATTCCCTTCAAATTCATTTTCAATTGGAGTAACATTACAGATAATTCCTGTCCTTGCATAAGTACTTTTTCCAACACAAATACATAAAACGTCTTTTGGTATTCTAAAATATTCTACCGTTTTAGCTAAAACGAACGAATTTGGTGGTATAATACAGTGTGGTCCTGTCCGTTCTATAAAGTTATCATCAGAAAAATTCTTTGGATCAACCAAAGAACTATTAACATTGGTAAAAATTCTATATTCATCTGAGATTCTAACATCATATCCCATACTACTTAATCCATAAGAAATTTTACCTTCAGAAACTTGATGATCCAAAAATGGCTCTATCATATTATGCTCTTTGCACATTTTTTTAATCCAAGAATCAGGTTGAATTGACATTATTTATTTTTCTTTTTATTTTTTTTTTGGAAAATTTTTCTTTTCTTCAAATTTTTTCTAAGCGCAAAGCTTAAACGCTCATTTTTTTCTTTTGAACTCATTCTTTGTTTGGGTTAGTCAGGAAATCTAAGGAAATTGGTTTATTAGGATCTAGTGCAGATGCTTTTTCCTCTTCTTTTTTTGGGCCTTCTTTAGCTAAACGTTTAGCTTTTTTTTCAGCAAGCTTTCTCTCTCTTTTAGCTTGCTTTTCCATAAGCTTATTACCTTTGGTTGATTTGTAATCGTAATGAATTCCCATAACATTTTCTTAAAATAGATATAAATCATATTCATCAAAAAATTAAGGCAATAATTTGAAAAAAATGCTTTATTATCAATAAAATACAATTTGTCTCTAAGCTCCTGTAGTTAAATGGTATAACAAGTCATTGGTAATGACTAGTTCCCTGGTCAGTACAGGGTGGGAGCACCACTAATTTCTATAAAAAAACTTTCTCAAAAATATCGTAATCAGAATTAAAATAAAGAAAGCTGTAATAGGAACATATATATCAGGTGAAAATATTATATCAGTTATCCCTGGTACTTCAGCGTTTTGGTCTATAATTTTTTCTAATCCACTCCCAATAGAAACTGCTAAAAAAATTTGAGGAATTATTCCAATCAATGTAGCAAAGAAAAAATTTATAACCTTAACATTAAATAAAGTTGGTAATAGACAGCTAAGCTGCCAAGGTATGCCGCCTATAAAACGGTAAATTAATAAATAAATAAATTCGGATTGTTTAAATTTTATTTCTAAGTTTTGAAACTTATTTAAAAACTTTTCTCTAATAAGCTGTTTTAAAAAATAATTTCCAAAAATATACAAAAAAGTAGCGCCAATGCTCAAGCCAAAAACAACAACAAGTGTACCTATCCATTTTCCAAATATAAACCCGCCCATTAAAGCAACTGGAGATCCAAATCCTAAAAAGGGGAAAACCCAAAGAATAGTTAATGCTACAAAGATAATAGAAATTAAAAATAAGTTAGATTTTTTAAGTTCAAAAAAATAAGATTGGTTATTTCTTAGAAAATCATAAGATGTAATTTCTGAGAGACTAAATTTTGAAAAAAAGAAATACAAAAATAGACATACAATTAATAAATAAGACAAACCAATAAATAATTTAATTTTTTTTGTATTTTCCATGATTCTTCTTATTTTAATGCTTAATCTTCTATTTGCTATTTTAATTATTACTAATATAAAGGGGCAAAAAATTATATAAAACTATATCAAATCTAATTATGAAAAGAACTTATCAACCCTCAAATAAAAAAAGAGCTCGAAAACACGGCTTTCGTTCAAAAATGAAAACTAAAGGTGGTAAAAAACTTTTAGCTAGAAGAAGAGCAAGAGGAAGAAAATCACTAACTGTTTCTGTATAGAATAATGAAAAGCAAAATACTTGCTCTTTCAAAAAACGAAGAATTTAAAAATTTACTTAAACAAAAAAAAATTACAAATAAATACGTAAGTATTTTTTTTGGAAAATTACTAAATAAAGACAAAAAAAGACTAAATATCAGTTTTGTGACTAAAAAAAAAATTGGTAATGCAGTAAAGAGAAATAAAATTAAAAGAAGATTAAGAAATATCATGAATGAAGCTGTTAAAAAAATAAAGATAAACTTTGATTATTCATTTCTTGTTATCGCTAAGTCTTCTATGCTAAATAATGAATACAAAATTATAAAAGAAACTCTTTTTCAGGATTTTGCAAAAATAAAATAATGAATATATTTACTTTAATTTTAATTAAATTTATCAAAGCCTATAAATATTTGATTAGTCCATTATTGGGTCATTCTTGTAGATATTTACCAACATGTTCTGAATACAGCATAGATGCTTTAAAACAATACGGTATTCTTAAAGGTTTATTTCTAAGTATAAAAAGAATTTTATCCTGCCATCCAATAAAATTTTTAGGGGGTGGCGAAGGTTTTGATCCAGTTAAAAAAGAAATGAAGGATAATAAATAATGGAAACTAGAAATATAATTGCTGCCATAAGTTTATCAGCTGCTGTAATTATATTATACTCGCTATTTTTTGCACCGCCTCCTGTAACGAAAGAAAATTTAGCTGAAAAAACTAAGACTGAACAGAATTCAGATTCACCTAGTCTTGATCAAAAAGAAAATGTAACTGAAATTTCACGAGAAGAAGCTTTACGACAAAGTGAAAGAATTCAATTTGAGAACCAAAGTATTATTGGATCAATTTCATTAAAGGGGGCCGCAATAGACGATCTAACTTTCAAAGAATATAATGTTAGTTTGGAAAGTGATGAAAAAGTAAAATTTCTTGCACCACGAAGCTCTAAAGAAGGCTATATAATAGAAAGTGGTTTTATAACTACTGATAAAAATATCGATATTCCAAATGCAGAATCAATTTGGTCAGTTTCTGGAAATAATAAATTAACTGATCAATCTCCTATAAAACTAAGTTGGACTAATAATCAAGGCATCACTTTTGAAAAAGAAATTGCATTAGATGATAAGTTTTTATTCACAATAAAACAAAGAGTTATAAATTCTACTGATAAAAACTATGACTTCTATTCTTATGGACAAATTATAAGAAATCAAATCCCAGAAGGTTTAACAGATTTTTATATTCTTCATGAAGGCCCTATCGCTACATTAGATGAAGAATTAATTGAGGAAGATTATGACGATATTGAAGAGAAAAAATTTTCAAGAACTGCCCAAAAAGGATGGTTGGGTCTAGGAGATAAATATTACATATCAACTCTAATTCCACCAAGAGAAAAAGAATTTAAAACTACTATGGATTACAAAAACAAGTATAGAATAAACTTTGTTACAACGGAACCATTAGAGTTAACTGGAAATTCCTCTTTAGAAGAAAACTTGCAAGTAATAGTTGCTGCAAAAAGAGTTGATGTAATTGATGGGTACGCAGAATCATTAAAAATTGATAAATTTGATCTTACGATTGATTGGGGATTCTTATACTTTTTAACACGTCCTTTGTTTACTGCTTTAGAATATTTCTTTAAAATATTTGGAAATTATGGATTGGCAATTATTGCTGTTACTGTATGTATTCGTTTAGCATTTTTTCCACTTGCTAATTTTTCGTTCAGAAGCATGGCTAAAATGAAAGCTCTTCAGCCAGAGATGGCAAGACTTAAAGAAGTACACAAAGATGACAAGATGAAATTGCAACAAGCGATGATGGCTCTTTATAAAAAAGAAAAAGTAAATCCCATGTCTGGATGTTTGCCTATTCTAATTCAAATACCTGTATTTTTTGCTTTGTATAAAGTTTTATTTGTAACGATAGAAATGCGTCATATGCCTTTTTATGGTTGGATCCAAGATTTAAGTGCTAAGGATCCTACTTCTATATTTAATTTATTTGGATTGTTTCCTTATGACGTACCTTCTTTCCTTGTAATTGGAGCATGGCCAGTTGCTATGGGGGTATCAATGTGGGTGCAACAAAAGTTAAATCCCGCTCCAACAGATCCAATACAAGCAAAAATATTTATGTTCTTCCCTTTATTTTTAACAGTAATTCTTGCGCCATTCCCAAGTGGGCTAGTAATTTATTGGACAGTGAATAACATTTTAACAATGGCTCAACAGGTTGTAATAATGAAACGTACAACAATAAAAACTACAACCTAGTAATTTAAAATAATAAATGGACCTTGAAAAGATATTACCAAAAGATGGGCCACCAATTAATGAAGTAAATAAATATATTGAAAAATACAAAAATGATTTAATAGTAATTAAATACGGTGGAAACGTTTTAATTGATAGAAACGTATTTAATAATTTTATAACTGATCTTAGTGTTTTAAATAAATTAGGCCTTGCAACTGTGGTAATTCATGGTGGTGGACCTAGAATTAAAAGAGAGCTAGAAAAATCAAATATTCAATCAAAATTTATAAGAGGACTAAGAGTAACTGATAAACATATAATTGATATTGTCGAATCTGTTTTGATTGATTTTAATGATGACATTGTTAATTCTTTAAAAGACAATGGAATAGAAGCAATCTCTATTCACACAAAAAATAATAATATTATAAAAACTATACCAGAAGCAGAAGAGCTAGGATTTGTAGGAATACCAAATGAAATTAATAATGAACAAATATTAAATATAATTAATCAAAATAAAATTCCTATAATTTCACCGTTAGGACTGGGTGAAGAAAATCAAACATATAATATTAATGGAGATACAGCTGCAATGGCCATAGCAAAATCTTTAAAATCTAGAAGACTTTTATTGATGACGAATGTGGATGGTGTTTTAGATAATAATAAAAAATTAATAGAAGAAATTTCTTCGTCTGAAGTTTTGGAGATGATTAAAGATGAAACTATTACAGAAGGTATGATACCTAAAATAAATGCTTGCTTAGATGCCGTAAACAACGGTGTCACTGCAGTTGGTATAATTAATGGTACAAAACCACATTCATGTTTATGGGAAATATTTTCTGACAAGGGCTCTGGAACCTTAATAAGACAATGAAAGAATTAAAGAATATCAAAAATATATTATTTGATTGTGATGGGGTACTCTACAGTGATCTTGAAGGAGTATTTGGTCAAGTAAGTAAAAAAATGACTCAATATATTTCAAATAAACTAAATGTAGATTTAAAAGAGGCAAAAGAATTACAAACAAATTATTTTCATAAATATAACACTAGTCTTAATGGTTTAATGATCCATCACGATATACCTCCGAGAGAATTTTTAGACTACGTACATGATATTAATTTAGATTTTTTAGAAAAAGATACTGCTTTAAGGAATGAACTAGAAAATATTAATCTAAACAAATTTGTTTTTACAAATGGTAGTAAAGAACATGTTAAAAATATCACTACCCACTTAGGAATTGAAGATCAATTTGACGGTGTATTTGATATTGTTGATGCTGAGTACAGTCCAAAACCTGAGGCAAAAGCATTTGATCTGATGGTCAAAAAATTTCAAATTGATCCAACTGAGACACTTTACATTGAAGATATCGCAAAAAACTTATCTATTGGAAAAGAAAGAGGAGCAAAAACAGTTTGGTTAATCAATGATGAATACTGGGGCAAAAAAGAGTCTGAACAAGAATACATTGATTACAAAATAGAAAATCTTTCTTTATTTTTAAAAGAAATAAGGTTATTAAAAAACTCATAAAATTATGAGTATTGAAAAAATTATAAATGAAGCTTGGGAAAATAAAGACCAAGTAGGCCAAAATTCAGATAAATCTTTAAAGGATGCTGTTAATCAAATTATTGATGATTTAGACAGCGGAAAAGCAAGAGTAGCTGAAAAGATCAAAGGCGAATGGGTTACTCATCAGCATCTAAAAAAAGCTATCATGTTAAGTTTTAGAATGTATCCAATGGAAAATTTAAATGGTCCATACAGTAGCTGGTATGACAAAGCTCATTTACTTAAAGGAAAAACAGCTGGATGGACAAAAGAAGATCATGAAAAAGCTGGTTTTAGAATGGTCCCTAATTCGCCAGTACGAAAGGGATCATTTGTAGGAAAGAATGCAGTTTTAATGCCATGTTATGTAAATATTGGTGCATATATTGATGAAGGAACAATGATGGATACATTTAGTCGTGCAGGAAGTTGTTGTCAGATTGGAAAAAATTGTCATATCTCAGCTGGTACTGGAGTCGGAGGTGTATTAGAACCTGCTCAAGCATTACCAACGATTATTGAAGATAATGTTTTCTTAGGAGCAATGTCAGAGGTAGTAGAAGGTGTAATAGTTGGAGAAGGCTCTGTTCTTAGTATGGGAATGTATATTGGACAATCAACAAAAATTGTTAATAGAAAAACTGGTGAAATAACTTATGGAAAAATTCCACCTTATTCAGTGGTAGTTCCAGGATCTTTGCCAGATAAAAACAATCCACAAGCACCATCTTTATATTGTGCAGTAATAATTAAACAAGTTGATGAAAAGACAAGATCAAAAACATCAGTTAATGATCTTTTAAGAGAATAGATTAATGAAAACTTATAATGAAATAAAATTAGCTCAAAAGCTAATAACATTTCCTACGATCAAAACAGAGGATAAGGGTATAATGAAATTCTTATCAAAAAAATTAACCGCTATCGGTTTTAAATGTACAATAATAAAATCAAAAGGAACAGGACCAAAACCTGCTCTCAATCTATATGCAAGATATGGTAAATCGAAACCCCACATTATGTACCTAGGTCATACAGATGTTGTTGCCAATCTTAATAACTGGAAACTTCCACCTTTTAAAGCTGTTGTAAGTAAAGGATATTTAAATGGTAGAGGTGCTCAAGACATGAAGGGTGGTATAGCTTGTTGGATAAGTGCAGTAAGTAATTTTATAAAAAATAATAAATTTAATGGATCCATTTCAATCATTATTTCAGCAGATGAAGAAACAACAGGCTATGGATGTCCAGCAGTCATGAAATACTTAAGAAAAAAGGGTGAAAAAATTGATTTTTCTGTAGTTGGAGAACCATCTTCAAATAAATCAGTTGGAGATGAGATAAGAATTGGAAGACGCGGTTCTATGAATGGAGTTATAACTGTATATGGCAAGAGCGGTCATAGTGCATTTTTTGGAACATACAATAATCCTTGTACAGCTTTAGCTAAAATAATAGCAAAATTAAAAAGTTCTCCTTTAGATAATGGTACAAAATATATGCCTCCATCTAATTTAGAATTTACAAAAATGAATGTTGATAATTTATCAGAAAATGTAGTTCCTCAAACTGCAAGCGCAAAATTTAATGTGAGATTTAATACTAAATACAAATCAACTTCTTTAAAGAAAAAGCTAAATAAAATAATTAATTCAGTTGTAAAAAAACAAAAATGTAGGGCCAAAATAGAATACAGAGTAAGTGGTGAGGCTTTTTATACAGAGCCAAACAAAGATATTTTTATGGTAAAAAATGTTATCAAAAAGGTAACAAAACTTTCTGCAAAATTAAACTGTAGAGGTGGAACTAGTGATAGTCGGTTTTTAGGATCAATACCAAGACTAGAACTTGGTTTAAGAAACAACAGTATTCATCAGGTCAATGAAAGATCATCAATTTCAGATTTGAAAAAATTAACCTTAATTTATTCTAATATTTTAAAGAATTACTTTAAGTGAAAACTGGTTTAATCACATCAGATACATCTCAAAATCATGATACAGGTCCCGGGCATCCAGAACAAATAGCAAGGGTATCAGTCATAGTAGAAAATTTTAAAAAACTTAATAATAAAAATCTTATATGGAAGAAACCATCTAAAGTTTCAGATGATATTCTATTAACTACGCATGAAATAAATTATTTAAATTTAGTAAAAAATTCTTTCCCAAAAAAAGGTTTTTCTTCACTTGATGGTGATACAATCATTTCACCTGGAAGCAAAGACGCAACCTTCGATGCAGTTGGATCAATAATTACTGCAATTGATGGGGTGGAAAAAAAAGAATTTAGAAATGCATTCTGTAGTGTTCGACCTCCTGGACATCATAGTTCACAAAGTAAGGCTGCTGGTTTTTGCATCTTAAATTCAGTGAGTATTGGTGCAAATTATTTGTTGAAAAAATATAAATATAAGAAAGTTGCAATAATAGATTTTGATGTACATCACGGTAATGGAACACAGGATATTTTTTATGAAAATGAAAATGTTCTTTTTATATCAACTCACCAATATCCCTACTACCCAGGAACTGGTTCAGAAAAAGAAAGAGGTAAATTTAACAATATCTTTAATATACCTTTGCCAGCTGGCATAAGTTCAGAGGAATATTTAAACGTATTTGACCGTGTATTAAAAAAATTAGAAGAGTTTAGACCAGAGTTTATATTGATTAGCGCTGGTTTTGACGCCCATGAAGATGACCCTCTCGCTCAATTTAATTTAAAAACAGAGGATTATTTTACTATTACTAAAAGAGTATTAGAGACTTCTAAAAAGTTTTGTAATGGAAAAGTTGTTTCAATTTTAGAGGGCGGTTATGACCTAAATGCACTTCGAGACAGCACTAAAAGACACGTTGATGCTCTTTTAGAATTTAATTGATAATTCTTAAGAAAACTCATAATAAAAAATTTCATGAAGTTATATAAAATAAAAAAATCTGGCATTGATAACAAAGGAAGAGGACTTTATGCAACTAGTGACATTAAAGAGGGAACTAAAATAATTGACTATGTCGGCAAACTTATAACAAAAAAACAAACACAAGATTCTGATAAGTACGATAATAGTAAACCAATATATTTATTTACAATAAATAAAAGATACGATCTAGATGGAGATTTTTCATGGAATACCGCAGGTTTAATTAATCATTCTTGTGATAATAATTGTGATTACGATGGAAAGGGATTGAAAATTTGGGTCAAAGCAATCAAAGATATTAAAAAAGGTGAGGAGTTTACCTGTGATTATGGATTTGGTTATGATGAAAACTACAAACAATTTCCTTGTAAATGTAAATCAAAAAACTGTTGCGGGTATATTGTAAGAGCTGAGTCTAGATGGCGAATAAATAAAAAGTTTGCTATGAGCAATAAAAATAAATTAATAAAGAACTCTAAATAAAAATAAACCACTTGGTGGTGCTGGAGGAGCACACATTATTCTTTTTTTTGACTTAAATCTCTTTTCAAAAGTTTTCAAATCCCATTTAGTTTCTCCCAAGTATTTTAAACAACCAACCATAGATCTAACCTGATGTTGTAAAAATGATTGAGAACTAAATTGAAATTCAATTTTATTTTTTGATGATTTAATTTTAATTGATTTAATAGTTTTAATTGGACTTTTAGCGTGACAGCTTGAAGATCTAAAAGTTGAATAATCATTAGTTCCTAATAACTTTTTTGCACCCTTTTTCATTAATTCTAAATTTAAAGGCCTACGAACATGCCATGCTCTATTTTTTTCAATTATTGGTTGGCTTATTTGATTAAAAATAAAGTATTTATAAATTCTTTGTTTTGCTGAAAATCTAGCATGAAATTTATTATTTCTTTTTTTAATATTTTTAATTGCAATGTCCTTTAAATTTAAAAAATGATTAATAGATTTTAAAAATTTCATTTTATCGGTTATTTTATTTTTGCAATCAAAGTGTGCAGATTGCTCAATTGCATGAACCCCTGCATCAGTTCTTCCTTGACCATGTAAAACAATTTTTTCTTTTAATAATTTTGATAATTTTTCTTGAATTAATCCTTGAATTGTTGGGCCCTTTTTTTGAATTTGCCATCCTCTAAAATTTGTCCCTACATACTCAATAAGTATTTGGTATCTATTCATTATAAAAATGAACCCTTTTTAACTTGTGCTCCTAAAACAAATTCTCCAATACTTTGAGGTTTTTTTCCTTGTCTTTGTATTTCTTTAATTTTTATTGATTTTTTATCTCCACATGAAATTTCTAAATGGTCAGATAAAACCTCACCTGGTTTTCCTTGTGCTTGTCCAATTTCTGCTTTTAATATTTTATATCTCTCACCGTTAAACATGAAATAAGCTCCTGGAACTGGATAAAGTCCATTTATTTTACCAATTATAATTTTAGCATCTTCTTTCCAATTAATCTGCCCCTCTAATTTTTGAATTTTTGATGCATATGTAGCTGATGAGTGATCTTGTTCTATAAAGTTCGCTTTATCCTCATATATATCATCTATATTATCTAAAATTTTCTCTGCAGCCAAACTTGATAGCTTTTCATTAATATCTTCAGCATTTAAATTATTTTCTATATTAATTTTATAAACATTACATACCGGTCCTGTATCTAGTTCTTCCCCTATTTTCATAATACTAATTCCTGTCTCTTTATCTAAATTCATAATTGATCTTTGAATAGGAGCAGCACCTCTCCATTTTGGAAGAATAGATGCATGTATATTAATAAATCCTTTTTTAGTTAAACTTAAATATGACTTTGGTATAATTTGACCATAAGCAACAACTATTGCCAAATCTGCCTCTAAAGATTTAAAATATTCTAATTCATCTAAATTTTCTTTTAATGAATTTGGTGTTCTAAATTCTATATTTAAAGTCTCTGAAATTAATTGAATTGGTGACTTGTTAATTTTTTGACCTCTTTTAGATTTTTGAGGTGGTTGTGTATAAACACAAGAAATAGGATATCCATTTTGATAAAGTGATTTTAAAATTGGAACAGCGAACATGGGCGTACCCATAAAAACTATTTTTTTTAGCATTGATTAAGCTTCTGCAGAGGTAGATTTTAATTTTGATAATTTTTTAATTATCATTGATTTTTTTAATTTTGAAAGATAATCAATAAATAGTATCCCCTCTAAATGGTCCATTTCATGCTGAATGCATGTTGCAAGAAGACCATCTGCCTTTAACAATTTCTTTTCTCCATCATAATCAAGATATTCTACTTCACACTTACTAGGTCTAGCAATTTCTGCAAACTGATTTGGCACAGAAAGACATCCTTCCTCATAAGTTGCTTTTTCTGGATCTTTATTTTTGATAACCGGATTTACAAAATATCTTGGCTCTTTTTTACTCTCATCTTTACTTATATCCATAACAATAATTCTCTTTGGTACACCAATTTGTATCGCCGCGAGACCAATTCCGTTTGCGTCATACATTGTCTCAAGCATATCATCCATCAATTTTTGCTCTTCTTTACCAACACTATTGACTGGTTTAGATATTTGCCTAAGTAATTTATTAGGTTCTGTTATTATAGTTCTGATAGCCATAACTTGATTTTATTATAATTTTTATACTTTTAAAGGAAGAACTTTAAGCAATAGTTTGTTTCTAATTAAATCAACATTTAATTGATTTAAAGTGTTGATAATAAAATAAACTGTATCTTCATCAAGATTTTCGATTTTTTCAGGACCTATTACTTCAATTACTCTTAATAGTGCTGCGCCAACTTCATCATTATCTATCATATCTTGTATATCAGCAGGCATTTCTGACTGTTTGATATTATACAAATTATCATATTTTTTTGCAATTTTTATACCATCAGATTTAAGAGCTTCTAAAAAGATAATGTCTTTTTTTGATAAAAAATATTTTTTATCTTTTTTTATTTTCTTTAAAAATTTATCAAGATCTTCTTCAATTTTTGATCTTGCATAATCTCCTTTAAAGTAATTTATAAGTTTCGATTGATGTAAAATTTTACTATTATATTTAATTTTTGCATCAGAGGTCTCTGCTTTATTTAAATTGCTATTATAAAATGTTGTAAAATTTGAGGGCACATCTTCAACATTAATTTCTCCTAAAAATTTTTTTAATTCTAAATCAAAGGCATCACCTATATCATCTGAAATAAATAGATCCTTTAACATCTTAATAAATTCCAGTTTAAGTTTTGGTTCTTCTGTTAAAAGAGTTCTTTGATACAAAAGAGCTCTTCCCTCGATTGAAGACAGAGATTTATATACCTCTTTTGCGTTTAAAAATTGGTTAATATTAAATTGAAATTTTTTATAAAATTCAAAAAGTTCCTCCTCAGAATAATTTTTATCATTAACAGCTTTTTCAATTGTGGAAATTTTTTCTACATCAGTAATTTCTATATCCTGAATTTTGTAAAGTAAATTAGAGGCTGAAAGATATTTCCAAATGATTTTAGGTGTATCTTGACTTGGTTCATAAAAAAAGTCAGGGTTTATTCTATGTGCCAAATGAAAATCTAAAATTGAGTTAATTGATATTTCTTTATCTGCATCGTCTAAGTATCCAAATAAATAATTTATTTTGTTTTCATAATAGTTATCCTCAAAACCTAACTCTTTTTTTAAATCTAAAATTAATTGCGCTTCTTCATTTTTTCCATAATTGATTAAACAATATAAATTAAATTTAGATAAATATTCATCTTGGATAGGTTCTTTATTTTTAGAAAATATTTCACATGATTTTTTTACATTTGCTTCCGATAAATAACTATCAACCAAATATCTAGCTAAATCTGGATGTAAATTTATTATTTGATTTTTAATAAGATATTCTTCTATTAATTCTAAATTTGAATCTTTTATTAACCAATTTGATTTGAAGCTCATAAATTCTTGTTCTGTAATATTCTGCGTTGGGGAAAGAGCATTAGTTAACAAAGATATATGCATTATGTCAGATGCATCCTCTGAAAGATTAAACTTATTAATATTCTGAAATAAATTTTTTAATTTAGTTCCATCTGAATTTAACCACATATCCATACTCAGCCCGTATTCACTTGGGTCATATAAACCTACAATTTTAATTTCTTTTGATGAAAATTCTTTCTCAAGTTTAATTGAGTCTTTTTGTTTGTTCGTTTGTAATTCGTAAACACTATTCTGGGTAGTTCTTTCGGTATTATCACTTAAAATATTTGTTTCTGAAATAACTTGATTATCTTTTTTTTCTATGTTCCAAATATCAATTGGTTTTTCTTCAGCAAACACCGATGTAAAAAAAATAAGACAAACTAATTTAATTAAAAGAATTTTCTTATTTAACGATTTTAAAATTTTCATTTGGAATAATTTTTTCAATTTCTTTTTTAGGTGCAGGAAAATCAATTGTACTTAGAAAAAAAATAATACCTAAAATAACCCCTAATCCGATTATAGATTTAATCACAAGTCCTATGATACTTGCTTTGCCTGAACTTGTGTTTTTAATGAATTGCATATACTTTTAGATAATTTCAAATTAAGACATATTTATGTTTTTTCAATAAAGAAACTTATGAAATCAAAAGAAAATCTAGTTTTTTTGGGGATGATGGGTTCTGGTAAGAGCTCTATTGGGTTCTTAGTGGCTAAGAAATTAAAATTAAATTTTGTAGATATCGATAAAGAAATTGAAAAAAATTTAAACATTACAATAAAAAAAATCTTTGAAGTTAAGGGTGAAAATTATTTTAGAAAAATTGAGGAACAAACAACTTTAAAAAAACTTAAATTAAACTCTACTGTGATTTCACTTGGTGGGGGGGCTTTTACAAATAACAATATTAGAAAAGAAATTTTAAAAAATCATTTATCTTTTTGGCTAAATTGGGATGATAAAACATTGTTAAATAGAATTAAAAACAGTAAAAAAAGACCATTGGCGATTAATGCAACCGATACTGAGTTAATTGATTTAATTAAGAAACGATCTAACATTTATTCTAAAGCTTTATATGAGATAAAGT
>CACJTS010000001.1 GCA_902596355.1 uncultured Pelagibacteraceae bacterium | reverse complement strand
AAATTTCCTTTAATTGAAAAAAATCTTAATCGATATAATTCTAATTTTCTTAATAAGATAAAATTAAAATATATTGTATTTTGTGAAAATTTATTCATCTCTGAAATTAATACTGGGGGAATCCCTGATAATAAAAACAGGACATTAATTTTAGATATTAATTTTAATAAAAAATATTTTGAAAGAATGATGCACCATGAAATTTTTCATATGATACAAAACACTCACATTGAATATTTTGACGAGGATAAATTTTCTTCTTTTAATCTAACATCATTTAATTATGCTGAATGTTCAACTTGTTCTGATAGATTAAATTTAGATCTGTATGAAAAAACTGATGGTTTTTTAACAGAATATTCTAAATCTATCCCATCTGAAGATATGGCGGAAATTTTTTCATTTTTAATGACTGATAAGGAAACAATTAAAGATAAAATTAATAGTGACAAAATCCTAAGTAATAAAGTGAATTTTATAAAATTTAACTTAGCTAAAATAGATAAAAATATTTTATGATTAAAACTATTAAAGCATCAAAATCAGAAAAAATTTTATTTATATTTTTAATTTGTCTTTCAATTTTTGCTTTTACATCTTTTTTTTTATTAAAAAATAAATGTCTATTTGTAGAAAAAAATAATTTAAGTAAACTTAATTTTAATGATCCAGATAATATTGCAGTAATGAATGTTGAGTGTGGAAATGTAATAATTGAACTTTATCCAGAAATTTCTCCTAAAGCGGTGGAAAGATTTAAAATTTTAATCGAAAAAAAAATGTATGATGGTTCTGCTTTTTATAAAGTTTCAGAAAATACTTTTGTACAAGCTGGAGATATTGAGTATGGAAATATAAATAATTTAGATTATTCTAAAATTGGTAGCGGAAAGTCTGGACTGGGATTGTTAAAAACAGAACTGACCAACGATTTTAAATTTACAGAGGGAAGTGTTGGTTTTGCTAGAGCAACAGAATTTGATACAGAAGATAGTGAATTCTTTATTACATTAAAAGAAATTCCAATTTATCAAGGTGAATATACTCCAATTGGTAAAGTAGTTTATGGCTTAGATATATTAACTAAAATTAAAACGGGCAATAAGACAATTTATGTTTTAAGACCTGATTATATTAAAACCTTTAGAATGTTTAATTCTAATTAACTAAAGGTTTTCCTGTCGATAATGTATGTTTAATTCTTTCTTGAGTTTGTTTTGTTTCTATCAATCTCATAAAAGAATCTAGTTCTAGTTTATACAGATCATCCTCTGACAATACTTTTTCAATAGTAGTGTCTCCACCACTTAAAACGTTTGCAAGCTCAGTTCCAACATGCATACCATGATCTAAAATTACCTTTTCGTTGTACAATTTCTCTAAAACCTTAATCATTTTATCTTTCAGCGGCTTTCCGGAAAGCTTAAATTTACACTCTTCTGGAGTAACAAAATCAGTATTTTGATTAATTAAATTTTTTGCTTCATCAAAAAGGCTATTTCTGTTCATTATTTTTTTATCTTCTGGTCGTAAATACTTTAATGGCTCAGCCTCGATTGGAGATGTGGCTGTTTTAGCATAACCAATAATATCAAAAACTTTTAGTGGGGCATAATCTGGATCTAATTTTGCTTCCTCTGTTTGTGACCATCTCCACAACATTTCTTTACATCCTCCACCTGCTGGAACTAATCCAACAATAGTTTCAACTAATCCAATAACTAAATTTGTGTGTGAGGCAACAAAATTACTTTGAACTAAAACCTCAAAGCCTCCTCCAAGTGTAAGTCCAGATGGTGCTGATACAACTGGGTACTTAGAGTATTTTAAAGTTTTGCAAGTATCTTGAAAATATTTAATAAATTTTTCAATTGATTTAAAATCACCTTTGTCAGCAAAATTCATAGTATAACTTAAATTCACACCTGCTGAAAATTGCATGCTTTCATTAATTATTATTAAAGGTTTATCGGTTGCATTTTTCAATGCATCCATTGAATCATAGTCTAATGCACAAGCTTTTGTTGTAAATTCAACAATATTAAAATCTTTAAATCGATGAATTTCAGCTGAATTATTTTTATCTAGTTTAATTGCTGATGGTCTTATTTTTCCTAGAGTTTGAATATCTGTATAAAGTTGTCTTTCTCCATAGAAGTTTTCATCTTTTGATTTTGATAAATTTTCTAAAAATTTATTATTTTCAAAACTATCAATTCTCTCAAAGAAATTATTAACTCCTATTGATCTCAACATTTCGAATGGTCCCATTGCCCAATTAAAACCTAGTCTCATAGCTTCATCAATATCGTTAAACTTATCAGTAATTCCTGGAACAAGTGAAGATGCATATTTAATTATTTTTGAAATTACAATCCAGGCATATTCTCCAAACTTATCTTTTCGATTAATTAAATTACTTATATCAACAGTCTCAATTCCTAAATCTATTTTTTTTGTTGCCGAATACTCTCCTGTTTCTAAATTTATCGCTTCTAAAATTTTTTGATCTCCACTTTTATTCATTCTATAAAAGCCGCCTTTTCCTTTACGCCCTGTATAGCCTGTTTCAATTAATTTTTTGACTAATGGAATTTCTTTTGCAACAATTTGAAATTCATCTTTTTCTGAAAGTTCCTTAATAAAACTTTTTAATACATCAGCCATCAAATCAATTCCAATTAGGTCATATAATCCAAATACTCCTGTTTTGGGTATTCCCATCGGTCTACCAAAAACTGCATCAGCTTCTTCTATTGAAAGTTTCATTTTGAATGCTTCTGTCATAGCAACTTGCATTGCATAAACACCAATTCTATTACCTAGAAAACCTGGGGTATCGTTGCAAACTATAGCACCCTTGCCAAGCTCTACTTCACAAAATTTCTTTAAAGAATTGATTTTATTTAAATCGTTATTTTCGTTTTTAACAATTTCTAACAATCCCATGTATCTAACTGGATTAAAAAAGTGAGTGATACAAAAATCTTTTTTTTCTTCATCATTTAGTTTTTCTGATAAAACTTTAATTGGAATTGATGATGTGTTTGATGAAACTATTGCGCCTTTTTTTCTGTTCTTAAATATCTTCTCATAAATATTATGTTTAATATCAATTCTTTCTACAACCGCCTCTACCACCCAATCTGCATCTTTTACTACGTCAAAATTTTCTTCAATATTTCCAACATTAATATTGTTAATTTTACTTTTATCTATTAGCAAAGGAGGTTTAGATTTATGAATTCTTTCTCTAGCTTTTTCGCTGATTTCAGTAGTTAAATCTAAAAGAGTAACTGGTACACCTGCATTACATAAGTGGGCTGCAATACCGCTGCCCATTGTACCAGAACCAATAACTACAACTTTTTTAATTTCCATACCAACTTCTATATATGATTAAATTATTTGGGTAAATTATCTATTTATTCCTCTTAATCTCTCAGATCTTCTTCTCAATAATTCAGCTGATACTAGTATTAAGGTTGATAAGAGAATTAAACATGTTGCTACAGCAAGAATTGTTGGACTTAATTGCTCTCTTAATCCAGTCCACATTTGTACAGGAATAGTTGTATTTTCTAAACCTGCTAAAAACAACACTACTACAACTTCGTCAAATGAAGTTACAAAAGCAAACAATCCACCCGAAATAACACCGGGTAATATTAATGGAAGAGTAATCTTCATAAATGTGTTTACTGGATTACTCCCTAAACTCGCTGCAGCCCTTGTCACACTGTGATCAAAACCAGAAAGTGTTGCTGTTACAGTAATGACAACAAATGGAGTACCTAAAATTATATGTGCTAACACTATTCCTGTATGTGTTGCGGCTAAACCAGCTTTTGCCATAAAAAAGAAAATTGCAACCCCAGAAATAATTAAAGGAACTATCATTGGTGAAATTAAAGTAGCCATTATAATTCCTTTGTATGGCATATGCCTGCTACTCAAACCTAAAGCAGCCAAAGTACCTAAAATTATTGAACCAATGGTTGCGAATATTGCAATTATAAAACTATTTTTTGCGGCTAATCCCCAAGGATTTTTAGTCCCATAAATCATATCTTTATACCATCTTAATGAGAATGCATCAGGATCAAGATTTTTCATCCCTTCAGAAAACACCAAAAATTCTTCAGCATTAAATGATAACGGAAAAATTACAAACAAAGGTGCAATTAAAAAGAAAAATACAAAAGAACAAATAGCAATATAAATATAATGCCAAATTCTGTATCTAGTTTCTGTATAACTTGGTAACGCCATATTATCCTAATTTAATATTATCAACTCCAACTAATTTATTATAAATCCAATAAATAACTAAAACTCCAGTTAACAACATTAATCCCATTGCTGATGCAAAACTCCAATCAAGTGTTGTCTTCATATGAAACGCGATCTGATTACTTATTAATGTTCCTGAGGCACCTCCAACTAAAGCTGGTGTTATGTAGTATCCAATTGCTAATATGAAAACTAACAAACATCCTGCGCCAATACCTGGTATTGTTAAAGGGAAATAAACTTTCCAAAATGCAACAAAAGGTGTTCCACCTAATGATTTTCCAGCTCTCATTAAGCTTGGCGAGATAGTCTTCATAACGCTATAAAGTGGGAGAACCATAAATGGTAATAAGATCTGTGTCATTGCAACATAAGTGCCAACTTTATTGTACATCATCTCTGGCCTGTTATCGTCTGCAACTAAACCAATCATTACAAAGAAGTCGTTTACTATTCCTTGTTGCTGCAACAAAATCATCCAACTAGCTGTCCTAACAAGTAAAGAAGTCCAGAATGGAAGTAATACACAGATCATCAATAAGTTGCTGTATTTCATTGGGAGTGTTGCCAACAAATGAGCTATTGGATATCCCATAAAAAAGCAAAAAAGAGTAACAAAAAAAGCAATTTCTAAAGTTCTAAGCCAAAGAATTCTGTGAATTCTTCTATCTTCATCTACTTGGGCTATGCTCCCATCTGCAGCAAAATACATATCCATTCCTTTTAAATATTTTGAGGCTGTATAAGGAGGAGCTGTTCTTTTAATTGCTTGCCAATACTCTACATCTCTCCATCTTTTATGAAGTTTATTGATTTGCTCTTTTAAACTTGCGCTTTCATCAATTTTTTTTCTTTTTATCTGTCTAAAAAGTTTTTTAGTAATTGTGTTAAAACCATTTTTTTCTTTATTTAATCTTTGTCCTAATTTTCCATGCTGTTGATTTTCAGCAAGTAGTTTGTAATCCTCATAAAACCCCCGATATACTTCTTCTGGAGGTAACTCATCTAAATTTTCCCATTTCTCCATCGCTTTAAATGTTTTTGGAAGCATATTGGTGACCATTCTGTCATCAACACTCCTCATAAACATATCTCCAATTGGAAAGATATAAGTAATTACAAGAAATAATAATAATGGGGCTACAAGAAGAAATGCCTTTATTTTATTCTTCTTTTCAGCTTTTTTTAAACTGACCTCTAAAGGTATTCCGTCAGTTGTTAAGATTTGTTTTGTTTCAGAGCTCATAAAAAAATAGGGCGGTTAAAAATAACCGCCCTAAATATATTATATAAATTCAGTGTTTAAAACTGAAATTATAGACCTGCTTTCATTGCTTCCCATTTCTCACTGATCTCAGTATTGTTATCAGCCCAGAAGAATGGATCTACTAAGAAATAGTTCTTAGTGTTTGCAGGAGCAGTTGGCATTTGCGGCATCATATTAGTTTTACCATCTTTATACCAAGGCTCACCAGCAGTAATTACATCAAGAGATGATTTTCTCCATGGAGCATATGCAATGTACTTCGCACTACCAGCTAACATTTCAGTGTTAGTCATCATAGCTAAAGCTTTTTTAGCATTTGCTTCATCTGGTCCACCTTTAACAAGTGCGAAATATTCATAGTCAAGACCTTGACCATCCCATACTTGTTTGATTGGAGCATTTTCACCTACTTCAGCGTTAAAGAATCTTCCGTTCCAACCAGTTGCCATTACAACTTCACCAGCAACTAATAATTCAGGTGGTTGAGCACCTGCAGACCAGAATACACATCCACCATTAGGATCTGTACAAAGCTTTTTGATTTTATTCATAGCTCTGTCGATTCCACCGTCTTCTAAAAGTTTTCTGTAAACTCTAGTTCCACCGTCACCTAACTTAACACCGTCAGCTGCTAAAGCGATTTCTAAGTTTGTTAAAGCACTTTTATAAATTGCTCTTTTTCCTGGAAATTTTTTAGTGTTAAAAAAGTCTTTTATTGTTTTAGGCTCTTTACCACCAAATGCTCTTGTATCAAAAGCATAGTTCCAAGAATATAAAATGTTACCTACAGCACATTCACTTGGCATTCCTGTAAAGAAATCTTCACTTGCAGGAGTTCCATCTGGTGCAGCTGGGAAGTCTTTGTCAAAATTAAATTTAACAAATAAACCTTCATCACATCCGTTAATAGTGTCGAATGCAAATAAGTCTATGATATCCCATGTTATAGCACCTGCTTCTTTTTGTGCTTTGATTTCTGATAAACCACCAGAATAATCAACCCAGTTGATTTCTATTCCAAGTGCTTTAGCAGTAGGATCACCATACCCTAGCTTTTGAGACTCTGTATAAGCTCCACCCCAAGATGCAACCGTAACTGCAAATGCTGATGAAGTTAGAGACACAACAAAAGAAAGAGCTAGTAATAATTTACTTATTTTTCTCATTATTCCTCCGTTTAAACGTTGATATAAATTAATTTATATAAGTAAAAGTACAACAAATAGGGATGATTAAGTCAACAGCTGATTTTGTCTTTAGATATGTACATTAAATATGTGTATTTTTAAATGAGATTATTTTGGGTCTAATGCTCTCGCATCAACACTGTTCCATCCAATATTTATATCTTGACTAACTTTTAACTCCAAATTTGATGTACTGTTTGGAACTTTAAGAATAAATTCCGAGCTTCCTAAAAGATTTAAACGTACTCTTGTATGATCTCCATGATAGATTACTTCTTCTATCTTTCCGGTAAACATATTATCCATCTTATCACCCGGATTGATTAATGCTCTTTCAGGTCTCAAAGAGACAGTTGTTTTTTCACCTTTGGACTTAACTGAAATTGGATTAGCTAGAATTTCTGAATCTGCTAGTTTAACTTTACATTTATCTTTTGCGATATCAACTACCTCTCCATTAAAAGTATTGTTTTCTCCAATGAACTCGGCAACAAAAGAATTAACTGGTTTCTCATAAAGTTCGGCTGGATCAGAAAGTTGTTGAACTTTTCCATCATTAAATACTGCAATTCTATTTGACATAGTTAATGCTTCGCTCTGATCATGAGTTACATAAACTACTGTTACACCGATACTTTCATGAATATGTTTAATTTCATATTGCATACTCTCTCTCAAATTTTTATCTAATGCTCCCAAAGGCTCGTCCATTAATACGACTGCTGGATCAAACACTAAAGCTCTTGCAACAGCAACCCTTTGTTGTTGACCACCTGAAAGCTGAGCTGGCATTCTGGTTTCAAAACCATTCAAAGAAACCATAGATAATGCTTTATCAACTTTTTTATCAATTTCATCTTTTTCAACTTTTCTTACTCTCAAAGGAAAAGCTAAATTTTCATAAACAGTCATATGTGGAAATAATGCATAGTTTTGAAATACCATTCCAATTCCTCTTTTATGAGGTGGAATATTAGAAATAATATTTCCATCTAATAAAATTTCCCCATGTGTTGGTGTTTCAAATCCGGCTAACATCATTAAGCATGTTGTTTTACCTGAACCAGATGGACCAAGCATTGTTATAAACTCACCTTCAGCAATATCTAATTGAAGATCTTTAACGACAAGAACTTTGCCGTCATAACTTTTATCTACTTTATCAAATTTTACGAATTCTGGATTTTTAGACATAGAAGTGCATATAAAACATTTGTACAAATAGATTTCAATAGCTAATTAACTCTTAATATGTAGCTCTTTTGGAAAATTACAGAATAATTCTGATCCATTCTCTGTAACTCTTATAGCTTCTGAGGCTTCAACACCCCAATCTCCAAACTGCATCACTGCAATCATATGAAAACAAACATTAGGTTCAAGCAGTGTCATATCTCCTTTATAAATATTAAGTGTATGCTCGCCCCAATCAGGTGGATAACCAATTCCAATGGAGTAACCTGTTCTAGATTTTTTTTCTATTCCATATTTATCTAAAATTTTCCAGAATTCTTGAGCAACATTATCTGCTGTATTTCCAGGTTTAATCGCACTAATTCCAGCATTCAGTGCTTCGATAGTTTTATTCATTGTATCAATCTTTAATTGATTAGGTTTTCCAAGAAGAACTGTTCTCGCCATTGGAGCATGATATCGTTTATAAACACCAGATAATTCAATGATTGTAGCCTCTCCTTCGACAAATTTTTCTTGAGTTGCTGTTAAATGTGAAGCTGAGGTTCCTTTTCCTGTTGGTAGTAAAGTTGCAATACTAGAATACTCACCACCAAATTCCTCTGTACCATAAAATAATGTTTTTTGAATTTCACCTACAGCATCACACTGTCTGATGCCTGGTTTAATTACTTCCATTGCAGTTTTCATTCCTTTTTCTGATATTTTAGCAGCAGATTTCATAAAACCAATTTCAGCATCAGATTTAACCAATCTTGCCCAATTAACCAAACGATCACTATCCTTTATTTTTGCGTTTGGTAATCCTTGTTTAATTTTTTCATAACAGAATGCGGTAAAATAATGGGCATCCATTTCAACACCTATATTTAGTTTATCCCACTTTCTCTCCTTAATTATTTCAACTAAATAATCGTAAGGATGTTTTGGCCATTTATGAATGTAATTTTCATCGTAAACAATAACACTTTCGTCTTTTAAGTAAGTTGTTATATACGCACCACCAGCATCCTGTGCTCTTACAAAACATAAAGGTTCATCAGCATTTACATGAACAATAGCACATTGAGCATAATAGAAAGACCACGCATCATAGCCTGTTAAATAATTCATATTATTTGTATCATGTGAAATTAAAAGTTCGATGCCTTTTTCCTGCATCATTTTTTGAACTTTTTTTAATCTTTGTTTGTATTCTTCTTTACTAAATGACATCAATTTACTCTGAATAATTTTCCAAACCCTTCTACTGAATTATTCTTTTTTATTTTTACAAGGGTATCCCAAATTAATGCCTGATTACTGGATAAAACTATAGTGTTTAATTTTTTTTCTAATTTATCAATAATTTCTAAAACTGGTAGAGCTGTGCATGAAACAAATAAAGCATCAGCCCCATTTAAATCTATTTTTGATAATACTTCATACAAATAATCTTGATCAACTTTTCCAATGTCATAGTCATCTTGAATATCAAAATATGAATTAGAAGTAACTTCAAAACCTTCACTTTTAAAATAGTCTAGTACGTCATCATTTAATTTTTTACTGTAGGGTGTAAAGATTGAAACTTTCTTAATATTTAATTTTTTTAATGCTTTAATTGCAGCCGTACTTGGTGTCGATACATCTGCCATTGGTTTAGCTACTTTAACTTTTTGTTCAATTGAATCATGACCAGCAGCAATAGTTCCTGAAGTGCATCCATAAACTACGCAATCCAAGTCTTGATCAGGTAAAATATCTTTTGTAACATCAGTAATTTTATTAGACATTTTAATCAAGTTTTCTTTCGTGAGAGGGTTGTAACACTCAATACGATTAACAAAGAAATCAATTTTCTTATTTTTGATCACATTTATAAAATCTTTTTCAATCATAAAATCACTAGCAAGAGCAATTAAACCAACTCTAGGATTAGCTTGGCTGATAAATTTAGGATCTATTTTTGTTGAATTCATAAATTAAAAAGTGAATATATCATAAGTTCTTTAATAATCATTAATATTAAAATAGGCATGAATATAAAAGATACTTTTGTAGCCTCCTTGGTGCCTATTTTTTTAGGCTTCGGTTTTGTAATTGCAAAACCTGCTTTTGAATCTTTCCCTCCTATACTTTTAATGGGTATAAGATTTACATTTGCTGCATCATTATTAGTTTGGTGGTTTCCAATACCAAAAGGATATTTAAAAAGAATATTTGCTGCATCATTAGTGGCTAATACGTTGCAATATAGTATTACATATACTGGTTTAGATTTAATTGATGCATCTTCAGCAGTTCTTTTGGTTCAGATGGAAGTTCCGTTTGGAGTTATTTTTGCTTACTTCATGCTTAAAGAAAAACCAACAATTAGAGCTTTGATTGGTATAGCTATCGCTTTTGTTGGTGTTTATATTTTAACTGGATCTCCTAACTTAGATGGAAAGTTTATTGGAATTGGCCTTACAATTTTAGGGTCTGCTATATGGGCTCTTGGACAAGTTATGGTTAAACCTTTAAGTAAAGAAATAAATCCTTTGGCTCTAGTTGCTTGGTTAGCATTTTTCTCTGGGCCAATTTTAATAATGCTTTCTTCAATAATTGATGGAAATACAATTAATTATTTAACAAACGCCAAGATTGATCACTGGATCATTGCAATTTATATTGGTTTTATCATGCAACCAATTACTTATGGTTGTTTCTATTATGTTTTAAAAAACAACCCACTTTATAAAGTGCTTCCTATCGTTACCATGGGTATACCCCCAACAGGTTTACTAGCTGCTATATTTCTTTTAGGTGAAAAACCAACACAAGAATTATTTATAGGCGGTGCAATAATAATAGTAGGTGTGATTTTAATTGTATTTACAAAAAATAAAAAAGAAGAGGAAATAAAATGAAAATAGGTTTTATTGGTTTAGGAAATGTAGGCGGTAAACTAGCTGGAAGCTTAATAAGAAATAATTTTGATGTTACTGTTAGAGAAATAGATGAAAGTTTAACAAATGAATTTAAAAAGTTAGGTGCTAAGGTTGCAAAGTCTCCTAAAGAATTGGCAGAACAAACTGATCTAATTATTACTTCACTTCCTTCACCTGAAGTTTCCGCGGAGGTTATGGAAAGTGAAGATGGAATTTTAAATGGTTTATCAGAAAATAAAATTTGGTTAGAAATGAGTACAACAGATGAGGATGAGGTTAAAAGACTTGGAAATAAGGTGATATCAAAAAAAGCTGTCCCACTAGATGGACCTGTTAGTGGTGGATGTCATAGAGCAGCTACAGGTAATATTGCAATATTTGTAGGAGGAGATAGAAAAGCTTTTGAAAAAATATTACCTGCCTTAACTGTAATGGGTAGAAAAGTTTTACATACTGGGGCGTTAGGTAGTGCGTCAGTTCTTAAAGTTATAACAAATTATTTGGCATCGGTTCATTTGGTAGCATTAGGTGAGGCATGGACTGTTGCAAAAAAATCAAATTTAGATTTAGCTAAAACATTTAAGGGTATTGCAGTTTCATCTGGAAACTCATTTGTTCATGAAACAGAAAGCCAGGTTATTTTGAATGGTTCTTATAATATTAATTTTACAATGGATCTTGTTTTGAAAGATACGGGTTTATTCGATAATCTAGCTAAGAAATTAAATGCTCCTTTGGAAATTTCTCCAAAGATAGTTGAGATATTTAAAGATGGACAAAAAAAATTTGGTTCAAGAGCATGGTCTTCAATGATTGTAAAAAGAATGGAAGATTTAAATAAAATTAATTTTAGAGCCAATGGTTTTCCTGATGAGCTTGTGGATAATGAACCAGAAGAAAAAGGCTATGAAATTTAAATAATATGCTAAGATTATTAAATGTTAGATAAAAGAAAATTTTACATTAATGGTAAATGGGTAGATCCAATTGAAAAAAATGACTTTGAGGTAATAAACCCTTGCAATGAAGATCCTTGTGCAATTATTTCATTAGGTTCAAAAAAAGATACAGATAATGCGGTTAAAGCTGCAAAAACTGCTTTTGAAACCTGGAAAGAAACTAGCAAAAAAGAAAGATTGGAATTGCTCGAAAAATTGCTTGTAGTTTATAAAAAAAGATTTGGAGAAATGGCAGAGGCTATTTCACTTGAAATGGGTGCGCCAATAGATTGGGCAACAGATGTTCAAACTGGATCTGGACAAACACACTTAGAAGATTTTATTTTAAGACTTAAAGACTTTGAATTTGATGAACATTTTGATCAAAAATCTAATAACCACATTTATTATGAGCCAATCGGAGTTTGTGGACTAATTACTCCATGGAATTGGCCAATAAACCAAATAGCTCTCAAGGTAGTTCCAGCATTTGCAACTGGATGCACAATGATACTCAAACCATCAGAAATAGCACCTATTTCAGGAATCCTATTTGCAGAAATGATTGATGAAGTTGGTTTTCCAAAAGGAGTATTTAATCTGGTTAATGGAGATGGTGAAGGAGTAGGAACTCAAATATCAAGTCATCCTGATATTGATATGGTTTCTTTTACAGGTTCAACACGTGCAGGAAGATTAATTTCAAAAAATGCAGCTGAAACTATAAAAAGAGTTTGCTTAGAACTTGGAGGCAAAGGTGGTAATATAGTTTTTGCAGATAGTTATAAAAATGCAGTTAGAGATGGAATAAGAAATGTAATGAGTAATTCAGGCCAATCATGTGATGCTCCAACAAGAATGTTGGTTGAAAAATCTATTTATGAAAAAGCAGTAAATGAAGCAGTTGATGAGGCAAATAAAATAAAAGTAGATCAAGCATCGAAAAAAGGAGATCATATTGGTCCTGTAATTTCGAAAACTCAATACGATAAGATTATAAATTTAATTGAAAGTGGAATATCTGAGGGAGCAACATTGGCAGCAGGAGGTCCTGAGTTACCAAATGGATTAAATAAAGGTTATTTTATTAAACCAACTATTTTCACTAACGTAACAAATGAAATGAGAATTGCAAAAGAAGAAATTTTTGGTCCAGTGCTTTCTATAATTCCTTTTAAAAATGAAGATGAAGCAGTAAAAATAGTAAATGATACGTCTTATGGTTTGGGAAATTATTTACAAACAGAGGATAGAGAGAAAGCTCATAGAGTTGCAAAAAAATTAAGATCAGGATGTGTTTATATTAATGGAAATGCAGCTGATGCGGGCACGCCTTTTGGAGGATACAGACAATCAGGAAATGGTAGAGAGGGTGGAGTTTGGGGGCTTGAAGAATATTTAGAAGTAAAAACTGTTACAGGCTGGAAGGATTAATACTTTTAAATTCTAACATATCCTCAAAAATACACATTTCAGGTTTTGTAAAAGTAATTTTTGAAAATTTTTTACTAAAGTCTAAAGATAGTTTTTTATTAAATTCAATTAAATTATTTATTTCAATTTGATTAAGTTCTCTCAAGATATATGCCAATGTAATATGAAAATTATATCTTTGATGGTTTTCAAATTTTATTTTTAACAAACTACTTAGTTCATCTCTACAATTTCTTAATATTTTTTCATCCTTTTCAGAATATGGTTCTAAAATAATACTGTATCCTCCAAAAAACATTTTTAGTTTAAGATTGAATTCTTTTGGAAAGATATAGTTCTGAATTCTTTTATTTAATTCAACAGCTATATCTTTATAATCCATATCAGGATCTATATCTGAAGGCCAATAATTAGTGTTTTTTGTATTAAAATTACAACAATCAAATAATGTCATATGAAAACTGGATGGAGGTAAATAGAAGTAAGTTTTTTCAGGGTTAAAATTCTCTATATTTTTTTGAAGACTAATAATTTGATCAGATAAATTAGTATTAAGAGGAATATTGCAAATTATTGTGCAGCCTGGAAATGGTAAAGGATTTCCTCTATCATTAAATTTATTTTCTGCGCCTTTTAAAGTATATCCTTCAAGTTTTCCTGCTAAAAATTTCTCTTGGTTATTAACTATATTTAAATCCATTTAGATAAACTAAAACCATTTTATATTTTCTTTCTCACAAAGTTCTTTCAACCTTAATGGATAATCTGTCATAATACCATCTACGCCGTACTCAACCATCTTTAACATTTCGTACTCTTTGTTTACTGTCCATACATTTACTGGCAATTCTACTTGATGAGAAATATCGACAAGTTTTTTTGTAATGTCTTTTCGGTATGGATGCCAAGCTTTTCCACCTTGTGACTTTATAATTTTTGGCAATTCATGATCTTCATAATAAGGCAAAAAACTCAACCATGGAGATCTGTTGTAAATAGTTTGATTAATATTAATTCCTGTCAAATGTTGAGTTAAGTAAGCTCTTGGAATTTCAGGATACTGATTTTTAATTACTGATAAAGTTCTCCAATCAAATGATGAAACGATTATTTTATCTTTTAAAGATGATTCATTTATATCGTTCATAATTAATGTTACTGTATCTTCTGGTTCTGGTGTCAAATTTTCTTCCTCTGGTGTAGATTTAATTTCTAAATTTATTAATAATTTTTCAGATTTATTTTTTGAAGACATTTCTAATAATTCAGAAAGTTTTGGTATTCTTTGATTTTCTAATTTTTTTTGATTAATAAATCTTCTTCCGTATCTGGATAATTTATTTACTGAACCTACATCAAACTTTGAAAGTTCTTCATAAGTTAAATCAAATATTTTTAAATTTTCATCCTCTATCCAATTCCCCTCATTATCTTTTGTTCTGCTTGGATCTAATCGAAAATCATGAGCAATAACTGGTACAAGATCCTTAGAAATTAATATATCTGTTTCGTATGCATTAACATTGTTTTCAAATAAATATTTAAAACTTTCTAAAGTGTTTTCAGGAAGATCTCCTCTGGCTCCTCGATGTCCGTAAATTTTTATATGATTTGGTTTACTTAAAATCAAATTTAATTAACTCTTTTGCCAGTACTTTTATCAAAAATATAATATTTATTGTTCTCAATATTTAGACTTAAATTAGAACCTTTTTCTATAGTTTGATTTCCTGGACACCTATAACAAAAGTCTTTTTTATTTTTCAATTGACCATAAACAAGATTATCCGAACCAAGCTGTTCCACTAAGTCTACATTTAAATTAATTAAACCATTTTCAGTTTGACTTAAATGCTCAGGTCTTATTCCTAATGTAACCTCTCCCTCAAAGTCAGTATTAATATCTTTAATTTCAAAACCTTCTGCAGATAATATTTTATTTTTTAAATTACCATCTAAAAAATTCATTTGTGGTGAACCAATAAAACCAGCTACAAATAAGGATTTTGGATTATCATATATCTCAATAGGAGTTCCAAGCTGTTCAATAATTCCATTATTAATTACTGCCAATCTATCAGCAAGTGTCATGGCCTCAACTTGATCATGCGTAACAAATATACTTGTTACTCCAACCTTTTGTTGAAGTTTTTTAATTTCAAGTCTCATCTGAATTCTTAATTTTGCATCTAAGTTTGAAAGAGGTTCGTCAAATAAGAAGATTTTTGGGTTTCTTACAATTGCTCTTCCCATAGCAACTCTTTGCCTTTGACCTCCAGATAACATTGAAGGTTTTCTCTGTAAATAATCTGAAATTTGTAACAGCTTAGCTGCATCATTTACTTTTTGCTCAATTGTTTCTTTGTCAATTCCTCTATTTTTTAGACCATAAGCTAAATTATTATAAACATTCATGTGCGGGTATAATGCATAGTTCTGAAACACCATTGCTACATCTCTTTCAGATGGATCAACTTCATTAATTAATTTTCCATCAAGATTAATATCACCCTCAGTAATATCCTCTAAACCTGCAACCATTCTTAATAAAGTTGATTTTCCACAACCACTAGGTCCTACAAAAACCATAAATTCTCCTTCATCAATACTTAATGAGGTTTCATGAACAGCCTTAGTTCCATTTGGGTAAATCTTAGTCACATTTTTTAAATCTAAAAAACTCATTTATTTCTCCGTTTGAATTAATCCTTTTATGAACCATTTCTGTAAAAATACTACCACTAAAACTGGTGGGATCATTGACAAAATGATATATGCAAATCTTTCTGCCGTTCTTGGCAGAGCAACTCCTTCATAGCTTTCTGTGTAAATAATTTTCATTCCCATTACTACAGTCCAATATTCTTCTGCAGTTGTCATTATTAGCGGCCATAAATATTGGCTATATCCATACACAAACATAAAGATAAACATTGCTGCTATCATAGTTTTAGATAATGGAACCAAGAAATCTATGAAAAAACTCCAAGCATTTGCTCCATCTAATTTTGCTGACTCCAAGAGTTCATCTGGAATTGTTTTGTAAAATTGCCTGAAGAAAAAAGTTGCTGTTGCTGAAGCAACTAACGGAAGAATAAGGCCTGTATATGAATTTGTTAAACCTAAATCAGATACAATTTTATAGCTTGGAAAAATTCTTACTTCCAAAGGAACAAGTAGGGTAATAAAAATTAACCAAAAAATTGGTACAGCTAATTTAAATCTATAATAAACCAAAGCATATGCTGACATTGCAGAAATAACTACTTTAAGTGTTGCAATTCCTAATGCCATTATAAAACTATTAATAAACATTTTTGCAGCAGTCACTTCTTCTGACCAACCACCTTTTTCATTTAAAACTTCATTATAGTTTCTTGCTAGCTGATCACCTATATGAAACTTCATACCTTCTGTCAGTATAGTTACAGAGTCATGTGAAGAACTTGCAAAAGATATCCAAATCGGAACTACCATTAACAATACTCCTAATATTAAAATAATATGAGCAATTATTTGAAGTGGTTTAATTTTCATTTATCTTGAAAAACCCCCTTAATAAAATGTTTCTGTAACACAATTATGATTAAAATTGGTGGAACCATAGACATCATCACAAAAGCAAAACGATGGACAATAGAACCTGACATCATTTTTAGCCCCATAACCACTGTCCAATATTGTTCTGAAGTTGTTACCAATAGTGGCCATAAGTACTGGTTGTAACCAAAAACAAACATAAATATTAACATCGCTACAATCATTGTTTTTGACAAAGGAAATAAAAAATCAACAAAAAATCTCCAAGTATTTGCTCCATCAAGTTTTGCGGACTCAAGTAATTCATCTGGAACAGTTTTATAAAATTGTCGAAAAAATAATGTCGCTATAGCTGAGGCTGAAATAGGAACTATTAATCCAAAGTAAGAATTCACTAAATTAAGTTCAGCCATTACTGAATAAGTTGGAAAAATTCTTAACTCTAATGGAACTAAAATTGTAATGAATATTATCCAAAACAATAATGTTGCATGTTTTATTCTATAATAAACCAAAGCATATGCGGCCATTAAAGATGTAACAACGGATAATATTGCAACTCCTGTAGCCATTATAAAACTATTAAAAAACATTTTTAATGCTGTTATCTCTTTAAAAAAACCACCTTGATATAATAAAACTCTTAAGTAATTTTCATAAAAGCTATCTCCTAAAAATATTTGAAGACCATTCATATTAATCATTGAACTTGTGTGCGTTGAGCTAGCAAAAATCATCCATACAGGAACTACCATAATAAGTATTCCAATTAATAAAATGAAATGTGATAAACTTGATATGATAATTCTAGTCATTAATTATAATGTATTTTCCCTTCGATATATCTAAATTGAAAAATTGTAATTACTAATACAATCAACATCATCATTATTGATTGAGCTCCTGCACTTCCTAAATCTAGTCCTCTAAATCCATCCATGTAAGCTTTATAAACAAGAGTTCTTGTTTCACCCGAAGGAGCACCTATTGTTGTGGTATCGATAATTCCAAATGTATCAAAGAAAGCATAGGTTATATTAATAATTATTAAAAAGAATGTAGTTGGCATTAATAATGGGAATGTAATTGTCCAAAATCTTCTAAAACTATTTTTACAGTCAATCATTGATGCTTCAATTACAGATTTTTGTATAGCTTGAAGACCTGCCAAGAAGAAAATGAAATTAGCACTGATTTGCTTCCAAGAACCAGCTATTATTACGTAAATATAGGAGTCAAAAACACTCTCATACCAATTGAATCCCCAAAGTTCATGAAATAAATGATAAAGAAGCCCAAATCTTTCACTAAAAAAATAATTTGCCATAACACCCACAACCGCAGGCGCGATTGCATAAGGCCAAATCAAAAGTGTTTTGTAAGTACTTTTACCATGCATTACATTATTGGCCTGAACGGCAAGCAATAATCCAATGGAGCCTGTAATTAATGTAATTACAAAACTATAAATAATAGTAAATTTGAAAGCTATGAAATAAGCTGGATCATCAAAAATAAATAAAAAATTATCAAACCATACAAACGTCGCTCCAAATCCAAAAGCATCTTGCATTGTAAATGCATCTCTAAATGTTTGTATGATCGGCCAATATAAAAAAATTAATAAAATTCCTAACTGAGGCGCTAAGAATAAATATTGTGAATAGCTAGATTTAAATTGGACTTTTTTCATATAAGTAAAATAAAAAATAAGGAGGGTAAATCAATCAATACCCTCCTTATTTAAATTATTAATTATAAAGTTTTAGCAAATTGTTTTAACAATTTAGCTGCACCTTTATCCATGTTCTTCAATCCTTTTTCGATTGATATTTTGCCGTTTAACATTGGCTCAACATTTTCGTAAATTACTTCACGAATTTGTGGCCAGTTACCAGCTCTATATCCACCAGGAATAGTCGAACCTTCTAAGCTTAATTGTTCACCAACTGCTTTATGATATGGAGAAGCTCTATAGAAGTTTATAGTTTCAGCTAACGCTATACCACCTTTAGTTACTGCAGAGTAACCAGTCATATTATGATAATACAGATCCATTTCTGGAGAACCCATAAATTCTATAAATTTAGCAAGTCCTTTATACTCTTCTTCTGTATGACCATTTAATATCCAGTTAGCAGCACCACCGATAAACGTTGGATACTCTTTACCACCTGTTACAGAATCCCAGTAAGGAATATGATTTACTGTAAAGTTAGGTACAACACCTTTCATTCCACCGAACGATGCAGCTGAACCAAACCAAAACGCAGCTTCACCAGCTATAAATGGAGCTTGGTTGTCTCCCCACGCTCTTCCTTTATAACCATAAAGGCCTTTTTCATACCATTCCTTAACTTTTTTCCAATGCATTACAAATGCATCTGTTTCAGCAAATAAAGTTTTTGTTGGAACTGCATCGTAACCATTGTTTCCATCAGTCATAAGCAGATTATGTCTTGAAAAGAAATTTTCTGTCCAGATCCAAGGAAAGTGACTTTGAACTAAAGGAATGTATCCTGCAGCCTTAATTTTTGGAGCCATAGCCTCAAACTCTTCATAAGTTTTTGGAACTGATTCAATTCCTACTTTTTTCAGAATGTCCATGTTTGCATACATTAAACAAGTTGAACTATTAAAAGGAACACCAATCATTTTTCCATCAGAGTCAGCATAGAAATTTTTAATTCCTGGAATGTAATTGTCCGCATCGACTTTAATTCCATATTTCTCAGCCATATCTTCAAAACCAATGACAACACCATTTTTAACTTGGGCTACCATTATCGCAGCACCAGCATCGTAAACCTGTGAATAGTGTGGTTGGTCTCCTGCTCTAAATGCAGCAATAGTTGCTGCCATGTTATCTTCATAACTTCCTTTACCTGTAGGAATGACCGTATATTGATCTTGTGAAGCATTAAATCTATTTGCAATTTCAATAATTACATCACCAAGAAAACCACTGTTTCCGTACCACCAGTGAATTTCTGTCTTTGAGTAACTGTGCGATGTAAAAGAGAATGTAAATAGAATTGTTAAAATACTAAGTATTTTTTTCATTTTTTCCCTCTCTTTTTAATTTATGTATTTACAATTAAGTAAATTATATTTGTTAAGATAACGCTAAATTTAAATTACTTAAATATTAAAATATATAATTTTTCTAAATCAGGTTGTATCAGTTAATAACTTTTAAGATATTTTAATCTTCCAATTATTTCATCTCTATCCATGTAATATCCTTGAAGATGTCTATGACCTGAATTTGGATCAAACTCAGTTCTTCCATGAAGCAATCTTCTATTATTAAATGAAAAAATATCACCTGGCTCTAGTCTAAAATTAATTTGAAATTTAGGGTCATGTAATAGATTTCCAAAACGATGATGAGCTTTATAAACTGAGTCCATTATATCTGGATGACAATCAAGAGCATCTAGTGTTGCAATACTATAACGAATATCATTGTAATCTCCGTCTTTAGTGAGTGATATTGCTGTGCCATAGACACTTCTGACTGCTTCTTGAGTGTAGTCTTTATCTCTAAATTTAAGCGGAGTATTTACCAATATATCAAAAGTATCTTTTTCATTATTTTTTAAATAATCTGCCACGGCAAATGCATCAACAGCAGATGAGTCGCCACCCTTCGCTGAATTTATTAAACAGTGTAAAAATTGATAACCAGGTGGATTTTCAAACCAAGGCAAATCCATATGATTTCTTAAAGCATGCGCTGTATATGCAGAATTATTTGGTTTTGGAATATTAATTACTTCAAAAGGTGTTTTAAAAAAAGTTTCTCGAGTATGACTTATGCGGTTTAAAACTTTTAATGCAGAATTTTTTTCTACTGGAGCATTTTTAACAATGGCTATTCCAGTATAATGTAAAAGCTCTAACCATTTAATCAAACCATCATCAGAGTTTATAATTTCATCATGATCAATATGAATAGATTTTAAGTTATTTTCTAAAGAACTATCCCAAAGTTTATAAGGTGAGACATACTTTTGTTTATTTTTTAAAGTATAACAATTTTCTCTTAACCATTTTGGATCATAATAACTTATATGATCTCCTTCGCTCCATTCAATTTCTAATTTTCCATCAGGACGTAATGAATATTTTTTTGGATTAATATCTTGAGACACATTTAAAATGTTAAACATTCTGTGTCTCGAATCTTTATCATGTGCAGTTGGACAGTTATCTCTTAACCACATATAATTAAAACTACTAATTTCTCCATCGTTCCATTCAACATTTAAAGATGAATCATTTTTTGAAACTTTAGAAATTGCTATCGTCATAAAACAATTGTTAATTTATTTTATTATATTTTCAATTCAATTTGTAATTGAATTTAAATATTTTGCTTTATTTTTTCTTGATTTTATTGATCTAGATAAATTTTATTAAAGGTTGTTTTTTGTTCCGTATCAAGTTTTAATGCGGTCAGTTTAAACTAAAATAATGGAGGGAGTTTAATGAAATTTCTAAAAAACTTAATTCTTTCTTTTGTATTTGCTGGAGCAATGTCTATGACTACAAGTGCCAATGCTGCATGTAAAGTACATTTGGGAGACTTTGACTGGGACAGTGCTAACGTTCACACTGCAATCGTTGGTTATATTCTTGAAAAAGGATATGGATGTAATGTTGAAGTAACTAAAGGGAGTACTTCTCCAATAATGGCTGCTCACTACGATCAACAGCTTGATATTATAACTGAGGTTTGGAGAGATAATATTGTTCAAATGCATGAGGAAGCTGTTTCAAAAGGACAAATAGTCGAACTAGGAGTTAATACTCCTTCTTCAACACAAGGTTTTTATGTAGATAAACCAACGGCTGACAAATATGGCTTGGTATCTGTTGAAGATATGATGAAGCCTGAAATTGCAAAACTTTTTGCTGATCCAGAAACTCCTGGAAAAGGAAGAATGACAAGCTGTATCTCGGGTTGGACTTGTTACACTATTAACATGGTTAAGCATAAAGTTTATGGTCTAGATAAATATTACACTAACTTTGATCCAGGTTCTGGTGGAGCATTAGATGCTGCTATTGCTGGTGCTTTTAAAAAAGGTAAACCAGTATTTTCATATTATTGGACACCCACAGGTTTAATGGGAAAAGTTGATCTAGTTCAGCTTAAAGAGCCAGCATACGATAATGCTTGTTGGACAAAAATGATGAAAGTTGTGGAAAAAATTAAAGCTGACGGTCCTGATGCTTATTCAGATACATGTGCAAGTGCTTATGTAGATATGGCTTTAACAAAATCTGCATCAACTACTTTTGCTAATAAACCAGAAAACAAACCTATTATTGACTTTGTAAAAGCATATACTTTGCCTACTGCTGAAGTAAATAAATCACTTGCTTTTTACATGGATGAATCAGGTGGAGATATGGAAGCAACTGCTATTGACTTTTTAAAAGGATCTGACACTTGGACTAAATGGGTTCCTGCAGATGTAGCTAAAAAAGTTAAAGCATCGCTTTAATTTTTAAAACATTTCTTAAAACTAAGAGCCCTTATGGGCTCTTAGTTTTTTGAAGAAAGTATAAATGGGAAAATATAAAAAACATATTCTATATTCACTTTATTTGATTGCTTTTTTTGCAATGGTATATGTTGCTTATACGAGCTCAAAATATAGACCCGAAAGTGTTTCAGTTTTATTTTCAGATTTATCTTGGTTAGGTAATTGGCCTAAGTGGTTAGATCTTCCTTTAATGCCATTCTTAAATGAAGGTTTTGATAGTCTCATTAAAGAATACGGAATGTTTTTTGAAGGAATTAATAATTTCTTACTAGGTCTTTATACAGATATGAAAAATTTTATGGTTGGTTTACCTTGGCCATTACTAATGATTTCAGTTATTGCTCTTGCATATTTTGCTAGCGGTAGAAATATGGGTACAACCATTATGGTTGCTTTCTGTGTCTTCTTTCTTGGTTTCTTAAGCCCAAGATACTGGGATAAATGTATCATGACAACTTGTATAGTTATTATTGGAATGTTGCTTTGTTTGGTCATTGGTATTCCAGTTGGAATAATGATGGCAAGAAATAAAAAAGTACGAAATGCGATATTACCAATACTTGATTTAATGCAAACTATTCCGAGTTTTTGTTATTTAATTCCAGGAATTTTATTGTTTGGTTTAGGTGCGGTCCCAGCAATTTTTGCAATATTTGTATATGCCGTTCCGCCTTTAATAAGGTTAACTGACCTTGGAATTAGATTGGTCGATACAGAAGTTGTAGAAGCAGCTGAAGCTTTTGGAGCAAGTAAAAAACAAAAATTGTGGGGAGTGCAATTACCTTTGGCTCTTCCAAATATAATGCAAGGAATTAACCAATGCACCATGATGGCATTAGCAATGGTAGTAATTGCTTCAATGATAGGTACTAGGGGAATTGGAGATGAAGTTTTATTAGGATTACAACAATTAAATGTAGGTATGGCTACTGAAGCAGGTATTGCAATTGTTTTACTGGCTATTATATTCGACCGAATTACACAATCTTACGGAGAAAAAATTCAAGAAAGAACAAAAACAAAAAAAATAAATTTATAAAAATATGAGTAAAATTGAAATAAAAAATGTCTATAAAATTTTTGGAGATCAGCCTTCCAAAGTTCTTCCAATGGTTCAAGATGGAGCAACAAAAGAGGAGATTCTAGAAAAAACTGGACATACAGTTGGTTTAGATAATGTTTCTTTGTCTATTGAAGAAGGGGAAACTTTTGTTTGTATGGGCCTTTCAGGTTCAGGAAAATCAACTCTTATCAGACACATAAATAGATTAATAGACCCAACATCAGGAGTGGTTTCAGTTGAAGGTACTAATGTTATGGACTTAGATGCAAAAGGATTAATTGAATTTAGAAGACATAAAATGAGTATGGTTTTTCAAAGGTTTGGTTTATTCCCACATAAAACAGTATTGGAAAATGTTGGTTATGGTCTTGAGGTTCAAGGACAAAAACCAGAAGAGAGAAATAAAACAGCGATGGAAAAAATAGAAGCTGTAGGCTTGAATGGATTTGAAAATCAATACCCAAATCAATTATCTGGTGGAATGCAACAAAGAGTCGGTTTAGCTAGAGCACTTGCAACAAATACAGATATTATGTTAATGGATGAAGCGTTTTCTGCGTTAGACCCTTTAATTAGAAGTGATATGCAAAAACAATTGATAGATTTACAGAGTGAATTAAAAAAAACAATAGTGTTTATAACTCATGATTTAGATGAATCTTTAAGATTAGGAGACCACATTGGAATATTAAATGGTGGAAGACTAGTACAAGTTGGAACTCCGATAGACATTATTATGAATCCTGCTGACGATTATGTTGAAGCTTTTGTTAAAGATGTAAATAGAGCAAAAGTTATCAAAGCTAAAATTATTATGTCTCCCGTTAATTCATCTAACGGTATTGATAAATCAAATCTTATTAAAGTCCAAGAAGATCAATTTTTAGATGAATTTTTACCAAAAGTAGTTTGTTCAAATGCAAACTGTGAAGTAGTAGACAAAAATGGTAATGTAACAGGATATTTAACACAAAAAGAACTTTCCAAAGCCTTAACAAAAGAACATATGGCTGATGCCGCTAAGTCTTAAAAGTAAAAAAATTATTATTTCAGCTGGAGCTTCAGGGATTGGTTGGTCAACTGCAAAGATTTGTCTTTCAAGAGGAGCTACCGTTTTTATTTGTGATATTGAAAATAAATATTTAAAAAAAGTACAAAAACATCCATTAAATAAAAAGAAATTATTTGTATATGAATGTGATGCTTCAAATGAAAATCAAGTTTCAGAATTATTTAAAAAAATAAACAAAAAAACGAAAAAAATTGATGCTTTAATAAATAACGTTGGAATTGCCGGACCAACTGGATCTCTTGAAAAATTAAAATCTCAAGACTGGGAAAGAACTATTCAAGTAGATGTTAATAGTCATTTTTATTTTACTAAAAAAGCTATTCCTTTAATTAAAAAGTCTAAAAATGGGTCAATTATAAACATATCATCAACAGCTGGAATATTAGGTTTTCCTTTAAGATCTCCTTATGCAGCAAGTAAATGGGCAATCATTGGAGTTACCAAAACTTTGGCAATGGAACTTGGAAAATACAATATAAGAGTTAATGCAGTATGCCCTGGTTCAATTAAAGGTGAAAGAATGAAAAGAGTGATCAGAGATAAAGCAAAATTTACAAAAGTTTCATCGAAAAAAATTGAGAAAGATTTTATTTCAATGAGTTCTATGAAAAAATGGATCCTAGAGGAAGACATTGGAAAGATGTGTGCATTTTTGATTTCAGACGATTCAAGTAAGGTTTCAGGACAAGTAATTTCTGTAGATGGTCACACAGAAAGAAATGATTAATTTACCTAAGTTTTTTTTCGTATTTCTTTCTTAACTTTTGAATATCAACCAAATACTGGTCTCTTATATTAGATATCATTGCAACCGATTTACCTTTAGCTTGTTTTGCTGTTCCTGAAATCAATCTAGAAGATAATTTTTTTGATAGCTTAGGGGCCTTTAATTTAGTCCATGGTAATTTTAAAGCAGGTCCAAATTGTTCCAACATATGTTTCATTCCCATTTTTCCTCCAGCAAGATGAAAGGTTAAAAATGTACCCATCAAAGACCATCTTAATCCTGGGCCATCTTCAATTGCTCTATCTAACTCTTCTGTGGTTGCATATCCTTCATTAATAATATGTAGTCCTTCTCTCCATAAAGCTTCTTGTAATCTGTCAGACAAATATCCAGGTAATTCATTTTTAACCATAATTGGATTCATTGAAATTGATTTATAAAATTTTTTAGCCAAATTTAAATTTTTTTTTGAAGTTCTCTTACCTGGAATAATTTCTACAGCAGGCAATAAATATACAGGATTGAATGGATGTCCAATTATTCCCCTCTCTGGATTTTTACATTTTGAATAAATTCTAGTTGGCAACAAACCCGATGAGCTTGAAGAAATTATTGAATTAGATTTTGCATATTTTCCAATAGTGCTAATCAATTTAGTTTTTAAAGAATAATTTTCATTTGCACACTCCTGAATAAAATCTGCGTCTTTTAATGTTTGTTTTATTGAGGTAAAAAAATGAAAATTTTTTAGATTTAATTTTTTTTTATTAAATAGTTTTTTTACAAATGGCCAAGTTCTTTTTATTTCAGATAATAAATTTTTTTTTAACTTAATATCTTTATCAAATGCATAAACAATTTTGTTATGAGCCAAACAACGTATGATCCACCCTGCTCCAATTACCCCAGTTCCAATTATTGCAACTTTTTTAATTGATGACATTACTTGTGTTTAACAAGTTTTAGTTTTTCTCTAGTTTCTGCTGGTGTCATTGGGGTATAACCAAGTTCATCTATGATTCTTACAGCTTTTTCTACTAATTGAGCATTAGTAGCTAATTTACCTTTAGATAAATATAAATTATCCTCTAAACCGACTCTTGGGTTACCTCCCATCAAAACAGTTTGAGCAACAAATGGCATTTCATTTTTTGAAATTGCGAACCCTGACCAAATCCCTTCTTTTGGCATAATATCTTTCATGGCTTGCATAGCTAATGTTGTAGCAGGTGCTCCCCATGGAATTCCTAAACACATTTGAAACATTGGTGGATCACTTAATAACCCTTCTTTATATAATTGTGCACCAAACCACATGTTTCCTAAATCAAAAGCTTCTATTTCTGGCTTAACTTTTATTTCTTTTAATTTTTTTGCTGCTTTTCTTAAATCGTTTGGAGTGTTAACTGTAATAACAGAGCTATCACCAAAATTTAATGTACCTGCATCTAAAGTACAAATTTCTGGGAGAAATTGTTCAGCATTTGCAATTCTTTCCATTACATTTGCCATATCAGTCATGGGACCAAAATCTAAAGGATTTTTACCTTGTCCAATATCAAGATCACCCCCCATACCTGTTGTTAAATTTAATATTACATCTGTGTCACTTGATCTAATTCTGTCGATTACCTCTTTATATAACTCTAATCTTCTACTTGGTGTTCCGTCTTCTTCCCTCACATGTATATGAGCAATAGCAGCTCCAGCTTTTGCAGCTTCAATTGATGCTTTAGCAATTTGTTCTGGTGTTTTTGGTAAATCTGGATGCTTAGCTGCGGTATCTCCTGACCCCGTCACAGCACATGATATGAATACCTTATTGTTCATTTTAAGTAAGATTTATACTATTATAAAAAGGACGAGGGAATAAAAAAATGTCTTTTCACATAACAAACCAAACAATCAAAAAAGAATGGACTGATTATAATAATCATATGAACATGGCTTACTATGTCTTAGTTTTTGATCAGACTTGGGAGATAATTCTAGAAAAATTTAAGATGGGTGAAAAATCTGCAAAGAATACAAAAAGAAGTACCATGGTTGTTGAAACTCGCACTACATATGATGGTGAAGTTAAAGAGGGAGATGAAGTTGAAATTGTTTTAACCTTCTTTGATCATGATAGAAAAAGATTACATTTCAAGATGGAAATGATTGAAAAATCATCAAAAAAATTATCAGCAACTATTGAAATGTTAGCGCTTTATATTGATCTTAGTAAAAGAAAAGTTACAGAATTTGAAGATGAAAAAATTAAAATTATGGATGACTTTATAAATGAAAATAAAAATCAATTTAATTCTAACAATTTATCCATTATTGGAAAACTAAAAAAATGATTGATGTAAAATTATTATCAGGAGCATTAGGTGCTGAAATAAATGGAATTGACTTGACTGACGTTTCAGATGAAAATTTTAAAAAAATAAATAACTTATTATTAGAACACAAAGTTATATTTTTTCGAAATCAACCTTTGACGTCAGAACAACATGTTGCTCTAGCTTCAAAATTTGGACCATTAGAAACACATGCTTATGTAAGAGGTTTAAGTGAATTCCCTCAAATAATAAGAATAATAAAAAAGCCTGAAGAAAAGACACAATGGGGTGAAGGTTGGCATTCAGATGTTAGTTATAATGAAAAACCAACTAAAGCTGTAATTTTAAAATCAATTAAAATTCCACCAGTTGGAGGAGACACTGTTTTCTCAAATATGGAACTTGCATGGGAGACTCTAGAAGAAGAGATAAAAAATAAAATTAAAAACAAAAAAGCAGTTCATTCCTCACTAGGAGGTGGGTTTTTCCTTGATAAATATAAAGCAATGCAAAGTAACGGAAATATGGATGAATACTCAAACACTCACCCAATTTTAAGAACCCATCCAGAAACAGGTAAAAAAATTCTTTTTGTAAATTGGACTTACACAAAAGAAATTGTTGGTATGGACAAACAAGAAAGTAATAAGATTTTAAATCATTTATTTGAACATCAGGCGAGACTAGATCTTACTTGTAGATTTAAATGGACCGAAAATGCAATAGCTATTTGGGATAATAGAAGTGTTCAGCATTATGCTATTGCTGATTTTTATCCAAATAAAGGACTTGGTTTTGAAAGAGTAATGGATCGTATAGCTGTTGAAGGGGATAATCCGCAATAATTAATGAAGATAATTTATAAGATCGTTTCAAATTTTATAAATAATAAATCTTTGTACATTGGTGAGAAAGTAACTATGTCAGAGCATATGATTCAATCAGCAATGCTTGCTGAAAAAGCTAAATGTAATGATGATTTAATTTGCGCATGTTTGCTACATGACTATGGTCATTTTCTTTTAGAAGATCCTGATGAACTTGTTAAAAATAAATTAGATGGGGAGCATGAAAACATTGGTTATCAATATCTTAAAAAATTTTTTGGACAAAAAATTGTTGAGCCAATTAAATACCATGTTATGGCTAAACGTTATTTAGCTAGAGATAAAAAATATTTTGATTTTTTATCAGATGCGTCAAAAATAAGCCTCAAGTTACAAGGAGGTGTTTTAAATGATAAAGAAAGTAAAAAGTTTGAGAATAAATCTTACTTTACACCATCAATTCTACTTCGAAAATTTGATGAAGCCGCTAAAAGAACTGATATTAAAATGAAATCTATTCATGACTATGAAAAGTTGTTAAGTTCGAAACTTATATGAATTTTGATTATTTAATAATTGGCGCTGGAAGTGCGGGCTGTGTACTTGCAAATCGATTAACAGAAAATAATCAAAACAATGTAGCAATATTTGAAGCAGGGAAACCCAGTGATATCTGGAAAGTTAACATGCCACTTGCGATTTTATACACCATGCATGATCCAAAATATAACTACAAATATTATTCAGAACCAGAACCTCATCTACATAACAGAAAATTATTTTGTCCAAGAGGAAAAATGATTGGTGGATGTTCTGCTCATAATGGAATGGTATTTGTAAGAGGAAATCCGAATGATTATCAAAGATGGGAATCTTTTGGATTAGATGATTGGTCTTATGAAAAAGTTCTTCCTTATTTCAAAAAAATTGAAACATGGTCTGAAGGAGAAAATGATTACAGGGGAGGAAGTGGAATACTACCAGTAAACCAATCTAAAAATAAAAATCCTTTATTCAAAGCATTTATCGACTCTGCTGGTGAGGCTGGTTACAAAATAAATAATGACATGAATGGTAAAGAACAAGAAGGTTTTGGAATGTATGATGTTACAATTCATAAAGGTGAACGAGCCAGTGTTTCTAAATATTATTTAAATCCTGCAAAAAAAAGAAAGAATCTAAAAGTATTTACAGAAGCTTTTGTCGAAAGAATTATTTTTGATGGAAAAAAAGCAATTGGAATTGAAGTTAAAATTAAAAATAAAATTGAAAAAATTTATGCGAATAAAGAAGTAATTTTAAGTGGTGGAGCAATCAATTCGCCGCAGCTATTAATGCTTTCAGGAATTGGTCCAAGCCAGCACCTTAAAGATAAAGGAATTAGTGTTGTTCACAACTTGGAGGGAGTGGGAAAAAACTTACAAGACCACTTAGAAACTTATGTCCAGCAAGAATGTAAAACTAAAGATACTTTGTATTCTTATGTTAACAAAATCAACATGATTAGAGTTGGTATTCAATGGTTTCTAAATAGAAGTGGCCCTTGTTCTGCCTCTTTCTTAGAAGCGGGAGGTTTTTGTAAATCATCTCCAGAAAGAGAATATCCTAATATTCAATTTCATTTTTTTCCTGCTTTTGTAATTGATCATGGATTAGTTGATCCAGATAGACATGGTTATCAATTACATGCAAGTCCAAATCACCCAAAAAGTAGAGGTCATATAACATTAAATAGCTCAAACCCTTACGATTATCCTAAAATCAAATTTAATTATCTAGAACATGAAGATGATTTAAAGCAAACAATTGAATGTATCCATGTAGCAAGAAAAATTTTAGGACAAAATTCTTTAAAACCTTTTGCGGGAAAAGAAATAGGACCAGGAGAACATGCTCAAACAAATGAAGTATTTGAAGAATATATTCGTTCTAAAGCAGAGACAGCATATCACCCATCTTGTACTTTAAAAATGGGAGTAGACAAAATGGCTGTAGTTGACCAAAAACTAAAAGTTCATGGTATAGAAAACTTAAGAGTAGTTGATGCTTCTGTAATGCCAGAAATTACAAGTGGAAATCTAAATGCTCCAACTTTAATGATTGCAGAAAGAGCATCAGAATTTATTTTAAATTCTTAATATTGAAATTTATTGAAATTAACTTCTATTTAAATTAATCATCTATATAGAATGAAAAAGACTATTGTTCAAAGTTGGAATGAATGGGATCCGTTAAAACATGTAATAGTTGGAAGAGCAGATAATTGCTGTATACCTGCACCTGAACCAGCTGTTGATTGTAAAATTCCACCTGACTCTGTGATGAAAGGTAAACACGGAAGACGAACACAAGATTCTATAGATAGAGCTAATGAACTTTTAGATAAATTTGTTAAAACACTTGAAGGAAGAGGTATAAGAGTTGATAGACCTACTCCACTTAAATTTGATGAAAAAATTGCTACTCCTGATTGGGAAGTAGAACATATGTTTGGGTGTATGCCGTCTAGAGACGTTATAATTACAGTTGGAAAAGAAATGCTGGAAGCCACAATGAGTTTTAGATGTAGATGGTTTGAGTATTTGGCCTATAGACCATTATTACAAAAGTACTTTGTTGAGGATCCAGGTATGAGACACGAAACAGCACCTAAGCCTAGATTGACTGATGCTGATTATCATATGAATTATTTATCTGAAGATGTGAGTATCGATCAAAGATTAGAGTGGGCAGAGAAAAAATATTTTGTTACAACTGAAGAGGAGCCACTTTTTGATGCTGCAGATATTTTAAGATTTGGGAAGGATTTAATTGTTCAACATGGATTTACAACTAATCTAAAAGGAATTGACTGGTTAAAAAGACATTTTCCAGATCATAGAATTCACACAGTAAATTTTCCAGGAGATCCCTACCCAATTCATATAGATGCAACTTTTACACCTATAAAACCTGGGTTAATTTTAAATAATCCGGTTAGAAAACTTCCAAAAGAACAAAGGAAACTTTTTGAAGACAATGGCTGGGAAATTGTTTATGCAGCGCAACCAGCTCATAATTCACCTCCAGACCTGAGTTATTACTCTGTATGGCTATCAATGAATGTTTTGGTGCTAGATCCAAAAACAGTATGTGTAGAAAAGACAGAAGTTTATCAAGCTGAACAATTAGATAAGCTTGGAATGGAAGTAATTCCAATAGATTTTAGAGAAGTCTATGCTTTTGGTGGTAGTTTACATTGCAGCACGACTGATGTTTTCAGAGAAGGTGATCTTCAGAACTATTTTCCAAAACAATAAATTCGTTGTAAAATAATTAATGTCCACCACTAATAATAATCCCAAAGGGATAGCATTCATATTAATAGCTATGATGGTTTTTTCTGTCCAAGACGGAATTATGAAGCATATTTATAATTTTGTTTCACTTTATGAAATTTACTTAATTAGAACAGTAATAAGTTTTGTGCTTATTTTAATGTTTTTAATAATTACAAAACAACCAATAGTATTTAAAACCCAATATCCTCTTTTGACTATTACGCGTGTAATACTTTTTTTCTTTGGCTTTAGTTCTTTTTATGTTTCTTTGACCGTGTTACCGCTTGGTACTGCTACTGCTTTATTTTTTGTTACTCCCTTTTTAATTACAATATTCGCTCATTTTTTTTTAAAAGAAGAAATAGGAGTAAGAAGGTGGTCCGCTATAGTCGTTGGATTTATTGGTGTTTATATAACATTAAATCCTGATTTTAGTAATTTTAACTATTTAAGTTTGCTGCCTATTTTATGTGCGTTTTGTTACTCATTATCTATGATAATAATAAAAAAAACATCTGATAAGGATAGTGTTTATACACAAACATTTACATTTTATATTGGTGCAATAATTATTAGCATAATTTTTTACTTTATTATCGGTGATGGTCAATATAACGTCTCGGATCATCCAGCTTCACAATTTATATTTAGGGAATGGTTTATTGATTTTAATTCTAATATTTTATTAATGACTGCAACAGGGGTGACTGCTACGGTTGCTTTTCTTTTTTTATTTAAAGCTTACAGTATAGCTTCTCCAGCTGTTGTTTCGCCTTTCGAATATTCAATATTATTTTGGTCGCCGCTTGTAGGATGGTTATATTTTGATGAAATACCTTCATTAAATACAGTGATTGGAATTTTAATTATAGTATCAAGTGGTGTTTATATTTTTATTCGTGAAAAGGCACAAAATCAATCTATTGCTACAGAAAAACCACTTAGATAAATGGCAAAAGATAATAATTCTAAAGGTATTATTTTAATAATCGTTGCGATGACTTTATTTGCAATGCAAGATTCTTTAATAAAATATATTTTTGAAAAAGCCTCTCTTTATGAAATTTTTTTTGGAAGGTATTTTGTTGCAGCTGTTTTACTTTTTAGTTACATAAAATTTAAAAAACAAAAAGTTTCATTAAAAACTTTTTATCCTATTTTAACAATTGTTAGAGTTGTTCTTCACTTTTTGGCATTTTCAGCTTTCTTTATTTCTCTTACATACATGCCCTTAGCAACGGCAAATGCCCTATTCTTCTCTTGTCCTTTTTTTGTATCTATTTTTGCTAAATTTTTTTTGAAAGAGTTTATTGGAATAAGGAGATGGTCTGCAATTATCTTTGGTTTTATGGGAGTTTTTATTGTACTAGACCCAAACTTTTCTGACTTTGAATATAAAAGTTTGCTTCCTGTGGTTTGTGCATTTTTTTATGCTGCATCTATGACAATAACAAAATACACATCTGATAAAGATGATGTAAATACTCAATTGTTTTATTTTTATTTAATAGCCCTAATTTTATGTGGTCTTATTTATTTGTTTATGGGAAATGGACAATTGAATAACCCCAACTTTGATCCAACCACACAGTTTATTTTTAGAGAGTGGTTTTCAAATATTGAATATACGTGGAAATTTATTTTATTTTTTGGTTTTGTAGCCTCTATTGCTTTTCTCTGCATATTTTCAGCCTACATTGTAGCTTCACCTTCTGTGGTTTCTCTGTTTGAATATTCATTAATTATAATGTCTATGATACCTGGATATTTTTTATTTAATGAAATTCCATCAGGAAGAACATTCTTTGGAGTAGCTTGTATTATAGCTGCAGGGATTTATATTTATTTAAGAGAAAAAGCTAGAGATCAATATATTGCTACAGAAACACCTGTAAGAAGATGACAAAAAATTATATCCCAACAATTAATGTATCCTCACTAATTAAAAACAATTTTGAAACACAAAGAGCATTAAAAACAATTAAAGAAATTGAAAAAGCCTGTGTAAATGTAGGTTTTTTTCAAGTTACAGGGCACGGGCTTAATTTAAAAGAAATAAAAAAAATATGTGATGTTGGAAATAAATTTTTTAATTTATCTAATTATAAAAAAAGAAAATTGTCACCAAAAAAATGGAATAAAAAAAATAAAAATCTTTATAGAGGATACTTTCCAAACGATGTAAATGGTAAAGAAGGTTTAGATATTGGGGATTTAAAAGTTACCAAAACATATTCCTCTAAATTAAAAAACCAATACATTGAACACTTAAATCTAAATAAATGTTTTAACAAAGCTTCTATTAATGAGTTAAATAAATATTTTGATAGCATTTATAGTTTAAGTGAAACGTTGTTTAAAGGTGTAATTAAATTAAATAAAAAAAATCCAAACATATCAAGCAAAGCTTTTTCAAGATTAAAAACACTAAGCACTTTAAGATTTAATTATTATCCCAAACAAACAAAACCTGTAGAAATATCAAAACAAGATGGAGTGGCCCTTGGATGTGAAACACATGTTGATAGTGGAATATTTACAGTTTTATATCAAGATATAAAAGGTGGTCTTCAAGTTCAAAATAGAAAAACAAAGAAGTGGTACGATGTACCTTTTAATAAAAAAGCTTTAGTGGTGAATACTGGTCGAGCTTTAGAATTTTTAAGCAAAGGTAAATTTAAAGCAACTAATCATAGGGTTTTGTGGAATAAAAGTAAGAGACTCTCTGTTCCGTTTTTCTTTGAACCTTCCTATGATTTCAAAATGAGCCAATCATTTTTAAATGGAAGCAAATTCAAAAATAATGGTCAAATTTATGAGAAATTTCTTAAAAAATCTTTGAAGAAATTTATTGAATATCAACGTTAGTAATAATAAAGTTTAAGTATAAAGCGATACATAACTCGTCGTTAAATTCAAAAATTTACGAAAGTGGGATCGGTCGTCTTTAAATTAATTTTTAAAGGAGACTTTATGAACTTTGGATATTTTTGTAACACTACTAATTGGGATAAAAAACCATATACCCAGCTATTAGATGAAGCTAGAGAGATCACAGAATATTGTGATCAAAATAATTGGAATTCTATTTGGTATACTGAACATCATTTTAATCATGAAGGAATGGAGTCTTGCACTAATCCACTTATGATGTGTACAGATGCTGCGGCAAGAACTAAAAATATTCGTTTAGGGCAGGCTTGTAACGTAATTACATTTCATAATCCTATAAGACTTGCAGAAGATATTGCTACCCTTGACCAAATGTCAAAAGGAAGAGTTGAAGTAGGTATTGGAAGAGGAGTTTATGGTAGAGAAGCAATCAACATGAATAAAGAAGCTGACTTAAAAGACCAAGCAAAAAATTTTAGACTATTTTCAGAAACATTAGACATAATGAAAAAAGCATGGTCTGAAGACTTCTTTTCTCATCAAGGAGAATTTTATACCTACCCATCTCCTAATTTTATTTGGCAACACGACATGAGTCCTCCAAAAGAAAATGTTGTCGATTTAAAAACAAATGAATTAAAACAAATATCAGTACTACCAAAGCCTTATCAGACACCTTTTCCACCAATATCACAAGTAGTTGATGGAGAAAGATCAATTCAATGGGCGGCAGAAAATGGTCTCAATACAATTATGTGGATACCAACTGTAAAAGCTTTGAAAAAAAGATTTGAAATTTTTAAAGAAGCAAAATCTAAAGCTGAAAATAGGAATGTGCCACTCGGTGAAGGTATTAGTTTAGTTAGAGATATGTTTGTTGCAGAAACTATGGAAGAGGCTGAGAAAATGGCTGGAGAACATATCGTAAATTACATGAGATGGGTCTGTCATTGGAGAGGCTTAGGAAATCATATGGATCCAGATGAAAAATTACCAGAGACAAAAAATAAACTAGATTTATTAAATTATGAATTTCTTCATAAAAGAAATCTATTGTTTGGAACACCTGAGTTTGTAATTGAAAAAATAAAAGAACTTCAACAAGAATTAAATCTTCAAAATTTACAAGTTTGGTCTAACTTTCCAGGTATCAAACATGAAGATTGTATGAGAAGCATCAAATTATTTACAGAAGAAGTAATTCCAAATATAAAACCGATAGACACAAACATTCAAAGAGCTAGTTAGTAAATGGATTTAAAACTTAGAAAATTTGCAAAATTTGTTGATAAAACTTTTATTGAAGGTGGAAAAAAAGCTAAAGAACCTGTTCTGTTAGTTTCGGTTGCAGCTGTTATAGAAAATCCTTGGGCCGGAAAAGGTTTTGTAGAAGATTTAAAACCAGAAATATTAGATCTTGCGCCTCAATTAGGAGATCTTTTGGTTCCAGAGTTAACAAAAGAAATTGGATCGGGTGAAAAAATTTTAGCTTATGGAAAAGCTGCTATGGTTGGATTAAATGGTGAGATAGAACACGCTTCTGCATTTATTCATACTTTAAGATTTGGAAATAAATTTAGAGATGCTGTTGATGGAACTTCCTATTTAAGTTTTACAAATACCAGAGGTCCTGCAGGTGCAAAAATTTCAATTCCAATGATGCACAAAACTGATGCTGGATTAAGACCTTTTTATCTTACTCATGAATTTACAATTCATGATGCCCCTAATGAAGATGAAATAGTTGTTGCTATTGGAGGGGCTCCAACTGGACGAGCTCACGCTAGAACAGGTGATAGATATCAAGACATGAAAGAGATGGGCATCGACAAATAATTGATGTCTTACAATTTTGATAACAATCAAAATCATTATTATTTTAATAATAAAAATTCTTTACCAATAATTTTTATTCATGGTGTTGGTTTAAATCAACAAATGTGGAAACCACAAATTGAATTTTTCAAGAATAATTCATTTATAACTTATGATCTTTTAGGGCACGGAAAAACACCTTTTAAAGAGCCAAATTTATCAATGAAAAATTTTACTGATCAATTATCAAGCTTGGTAAATAATTTAAATATAGAGAAATTTAACTTAATTGGCTTTTCCATTGGATCTTTGATTGCAATTGAATTTGCCTCAAAACATGAAAATTATTTAAATTCCTTAACTCTAATTTCCACTACTTACAAAAGGACAACCAAAGAAAGACAAAATGTAATTGATAGAGTGAATTTGGCAAAAAAAAATATGCCAATATCCCAAATGGCAATGAAGAGATGGTTTTCAGATAAGTACCTTGATCAAAATCCTGAATTATATGATGAGTTTATGAAAATTCTTAATAAGAAAGGAATTGATCAAGAAAATTTTATAAAAGCTTATGAAGTATTTGCAAACTATGAGGATAATCTTGAAAATATAAAAAATATAAAAACAAATACTTTAATAATAACGGGATCAGATGATCCAGGATCTACGCCTGATATGTCAAAAAATTTAAATAAAGATATACAAAATTCAACATATGTTGAAATTAAAAATGGAAAACATTTATGCACTATTGAATATGCAGACGAAGTAAATAATGCAATAATGAAACATATAAATAATGCCTGAGTTAAAAAAATATCAAATGTTTATAGATGGTCAGTGGGTGGACTCTGATACAAAAAAAACTTTTGAAACTTTAAATCCAGAAAACAACAAGCCTTGGGCTGTAGTTCCAGAAGCTAGCACAAATGATGTTGATAGAGCTGTAAAAGCTGCACAAAAAGCTTTTGAAGGTGAGTGGCCAAAAATGCTTGCAAGAGATAGAGCAAAATATTTAAGAGCGATTGGAAACAAGCTAAGAGAAAATTCTGAATTATTAGGTAAGATTGAAACAATTGATACAGGAAAATTGTACAGAGAAACTTATCAACAAGCAAAATACATTGCAGAATATTATGATTACTATGCAGGTTTAGCTGATAAAGTTGAGGGGACAGTTCTTCCAATAGATAAACCAAATATTCAAGCGATCACAACAAGAATTCCAATAGGTGTTATTGCAGCTATCATTCCCTGGAATTCCCAAATGTTTTTAACTGCAACAAAAGTTGCTCCTGCTTTAGCTATGGGTAATACAGTTGTGATTAAATGTTCTGAATTAGCGCCAGCAACTATGTTTGAGTTTGCAAAGTTGATTGAAGAAACTGGAATACCAAAAGGTGTTGTAAATGTAGTTTCTGGTTTTGGTGATCCATGCGGTAAAGCTTTAACTACTCACAACCTAGTTGAGAAAGTAGCTTTTACAGGAGGTCCTGAAACTGCAAGACATATAATTAGAAACTCTGCAGTAAATTTATCTGAAGTAAGTTTAGAGTTAGGTGGAAAAAGTCCTGTAGCTGTTTTTGATGATGCCAAACAAGAAAATGCAATTAATGGAATAACTGCTGGAATATTTGGAGCAAGTGGTCAAAGCTGTATAGCAGGTTCAAGGTTGTACTTACAAAAAGGAATTTATAATGAATTTATAGATAGATTAGCATCAAGAGCGGAAAAAATTAAAATAGGTGCTCCAATGGATTCTGATACAGAAATGGGCCCCTTGAGTAACTTTAAACAATTAGAAGTAATAGAAAAAAATATTAAATTAACTGTTGAACAAGGTGGAAAAATTAAATGTGGTGGTAAAAGACATCCTTTTTCAAATGAAGGTTATTATTTCCCACCAACAATTATTGAGTGTGAAAATCATAATTTACCGGCTGCTGAAAATGAACTTTTCGGACCTGTTTTATCCGTGATGAAATTTGATACTGAAAAAGAGGTAATAGAATTAATGAACGATAATCAATATGGTCTTTCTTCAGGTGTTTATACTAGTGATCTCGCAAGAGGAATGAGGGTATCTAATGCTATCCGGGCAGGTATAACTTTCGTTAATACTTATAGATTAATCTCTCCTTCAGCTCCATTTGGAGGTATCAAGGATAGTGGATATGGAAAAGAAGCAGGAATTGAGTCAATTAAAGACTATACAAGAGTAAAAACAACATGGTTCTATACATCTGACGAACCTTCTCTAGACCCTTTCTCAATCAGATAATTATCAGCGCCAATTAACTGTCTAAAATAGGATAAATTTGTCATTGAATATTGACTGTATTCATACTTAAATTGGCTTTTATAAATTGTTAACAATAAAGAGGAAGATAATGAGAAAACTATTTATCGCTGCATTTATGTTTGTTTCTATTTTTGGAACAAAGGTAATGGCAGATATTAAAATGGGGATCATCTTAGGATTCACTGGTCCTATTGAATCTCTAACTCCAGCTATGGCTGCATCTGCAGAGCTTGCATTTAAAGAAGCTTCTGATTCAGGTTCACTATTAGGTGGAAAAAAAATTGAGCCAGTAAGAGCAGACTCAACTTGTGTTGACTCAGCAGCGGCAACAGCTGCAGCTGAAGGTTTAATTTCAGGTGGTGTAGCTGCAATCATGGGAGCAGACTGTTCAGGTGTAACTGGTGCTATTGCAACTAACGTTGCTGTACCAAATGGTGTAGTAATGATTTCACCTTCAGCTACTTCTCCAGGATTAACAACTCTAGATGATAAAGGGTATTTCTTTAGAACTGCTCCATCAGATGCTAGAGGTGGCCAAATTTTAGCTGACATAACTAAAGATAGAAAAGTAAAAAGTGTTGCAATCACTTATACTAACAATGACTATGGTAAAGGTTTAGCTGATGTTTATAAAGCAGCAGTTGAGGCTCATGGTATTAAAGTTACAACTGTAACTGCTCACGAAGATGGAAAAGCAGATTACTCATCTGAAGTAGCAACTCTTGCTTCTGCTGGTGGTGATGCTGTAGCAGTTATTGGTTATCTTGACCAAGGAGGAAAAGGAATTATTCAAGCTTCTTTAGACTCTGGTGCTTTTGATAGATTTATTTTATCAGATGGTATGATTGGTCAATCTTTAGTTGATGCATTCGGAAAAGATTTAAGCAAATCATTTGGATCATTACCAGGTTCTACTGGTAAAGGTGCAGGTATATTTGCTGATGTTGCAAAAGCTGGAGGTGTAGAAGCTTCTGGTCCTTACACAGGTGAATCTTACGATGCAGCTGCTTTAATCGTTCTTGCAATGCAAGCAGGTAACTCTGCTGACAGAGCATCTATTGCAAAACATGTAATGGATGTTGCTAACGCTCCTGGAACTAAAATTTATCCAGGTGAACTTAAGAAAGGTTTAGATTTACTAGCAAAAGGTAAAAAGATTAATTACGAAGGTGCTACTGGAGTAACTTTTACTGACGTTGGTGAAGCTGAAGGTTCTTTCTTAGAGCAAGAAGTTAAAGGCGGAAAATTCAAAACTAAAAAACAAAGATAATTTTTTATCTTAATTCAAAAAACCCCAGTAATTTAATTACTGGGGTTTTTTTTTAGATCAGCTCTAAAGGTAGAAAGAGCTATTATAATTAAAAAAATTAAACATATTAAATTCATAGTTTTCCAGCTAGTTAAGCTAAGAAATACTCCAGCAGACAAACTGGCTAATGCTTGTATAGAATAAACAATTAAATCATTATACCCTTGAGCTCTAAATTTTTCCTCTTCTCTGTAACACAAAACAAGTAAGCTTGTTCCTGAAATGAATAAAAAGTTCCACCCCAGCCCCAGAAAAATAAGTGCAACCATATAGTTAATATAATTCTGTTCAAATAAACTGGTAATAATTGTGACCAAAAACAATAAAACTCCCACATACATAATTTTACTATGACCAAACCTTTTAATTAAATTTCCTGTAACTAGTGAAGGTAAAAACATAGCTGCTATATGAAGCTGAATAACAAATCCAGTCTTGGATAAACTTATTTTCTCCATCAGATGCATGCTTATAGGGGTTGCTGTCATTAAAAAAGTCATTACAGCATAGGCAAAAGCTGAAGCTACAAGTGCCTGTAGAAATCTAGGTTGAGAGATAAGCTCAAAAAAACTTCTTCCAGTATTATATTGATTACTAGATATCGTTTTTGGTTCCTTATAAAAAATTAAAAATATTGTTGATGAGATAGATAAAATGGCAAGTGAAAGATAAGAGCCTGCATAAATATGATCTGAAATAAATCCTTTCGAAATGTTTGCAATGTTTGGACCGATAAAGGCCGAACCTATTCCTGCTAACAAAATGATAGAAATTGCTTTTGGTGCATAATCCTTATCCACAACCTCGACCGCTGCAAAACGATATTGATGGCTGAAAGCTATTCCTCCACCAATTAAAAAGCATCCTAAATTATATAAGACAAAACTTTCTATAATTATAGAGTATGCAGTTAAAAGAGATGCAAAGCATGTACCTATTGATGCAAAAATAAAACCTAATTTTCGTCCAATTATACTCATTAACTTTGCAGCAAAAAAAGCGAATAACGCAATTCCAACAACTGACAAAGCCATTGGAAGAGTAGCTAAAGATTTTATTGGACTAAATTTTGAACCAATTATACCACTTAAAAAAACTGTGACTGGGGCAGCTGTAAAAGCAAAAATCTGGCTTAATATAAGTAACGAAAGATTTTTATTCATTAAAAGAATAAATACTTATCGGCCATATACAAAGCCCAAGCAGCAGCAGCACCTAATATAATATATTTCATTATGTTTACTTTATTTCTATTTTTTCAGGAAGTATACCTTTAGGTCGATACCTCATTATAAACAACAATCCTAATCCCATCAGTAAAAATCTGAAATAAGGAACACTTTCAATTAAATGAGCTTTAAGTGCATTTGTTTCAGGAATTCCCGCAGTGAAAAAGTTTATTAAAAATAATGATATTGGTGCAGCTTCAATCCATAAGAACCAAACAACAAATCCTCCTAAAATTGCCCCGAAATTATTTCCACTTCCTCCAACAATTACCATCACCCAAATCAAAAAAGTATATCTCATAGGTCTATAACTTCCTGGAGTAAATAGTCCATCTTGTGTAACAAGCATTGCGCCTGCAATTCCAACAATTGCTGAGCCTAAAATAAAAATTAGTAAATGTTGTTTAACAACATTTTTACCCATTGCATTTGCAGCTTCCTCATTATCTCTAATTGCCCTCATCATTCTTCCCCATGGAGAATAAAGTGCTTTTTGAGTTAAAATTAAAAGAATAATTACTACTACTAAGAATAATCCTGAATAACACAGTTTTACAAACACTGATGAACCTTCAATAACAAGTTGGTTTAAAGCAGCTTGACGATCAGCTAAATTCTCAATTACACTTAATTTTCCTGAATTAAACTTTTCAACTAATTTAATAAACCAATCAGTAGTTTGAAGATCTACTTCATAAGGTGCGGGTCTTTTTAGTCCAATAACGTTTTTGACCCCTCTTGTGAGCCAATCTTCGTGTTTAATAATCGCAATAACAATTTCAGAGATAAGAAGAGTAGCAATAGCTAAATAGTCTGCTCTAAGACCGAGCGCAACTTTTCCAACTATAAAAGCTAAACCACCAGCAAAAAGAGCGCCTACTATCCAAGAAAATACAATTGGTAATCCAAATCCTCCTAGGAAACCAGTTTTAGCAGGATCAACTGCTTCAATAGCTTCTATACCTGGCTCTGCAGAAAATCTAATAAGCAAAATACCTGAAATTATTATTGCAGCAATGCTGTATGTTCTGATTTTTGATTTTTCAAATCTTTTTAAAATAAACCTTATAACTAATACCATTACTACTATGAGCCATAAGGCCATTAAAATATCAAAACCACCTGCCCTCCAGGCTTCTTGAACAGGATCGACAGATATCAATACTGCAGCTAAACCACCTAAAGCTGTATAACCCATAATTCCAAAATTAATTAAACCAGCATAACCCCATTGAATATTCGCACCCATGGTCATGACTGCTGAAATTAAGCAAAGATTAAATATTGATAATGCAATATTCCATGATTGAAAAATTCCAACTAATAGAATTAAAACCATCATGATACTGTATGCTGCAATGACGTTTAAATTTTTTCTCACAATACTTTTCCTTTAAATATTCCTGAAGGCCTATAAAGCAAAACAATCACCAAGATTGAAAATGAAACTGCAAATTTATAGTCTGTTGAAAGCAATTGAACTAAACCCTCTGGCTCCATACTTGCTGGTAAGACATACATAAAGAATTTCTTGTAGGCGTATGTTAGTAAAATTTCAGAAAAGGCAATTACATATCCTCCTAGAAAGGCTCCAAATGGATTTCCAATTCCTCCAACTATTGCAGCAGCAAAAATAGGAAGCATATTGTTAAAATAAGTAAATGGTTTAAAACTTTTATCTAAACCATACAATGCTCCACCTATTGTAGCTAAAATTCCAGCAATTATCCAAGTAACTAAAACTATTTTTTTTGGATCAATACCTGATAATAAAGCAAGATCTTCATTATCAGAATAAGCTTTCATACTTTTTCCAGTTTTTGTTCTATTTAAAAACCAGAATAATAAAGAGACTAAAACTATTGTTACAAAAATAGTTATTACTTGGGTTGATTTTAATGCAAGACCTTCATTTAAACCCGTCATCTCTTTAAATTCTCGAGCCTTAATAATAAATTTTTCTCCATCAAAAAATCTTCTATCAGCAGGTCCAATTATTATTCTCACTACAGCTTGAGTTACAAACATTACACCTATACTTACCATTGCAAATTGAACTGGAGGGCTTTTCTGATGTCTATAATATTTGAAGACAAATTTATCTATTAAAAGCATGTAAAGAATCATGAAAAAAATTCCAAATGGGATAGCTAATAAAGCAGTAGGTAGAACCCCTAAAGAAACACCTAAAGATTGAAAATACCATGTAAATAAAATCGTTGCCATGGTTCCAAAAGACATCATGTCACCAGTTGCGAAGTTTGCAAATCGTAGAATTCCATAAATAAGTGTTACAAATATTGCGCCCAGTGCTAACTGAGAACCATAAGTTAATGCAGGAATGAAAATATAATTTAATAAAAGGATTATTGCATTTACAAAATCCATATTACCCTCCCAAAAAAGAGCTTCTTACTCTTGCATCTTCTAATAATTCTTTTCCAGTTCCTGAATAACGATTTTCCCCAGTAACTAGCACATAGCCTCTATCAGATATGCTTAAGGCTTGTTTTGCATTTTGTTCTACCATTAAGATAGCGACGTTTGTTCTTTTTACTTTTACAATGTGATCAAATAATTCGTCCATAACAATTGGTGATACACCTGCAGTTGGCTCGTCTAACATTAAAACTGTAGGTTTAATCATTAAAGCTCGACCTAGAGCCACTTGTTGTCTTTGACCTCCAGAAAGTTCACCAACCATCTGATTTCTTTTCTCTCTTAAAATTGGAAACAATTCATAAATTTCTTCAATTATATTTTTGATTTCATCCTCAACAAGAAATGCACCCATTTCTAAATTTTCTTCAACGGTCATTCCTGCAAAAACATTTTTAGTCTGTGGGACAAAAGAAATACCTTGTTTAACTCTATCTTGAGGAGATAATTTAGAAATATCTTTGCCATCAATCTTTACTGATCCAGATTTTAAATTGAGCAAACCTAACATTGCTTTCATAGCAGTTGATTTACCAGCACCATTAGGCCCCAGAATAGAAACTATTTCACCTTTATTAACATTTACTGAACACGAACTAATAATGTCAGGACCATTACCATAACCACCTGTCATTTCTATTCCTTCAAAATATGCCATTAGTTTGTATCCTTTAATTTTGATCCTCTGCCAAGGTAACTCTCTATAACTTTTTCATCTTTTTTTGCTTCTTCAACACTTCCTTCAAATAATACTGACCCCTCAGCCATTACGATCACTGGATCACACAATCTTCCAATAAAATCCATATCATGTTCAATCATACAAAAAGTATAACCTTTTTCTTTATTTAACTTTTCTATTGCAGTTCCAAGATCTTTCAACAAAGTTCTGTTAACTCCAGCCCCTACTTCATCTAATAATACTAATTTTGCATCAACCATCATGGTTCTTCCAAGTTCTAATAATTTCTTTTGTCCACCTGAAAGATTTCCAGCAAGCTCATTTGATAAATGTTCTAAATTTAAAAATTCAACAACTTCTTTCGCTTTCTCTTTAACCACAGCCTCTTCTTGTGCAACTAAACCTGGTTTAAATAATGCTGTCATTATTTTTTCTCCAGATTGATTTCCTGGAACCATCATTAAATTTTCTAAAACAGATAAATTTGAAAACTCATGTGCAATTTGAAATGTTCTTAACAACCCTTTAGAAAATAATTCATAAGACGGAACATCAGTAATATTTTCATCATCAAAAACAACATTACCACCAGAGGATTTTAAGTTTCCAGCAATTAAATTGAATAAAGTGGTTTTGCCAGATCCATTTGGCCCAATGATACCAGTGATAGTTCCTCTTTTAACTTTTATTGAACAATCTGAAACTGCAGCTAATCCACCAAAATATTTAGTTAAATTATTAATCTCTAAAATATTTTCAGACATTTGATTTATTTGTTAAGTCTTCTGTGAATACTATTTAATGTTCTTTCTAGAGATCTATAAAATCCAGCTTTAGTTAATTCTTTCACGCCTTGTTCATTTAACCCTTTTGGCGTTTGAGACTCTTTTACTAAATTCTTTAAATTTTCTTTTGAATTTACTACAGCATCTTCAGATAAAGCTAAAAATAAAGAAGTAATATATTTTTGAGCATTATTTCTTTTTACCCCTCTTTTTACCAACCAATCAGTCATTACTCTCAACATCTCATAAAAAGGCGCCATCATGCCGGAGGTTGACCAAAAATTTATAGACGATTTTTCATTCTTAATTTCTACAGTTGTGCCCAAGTTATTGAAAAACGCTTTAACTTTTGAATTAGGGGGACAAATAGGTACAGGACCTTTCTTTAATGAAATTGGAGGTAGAGGTATTGCTCTTACAATTTTTGCTTTTACTTTAATTGCTTTTTTTAATTGAGATAAAGTAATTGTTGAAATAAAACTAACAACTGTTTGGGTCGATTTAAATTTTAAATCTTTAATAATTTTTTCACCAACAGTAGGTGTAACAGATAAAAATACCCAATTAGATTGATCTACAATTTGTTGATTATCTTTGGCAATAACTATTTTTTTAAACTTTCTTTTTAACCCAAGAGCTATTTTTTTATTTCTTGGAGATATAATAATTTTCTTATAGGAAATTTTTGATTTACATATTCCAGTAATCACTGAAGCTGCAATTTTTCCAGTACCAATAAAACCTAAATTCATAATTTTGGATACTTTATATTGATTATATTGAATTAATTAACAAAAAAAGAACCTCTAATTCTTAGTAATTCTCTGCTTAATTCCTTGTTTTCTTTGAAGGGTTTTCTTCCATGAAGCCAGAAATAATTATTAGCAATCACAGAATAACCAACAGGTAATTTCGTAATTATTTTATTTTTACTTTCCTCTAATCCATCAGATAATCTTTGTAAAAAATTGCCTTGATCCATATTTTGAGGTTCTGGAAATTGATCTATATAAGATATTGTTGGTCTTCCCTCTTTATCAGTCGAAAAGACTGGGTGCTCTACCTTGTAATCAATATTTTTACTTTTTGGCGACCCCCAAACAAAATTTTGTCTCCCTACTGGATCATTGTATAAATCATCACAATGTTCCCAGTCATCAAGATGCAACATAGCTGTTTCACCTCCTTCTACATTTTGCTCATCAATTTTTGTCATAATTAACCAATCGGTTACATCTTTCACATATGTCCCGTCTGTATGAAGATCCATATTTCTATAAGCTTTTCTTAAATAAGAGTCGCTAGTATCATCATGTTTAACATGAAAACGAGCATAGTATTTTCCTGCCATCGCGTCATGATTTGGTACACCAATTAAATGAGCTAATGCAGTTGATAACTTAACTAAAAACGTATCATTAATTTTTGCAGTAATATTTTTTGGTCCAATAATAAAACAACCTGTAGATCTATCTCTAATAATTGAGTTCATCAATTCACTTAATTTATTGTCTGTTAAATCATCTAAACTTTTAGCTAAAGTAAATCTTGTAAATGGTTTTAGTTCTAAAGCTGTTAAATCGAATTTATTAAAGGGGAAAATTAATTTATCTATAATATCATTTTCTAAACTTATCTTTATAATCCTATTTGATTGATCATGTTTTTGAATGTCTATGCCTGTAATTTTTTGCATTCTAAATTTTATTTTAACTTATTTTATAAATCAATCTAATCAGATATAATTATTAAGTATTGCCATACAAATAGCTGAGAAAATTGTAGGATAAACAAAGTTCTTCTTTGATATAAAAAAAATAACTAAAGATGACAGCACAACAATAAATCTACTTGAATAACTAGCATCTACCAAAACGCCAGCAGGAAAAATTATAGTTCTTGCTATTAATGCTGCTAAAGTTGCGTAGGCTAAACAATTAAACCACTTAAACAGTTTTGATGTTTCTTTTATACCTTCGGATGTAATAGCACCCAAAAATCTAGACAAAAATGTTGCTAAAGACGTAACTAAAATTGCGTAGACTATACTAGCTGACATTATACTCTCCTGCTAGATAAGCTATGGTTCCACCAATTATACCTGCCAACAAAATTGACCACTCTGGTGAGAGTAAATAAATAATTGGTCCCAATATAGTTCCAAACAAAACTGATAGAGTTACTGGTATAGTTTTAGATGCCCCAATCATCATACATAGAAAATAAACTGGATTAAGAATTGCTAAACCCAACATCATATCTTTATTCAAATATTCTGAAAAAGAGAAACCTATAAATGTTCCAATTACTGATACACTTACTGTCGCGCTCCCAATACCAATCCAATAATCAATTCTATGTTTTTTTGGAATTTTTTTATAATTGCTTTTCATGATTAGCCATGCGGAAATAGCAATGAAATGACAAGAAAAGTAATACTTCCACTTAGATTGACTTTTGTGCATCATTAACGGAAATAAAGATACAGCCATAGGGTAAAGTCTTGCATTAACAATCCAAACAGCCAAAAAAATATTTAATAAAGACGCTCCAATTAACATGGACTCAGCCATTACTAGTGAACCTGGTAAAGCATAAGTTAAAACAGTTGAAAAAATACTTTCCTGAATATTAAAACCTAAATTTTTAAATAGTGCTCCTATAGCTATAAAGCAACAAGTAAGAGCTATAGCTGGACTATCATGAGTAAATATAGATCTATAACCTTTAAAGAAAAAATTTTTATTAATCATTATCCACCTAGGAACAGTCTACCAACATCAGGATTTTGAAGTAAATCATGTCCTTTACCTGCAATTGCAGTTTGCCCAGATACCAAAACGTATCCAATATCTGCAAACTCCAATCCTTTTTTGGCATTTTGCTCAACTAGAATGATTGTTTTTTTTTCATTTTGCTGAAGATCTCTTAATATTTCAAAAACCATTTCAATATATCTAGGTTCAAGTCCAATTGACGGTTCGTCTACTAAAAGTACTGAAGGTTTCATAACTAACGCTCTAGATATTTCTAGCAATCTTCTCTCCCCACCAGATAAAACTTTTGCAGGTTGGTTTCTTCTATTTCTTAACCTTTCATACTTTTCAAAAATTCTTTCAGCCTCTTCATATGACTCATCTGTTTTTTCTTTTATATATCCTCCCATTAATAAGTTTTCTTCTACAGTCATATCTGGAAATACAGAGTTATCCTGCAATATATAGGCTATACCAACTGACTTTAACTTTTCTGCTGGGGTAAGATTTGTAATTTCTTTTCCATCAAGTTCAATTTGACCAGAAAAAATATTTGTAAAACCATATATTGAATGAAGAATTGTAGATTTACCTGCACCATTAGGTCCAATTAAACATAAAGACTGAGCTTTATTTACGAATAAATCAAAGTTATGTAAAATTTCCATTTTTCCATAACCTGCGTTTAAATTTTTAATAGTTAAATGAACTTCGTTTGGAGATAATTTTTTTAAATCATCTGGTGTCGGAGCTTTTCCTAGTACTTCATATTGATTAGCCATTATTGAGCTCCTAAATACGCATCAATGACACGTTTATCATTTTTAATTTCATCTGGCGATCCATTGGCTAACATTTTACCATGAGCTAAACAAAAAATATTTTCTGCTAATTGCATAATCACTCTCATATTGTGTTCAATAACCAAAAGGGTTATTCCAAAATCTTGGTTAACTTTTATTAATCTATCAATAATACCATTTATTAGTGTTGGATTAATTCCAGCTGTGGGTTCATCTAGTAATAACATCTCTGGTTCATTCATTAATGCCATAGCAAGCTCTAGTAATTTTTGCTGTCCAAAAGACAAATCTCCAGCTCTTAGCTTTCTTTTTTGATATAAACCTACAAAATTTAACAAATTTTCTGCTTTATCAGTTAATTCTTGTGGAATTTTTGAAAATATTTTCATTAAATCTGCGTCACTACCTTTATGACTAATAAGCATATTTTCTATACAATTAAGCTTTCCGTAAATTCTTGTTTGCTGAAAAGTTCTTAATAATCCTAACTTAGCAATTACAGGAACTGGCAACTCAGAAACTTCTTTTCCATTAAATTTTATGGATCCATTATCTATTGGGTAAGTCCCTACAATCGAATTAAATAATGTAGTTTTTCCTGAACCGTTTGGCCCAATTAATCCAACTATCTTCCCTTTTTCAACATTCATTGAAATATCAACATTAGCTTTAACGCCACCAAATGATTTGCTTACATTGCTAACTTCTAAAATACTCATTTAAGTTCTACCTGTGCCTTACGATCTTTTTCATCCACTACCTCACCAAATCGCTCTGGATATTTTTCTCTTAGCCATCCCATAATTCCTTCTGGGAAATAAATTACAATTACAACAATCAAAACTCCTAAAGCAACATACTGCCAACCCAAAAAGAATGTCCAAAAGCCTTCTTTAAAAATATGAAAAATAGTTGCACCAATAATTGGTCCCCAAAGAGTTCCTTTACCTCCAAGTATTGCCATAAGAACCATGAATACTCCCATTTCTCTTCCGTCAAATGCAACATCTGTTGAATCTATGTATCCAACTAAGCCACCCATAATTCCTCCTGCCAATCCACAGAAGAAAGCTGAGATCATCCAACCAATAATTTTATACTTCATTGTTTCAATACCCATTGCTTCAGCTTTATCCTCATTATCTCTAATAGCGTTAAGTATTAATTTAAATCTTGTAGAATAGATTGAACGAACCGCAATGAATGTTAGCACTAATGTGAAGAAGCTTAAGAAATAGAAAAACTCCCCCCTTGCTTCTAAGCTACCAACATTCGGAAAAGGTGGTGTAGTAAAGCCTTGACCTGCTCCAATAATTTCTATTCCACCAGAAATTTCACCCGCAGCTACACCTAAACCTAATGTACAAATTGCAAAATAATGCCCTCTAAGTCCAAGAATAGAATATCCTATCAAACCAGCTACAATAGTTGGAACTATAGCAGCTACAACCAGTCCAACTGCCATACCTTGAAAAAACTGTGTTGGAGTGTGAACAAATGTTTTTTCCCCTCCACTCTCCGTCCATTCAGCTAATGGAAAAAACATTCCAACTTGAACAGAAGCGCATAAGTACATTCCTAATCCATAAAATAATATATTTCCAAATGAATTATAGCCCATCTCCCCACCTTGGATGTTCCAAGTAGTAGCAAGAACTATTAAAACACAAAGGATTGATAACTGAACTTTAAAGGCTGGAAATAAAAAAGGGGCAGCTAATCCAAATATTAATATTACTGCATATAAAATAAAATTCTTATTCATTTTTCATCTCAATCTTATTTTAAATATTCTCTTTTTCTTGAAAGTTTAAACCTTCTATAAACCAGGATTAATACTAATAATAAAAATACTGAACCAATTCTAAATTCTGTACCTAGTATATAATCTGCAAATTCTTCAAATACTCCTAATCCCATTCCCGACATTGCTACACCAGGTAAGTTTCCTAATCCTGCAACAATTACGATCATGAAAGATCTGATTGTGTAGGGCAGTCCCATGTAAGGATGAATTGTGAAAGTTATAGATATCAAAGCACCAGCAACACCACAAAGAGCAGCATTTATTCCAAATGTTGCAGCATAAACTTTTTCTGTATCGACACCTAAAATCTTTGCAGCTCTTGCATTTTGAGCTGTAGCTCTAATTGCACGTCCTAGCTTAGATTTTTTCATGTAAATAACCAAACAAACTGCAAATACAATGCTAATAAACGCTGAAAATATTTTTGAATTTGGTAACACAACATTGTTATCAAACAACATAGTTGTTCCATAACCAGAATTTGCAAGTACAACGTCTGCACCAAATGCAAAATTCATTAATTGCATGAAAAGAATACTTATTCCAAAAGTTGCTAAAATAGAGATAAATAGATCTCTATCTACTACTTTATTAATTACGAGTTTGTAAATTGCTATACCAACAAAGTACATTATTACTGGCGCAACAATTACTCCCCATGCTGGATGAATACCATAAAGATACATAAAGTATGCGATGTATCCACCTAAAATTACAAGATCTCCTTGTGCAATGTTAATTATATTCATCACACCCCATTGAAGTGCCATTCCATATGCAATCAATGCAAACAAAACTCCTAGCAAAATACCATCCAAGCAAGCTTGAAGAGTTATCATAGGATATTGAAATACAAGAAAATCCATAAAAAGTATTTTTGGGTTATATAAAAAAAAGCCCCCTATGACTAGGGGGCTTTAGTATTTTATTTTATCTTTCTGACCACTTAGGAATTGGATGTATCAACTTAGCTGATGCCCATTTTAATGGAGCAACAACTTTGTTTTCACAACTTCCTGAAGCATCACACATTACTTGGAAAAGTACCATTGGTTTGTCAACGTTCTGACCACCAGGTGCAAATTTAATATTTCCATAGAATGTTTGCATATTCGTAGCTGCAAGAGCATCTCTTACTTTCTTTTGATCAAAAGAATTTGCTCTTTCAAATGCATCTTTGAATACCAATAAAGCAGCTGAAGATTCAGCAGATTGATAAGGTGGATCGTATCCAAACTCTTTCTCAAAGTCTGCAGCATAAGTCATACCATCTTTAAAGAAATCATCTTTATAAGTTAGTGACTTGTGCCATTGAGAAGCACAAAGAGCGTACTGTGAGTTTTTACCATGCTGTTTAGATAGCTTAGCAGCATCACAGTGAGTCATAGCCAACATAGGAACATCAACTTTCATTTCAGCAATTTGTCTGATTGCAGTTAACGCACCTTTTGTGTGACCTGATACAACAAGTACATCTGGTTTCATTTGTTTTACTTTAACCAAAGTAGCAGCCATATCGTTTAGTTCTTTAGGTAATTTATCGTCGATTATGATTTTAGAACCAGTTCTTTCTGCAGCATCTAAAATACCTAATCTAACGTCCTGTGAGAATGCATCTTGTTCAAAAGCTTGTGCAATTCTTACTGGTTTTCCACCATTTAACTCAACCGCTGTTTCGATAGCGACATCAAGATATAAATTAGCTGGAGCTAATACAGCAAATAGATATTTGTAACCTTTTGTAAACAAAGATCTAGATGCACCATTTGCTTCAACCATTGGAACACCATATTTTTCAGTTACTGGTGCAATCGCTTTAGTTAAACCAGAACTGTAAGGGCCAAGCATAAACTCAACACCATCTTGTGAAATTAATCTTTCTGCAAGCTGTGCAGCTCTTTTAGGGTTTGACTCATCATCATAATAAATAATATCAAACTTATAAGTTTTTCCACCAACTTTAATACCACCCATGCTGTTAATTCTGTCAACGGCCATGTTATAACCATTTTGAGTATGAACACCATTAGATGAGTATTTACCAGTTAGGGAAATAGCAGCACCTAAAATAATTTTGTCACCAACAACTTTTGCAAATGATGCAACAGAAGTTGAAAATAAAATTACTAATGCAGAAACAAAACTTAAAATTATTCTATTTAATCTCATTTTATTTCCTCTTTAATTAATTAATTATTAGTTGATTAAATAAAGAAAATTAATTTTATGCAAGTGGCAATAAAGGCCAAATCTAATTAATATTGTTGAGTTACAACAATTATTGCGGCAATAATTAATAAAACACTCGCAGAAATTGTATTAATTGTTTTTGGATTAGCAGTTATCCATTTTATTAATTTTTGTGCAAGCATTGCATAGCCAATTAAAGATAAAAAATCTAAAACGATGTAAGTTGTAATTAAAATTACAAATTGAGTAAATAAATTTGAATTAAAGTCAATAAATTGTGGGAAAATAAAAGGAAAAAACATCCAAGCCTTAGGACTTGTACCAGCAACAAAAAAACCATCTCTAAAAAAAGATAAATTACTTTTTTCTATTTCTCCTTCATTTGAAATGCTTTTTGGTCGAGATTTATAAATATCGTAAGCTAAATATATTAAATAAAGTATACCTATCCATTTAAATATATTTAGTATTGTTGAATTCTCTGAAAAAAAAGATCCAATTACAAAAATAACTAAAGTTGCTTGTATCAAATTTGCGGTTACATCACCTAGAGCAGACCATACGCATTTTCCAACACCGTAATTCATTGAATAAGAGATAATTACAATCCTTGGAGTTCCAGGAGTAATAAACAAAAAAATAATAATCTGTAGATAGAGTATAAAATCTAGGGGGAGCATAAAAAAAGATAGTCCTTAAAAACCGGGAGCTAAAGATGGCTAAGAAGGACTATCTAATACATAATATCAGAGGCTAAAAAAAATGCATTAAATTTTTTTTTCAAATATAAAGGATTTATGAAAAAAAAAGGTCACAGGCCAATTACTAAAGTCAAAAATCCAGAGCCCAAAATGGACGATCCGGATTGGATCATTTGGGCGGCCTGGGCAGATCGGATAACTTTTGAGGAAATTGAAAAAAAAACAGGCAAGAAAGAATCTGATGTAATTAAAATTATGCGAAGATCACTTAAACCATCTTCTTTCAGATTGTGGAGAAAAAGAGTAAATCAAAAAAGTATTAAACATCGAAAAAAGTTCGAATATTCTAGAAAAGAAATAACTAGTAAAATTAAAAAAGGTGACTATCTGTAATCCATGAAAAAAATTACCATGTATACAGGTCCACTATGCAATTATTGTGAAGCTGCAAAAAGATTATTAGCTAGAAATAACGCTCCTTATAATGAAATTGATATTTCAAAAGTTGCAGGTGCTGCTGACGAGATGATTAAAAAAGCAAATGGCAAAAGAACAATCCCGCAGATCTTTTTTGATGATCAGCATATTGGTGGTTACGATGAAGTTAGAGCACTAGAAAAAGAAAATAAACTTCAAGATCTTTTAAAAAATTAATTTTAATAATTTACTCTTTTGGTTTAAAAATTAAACAAACGCCGTTATTACAAAATCTTTTTCCCGTAGGTTCAGGTCCATCATCAAATATATGACCATGATGTCCTCCACATTTTTTACAATGATACTCGGTTCTTTCGTAACCTATATGATGATCCGTTTTGGTTTCAAACACATCTGGTAAAGAATCATAAAATGAAGGCCAGCCTGATCCACTTTCATATTTTGTTTTTGAGTCAAATAATTTTTCTCCACAATTTGCACAATGAAAACTTCCTTCTCTCTTTTCATGATTAAGTTCGCTTGAGCCTGCGCGCTCAGTTCCTTCTTCGAACAAGATTAATTTTTGCTCTGCAGTTAAATTTGGATTTATTTTTTTTGTCATGACCCTATATATTTAGCACAGGATTTATGTAAGATTGAATGTAATTCAACTAATTTTTTAAAATCTTTATTATAACCACCGCCTAAAACACCACAAAAGGGTATTCTTTTAGAAAAAAAGTTTTCAATAACAAGCTCGTCTCTAGATTTAATCCCTTCATCAGATATTTTTAGTTTACCTAGTCTATCGTTAAAATGAATATCTACTCCAGCTATATAAAAAACAAAATCAAATTTTTCTTGATTTAATTCATTTAAATAATGTTTAAGTGTATTAATGTAAGCAACATCCTCTAAATTATCCTCTAGATCCACATCTAAATCGCTATTAGATTTTTTGGCTGGATAGTTAGTTTTAGAGTGCATACTGAACGTAAAAACACTTCTATTTTCTTTAAAAATTTCTGAATTTCCGTTTCCTTGATGAACATCTAAATCAACAATTAATATTTTGTTAGCCAAACCTCTATTTAGTAAATAATGAGCAGCAACAGCTACATCATTAAAAACGCAGTATCCAGCTCCGCCATCGTAGTTTGCGTGATGACTACCTCCAGCAGTATTACATGATATTCCGTAATTAATTGCTAGTTTAGAAGCTAAAACAGTACCACCAGTAGCTACTAATGATCTCTGAACAACACTATCAACAAGTGGAAATCCAATTTTTTTTACTTCCTCTTTACTTAAATTTTTATTTTTGATCTTAGAGATATAATCTTTTGAATGTGCATAACTCAATGTTTCAAGCGAACAAGCATATGGTTTATGAAACTTTTTAACGATTTTATTTTGGATCAAATAATTTGCCAATTCTCCAAACTTGTTTATAGGAAATTTATGATCATCTCCAATTTTGGCAAAATAATCCTCATGATTAACCACTGGTAAATCCATCGTTACTCTAAAACACGTACTGGCTTTCCATCAACACAAGCCTCTAATCCTTCAATCATTTGATTGTAAAAAATACTATAATTTTCTGCTGTCACATAACCTATGTGTGGAGTAAGAAGTGCATTAGGTAAAAATCTAAGTTTGTTATTCTCTGGAAGAGGTTCTTTGTCATAAACATCTATTCCCGCTCCTGCAATTACATTGGTTGACAATGCGATAATTAAATCATCCTCATTAACAATAGGTCCTCTAGAAGTATTTATCAAAAAAGCTGTCTTTTTCATTTTATCAAATTCTTTTATGGTAATACAGTCTTTGTATCTTTCACCTCCTTGAACATGAATTGAAAGTACATCAGAATTTGTGATTAAGTCATCTTTGCTACAAGGGAGTACATCTAATTCTTTGCACTTGTCTAAGCTCAAGTTTTCACTCCAGGCCATTACTTGCATTCCAAATGCTTTTCCAATTTTTGCAACTTCTGTACCTACTCTACCTAGACCAATCAAACCGAGGATTTTTCCTTTCAATTCCACTCCAATTGTAGTTTGCCAATACCCTTGATACATATTATCAATCTCTTCTTTAAAATTTCTAGCTAAACCAAGAATCAATGCCCAAGTTAATTCGGGTGTTGGGTTTAAGTTTATATCTGTTCCACAAACTATAATTTTTCTTTTCTTCGCAGCCTCTAAATCAATAGATTTGTTTCGTAATCCACTTGTGATTACAAATTTTAAATCATTTAGATTATCAATTAAATTTTTTGTAATTGAAGTTCTTTCTCTCATAATTAATAAGGCCTCAAAATCAGATAATTGTTCAATAGCGTCTGCTTCATCTACAAATGGTTCACTAAAAACTTTAAACTCATATTTCCCAGCTAGTTTTTCTAAATCTACAAATTGTTGAGCAACGTTTTGATAATCATCTAATATAGCAACTTTAAGCATTTTTAACTTTCTTATTTGATAAAAGTATTCCTGTAATAATAAAACAAGCGCCTAAAATATGATAAAACATAAATTTTTCACTAAAAAAAATCATCGCCATTATTGCACTTAAAATCGGCATTAAATGTAAAAAAACACCAGATCGATTTGCACCAATCATAGAAATTCCTTTTATCCATAAAAGAAAAGACGCCAAACCTGGAAACAAAACGACATAGGATAAAATTAAAATAAATGGTAATTCTAAATTAATCCTAAATCCAATTTGATATTCAATAAAATAAACTGGAATTAAAAAGATTAAACCAAAAGTGATAACTACTTGAAGTAATGAAATTTGAGTTAACTCATATTGTTTTCCCTTTAACAATGTTGAATATAAAGCCCATGAAAACATTGCTATTACCATAGTTATGTCCCCTTTATTAAAATCTAAATTTTTTAATATCTCTATATTTGCTTTTGTTATAATCATAATCACACCAGCAAAAGAAAATACTACTCCTATAATTTGAAAAATATTTGTTTTTTCAATTTTTAAAATTGATGAAAACAACATTATCATCACGGGTATAGTTGAAATCATCAATACCCCGCTAATCACTTGAGTAAAATTTAGAGAATAATAAACAATAGAGTTAAATACTGTTATGCTCGTAACTCCCAATATAATAAAAAGCTTATAATTCTTTATAATATAGTTTCTTTTCTCAAATATTTCAGGGATTGTAAAAGGCGCTAAAATTAACCAAGCAAAAAGCCATCGATAAAAGTTTAATGAAAAAGGTGGTACCTCATAAAAACTTGCAAGTTTACCTACTACAAAGTTTCCTGCCCAGAAAGTTACCGTTAAAAATAGATATAAGTAAGCTAAATAATTATTGTCTTTTGTCACTTAACTAAATCTAAGCGAACTATAAGGTTTTAAATCTAAATTTGTGTTTTCGTTCGCAATCATTCCTGAAACAATCTTTCCAGAAATTGGACCTAAAGTCCATCCTAAATGATGGTGTCCAAAGCAATAATAAATATTTTTGTAATTTTTTGATGGCCCCATAACAGGTAGAAAATCTGGTAAAGTCGGTCTAAATCCTAACCATTCGTCCTGATGTTCAGGTAGATCACCAAGCATATATTTTGCATTACTTATCAAATTTTTAACTCTTGATTTCGATAATGGATTGTCTAATCCACCGAATTCAACAGTTCCAACTACTCTTAAACCCTGCTCCATCGGTGTTATCCCAAATCCACGATTAGAAAATATTACCGGTCTACTTAATAAATGATCACAATTTTTAAAATGAACATGATATCCACGTTCTGTATCTAAAGGTATTTTTTCACCAAGATTGTCTGTTAATTTTTTTGAAAAAGCGCCGCAAGCTATCACCGCTTTATCAAAAATATAACTTTGGTTTTCAGTTTTAAAAACTGGTTTTTCTTCATCAAAAACAATATCTTTAATATTTACTTTGTTAAATTTTCCACCTTTTTTCAAAAATAAATCAAATAATTTTAAAAGAATTCTTTTTGGGTTTCTTGCATGTCTTGCATAAGGATAATATACACCTGCGTGGTAAAATGGTTTGATATGAGGTTCAAGATCATGAATTTCGGATTTGCTGACTAGTTGTTGCTCAACACCCAGTTCATCTCTAACTCTTATTTCTAATTCTCTACTTTTCAAATCTTTATCATTCCAAATATATAGGATACCCTTATTTTCAACTAAACCTTCTAGGTCCACCTCTTCAAACAATTCATCGTAAGCTGGTAAAGCTAAATCTAAAATTTGATGCATATTTTTAGCGGTATGCATCATCTTAGATTTTGTTGTGTTCATTATAAATTTTATAAACCACGGAATCATTTTAGGGACATAATTCCATTTTAAAGCTAGCGGGCCTGAAGAACTTAGGAGCATAGCAGGAACATCTGCGAGAACATCGGTTCTATTTAAAGAAAGAGATGCATAAGGAGAAAAATGACCAGCATTACCATAAGAGGCAGCTTGGCTACCTGGATTATCTCTATCAAAAATGGTTACATTAAAACCTTTTTTTTGAAGAAATAAAGCGTTGGATACACCCTGAATACCTGCTCCAACTATTCCTACTTTAAGATTTTTATTCATCGGGTTGTTATACAATTAAATATTAAATTTTCAGAGTGACAAATTATGCAAATTTAAATTATATTACGCAATCATTTGTTTATGATTAATTTTTGCACTTAATACTATACCAAAACCAATCATCGTAGCTAACATTGAAGAGCCGCCATATGACATTATTGGCAATGGAGAGCCAACTATAGGTAGTAAGCCTAAAACCATAGATAAGTTTACCACAATGTAAATAAATATTGCGAAAGCGTAACCAAAACAAAAAAGTCTCGCAAAGTTACTTCTTGAAATAGATCCTATTCTTATAATTCTTAAAATTATAATAAAGTATAATATTAAAAGTCCAACAGAACCAATAAAACCAAACTCTTCTGAGAATAAGGTGAATATAAAATCTGTGTGTTTTTCAGGTAAAAAGTCTAAATAACTCTGTGTCCCTTTTAAAAAACCCTTTCCATCAAGACCACCTGAACCAATTGCTATTTTTGATTGTATAATTTGGTATCCCGCACCTAAAGGATCTCTATCAGGGTCTAAAAAAGTAAGTATTCTAAGTTTTTGATAGGGTTTTAAGAATGAAATTATAAATGGCAGTGAAATTAAGAAGGTAATAAATGAATAAATAAAATATTTAATTTTTACCCCTCCCAACCATAATATAATTAATCCACTTAATGCAATAAGTATTGAGGTACCGAGGTCAGGCTGAGAAACTACCAAAATAGTAGGAATTAATATAACTGACAATACAATTGTAATACTAGTGAATGAATTTACATTTTCTATTTTTAATCTGTGATAATATTTAGCAAGACACATTATAATTGCTATTTTCATTAATTCAGATGGCTGAAGTACAAAAAAATATACATCCATCCATCTTTGCGAACCTGAGGCCTTAATCCCAAAAAAAGATACATAAATTAATAACACTATTACTAAACTATAAATAATATATGAAAAATTATGCCAAAATTTGATGTTAAAAAAAGCTACAAAAATCATTAGTGGGAAAAAAACTGCAAGTTTTATAAAATGATTTTTTGTATGAAAAAGTATTTCACCTCCATCAGTAGAATACATAACAAAAACACTTATTATAGAAAGAAAGATAACAGAAATTAACAATATATAGTCTAAGTTTTTTATTTTTTGTAGTAATGTAATCTCATTATTCAATCTATTTTGTTGAAACATTTATATTGTAATCCTCTCAAAATTTGATTGTTTGTTTCTTAACTCATGTCTATCAATAATTAATTTAAATAGTTTTTTTGCAATAGGTGCTGCTGCCTTACTTCCTGAACCACCATGCTCTATAATTATACTCAAAGCATATCTTGGATTTATATAAGGGCCATAAGCAACATATAATGCATGGTCTCTATCTTTGTAAGGTATTTCTTCTAATTCTAAATCTAATTCTCTTTCTCTTTTACTTATTCTCTTAACCTGTGCTGTTCCAGTTTTTCCTGCAAATTGATACTTAGGGTCGTCAATTCTTGATTTATATGAGGTTCCAAATCTTTCATTTGTTGAAGCAAACATGGCTTCTTGAATAATCTTAATATTTTTTTTATCTTTAAATAATTTTTTATCTAATAGAGAATCAGAGTTAGAGTCAAATAACAAGCCACTTTCCATTGATTGTTTTGCATCTTCATAAGAAGTTGGATTGCTATCCACAATTATTTTGGGTTTTATCGCATATCCACCATTTGCAATTTGAGCTGTCATCATGCAGAGTTGTAAGGGTGTAGATTGTATGTAGCCTTGACCAATGCCTGTTATTAGTGTTTCTCCTAATACCCAGCCCCTGCCGAGATTATTTTTTTTCCATTTTGTATTTGGGAATAGTCCTTTTTTTTCATTATCAAAGTATTCACCAAGTACTTTTTTGCCTAAACCGAACTTTTGAGCTGTTATATTCAATCTATCAACACCTAACAATCTTGCAACTTCATAAAAATAAGTATCACACGATTGTTTCATTGCATTTTTCATACTAACCCAACCATGTCCTTTTTCCTTCCAACAATGAAATGTTTGTCCATATAACTCCATCTTTCCTGTACATTTAACTTTAAACTTTGTATCAATAACGTTGTTTTCTAAAGCTGAAAGTGCAACAATTGGTTTTATGGTTGAACCCGGAGAGTATAAGCCTGAAAGAGTTTTGTTAATTAACGGTTTAAGGGGATTGTTTCTAATTAATTGCCATTCATCTTGGCTTATGCCAAATAAAAATAAATTTGGATCATAAGATGGTGATGAATACATTGCAATAATATCTCCTGTGTAAATATCCATTACACTTATTGATCCTGCCTTTTCATTTAACAATTCTCCACAAGCTTTTTGTATTTCTGTATCCACAGTCAAACGTATTTTTGATCCTTGTTGACCTTTTTGATGCTCAAGTTGGTTAATTCTTTTACCATAGGCATTAACTTCGTACCTTTGTATTGCATTTGTACCTATTAAATGATTTTCAAGTCTCTTTTCCAGACCTAGTTTACCTACCTTCATACCTGGTACAAACCTTTCCTGAATAATTTGATTATCTAAAATTTCCTTCTCATTTGGTTGACTTACATATCCAAGAACATGTGTATAAACATCATTGAATGGATAGTTTCTAGATATTGTCATAACTGGTTTAACACCAACCAGGTCATATAAATAATTGTTTATTTTTACAAATTGACTCCAGCTCAAATTTTCTGAAACAATGATACTGTCCCAAGGTTTTAGTTCTGCCTTTAATTTATTTATCTTTGCAATTTTTTTATCACTTAAATTTAAAAGATTTTTTAATCTAACTAATAAATAATTAAAATTCTCAACTTGTTCTGGAATTATGTGTAATTGGTATACTTTTAAATTGCCTGCAATCACGTTTCCAAAGTAATCTACAATGTTTCCTCTTGTGGGTGGAAGTCTCCATTCTCTAATTCTATTTTTGTCTGAAAGTGTTAAATATTTTTTATTTTCATTTATCTGTAGAGAAAATAAACGAGCAATAATAGCAACAAAAACTATTACTTTTGCTGCTCCGATTATAAACATACGTCTATTAATTACATCTGTTTTTCTTATTCCTGAATTAGATTTAATCATTTGTTTGATCTGAAATTCTTTCGTTTAAAAAATTAAATAATAAAAAAAATATTGGATAAAATAAAAATGTAAATCCAGAGTTAATTAAATAATTGGTATAATCAACCTGAATTAAAAAAACTAAATCTAAAATAATTACTTGAATTGAGTTTATTAATAAAATTGTAAATAATAATGATATCCAGTCCTTTATAAAGTTTGGAGATAATGTAATATTTCTTATATAGGCTGTTACAGAACAAAGTATGAGATAGCAAAAACTACTTATTCCTAATGGGATACCGATAACAACATCGTTAATAATACCTGCAAAAAAAATTGCAAGATAACCTAATTTATCTGGATTCCTTAAAGTCCAAAAAAAAATTAGTAAATGAACAAAATTAAATGCAAAATAATCAAGCTTCAAATAATTAAAATCAAATTCATTAAATACAGAAAAAAATAAAATTACTAAGGGTAGATAAGACACGAAAATCCTTAAAAAAGGACTTTTGTTAAGTGATGACATTATTTTCCTCCACCTACTTTGTAAGAAATTATTTTTACATAATTTAGCTGCGTAAAATCAGAGAAAAAATTTATTTTTTCTGTTTTGCTTTTATCGATTTTTCCAATTGGTATACCTGGTTTAAATAATCCACCACGGCCTGAAGTGTAAACAATTATTTCTCTATTTTTAAAACCCTCTTTATAATCTTCTTGGGTATGTTCAATTATTCCAAAATCGCCTCCAGTTCCAGAAACTACAGCCTGTATATCATCTGGCTCTAAAACAGACGGTATTTTGCTATTTAAATCAGACAAAAGGAGTGCTCTTGAATTAGAATAATTTACTTCAATTATTTGACCAACTAGATAAACCTCATCAATAACGGCCATTCCAAGTTTTACCTTATCTTTAGTGCCTTTGTTTAAAACTACTGATTTTAAATATGGACTATCTTTATCAATTAAAACTTTGGCAAATATTTCTTCTGAACTTATACTTTCATCAATTAAATCTCTTAGTTTTTTGTTTTCTGAATTTAAAAAATTATTTAATAATTCAATTTGTTCTATATTTTTTTCAGAAGTTAATTCTTGTTTATAATTTTCATATAAATCCATGTGAGATTTAAAATCATATATCATCGCTTTTATTTTATTTTCTGGAATAGATGAAATATAAGAAGATCTATAAATTACCTCATTAATACCAATTTTTATAAATTGGATTGCTTTAAAATTAAAGTTACTTAAAATAATTACAAAGACTGATAAAAAAATTAAAGTTAGTAAAGAAAATTTTTGTTTGTCTTTTTTTTTTAAAAAAGCTGACCTAATGGCAATTACAAAATCATCTCTGCCAGTAGCCATTTTTCCTAATATTCAGATAACATAGTAGAAAAAGTTTCTTCTTGATCCAAAGCTTTACCTGTTCCAACAGCTACGCAAGATAACGGATCATCTGCTATATGAACTGGCAAACCTGTTTCTTTAGAAAACCTTTTATCAATATTTTTTAATAGTGCACCACCACCAGTTAAAGTTAAACCCATATCAACTAAATCTGCTGATAATTCTGGAGGTGTATTTTCTAATGCATCTTTAATTGCACCAACCATTTCTTTCATGATATCGTTTAAAGCCTCTGCTGTATCTTCTTCTGTAATATTTACCTCTTTTGGTGTCCCTGACCTTAAATCTCTTCCTTTAACTGGATAGGTATTTGTTCCAGTCGGTACTGCTGTACCCATTTCTTTTTTGATTTTTTCTGCAGTTGTATCACCAATTAATAAATTATATTCTTTTCTCATGTAATTTATAATTGCTGTATCCATTGCATCGCCTGCAACCCTTAAAGATTTGGAATATACTAAGCCACCTAAAGACATAACTGCTATTTCACTTGTACCACCACCGATATCAACAATCATAGAACCAGTAGCCTCTGAAATTGGAAGTCCAGCACCAATAGCTGCTGCAATCGGCTCTTCAATTAATTGAACTCTTCTTGCCCCTGCCGCTAAAGCACTATCTTGAATTGCTTTTCTTTCAACTGGAGTTGAACCAGTAGGTACACATATTAAAATTCTAGGATTTGCAAATGTGCTTCCTTTGTGAACTTTTTTAATAAAATGTTTAATCATTTCCTCAGTGACAATAAAGTCTGCGATCACTCCATCTCTTAGAGGTCTAATAGCACTTATATTACCTGGTGTTCTTCCAAGCATTGTCTTCGCTTCATCCCCAACTGCTAATACGTTTTTTTTTCCGCCTTGATCTACAATCGCCACAACTGAGGGTTCATTAAGTACTACTCCCTGACCTTTTAAAACTACAAGTGTGTTTGCTGTTCCAAGATCAATTGCCATATCTTGGCTCCATATTTTTTTTACCCTATCGAATAATCCCATTATATCCCTCTTACTTTCTGACTTTCCTGCTCCATTGGAGCTGTTTTATCTCGTTTAATAATCATTTTATTTAATGCATTTATATAAGCATTCGCTGATGCAACTAAAGTATCGGTATCAGCAGCTTGACCTACTGTTGTTTTACCTTTTTCCTCAATTTTTACACTCACAGTTGCTTGTGCATCTGTACCTTCTGTAACTGCATGAACTTGATAAAGTTGCAAGTTAACATCGTGAGGATATAAAGTTTGTATGCATTTAAATATTGCATCAACTGGACCATCACCAGTCTCTGTTACATTTTTAACATCTCCGTAGACATCCAAAGTCATTTCTGCTTTTTGTGGTTCTCCAGTTCCAGCAAATACTTTCAGAGACTTAAGAATGATTGCATTCACTTTATTATCTACAATCAAACTATCATCTACCAACGCAATAATATCCTCATCATAAACATGTTTTTTCTTATCTGCTAAGACTTTGAATTTTGCAAATGCATTTCCAACTACATCATCTGTTAAATCTGGATAACCTAAACTATTTAATTTATCTTTAAATGCATGTCGTCCAGAATGTTTTCCCATGACTAATGATGTTTGCTTAACACCAACACTTTCAGGTGTCATTATCTCATATGTTTGTCTATTTTTTAACATTCCATCTTGATGAATTCCCGCTTCATGAGCAAAAGCATTTTTACCAACAATTGCTTTATTATACTGAACAGGAAATCCTGTTGCATTTGAAACTATTTTTGAGGCTTTGCTTAAAAGTGTCGTATTAATTCCGGTTTCATATGGCATTAAATCAGGTCTAGTTTTAATTGCCATTACAACTTCTTCAAGTGCAGCATTTCCAGCTCTTTCACCTAAACCATTTATTGTACATTCAATTTGTCTTGCTCCAGCTTGAACTCCAGCTAAAGAATTAGCAACAGCTAAACCTAAATCATTATGACAATGGGTTGATAAAATTGCTTTATCTATATTTGGGACTTTGTTTAATAAAGTTTCAATGATTGTTGTGAACTCAGAAGGTATTGTATATCCAACTGTATCCGGAATATTAATTGTTGAAGCTCCATTTTTAATTGCAAGTTCTACAGTTTTACACATGTAATCCATATCTGTTCTTGTTCCATCTTCGCAAGACCACTCAACGTCATCTGTTAACTTTCTTGCATAAGCAACATGTTTTCCAATTGATTCATAAACATCTTCTGGAGACATATTTAATTTATGCTTCATGTGTAATGGACTTGTGGAAATAAATGTATGTATTCTGAATCTTGGAGCATGTTTTAGAGCTTCGTAAGCTCTATCAATGTCTTTAACTGAATGTCTTGATAGTCCTGCAGGAATAGAATTTTTAAGAATTTTACTTACTTCTGAAACAGCTTCAAAATCACCTGGCGAAGCAATAGGAAAACCTGCTTCAATAATATCAATACCTAATTCATCAAACACTCTGGCAATTTGAATCTTTTCTTCTAAACTCATAGAAGCGCCTGGCGATTGCTCACCATCTCGCATAGTAGTATCAAATATAAAGACTCTATCTTTATTGCTCATAACTAAAATTTTTAGAAAATCTATAATACAATCTATGAGAGAGATTGCAAAATAATTAGTTAAATAATCAGTTTTAATGGACCATTTTAGGCTTAGGAAAAATTAATTATAAATAGACTCAATTTTAGGCATTAACCGTAAAAGCTCACTTGTATATTCATGTGTTGGTTTTAAAAATAAATCCTCAGTATTTGAAACTTCACATAATTTGCCATCTTTTAAGACACCAATTCTATCGCACATTTGTCTAACGACAGGCAGGTCATGACTTATAAACAAAATTGTTAAATTTAATTGTTCTTGAAGATCTTTAAGTAAATTTAATATTTGTGCTTGAATACTTACGTCCAATGCAGAGGTAGGTTCATCACAAACTAAAAGTCTTGGTTGTGTGGCAAGTGCTCTCGCTATTGATATTCTCTGTCTCTGTCCTCCTGAGAATTCATGTGGGTATCTATCGGCAGATTTTTGAGTTAACTCAACAGATTCTAACAAATCATAAATATAATTATTTAAATCTATATTTGATATTGATGGGTTATGAAGTGTGATCGGTTCTGCAATTATATCTTTTACTTTTAATCTTCCATTTAGTGAAGAATAAGGATCTTGAAATATCATTTGAATTTGTTTTCTAAATTTCATTAATTCAGATCTTTGTTTTATTTTTGTAATACAAACGTTGTCAAAGAAGATATCTCCAGAAGTAGGTTTAAATAAATTTACAATCATTTTTGCAATTGTAGATTTTCCACTTCCACTTTCTCCTACTAACCCAAAAGATTCACCCTCTTTTATTTCAAATGAAACATTATTAACAGCCATAACGGAATTCTTAGAACTTTCTGTAAAAAAATTATCATCAAAACTTTTATTAAGATTTTTTATCTGCACTAAATCTTGATCTATTATTCCTTTTTTTGTCCATCTATTTAATATTTTGATATTATTTTCTTTTTTATAATTGTTTTCTTTTTCTACAATCACAAATCTTGAAATTTTTTTATTAGTTGGTGGAACTGAACTTACTAAACTTTTAGTATAATTTTCTTGTGGATTAGTTAATATTTTTTTTGTTTCACCAATTTCAACTAGATTACCATTTTTCATAACTGCTACACGATCTGCTGTCTCAGCTATAACACCCATGTCATGAGTAATTAAGATAACTGCAAGATTTCTTTCTTTTGTTAATTTTTTTATTAATTCTAAAATCTGAGACTGAATTGATACATCTAATGCTGTTGTTGGCTCATCTGCAATTAATAATTCTGGTTCACAACATAAGGCTAAAGAAATTACTACTCGCTGTCTCATTCCACCTGAGAATTGATGGGGATAATTATCGAATCTTGTCTCTGCATCTTTTATACCAACCTCTTTCAATAGATTTATAGATTTATTTTTTGCTTCCTCTTTACTTAATTTAAGATGAGTTTGAATTGTTTCAATTAACTGTTCACCCACTGTAAGAATTGGATTAAGCGAAGTTTGAGGGTCTTGAAATATCAATCCAATTTTATTTCCTCTATATTTAACAATACTTTCAGAATTCTCATGAATGCTAAGATCACCTAAAATAACTGAGCCACTAGATACCTTCCCTGGTTCATCAATTAAATTTATAATAGCATTTCCTACTGTACTTTTTCCTGATCCAGACTCTCCAACTAATCCTAAAATTTCTCCTTTGTTAACCTCAATATTTACATTCTTAGCAGCGTTAACTGTTTCTTTTCTCATTTGATAATCAACACTAAGATTATTTATTTTTAAAAATGTCATTTTTTTAATTTTGGATTTAAAGTATCTCTCATCCAATCCCCTAATAAATTTATTGAAAATGCTAAAATAACCAAGAAAATTGCTGGAAAAAAAGTTATCCACCATTCTCCTGAAAATAAAAAGTCATTACCAAGTCGTATCAATGTACCTAAAGAAGGTGTTGTTGGAGGTACGCCAACTCCTAAAAAACTTAAAGTAGACTCGGCTAAAATAGCAAGTGCTAGACCAATGGTTCCAATTACCAACACTGGTCTTAAAATGTTTGGTAAAATATGTTTAAACATAATAATTATATTTGAAACTCCAATTATTGTTGATGCTGAAACATAGTCTTTATTTTTTTCTACTAAAGTTGCAGCTCTAGAAACTCTTGCAAATTGTGGCCACTCTGAAATCCCGATTGCAAATATTAATACATAGATTGCCATTTCATCATGCATTTCTCTCGAGATTAATCCTCTTGCAATTCCATCAACCAACAATGCCATTAAAATACTTGGTACTGTTAACTGAACATCAGTTAACCTCATTACTATCATTTCATATTTTCCCCCAAAAAATCCAGCCGTTAATCCCAATCCAACTCCAAGAATTAAGCTAAAAATTATCGCAGAGAAACCTACAATTAGAGAAATCCTGCATCCATACAAAATTGTCGATAACATATCTCTTCCTTGTCCATCAGTACCTAAAATAAATTTAGTTAAACCATCTTCTGTCCATGATGGTGGTGTGAATGCATCCATAAGGGATAAGGAAGATGGATCAAAAGGATTGTAAGGTGTAATAAGCTCAACAAAAAAAGAACAGAAAAAAATTATAAACAAAATAGTAGATGATACAATGGCAGTAGGAGATTTAATAAAGCTATGATAAATATCACTATCTTTTATTCTTTCCCAAGTACTTAAAGATTTGTTATCCACTTGCGACATCCCCCTTAACTCTTATTCTTGGATCAATTAAATAATAAAGAATATCAACTATAAAATTTATCATCACGAAAACAAAAGCTATAAAAACTAAATAAGCTGACATGATTGGTATATCTACAAATTGAACTGCTTGAATAAATAAGAAGCCCATACCAGGCCATTGAAAAACAGTTTCGGTAATAATTGAAAACGCAATTAGAGTTCCAATATTTATACCTGCTATAGTTATCACAGGTATCAATCCATTTTTTAAAGCATGCTTATATTTAATACTATTTTCACTAATACCACGAGCACGTGCAAATTTAATATAATCTGTTTGTAATATTTCCATCATCTCTGCTCGCACAAGTCTGATAATATAAGTCATTTGGAAAAGGCTTAATGTTACTGAAGGAAGTATAATTGCTTTCAGTCCTGAAACTGTTAAAAAACCCGTGGTCCAAAAACCTAAATCAACAACTTCTCCTCTTCCAAAAGAAGGTAATATTCCTAAGATTACTGCAAACAAATATATAAATAATATACCAATGACAAATGTGGGAAGCGAAACTCCCAACAAGGAGATTGCCAAAACAAAATCACTTAAAAAGCCTTTTCGATTTATGCCGGTATAAACTCCTAATAATGTACCAGTTATTAGAGCAATTAATGCAGAAATAACAACAAGTTCAATAGTTGCAGGTAATCTTTCAACTATTAATTCTGAAACAGGTCTTCTTAACTGATATGAAATTCCAAACTCTCCCTTAGAAGCATTAACTATAAATCTTGAAAATTGAACATAAATTGGATCCATCAAACCTAATGTTTCTCTTAACTCTGCTCTTTCTTCATCAGAAGTCTCTTCTCCAACCATGTTATTAATTGGATCTCCAACAAAATTAAATAATGAAAAAGATACAAAGGCGACAACCAACATCACCAAAGCAGATTGAAACAGCCTTTTAAAAAAATATTTTATCAATTTGTGAAGGTTTAAACTTACAAGCCCTTTAAATTTTAAAGGGCTTGTAATAATTATTAATTAATTAAAACTAGCAGTTCTGAATAACGGTTCGTTATTTGGTCTGATAGGAACATTAACATTGCTTTTAGATGCCCAAGAAATTACTTGGTGATGTAAAGGAAGATAAGCAATATCATCTTTTACAATTTTCCAAGCTTTTGCAATTGCAGCATTTCTTTTATCTAAATCAACTTCACCTTCCATAACTCTAATAGCAGCATCGACATCTGCGTTACTAAAGTTAACTTTGTTCCAGCTAGCACCAGTTTCATATAAATAATGGAAAACATAGTGACTATCTAAAGTTGGAACACCCCATCCTAGCATATAGAAATCACCTTGATTATCTTTAAGCTCTTTGAAGTGTTTACTTTTAGTTTGAGCAAATAAGTTAACGTTAACTCCAATTTTACCTAACATTCCAACAACAGCTGTACATATTGCTTCATCATTTACGTATCTGTCATTAGGACATCTAAGCTCAACATCAAAACCATTAGGATAACCTGCATCAGCTAAAAGTTTTTTAGCAGCATTAACATCGTAAGGTAATCTTTTATCAAGATCAGCTGTGTATCCATTTACACCTGGGAAAGTTATAATCCCTGCTGGTTCACTTAAACCTCTCATAACTTTTTTCTTGATCGCTTCAATATCAATTGCTTGATAAAGAGCTTGTCTGACTTCTTTTTTCTTAAATGGATTATCACCTGTATTACCAGTTCTCAACTTGTCAGCTGCTTGGTCCATACCTAAGAAGATTGTTCTCATCTGAGCTGTACTTTCAACTTTATGGCCTGAAGAAGATCCAATTCTTTTTAAATCTTGAACTGGTGCGTCAGTAACAATGTCAATTTCTCCTGATAATAAAGCTGCAACTCTTGTTGCTGCATTTTTAATAGGCATTAATTCAATTTGAGTTACTTTTTTATCTTTCATCTCACCCCACCAGTGTTTATTTCTTTTAAACACTGTCTTGGTATTAGGCTCTCTTAAAGTTATTTTAAAAGGACCAGTTCCCATAGCATTAGTAGCAGAGAAAGTTTCTTGTCCTGCATCCCAATTTTGTGGTGACATTGCAAAGTTTTCTTCTGACCAAGCTTTAGACATTATAAAAATATTAGACAATTGGTTCAAAAGAATAGGGTTAGGTTTACTTGTAGTTATTTTAACTGAGTAATCTCCAACCGCTTTGACATCTGATACTGTGCTAATATATTCTTTAAAATCAGAAGTTCTTTGCTTAGCTCTTAAAATACTGAAAACAACATCTGCTGATGTCATTCCAGAACCATCTGAAAACTTAGCGTCTTCTCTTAAAGTAAAAATCCAAGTATTTGGATCAGTAGCTTTCCATTTTGTTGCTAAAGCAGGACCTATTTTCATGTCCAAGCCTCTTTGAACTAGAGCTTCGTAAACTTGTCTAGATACTTGAGTAGTCGGACCTTCATTTTGTGCATGTGGATCTAGTGTTAGACTGTCTCCTTGCATAGACCATTTAATAGTTTTTGCCCATGCTGAAGAAAATCCGAATACTAGAACTAATGACAATAGTATTCTTACTATATTTTTAGTCTTCATTATTCCCCTCATTTTTAAAATTTATTTAAAAAAGTATAAGTGAAATAATTGAATTATAGTAGCAATAATTTACTGATAAAATTTAACTTTTATCGCTGTCAACTAATTTTTTCTTACCAATCCAAGGCATCATAGCTCTAAGTTCTGCACCAACTTTTTCAACTGGATGCTCAGCTAATTTAGCTCTTGTAGCTAGAAAATTTTTCTGACCATTTTTGCATTCATCCATCCATTCTTTAGTGAATTTTCCAGACTGAATTTCAGCTAAAACTTCTTTCATTCTTTTTTTTGTTTCTTCTTTATTAACTACTCTTGGTCCTGATTGGTATTCACCATATTCTGCAGTATTAGATATAGAATAATTCATGTTAGCAATTCCACCCTCATAAATTAAATCAACAATTAATTTAACTTCATGAACTGTTTCAAAATATGCCATCTCTGGTTCATATCCTGCTTCAACTAAGGTTTCATAACCATTTTTAATTAGTTCAACCAAACCTCCACATAATACAGTTTGTTCACCAAATAAATCTGTTTCAACTTCATCTTTAAATGTAGTTTCAATAATTCCCGATCTTCCTCCTCCAACTGCTGAAGCATAAGATAAAGCTAGGTCTCTTGCTTTTCCTGAGCCATCTTGATGTACAGCAAATAAACAAGGTACTCCACCTCCTTTTTCATATTCGCTTCTAACCAGGTGACCAGGTCCTTTTGGAGCAACCATAAAAACATCTAGATCTTTTCTTGCTTTAATCAAATCGTAATGAACATTTAAACCGTGAGCAAAAGCAATACTTGTTCCCTCTCTTACTCTTTGTTCAATATGATTTTTGTAAATTTCTGCTTGCAACTCATCTGGGGTAAGTATCATCACTACATCAGCCCATTCAGCAGCATCAGATAAATTCATTACTTTTAAACCTTTTGACTCTGCTTTTGCTGCGCTCGACGAACCTTCTCTTAATGCTACAACAATTTCTTTTACTCCGCTATCTTTTAAGTTTAATGCATGAGCATGACCTTGGCTTCCATAACCAAAAATAGCAACTTTTTTACTCTTAATCAGATTTACATCTGCATCTTTTTCATAAAACATTTTCATATCGTCTCTCCTATTAAATTAATTAAATATTTTAGCACCTCTAGTCATGGCCACTGCCCCTGTTCTCGAAGTACTTATAAGTCCCAAAGGCTTTAATTTTTTATTCATAACATCTATTTCTCTTCTTAAAGCAGTTATTTGAATTACTGCTGAAGTTTTTGTTTCATCTAATATTACGGGATTAAATTTTTTACAAGCATTTAAACATTTTTCAATTTTATTTCTCTTACCCACAACTTTAAACAAAGCCATTTCCTTAAAAATCACGTCCTTGTCCTCTCTTTTAAATTCTGCAACTTTATGAACAGGTACTAATTTAGTTAATTGAAGTCTTATTTGATCAATTACTTGAGGTGTCCCAGTAGTAACAATTGTTATTCTTGAAATATTTTTAACTGCATCAACCTCAGCAACAGCTAATGACTCGATGTTATAACCTCGACCAGAAAAGAGACCAACTACTCTTGCAAGAACTCCAGCCTCATTATCTACCCAAACAACAAAAATGTAAGTATCTGGTTTTTGTTTCTTCGTAGGTATGCTATAAGCTGATTTGGATTTAACCATTTTGATTATACTAAGGCTTTGCCTTTTCCTTTAATTTTATTTTCCTCTTGATCATTTGGACCTAAGATCATTTGGTTATGAGGTTTTCCAGACGGAATCATTGGGAAACAATTCTCGTTAGGATCAACATGACAATCAAATATAACAGGCCCATCGTAATCAATCATTTCTTGGATCTTATTATCAAGATCGGCTGGGTTATCTGCTTTAATTCCTTTGCATCCATATGCTTCTGCCATTTTCATAAAATCAGGTAATGCCTCAGAATAACTTTCAGAATAATTTTTTTCATGCAGTAATTCCTGCCATTGTCTTACCATTCCCATATATTGATTATTTAGAATAAATATTTTTATAGGAAGATTATATTGAACTGCAGTAGACATTTCTTGCATGGTCATTAGAACTGAAGCTTCTCCTGCAATATCAATTACTAATTTTTCAGGATGAGCAATTTGAACACCAACTGCTGCTGGCAATCCATATCCCATAGTCCCTAAGCCACCAGATGTCATCCATCTATTTGGTTTGTTAAATTTATAATGTTGAGCAGCCCACATTTGATGTTGTCCAACCTCGGTAGTAACATAAGTATCTTTATTCTTAGTTAATTCATAAAGTCTTTGAACAGCATGTTGAGGTTTAATACTCTCGCTACTATTTATAAAATTAAGAGAATCTTTTTCTCTCCATTTTTCAATTTGTTCCCACCACTTTGCAATATTTGATTTATTTGATTTGCTATGACCATTTTTTCTTTTAGCAATTGTTTTATTAATTTTACTAATTACACTCGTAACGTCTCCAACTATTGCAAGATCCACTTTTATAATTTTATTAATTGATGATGGGTCTATATCAATATGAACTTTTTTTGAATTTGGAGAAAACTCATCAATTTTTCCAGTAATACGATCATCAAACCTTGCACCAATGTTAATTAATAGATCACAATCATGCATAGCATTATTTGCTTCATAAGTACCATGCATACCAAGCATTCCTAAAAATTGATTATCATCTCCAGGGTACGCACCTAATCCCTGAAGTGTAGAAGTTATAGGAAAGCCAGTTAGCTCAACAAATTCTCTTAGAGCCTGACTTGCTTTTGGACCTGAGTTAATTACTCCTCCCCCACTATAGATGATTGGTTTTTTAGCCTTCCTTAATAGTTTTACTAATTCATCAATTTGATCTTGAGAAAATTTATTATGCGATTTTCCATTTAATTTTTTTTCTTTATTTGGTCTTTGATATTTAGTTTTTGCAAACTGAATGTCTTTTGGAATGTCAATTAAAACTGGTCCTGGTCTTCCGGTTGTTGCAACTTTAAAAGCTTCATGCACAACTTTAGAAAGATCATTAATATCTTTTACTAACCAATTGTGTTTGGTACAAGGTCTTGTAATTCCTGTAGTGTCACATTCTTGGAAAGCATCAGTTCCAATTAAATGTGTTGGAACCTGACCAGAAATACAAACTAACGGTACGGAATCCATATAAGCATCTGTTAAGGCTGTAACAACATTAGTTGCCCCAGGACCTGATGTAACTAAAACTACACCTGGTTTTCCTGATGACCTCGCATAGCCTTCAGCTGCATGACCCGCACCTTGCTCGTGTCTTACTAAAATATGTTTTATAGAAGGATGATTTTTTAATTCATCATAAATTGGTAACACTGCACCGCCCGGATAACCAAAGATATGCTCTACCTTTTGGTCTTCAAGACATTTAAATACGATTTCTGCTCCAGTAAATAATTTTGGCATTATGCAATCTAGCTGAAGTTGTACTCATTGGTCAAGTTTAAGAGTGAAAATTTTAAATTTTTTTTAAAAATTTATTTATGTCTTGTGGCTTCAGTTTCATCCAACTAATCATGTTACCTCTAGCCCAAGTACTTTGTCTTTTGGCGTATTGTCTAGTTTTTATGGCTATTTTATCTCTAGTTTCATTCAAATTTTTTTGTTTTTTTAAATATTCTATAATTTCATTAACTCCGATGGCTTTGTTGACAGTTTTATCTTTTCTAACTTTTAGATTTTTGAAATTTTTTACTTCTTTTATTGCTCCATTTTCTATCATCTCCCTTGTTCTTAGATTGATACGCTCAATTAATTCTTGTCTAGGAAAATCAATATAAACTTTAAAAAAATCATCTTCCGCAAAGTTTGATTTTGTGTTTTTAAACCATTCAGTTAGAGATTTTTTTGTAAAGGTTTTAACTTCATAAGCTCTGATGGATCTTTGAGTGTCTGTAGGGTTTATTTTTCCTCTTGAGGATGGGTCTAATTTTAATAGTTTTTCATAAAACTTCTTTTGTCCAAGCTTTTTTTGTAAATCTCTAATTTGATTTCTTAATTTTAATGAAATATTTGGTATTTTAACCAAACCATCAGTTAAAGCTTTAAAGTATAAACCTGTCCCTCCAACAAGAATTGGAATTTTTTTTCTTTTTTGAACTTCCTTAATTTTTTTAATTACTAGCTTAAGCCAATCACCTGTGGAGAAGTTTTTTGTTACATTATGAAAACCATATAAGTGATGTTTTATTTTCTGATATTTTTTTGGATCTGGCCTAGCTGACAAGATTTTAAGCTCTTTGTATACTTGCATGCTATCTGCATTAATAATCTCTCCATCGACTTTTTTTGCAACTTTAATTGCAAAACTTGATTTTCCTGATGCTGTAGGTCCAGATATTAATATTATCTTGGATTTTAAATACATTATTAGTCTAGCTTAACACCAATGTATCGTCTTTGATTTTGATTATTATAGATTGCGAGTAAAACTGTTTTTTGATTTGAATTGAGAACTTCTTTAGTAATATCTCTTAAGTCATTAGCTGATCTAATTTTTTTCTTTTGAGCTTCAATAATAATACTATTAAGCTCTATTGAATTTGCTACAGGGCTGTTGTTTGCAATTTTTGTTATAACAAGTCCTGTTGTCTGATTTGGTAAATTTCTATTTTTAATATCCTCTTTAGTTAATGGTCTAACTGCTATTCTTAAACTTTCAATGATTTCTTCATTGTTTTGTTTTTGAGTTTCTTGATTTTTGCTTATTTTGAAATCATCTGAAGTTTCTAACCTTCCTAAAATAACATTTTTAATTATTTCTTTTTTATTTCTCCATATTTTAACTTTAACTTTTTTACCAACTTCTGTTTTTGCAACAATAGCTGGGAGTTCTTTCATTTGATTTATTTTTTCTCCATTAAATTCTAAAATAATATCACCAGCTTGTATTCCTGCCTTTTCTGAAGGACTGTTTTCAGCAACGCTTGCAACCAATGCTCCTCTTGCTTTATCTAATTTTTCAACATCAGCTATTTCTTTTGTTACGTCTTGAATTCTTACTCCAAGCCAACCTCTTTTTGTTTCTCCAAATTCTATTAATTGTTTGATTACAACTTGAGCACTGTTAGAAGGAATTGAAAATCCAATACCAATTGAACCATTACGTCCAAGAATTGCTGTATTAATTCCGATTACATTACCTTCCATATCAAACAAAGGTCCACCTGAATTACCAGAGTTTATAGAAGCATCTGTTTGAATAAAATCTTCGTACCTTGATAAACCAATTGATCTATTTCTAGCAGAAATAATTCCAGCTGTAACAGTACCTCCCAAACCAAATGGATTTCCAATTGCCAAAACCCAATCTCCAATTCTTGCTTTATCAGAGTCTCCAAATGCTACTGGGATAAATTTTTCATCTGTATCTAATTGTAAAACAGCAATATCCATAAGAGGATCAGCGCCCAAAACTTTTGCTTTAAATTCTTGATCTCCATTCACTCTAACAATTATGTCGTCAGCATCTTGAATTACGTGATTGTTTGTAACAACAATTCCTTTCTCATCGATTATAAACCCAGAACCTAGTGCAGCTGATTGTCTTTCCTGAGGGGTTCCAAATTCTTTAAACATGTCCTCGAAAGGAGATCCTGAAGGGAATTGAAAAGGAAAAGGATTAGAATTTGTTGTAATAGTAGTTGTTGTAGAAATGTTTACAACAGATGGCATTAATTTCTCTGCAAGATCTGCGAATGAAGCGGGAACAGATCTAGAGTTTACATTTAATGAAAAAGTGAATGATAAAACTATTGTTAAAAATATGATTTTGATTTTTTTCATATTAGCTCTTAATATAATAAATAATTATAAAACCTATTAATGCAAAAATAAGTCCAACTGATCTAAGCTGACTATTTTTGACAAATTCTAATTTTTTCAACATACTTTTCATTTTTGCTGGAAATAAGGCGTACAAAATACCCTCAATAAATAAGAGAAGACCAAAAGCTATAACTAGCTCACGCATTTAAGAATTATTGTTGGATTTCAGGTTTTATATTTCCAAAAAATTTAAAAAATTCACTATCAGGTGATAAAATTAAAGAGGTTTCACCACCAATAAGAGCTTTTTCATAAGCCTGCATGGCTCTATAGAAAGCAAAAAATTCTGGGTCTTGACCAAAGGCGTCAGCAAAAATTTTATTCCTTTCTCCATCACCTTCCCCTTTCATAATCTCAGATTGTTTTTGAGCATCTGCTAAAATTACTGTAACTTCTTTGTCGGCAGTTGATGTAATAGTGACGGCCATCTCTGCTCCTTTCGCTCTGAATTCTTTTGCTTCTCTTTCCCTTTCCGTTTGCATTCTTCTATAAATTGCGTCACTGTTTGCTTGAGGGAGATCAGCTCTTTTTATTCTTACATCAACAATGTTAATTCCAAAATTTTGCGCTTCGTTATTTACACCTTCTTTAATTAATGCCATTTGCTTAGATCGATCTTTAGATAATAATGTTTGTAATTCTTCTTGACCTAATACATTTCTAATTCTTGAATTTATAATTGTAGACAATCTTGACCTTGCAACTCTTTCATTTCCAACAGAAATATAGAATTTTAATGGATCAACAATTTTAAACCTTGCAAACGCATCAACAATTAAACGTTTCTGATCTGATGCAATAACCTCCTCGGGTGGAGCATCTAAATTTAAAATTCTTTTATCTAAATAAACAACGTTTTGAATAAATGGAATTTTAAAATTTAATCCTGGTTTCATTATAATTCTTTTTGGATCACCAAACTGAAGAATAATTGCTTGATTAACCTCTTTTACAATAATTACTGACAAAAAAGCTACTACACCAATTGCAATTAATACTCCTGCTAATATTTTTCCAGCCTTCATTTTAATTCGTCGCTTTCTTTTTTAATTCAGGCAAAGGTAGGTAAGGAACTACTCCTGAACCTGCATTTTTTTCTATAATTACTTTATCAATATCTGCTAAAACTTTTTCCATAGTTTCTAAATACATTCTTTCTTGCGTGACTACTTTTGCATTTTTATACTCGTTGTAGATTGCTATAAATCTACTTGCTTCACCCTCAGCTTTTGCAACAACTTCTTTTTTGTATGCTTCTGCTGCTTGTAAAATCTTTTGTGCTTCCCCTCGTGCTCTCGGTATAACGTCATTTGCATAAGCTTCTGCCTCATTTTTAGATCTTTCCATATCTGCTCTTGCAGCCTGTACATCTCTAAATGCATCAATTACCTGATCAGGTGGGTCCGCTTTTTGAGTTTGTACTTGTGTAATTTGAATACCACTTTCGTAATCATCTAAAATAGTTTGAATTATTTCTTGAGTCTCAAGCTCAATTTTTGATCTTCCTTCAGTCAATATTGGTTGGATATCACTTTTAGCAATAACTTCCCTCATCGCAGTTTCCGCTGCTGCTTTAACAGTCCCCTCTGGATCTTGAATTTTGAATAAAAAATTTCCAGCGTCTTTAATTACCCAAAATACCGAAAAGTCTATGTTAACTATGTTTTCATCACCTGTTAACATTAAGCTTTCTTGCGGCACATCAGCAACTCCTCCGCCTGTAGAGAAACCACTGTCTCTCTCAGATCTGAAACCAATATCCATTCTGTTAACTTTAGTTACTTTTGGTGTTTGAACAGTTTCAACAGGAAAAGGTATATGATAATTTAAACCAGGTTGTGTAGTTTTTACAAACTTACCAAATCTTAATACGACACCTTGTTCATCTGGAAGTACTCTATAAAGACCACTTGCTAGCCATACAAAAACTAAAACAAGTAAAATTAAACTTATAGACTTTCCGCTCGAGCTTTTACCGCCTGGTAAAAATTTTTTTATTTTATCTTGCAGATCTCTAATTAACTCGTCAATATTTGGAGGTGTTGGACCTCTGCCTGATCCATTACCACTGCCACCTCCACCAGGAGGTGATCCCCAAGGACTTTGGTCTTTGAAATTGTCTGACATATGCAAAAGTATATAGTGTCTTTATCGCAAAAAACAAGTAATGATACTTTCATGACTAACAAAAAACCTGAACTTAGTGCCGCAATGAAAAGTAAATTAAAGCCTAAAAAATTCACTAAAAATCCTATTATAGGAACAAAGTTTACTATAGCCATTTCTAGCGCAAAAGGTGGGGTTGGGAAATCTACATTTGCAACGAATCTTGCTTTAGCTTTAAAAAAAGTTGGATGCAAAGTCGGTCTTTTAGATGCAGATATTTATGGTCCATCACTTCCTAAAATGTTTGATATTAATGAAAAACCAAAAAGTGATGGTCAAAAATTAGATCCGATTACAAAGTATGATATTCAATGTATGTCTATTGGTTTTTTAGCTGATCAACAAACTCCAATGATATGGCGTGGTCCTATGGTTACAAGTGCAATTAAAACTTTTACTCAGAAAGTAAATTGGAAAGATTTGGATTTTATTATCGTAGATATGCCTCCAGGAACAGGTGACACACAACTCACATTTTCTCAAGAAATAAAAATGGATGGCGCAATAATTGTAAGCACACCTCAAGAAGTAGCTCTTTTAGATGTTAAAAGAGGAATTAAAATGTTTGATAAACTAGGAGTTAAAATTTTAGGTTTAGTTGATAATATGAGTTTTTTTATTGGAGATGATGGAAAAAAATATAAAATTTTTGGAGAAGGTGGGGTTAAAAAAACTGCAGAGGAGTTTCAAAAAGAATTTTTGGGTGAAATTCCAATTAATCCAGAAGTTGGTAAAACTGGAGATGAAGGAAAGCCAATTGTGGAAGCTAGCCCTGAGCATGAAATTGCTAAGATATATTTAAATTTTGCTGAAAAAATTAAATTAACTTATCTTTAAGTTCAAAAGCAGTCATTAATTCATTCCACTCTCTTTTAGACAAACCAGAACTTTCAACATCTACATTTTCGCCTTTGATAAGTTTTTGAATAATTAATTTTCCTTTTGCAGAAACCTCGGTTCCACCAACTCTATAATCCATAAAAGCATCGTAAGTTATAGGAACCCATTTTTTGACAGTATCAAGCATTATATCAGCATAAACTCTAATTTCATATTGAGCATGACTATCAGCTCTTAATCTTAAAAAATTCATTAAATTTAATAAATCAGTTTTCCAATACCACTGGGTATAGGTATTTAGTGTTAAATTCATTCGTGCAAGTTCTCTTGCTAAACCTTTTTTGTTTTCATCAATAGTTGATCCATCAAATCTTTCATTAAGCATAGTCTCATAATTATCATAAGTTCTCTCTGCATCACTTTTTAAAAGTTCCAAAACTTCCTCCGCCTGTTTTCCTTCCAAGATATCTCCTCTACCCTGTCTGTTACTAGTTGATTGAGCAGCTAAATTTTCTTGTGATGGCAAATAAAATTCTTTATCCAGAATTGAATACCTAGCAGAGTATTCATTTACATTTGCTGTTCTGTGTCTAATCCATTGTCTTGCAATAAATATTGGAAGTTTAACATGATATTTAATTTCACACATTTCAAATGGAGTGCTGTGCCAGTGCCTCATCAGATATTTAATTAAACCTTTGTCAGTAGAAATTTGTTTTGTTCCTTTTCCATATGATACTCTTGCTGATTGAACTATTGATGTATCATCACCCATATAATCAACCACTCTAACAAAACCATGATCTAAAGCTGGGATTGCTTCATATAGGATTTTTTCAAGCTCAGGAGCGGTAACTCTTTTTGTTTGATTGCTTTGAGATTGTTGATTTTTTATTTCTTCTTGTTGTTCTTTGGTTAATTTCATGATTGTTATTGAATCTGTTGTAATTACTTTTATATTAATAATGTTGGTTTTCCAACTACGACGATAAACGAATTTCGTAATAACCATTGCGGACGTGGGGGCAGTACCCACCACCTCCACCATTACAACTTATGGGGGTGAACTAGATTCGACGGGTGACTAAAGGCTATTCTTTCGTTCGGGATTGTTCCACCGTAACGGGCTAATTTATAATTGCTAACGAAAGTTACGCACTTGCTGCCTAATTAACTTAGTTAATTAAGCAAACGGGGTCCGGGGCACCTGGCAACAGAACGCCCCTAATTAATTTTTTTTTTTATTTCAGCTTGGGCAGCAGCTAACCTTGCAACAGGCACTCTATAAGGTGAACAAGAGACATAATTCAATCCTGCATAAGAACAAAAAGATATACTATGAGGATCTCCTCCATGCTCTCCACAGATACCTAATTTAAGATTTTTATTTTGTTTTCGTCCTTTTTCTACTGCTATTTCAACTAAATCTGAAACTCCTTCATCTATTGAAACAAAAGGGTCAACAGAAAATATTTTGTTTTCTAAATAATCATTTAAAAATTTACCACTATCATCTCTACTGATCCCAAAAGTAGTCTGAGTTAAATCATTTGTTCCAAAACTAAAGAATTCTGCGTGCTTAGCAATCTCCTTTGCTTTTATTGCCGCTCTAGGTAATTCAATCATCGTTCCTACTAAAAATTCTATTTTCAATTTATTTTCTTGTTGAACTTGACTAGCAGTTCTAATTACTAATTCTTTCATTATTTTAATCTCAGCCTCTGTAGATACTAAAGGTATCATTATTTCAGGAAATGCAGATTTAATTTTATTTTTTTTGAGGTAAGCCAAAGCCTCAAATATTGCTTTGCATTGCATTTCATAAATTTCAGGAAAAGATATTCCCAGACGACATCCTCTATGACCTAACATAGGATTTTGCTCATGGAGCTCTTCAATCCGAGACTCAACCTCTTTAACTGGGAGATTAACTATACTAGCAACCTCATTAATTTCCTTTTCTGTACGTGGTAAAAATTCATGTAAAGGTGGGTCCAACAATCTAACTGTGACTGGCAATCCACTCATGATTTTAAAAATATCTATAAAATCTTTTCTTTGATGTGGTAACAGTTTTGCCAATGCTATTGCTCTGTCTTCTTTTGTTTTAGATAATATCATTTCTCTTACAGATAAAATTCGTTCTTCATCAAAAAACATATGTTCAGTTCTGCATAATCCAATACCCTCTGCACCAAAATCTTTTGCTGTTTTGGTATCTTTTGGTGTCTCAGAATTTGTTCTTACTTTTAATTTTCTAAAGCTATCTGCCCAAGACATTAACTTGGAAAAATCACCAGAAATTTCAGGCTTCACAGTTGAAACACTTCCAGCAATAATTCTTCCAGTTGATCCATCTATTGTAATTATATCTCCCTCTTTAATCTCCATTGAAGAAGTTTTAAAAGATTTATTTTCATAGTTTATATCAATTTCACTTGATCCCGATACACATGGTCTACCCATACCTCTTGCAACAACAGCTGCATGACTTGTCATTCCTCCTCTGGCAGTCAAAATTCCTTTGGCAGCATGCATTCCTTGTATATCTTCTGGTGAGGTCTCTACTCTAACCAAAATTGTATCTTGCATCATTGAGGTTAATCTTTCAGCCTCTTCTGATGTAAATACAACTTTACCACTGGCTGCACCTGGTGATGCTGGCAATCCATTTGCTATTACATTAATTAAACTTTTTTCATCCAAAGTAGGGTGTAAAAGTGTGTCTAAAGAATTTGGGTCAATTCTTAATACAGCTTCCTTTTTAGAAATTAATTTTTCTTTAACCATATCAACTGCAATTTTGACTGCTGATTTTGCTGTTCTTTTTCCTGATCTTGTTTGAAGCATCCATAATTTACTATTTTCAACTGTAAACTCTACGTCTTGCATATCTTTGTAATGCATCTCTAATTTTTTCAAAATTTTTTGAAGTTCTTTAAAGACTTTAGGCATAGATTCTTCCATTGATAATTCTCTTACTTTAGCTTCTCTCCTAGCTTTTTTAGTTATGTATTGAGGAGTCCTTGTACCCGCCACAACATCTTCGCCTTGCGCATTAATTAAATACTCACCATATATTTCATTTGATCCATCTGATGGATTTCTTGTAAACACAACTCCTGTTGCACAATCATCACCCATATTTCCAAAAACCATTGATTGAACATTTACAGCAGTTCCCCACTCGGCTGGGATTTGATTTAATTTTCTATAAACTTTTGCTCTATTACTTTCCCACGATAAAAATACTGCACTTATTGCTCCTAGTAATTGTTCATAAACATCTTGAGGAAAATCTTTTTTTGCCTTTTCTCTTACTTTTCTTTTAAAATCTTCAATTAATCCATCCCAATCACTTTCATCTAAATCTGTATCTAATAAAACACCTTTCGTAAGTTTATAATTTTCAATTAATTCTTCAAAATGATAACCTTCTACACCCATTACCACATTACCGTACATTTGAATAAATCTTCTATAACTGTCTTTAGCAAATCTTCCATTTGAACTTTTAATTGCTAAAGCTTTAACTGTCTTATCGTTCAGACCCAGATTTAGAATAGTATCCATCATACCTGGCATTGATACTCTTGCGCCAGAACGGACAGACAACAAAAGTGGATTTTTTAAGTCTCCAAATTTTTTAGAAACATCTTTTTCAATTAATTTTAATTCTTTTTTAATTAGAGAAATTAAATTTTTATTTAATTTTTTTTTATCCTTATAAAAAATTTCACAAACTTTTGTAGATATTGTAAAACCAGGAGGTACTGGAAGACCCATTCTTCCCATTTCAGAAAGATTAGCACCCTTTCCTCCTAAAAAATTTTTAGGATTTTTAATTTTTTTACTATCCTTAGAATTAAAGTTTAATATAAGTTTTTTCATTAATGGGAGTCGATTAGAGAAAAATTAACATAATTGTTGAACGTTTTACACATCATTTGGATTAGTTCCAGCCTATTCTTCTTAATGACCGGATCATCTTCGTTCACAATGACATTGTCAAAAAAGTCAAAAACCTCTCTTTTGACGCTAGCTAGATTATCCAATGTTTGAACATAATTTTCATCTTTATTAATTCCTGAAAAATATTTCCTTAATTCACTAATTTTTTTAAATAGATTTTTTTCTAACTCAGTTTTAAAAATACCAGGATCAGTTGTATTTGATAATTCTATTTTATCATTTTTTAATTCGCCGTCTAAAATGTTTGAGGCTCTTTTATAGCTTGCAATAATATCTAAACCATCTGGTTTGTTAATAATTTTATTTAAATGTTTAGCTTTATTAAAAATAACAACTGATTGATCTAAACTAAAAGAACTAGTTGATGCTTGAATTATGTCATTTCTAATATTTTCTTCCTTCATGTGATATTTTAATCTATTCATTAAAAAATCTGATAAATCATTTTGTAATGGTTGGTTATCTATTTCAAAACCTTGATCTAAATAAAGGCTTGAAGAATAATTAATTAAATCTTTTATTTTAAAATCTTTTTTATTTTCAACTATTATTCTTATCACTCCTAATGCTAATCTTCTTAGAGCATACGGATCTTTAGAACTTGTTGGCTTTTGATTTAAACCAAAAAAACCAACTAAAGTATCTATCTTATCAGCCAAAGACAGGGCTATGCTAAAAGGTTTTTTCGGAACTCTTGAACCTGAACCTGTAGGTAAATATTGCTCACTTATGGCCAAAGCCAAATCTTTATCAAAACCTTGTGCAACAGCAAAATAACCCCCCATCACACCTTGGAGTTCTGGAAATTCACCGACTAATTCTGATAATAAATCAACTTTACAAATTGATGCTGATAATTCAACTTTTTCTTTACTGATTAAAAGTTCATCAGATATCATTCCACCCAACTTTCTCATTCTTTGGGCTTTATCGAAATAACTTCCTAATCCTTTAAAATAATTCATTGATTTTAAATTAGTAACTTTTTTGACCATATTTTGAGATTTATCTTTTTTCCAAAAAAATTCTGCGTCACTTAATCTTGCTTCAACTACTCTTTCATTTCCTATTTTAATTAGTCCCTTTTTATCTTTTTTATTTGCAACCACTAAAAACTCATTTGTAATATTTTCTTTATTATCAAATATAGGAAAATATTTTTGATGGTACTGCATGGTAATAATTAATATTTCTTTTGGGATATTTAAAAATTTTTTATCAAATTCACAAAGAAGGATATTTGGTTGATCTGTTAAATCTACAACCTCATTAAGTAATCTAGGATTATGTTGAATCTTAATATTTTTATTTTTTGATATATTGTTGAATTTTTTTTCTATTAACTTTTTTCTTTCATTGTGATCAACGATAATATCAATTTTTTTAAAAAAACTTTTATAATTTTTAAATTCTAAGAAAGACTTTTTATTTTCCTCAAATTCTTTATCAATAAAAGTTGAGTTAGAAGATGTTAAGTGATGAAAATTAAAATTTAACTTTTTTTTATCAAATAAAGCTAGAATTGACTTTAATGGTCTACCCCAATTTAGGTCAAAAGTTCCCCAATTCATTGATTTTTTCCATTGAATTTTATTTAGCAATATTGGAATAAATTCCTCTAGCAATTCATGAGTGTACAATTTTTTTGATTTTTTTTTGAAAAAATAAAATTCTCCTTTGTCGGTTTTCTTTTGGTATAGATCCTTTTTTAGGATTTTATTTGACCTAACAAACCCCTCGAGAGCTACCTCTGGTGACTTAATATTTGGACCTTTAATCTCCTCAGATTTAAGTACAACATTTTTTTGAACACCTTCAAACAATACCACTAGTCTGTTCGGTGTTGAGTATGATGAGCTTTTTTTAAATAAAATTGATTTTTCTAAAAATAAATCATTAAAACTTTTAAGTAAATCTTCCCTTAAATTTTGTTGAAGATTTGAAGGTATTTCTTCACTAAATAATTCTAAAAAAAACTCTGACATTATTTTTGACTATCTAACCAAACACCTGCTGCAGATTTTGTAATATCTCTTATTCTAGCAATATAACCAGCTCTTTGTGCAACACTGATTGCACCTCTTGCATCTAAAATATTAAACACATGACTAGCTTTTAAACATTGATCATATGCTGGTAAAGAAATTTTTTTTTCAACCAAATCTTTTGCCTCGGACTCATGCATTTCAAACATTTTCAAAAGTGTTTCTACATTCGCGTGTTCAAAATTGTATGCTGAAAATTCTTTTTCAGCTTGATGAAAAACTTCATGATATTTTACACCTTCATCATTCCACAATAAATCATAAACATTTTTTTCTTTTTGAGTGAACATACAAATTCTTTCTAAGCCATAAGTGATTTCAACTGATACAGGTTTACAATTAAATCCAGCCATTTGTTGAAAATAGGTGAATTGAGTAATTTCCATTCCATCACACCATACTTCCCATCCCAATCCTGCGGCACCTAATGTTGGACTTTCCCAATCATCTTCAACAAACCTTATATCATGATCATTATGGTCTATTCCTATAGTAGATAAACTATTTAGATAAAGTTTTTTTATATTTTCAGGAGAAGGTTTAATTAAAACTTGAAATTGATAATAGTGTTGTAGCCTGTTTGGATTATCTCCATATCTTCCATCTGTAGGTCTTCTTGATGGTTGTACGTAAGCTACTTTCCATGGTTTAGTTCCGAGTGATCTTAGAGTAGTAGCTGGATGAAAAGTTCCTGCACCAACCTCCATATCGTAAGGCTGAAGAATAATGCATCCCTTTTTGCTCCAAAACTTTTGAAGATTTAAAATTGTTTCTTGGAATGTTTGAATTTTTTTTTTTTCTTTTTTTGCTTTAGAAACCATATCTTTGCCAAATTGATCTTTCATCTAAAATATTTGCTATTTGATCTACTTGATTGCTAGATGAAGAAAGTTTTTGACTTAACCATCCTTTTGATTTTTCAAATTTTTTAATAATCACATCCTCACCAAATTTCTCTTTTAATATTTCATGTGCGTTACCTATTCCGTCAATCAATCCTAAATTTTTTGCTTTCCTGCCTGACCAAAACTCACCTGAAAAAAGTTCTACATCAGATTTGTTTAATTTTGATCTTCTGCTTTTTTCAACAACATCTATAAAGTCTTTATGAAGATCCAATTGAATATTTTTTAATCTTTCAATATCCTCGTTTTTTTCTTCTAAAAATGGATCCAGTGTGCTTTTGTTTTTGCCAGCAGTATGAACTCTTCTTTCAACCCCAATTTTTTTTATCAACTCAGTAAATCCAAAAGAAGAATATATCACTCCTATAGATCCAATTATTGAACTTGAATTTGCATAAATTTCGTCCCCAGCACAAGAAATCAAATAACCTCCAGAAGCTGCGACGTCTTCAGCGAATACAATAACTTTTTTTTTGTGTTTTTTTGCTTGTTGTCTAATAAAACTGTAGATTAAATGAGATTGAACTGGTGATCCGCCTGGAGAATTGATTGATATAGCAACACATGCAGCTTTTTTCAGAGAAAAAGCCTTTTTAATTAGTTCTTCTTGACCCGCAAAATCAATTCCTTGTTTAAATTTTCCAGCATTACCAATAACTCCACTTAATTTTAAGTGAGCAACAATTTTTTTCTTTTTAAAAAAAGAGAACATAGGTAAGTCTTATAGAATTATTTATTGAATATAAAGACTACTTATAATTGAAGAAACTGGTGCGTCAATTGATAAGTAATATATATAAACAAATTATACTAATTTAAAAATGTTATGGGAACAGTTGTACAGCTTAAAAATCAGATAAATGATTCATATTTTCAGCTTAAAGACTCGGTTGAAGAAAAACTAGTTTTAACCGAAGAAAAAATAAAATCAAAATTATCTAGTGACGTGCAGCTGGTTCAAAAAATGACTGATTATCATATAGAAACTGGAGGAAAAAGACTAAGAGCTTTACTAACGTTGGGTAGTGCAAAATTATGCGGTTATTCCAAAGGCTCTAGAGATATAAATTTAGCTGCGTGTGTTGAATTAATTCACAGCGCAACATTGATGCATGATGATGTAATTGATGAAGGCACTGTTAGAAGAGGGAAAGAAACTTTAAACAAAGTTTGGGATAATCATTCTTCAGTTTTAATAGGAGATTATCTATTGAGTAGATGTTTTGAAATGATGGTAGAAGACGGAAACCTAGAAGTTTTAAAATTATTATCTTCCACTTCATCTAAAATTGCTCAAGGAGAAGTTTTGCAACTTCAACACAAAGGTGAGGTTGATATGCTGGAAGAAACATATTTAAAAATAATCTCAGCTAAAACTGCTGAGTTATTTGCAGCAGCAACTAAAGTTGGTGCAATTTTATCAGATGCAAAAAATAAAGAAAAAGATGCTTTAGAATTTTATGGAAGAAACTTGGGATTAACTTTTCAAATAGCAGATGATACACTAGATTATAATGCTGAGCTCAAACTATTTGGTAAAAAAATTGGTCAAGATTTCTTTGAAGGAAAAATTACCTTACCAATAATTTTACTTTTTCAAAAATTAGGAAATGATGAAAAAAAAATTTTGTCAAATAAGTTTAAAAAAGAGTTAAGAACAAAAGATGACTTTAATGAAATTATAGCTCTTATAAATAAGTATAAAATAATTCAGGAATGCTATCAAAAAGCGCAGCACTATATAAATTTAGCCTCAAATTCTCTAAGTGTATTTAAAGACTCTGAAGAAAAAAATATTCTTATAAGATTAACGTCATTTAGTTTATCAAGAAATTTTTAAGGACTTAATAAAGACTTTATCCACTTCCCGGAGTTATCTTTATTGTATTTTAATCTCTCGTGGATTCTGTTCTCACCATCTAGCCAAAATTCAATACTATCTGGAGATAAAATCCATCCTGACCAGTGACTTGGTCTTGGTACATCTGAGGCATTGCTATATTTTTTTTTGTAATCTTGTATAGATTTTAACAATTGTTCTCGCGAATTTAATTCTTCACTTTGATTAGAAGCCCATGCTCCTATTCGACTTTCATACGCTCTGGATGAATAATATTCATCTGCAACCTGATCAGAAACTAATGACACCTTTCCATTAATTCTTATTTGTCTTAGTAGACTTTTCCAATGGAAACACATCGCAGCATATGGGTTTTCTTTTAATTCATTTCCCTTTTGACTATTTAAATTTGTATAAAATACAAATCCATCTTTGTTGAAATCTTTAAGTAAAACCATTCTAACTGAAGGAATGTTGTTTTTATTTGACGTGGCCAAAGCAACAGCGTTTGGATCATTTGGCTCAGTTTTCTTTGCTTCCTTCATCCATTCATGAAATAATTGAATTGGATCATCTATATCAAGAAAGCAACTATTAATACCTAAAGAGTTTTTTTGATTCATAATTTAAACAAAATAATCTATATAATATAAATAATGTCATTTAATACTTTTGGAAAGCTATTTCGTTTTACAACTTGGGGAGAGTCACATGGGCCTGCAATTGGTTGTATTGTTGATGGTTGTCCTCCGAACATAAATCTTAAAGAGCAAGATATTCAAATAGAATTAAACAAAAGAAAACCAGGACAATCTAAATTTACAACTCAACGAAAAGAGGATGATAAAGTTCAAATATTGTCAGGGGTATTTGAGGGTAAAACTACAGGAACACCTATTTCCCTCATAATCTATAACAAAGATATGAGATCCAAAGATTATAGTAATATTAAAGATAAGTTCAGACCAGGTCATGCAGATTTTACTTATTTTAAAAAATATGGAATTAGAGACTATAGAGGTGGTGGCAGATCTTCTGCTAGAGAAACTGCAGCACGAGTTGCGGCTGGTGCAATAGCAAAAGTTGTACTTCAAAAAAAATTAGGTAAAAAATTTAAAGTAATTGGTGCAGTAACTCAGCTAGGAATTCTTGGATGTGATACAAATCAATGGAACGATAAAGTAATTTCAAAAAATCCATTTTTTTGTCCAGACAAATCAATGATTAAATTATGGGAAAAATATTTGCTTGGTGTAAGAAAATCAGGATCCTCATGTGGAGCAGTGATTGAAATAAGAGCAAGAGGTATCCCAGTTGGCTTAGGTGCTCCAATTTATTCAAAATTGGATACTGACATAGCTTCAGGCCTAATGAGTATTAATGCAGTTAAAGGTGTAAATATTGGTGCAGGAATGAACTCAGCACAATTAAGTGGAGAACAAAATTCAGATGAAATTTCTTCAAAAGGAAATAAATTAAAATTCAATTCAAATAAAGCGGGAGGAATTCTTGGTGGAATTTCTACGGGCCAAGAAATTGTTGCATCTTTTGCTGTCAAACCAACATCGTCAATTTTAACTAGTAGAAAAACTATAAATAAATTTGGGAAAAATACTTCAATATCTGTTAAAGGTAGACATGATCCTTGTGTAGGAATTAGAGCTGTACCAATTGGTGAAGCTATGATGAACTGTGTTTTACTTGACCACTACTTATTGAATAAAGCCCAGTGTAGTTAGCTTAAATTAATTTTTCACAACTCTTATTGTATCCTTTTGAAACAAAATATCAGTAATTTTCTTAGAAATTTGAGAACTGTTTAATCCAGCTTTATCGTACATTTTTTTTGGATCATCTTGTTCAATAAATTTATCTGGTAAAGTCATTGATCTAAATTTTAAACCTTTATCAAATACTCCTCTTTCAGCTAATAAATTTTTAACATGAGAACCGAAACCACCTATTGAACCTTCTTCAACAGTTATCATAAGCTCATGTTCCTTAGTAGATTTTAGTATAAGTTCTTCATCTAAAGGCTTAGCAAATCTGGCGTCTATCAAAGTTGTTGAAACTCCTTTTACTTTTAATTCCTCTACTGCTAACTTGCACTCTTCTAGTCGAGTACCGAGGTTTAAAATACAAACTTGTGTCCCTTGTTGAACAATTCTCCCTTTACCAATTTCAATTTTTTCGTCTATTGATGGTAGATCAACACCAACTCCTATTCCTCTTGGATATCTAATTGCAGAAGGTCTGTCATTTATATCTACTGAAGTATTAATCATTTTTACTAGTTCAGCTTCATCACTTGCTGCCATTACTATAAAGTTAGGCAAAGTTGATAAGTAAGTTATGTCAAATGAACCAGCATGTGTTGATCCATCAGCACCAACTAATCCTGCTCTATCTATCGCAAACCTAACAGGTAAACTTTGGATAGCAACATCATGGACTACTTGATCATATGCTCTCTGTAAAAAGGTAGAATAAATTGCGGCATATGGTTTATAACCCTCCGTTGCTAGACCGGCAGCAAAAGTTATCGCATGTTGTTCTGCTATTCCTACATCAAACATTCTATTTGGAAACTCCTTTCCAAAAATATCCATACCAGTCCCTCCTGGCATCGCTGCTGTTATTCCAACTATTTTGCTATCCTTTTTTGCATGTTTCACTAACGTGTTAGCAAAAACTTTTGTATAAGCTGGGAGATTAGATTTGCTCTTTAATTGTTCTCCAGTCTCAACATTAAATTTTGATACCCCATGATAACGATCATTTGCTTTTTCTGCATAAGAATAACCCTTCCCTTTTTGAGTTTTAATATGGATCATTATAGGACCATCATGTCTTGAGTCTTTTGCATTTTTTAATATTGGAACTAAGCTTGATAAATCATGACCATCTATAGGACCTGCATAATAAAAACCAAGTGAACTAAACAATGTGCCTCCTGTAACTGCTGAACGGAAAAAATCCTCTGCTTTTCCTGCTTTAGCACTAAATCTTTTTGAAAATGCAGATGTAATTAACTTTAAGGTTTCTCTAAGACTAAAATATATTTTACCAGTAAATAATTTTGCCAAGTAAGTCCTCATTGCTCCAACTGGCTTTGCAATTGACATGTCGTTATCATTTAAAATAACAATCATTTTCGTCTTGGATGCTCCAGCGTTATTCATGGCTTCGTAAGCCATGCCAGCGCTTATTGCTCCATCACCTATGACAGCTATTACATTAGAAGATTTATTTTCTAATTTATTTGCCTCAGCAATTCCTAATGCAGAGGAAATAGATGTTGAACTGTGAGCTGCTCCAAATGGGTCATATTCACTCTCAGATCTTTTAGTAAAACCTGATAAACCATCGCCCTGTCGTAAAGTTCTAATTTTATCTTTTCTGCCGGTTAAAATTTTATGTGGGTAAGATTGATGGCCCACATCCCATATTAATTTATCATTTGGAGTATCAAAAACGTAATGAAGTGCGACTGTTAATTCAACCACTCCCAAACCAGCACCTAGGTGACCTCCTGTTTCTGAAACAGCATCAATCATTTCTTCCCTGACTTCATCTGCAACCTTTTGTAAATTATTTTCAGAAACTTTTCTTAAATCAGATGGAAAATTTATATCATTTAAAAATTGATAATTTTTTTTCATTTTTTTCTATTCAATATATAATTCATTGTTTCATTAATTTTTTTAGATTTTGAACCATACTTGCTTAAATTCTTATTAACATTTTTTATTATATTATCACAATACTTAACTGAGTCATCATGACCTATTAAATTTATAAGCGTTGCTTTTCCTTTTTTTTGATCTTTTCCTGTTTTTTTTCCAGCTTCCTTAGAATTACTTTTCAGGTCAATTAAATCATCAGCTATTTGGAATAATAGACCAATTTTTGATCCAATATTTTCAAAAAATTTAATTTCTTGGATTGTTTTTTTCTTAATTATTGCTGGAGCTGCACAACAAAAACTAAATAACATTCCTGTTTTCTTTATTTCCATTTCTAATATTTTGTTCTTTGATATTTTCTTTCTCTCGTAGCTTAAATCTAAATATTGCCCTCCAGCTATCCCTAGATGACCTGAACATTCTGATAATTTCTTGATTAAATTTATTTTAATCTTTCCATTTAATTTCAATTTGGGATTTGACAAAATTTCAAATGCTAAAGTTAATAATGAATTTCCTGCTAAGACTGCAGTTGACTCACCAAATTTAATGTGAGTTGAAGGTTTGCCTCTCCTTATATTATCGTCATCCATGCAGGGTAGGTCGTCATGGATAAGTGAATAAGCATGAATACATTCAACAGCAGACCCAATTATTATTAATGTTTTATAATCAATTGAAAACAAGGAACCTAAGTCAATTAAGATTTTAGATCTAATTTTTTTACCACCAGGAAATAAACCATACTTCATGGGCGACATTAAATGAGAATATTTTTGCGAATTAATATATTTTTTAAGAAATATATTTGTATCTTTAGCAATTTTATTAAGCTGTTTTTTCATTTTTTTTAGTTATCTCTTTAATCTTTTTATTCGTCTCCTCCCCAATAGATTTAAAATTTTTATGAAATTTTTTTTCAATAATATTGTTTATTTTTAGAAGTTCGTGATACTTCTCAACTGAATTGTTTAAATCATTTTGTCTTTCTAGAGATGATATAATCTCATTTGCTTTTTCAGTAAGCTCCTCAACCGAAAACTGGTCATAATCAAGTGGTAAATTTTTATCTTTCATATAATAATAATTATTAATACATGAAATCTATTCAATCAAATATCAAAAAAGCAAAAAAATATTTAGATAATAATCATTGTGTTGCAGTACCGACAGAAACTGTTTATGGACTTGCTGCAAACGCATACTCGAATAATGCCGTTAAGAAAATATTTATTCTTAAAAAAAGACCTTTAAACAATCCTCTTATTGTCCATTACTATAGTATCGATAGACTTAAAGTAGACTGTGATACTAACTCTAATTTAGATAAACTTTACAAAAAATTCTCTCCAGGACCAATAACTTATGTTTTGAAATTAAAAAATAACTCCAAAATATCAAAATTTGTCACTAATAATAAAAAAAGTATTGCTGTACGTTTTCCTAAACATAAATTGTTCAGAAATTTATTAAAAAATTTAGATTATCCAGTAGCTGCACCTAGCGCAAATATATCTTCAAGATTAAGTTCAGTTAAACCATCTGATGTAAAAGAGGAATTTGGTTCAAAAATAAAATATATTTTAAATGGAGGTAAAAGCAAAATAGGAGTTGAGTCCACAATATTAAGTCTTTTAAAAAAACCCTCGCTTTTAAGATATGGAGGGCTAGATATTAAAAAAATTGAAAATGTTTTAAAAAAAAAATTATTAATTAATACAAATTCAAAAAAAAAATTATCACCTGGTTTATTTCCGCTACATTATTCACCTGGGATACCTTTAAGAATTAATGTTAAAAAACCAAAAAAAGATGAAGCTTATTTATTAATAAAAAAGAGAAAACCAAAATTAAAAAACTATTATTACTTATCTAAAGTGAAAAATCTCGATGAGGCTGCTAAAAATTTATATTCAACTTTAAGAAAAATTAAAAAAAATGGTTTTAAAAAGATTGCAGTCGAGATGATACCAAGCAAAGGTCTTGGCAAAACTATTAACGATAGGTTAAGGAGAGCCTCTAAGTATTAATGATAAATTCTATTGAAGTAATCAATCTTTCAAAAAAATATAAAGATAAAGAAGCAGTAACTAACATAAATTTTAAAATTAATGAAAATGAAATGGTTGGTTTATTGGGGCCTAATGGATGTGGAAAAACTACAACTATTGGAATGATATTGGGATTATTAAAACCAAGTAGTGGTGAGGTTTTAATCAACGGAATGAATATTGAAAAAAATAAAATTTTGCTTCTTCATAAAATGAATTTTATTTCACCATACATTGAATTACCTAAAAAACTTAAAGTTAAACAAAATTTAATTGTTTATGGAAAATTATATAACATTCAAAATTTAAATGATCGAATAGATTACCTTGCAAATAAACTAAGGTTAAAAGACCTTTTAAACAAAATCACTGGAGAACTTTCTTCTGGACAAAAAAATAGAGTAAGTCTTGCTAAAGCTTTAATAAATGATCCGACAGTCCTTTTGTTGGATGAACCCACTGCTTCATTAGACCCTGAAACTGGTGACTTTGTAAGATCTTTTCTGGAGGATTACAAAAAGGAAAAAAAAATATCAGTTTTACTTGCCTCTCATAATATGGAAGAAGTAAACAGATTATGTAGCTCTGTTCTAATGATGAAAGATGGTTTAATAGTGGATAGGGGAACTCCTGAAGATCTAATAACAAAATATGGAAGAAAAAATTTAGAGGAAGTATTTTTAGAAATTGCGAGAAAATAAAAATGAATTTAATTAGAATTTACGGTCTTTTTTTAAGACACTTTTATTTAATTACTAGATCATTTCCAAGAATATTAGATTTAATTTATTGGCCCTCAATTCAAATTACTCTTTGGGGATTTATTTCCAATTTTTTTGCAGCTCACAGCTCTTATTACAGTGGCGCGGTAGGAGTTATACTTTCATGTGCAATTCTTTATGATTTTTTATTTAGAACTAGTATTGGCTTTAATATGTTATTTTTGGAGGAAATTTGGAGTAGAAATTTTACAAATCTATTTATTGCACCGATGAAAATTAGCGAGATAATTGTCTCTCTAGTTTTTACTGCTTTGATAAGAGCGTTAATTGGCTTGATCCCAGCTATATTATTAACTTCTCCATTGTTTGGCATCTCTTTATTAAAACTTGGTCTTCCTTTGGCATTTCTTTTCTTAAGTCTGTATTTATTTGGAATAACACTTGGTCTATTTGTTTCAGCAGGATTGCTAAGATTTGGACCATCTTTTGAGAATATTGCGTGGTCAACTATGTTTTTATTGGCCCCTTTTGGCTGTATTTACTATCCAGTTGAAACATTACCAGAAATTTTCCAATCAATCGCTTTCGCATTGCCTTTAGTTTATATTTTTGAAGAGACTAGAAATATTTTAGTTAATGGAATGGTGAATTATGAAAATATCGTAAATGCAATCTATCTAAACGGATTTTATTTATTTTTATCAATATTTGTATTTTATTACTCTTTCGATAAAGCAAGAGATAAAGGAACTTTAATAAATATAGGTGAATAAATTGGTGCGCCTGCTAGGAGTCGAACCCAGAACCTCCTGATCCGAAGTCAGGCGCTCTATCCAGTTGAGCTACAAGCGCATTTAGTATTAATATTATATTTTATGGAAAAAAACATTAATTTTATAGTCAAAGAAGATGAGAAGAATTTAAGGGTTGATGTTTTAATTAACAAAAGAGAGGAATTAATTAGTAGAACTAGAATAAAAAATTTAATTTTGAAAGAAAAGTTAACACTAAATAATGAAATAATTAAAAGTCCTTCAAAAAAGGTTTCAATTGGTGACTCAATAAATCTTAGGATTCCTAAGCCTGAAATAGCATCACTTAAACCTTACGAATTTAAATTAGAAATAGTATACGAAGATAATGATCTATTAATAATTAATAAACCTGCCGGAATAATCATGCATCCAGGGGCTGGAAATTACGATAAAACAATTGTTAATGCATTGATGTATTATGATAAAAACTCTTTATCAAATATAGGTGATGAGTTAAGACCTGGTATTGTTCATAGAATTGATAAAAACACATCCGGTTTAGTTGTAATTGCAAAAAACAATGAAACTCATGAAAATTTATCAAAACAATTTAGTGATCATACAATTATTAGAGAGTACCAACTTTTAATATGGGGAAAATTAAGACCTTCTTCAGGAAGGATTGAAACATTTATAACTCGAAGTTCAAAAAATAGACAACTTATGGAAGTTAGCAGTTCTAAAGGTAAGAAAGCTATAACAAATTATAAAACACTTGAAATTTTTGAAAATCAGAAAACGCCAACTTTAAGTTTGGTTGAATGTAAATTAGAAACAGGAAGAACACATCAGATAAGAGTTCATATGAATTATAAAGGCAATAGTCTAGTTGGAGATGATAAATATAAAAAAAAATATAAAAAATTAAAAAATATTGATTTAGATATCCAAAATTCGATTACTAAATTAAATAGACAATTCCTGCATGCAAAAACTTTAGGATTTATACATCCACGTACTAAGAAAGAGTTGATTTTTTCCTCACTTTTGCCACAAGATCTAAATAATATTCTAAAAATGCTTAGAAACACTGAATAATAAATTATTGAAAATTAGGTATAATTAATTAAATAAACACTGCTATGAGCACAACAATGAGCAACAATCTGCCAACCCTTTCTAATGAAGGTGGGCTATCTGCATATTTAGAGCAGATAAAAAAATTTCCGATGTTAGCTGCAGAAGAGGAATATATGCTAGCAAAAAATTGGAAAACGACTGGTAATATTAAAGCTGCAGAAAAACTAGTCACTAGTCACTTAAGATTAGTTGCAAAGATTGCTATGGGCTATAAGGGATATGGTTTGCCTGTTAATGAGATGATTTCAGAGGGAAATGTAGGTCTTATGCAAGCTGTTAAGAAATTTGAACCAGAAAAAGGTTTTAGATTGGCGACTTATGCAATGTGGTGGATTAAGGCTTCTATTCAAGAATATATTTTAAGATCTTGGAGTCTTGTCAAAATTGGAACTACTACTGCTCAAAAAAAATTATTTTTTAATTTAAAGAAAATTAAAAATCAGATTTCTCCAGAAACTGAAGGAGACTTAAGAGATGAACACGTTGATCATATAGCTAATAAGCTAGATGTAAGTAAAGAAGAAGTCGTTTCAATGAATAGAAGACTTTCTGGAAAGGAGTTCTCGCTAAATGCTCAAGTTGGGGAAGATGGCGATGAATGGCAAGACTGGTTGGTTGATAAAGAACTTGATCATGACTTAAAATTTGCTCACCACGAGGAAATGGAGCAAAGAAAAGATTTATTAAAAGACTCTATTAAAGTTCTTAACGATAGAGAAAGAGAGATTTTATACTCAAGAAGACTAAATGATGACCCAACTACACTAGAAGATTTAAGTAAAAAATATAAAATTAGCAGAGAAAGAGTTAGACAAATAGAAAATAAAGCATTTGAAAAGCTCCAAAAGCATATGCTTCTATTAGCTAAATCAAAAAATCTTTTACCCGCAAATTAAACTTCAAAAGGGTTTTCAATTAAAATAGTATCATCTCTTTCTGGACTAGTTGATATACTTGAAACTTTTGCACCAATAAAATCTTCAACAGCAAAAATATATTTTTTTGCATTTTCAGGTAATGAGCCCATATTTTTGACTCCACTTGTAGAAACTTTCCAACCTGGAAAAGTTTCATAAATTGGTTTTATTTTTATCTGGTCTTCTACAGCGGCAGGTAAATAATCTAATCTTTTGCCATCAAGATCGTAAGCAATACACATTTTAATTTCATCTAATTCATCAAGTACATCTAATTTTGTTAAAGCGATACCATCAATCCCTGAGACTTTAATAGTTTGCCTAACTAAAACACCATCGAACCATCCACATCTTCTTTTTCTACTTGTTACAGTTCCAAATTCCTTTCCGCGTGTTCCTAAAAGTTCACCGATATTATCTGTTAACTCAGTAGGGAAAGGTCCCTCTCCAACTCTTGTTGTATAAGCTTTTGTAATGCCAAGAACATAATTTATCGAATTAGGGCCACAACCAGTTCCTGTTGCTGCGCTTGAAGCAACAGTATTAGATGAGGTTACGAAAGGATAGGTTCCATGATCCACATCAAGTAAAATACCTTGGGCTCCTTCGAATAAAATTTTCTTTTTTTGTTTTTTAAATTGATCAATCTTTAGCCAAACTGGCTGAGAGAATTCTAATATTTTAGGTGCTATTTTAAGCAAATCAGATTTAAGCTGATCTTTTTCAAAAATTTTTTTTCCTAGTCCTTTTCTTATCGCATTGTGATGAACTAATACGGAGTCGAGTCTTTGATCTAAATTTTTTTCAGATCTTAGATCCATAACTCTTATAGATCTTCTTCCAACTTTATCTTCGTATGCTGGTCCAATTCCACGTCTTGTAGTCCCTATTTTGCTTTTTCCTGCTGCATCCTCTCTAATCTCATCCATTTCTCTATGAAAAGGCAAAATTAAATTTGCAGACTCCGAAATAATAAAATTATTTACATTTACTTCTACGCCTTTAGATTTTATTTCTTCTATTTCCTCTAATAAAGCCCATGGATCAACGACAACTCCGTTGCCAATAATTGATATTTTACCTTTTCTAACTATTCCAGATGGCAGTAATCTCAATTTATATGTAACACCATCAATCACTAAAGTATGGCCAGCATTGTGACCTCCTTGGAATCTTATTACTACGTCAGCCTGTTCAGATAACCAATCAACAATTTTTCCTTTACCTTCGTCACCCCATTGAGATCCAACAACGACTATATTTTTCATTATTTAAATTTTCTGTTTACTTTTAAGGAAATGAGATGGTTAATTGGGCCATGACCTTTTCCATATTTCGGGTTTGATTTAATTGCTGAATTTACATACTTAATTCCGAGCTCACAAGAATTCTTTACTGTTTTTCCACATGATATAAATGTTGTAACTGCGCTAGACAATGTACAACCTGTGCCATGCGTATTCTTTGTTCTATAACGCTCACTATTAAAGATTTCTATATCTTTTTTGTTTAAAAAAATATCTCTAACATTTTTATATTTTAAATGACCACCTTTAATTAATACATTTTTAGCTCCTAATCCTATAAGCTTGTTAGCGGCATAAATCATATCCTCTGTTGTTAAAATTTTTGTTTTAGTCAAAATTTCTGCTTCAGGTATATTTGGAGTAACAATTGATACCTTTTTAATTAATTTTAATTTAAGCAATTGAATTGCTCTAGTATTGATCAATTTAGATCCCCCTTTAGCGACCATAACTGGATCTAAAACAATTTTTTTAACTTTAATTATATCTAAAGCCTTTATTACCATTTTAATAACATCCGAAGAATGCAGCATACCAATTTTTATTGCATCTGGTCTTATATCTTTACAACTATAAATAATTTGATCAAAAATTTCTTTTGGATTAATCCCAACAATTGATTTTACACCTGTGGTATTTTGTGATGTAACTGCAGTTATTGCTGTCATTGCATAAGAACCTAGAGCAGTAACGGTTTTTATATCAGCTTGAATACCTGCTCCACCAGATGAGTCGGATCCTGCAATAATTAAAATTTTAGAATTTGGTTTCAATTTATTTAATTTTTTTCGTAATCATATTTACACATTTATATAAAAGAGCTTTATTTTCGCTTTCCCCCATAACTCTTATTTTAGATTCCGTTCCTGATTTTCTAACTAAAATTCTTCCTTTACCTTTTATTAATTTGTCTGCATTTTTTATAATTTTTTTTATCTCTGGTTTATTAATAATATTTTTATCTTTTACTTCTATATTTTCTAAGAGCTGAGGTATTTTCTTAAATTGTTCAAAAAATTCACTTGCCTTTTTTCCTTTTCTTAAAGCAAAAAGAGCCTCCAAAGCTACTAGTAAACCATCTCCTGTAGTTGCAAATTTACCTAAAATAATATGTCCCGATTGTTCACCGCCTAAATTAAACTTATTTTTTTGCATTTTTTCTTTAACATATCTGTCTCCAACATTTGCCCTTATAAATTTTATTCCTTTTAATTTTAAATATTTTTCTAGTCCATAATTTGACATTAATGTTCCAACAACTCCCCCTTTTAACATTTTTTTATTTTTCCATCTTGTTGCTAAAGCAGCTATAATTTGATCTCCATCTATAATATTACTATTTTCATCACACATTATAATTCTGTCAGCATCTCCATCTAGAGATATTCCAATATGTGCTCTATATTTTTTTACAGCTGATCTGATTTTTCTTGGAAAAGTTGATCCACACTTTTTATTAATATTTAAACCATTTGGTTTTACTCCTATTGCTATGACTTTAGCTCCTAACGATTTCAATAATTCAGGACCTGCTTTATAACCAGCACCATTTGCACAATCAATTACTATTCTTAGTCCTCTTAAATTGAACTCTTTTGTAAAATTTTTTTTTAATATTTTAATATATTTTTTGGTACCTGTTTCTAATCTTTTTACTCTTCCTAATTTTTCAGAATGCGATAGGTTTTTTGAGATTTTCTTATCTATAAGTCCCTCAATTTTTTTTTCAATTTTATCTGATAATTTCATTCCATCAGGGCCAAACAATTTTAAACCATTGTCAAAATGTGGATTGTGAGAGGCGGTGATCATTATACCCATGTTAGCCTTCATTTCTTTTGTTAGCATAGCCAACCCATTAGTTGGCAGAGGTCCTAGGGTATAAACATGCATGCCAGCTGAAGCCAAGCCTGAAACAAGAGCTGGTTCAAGTGCATATCCAGATAATCTAGTATCTTTGGCAATTATTGCTGTTTGTTTTCTTTTTTTTTGAGATTTAAAATATGTTCCGCTAGCAAGTCCAAATTTAAAGAACATATCTCCATTTATATATTTGCTATTAACTGCTCCTCTGATTCCATCTGTTCCAAAATATTTTTTTGTCATTAATTTTTGATTATCTCATTAAAAACTTTAATACCCTGCATAACTTCATTAACATCATGAATTCTTAAAATCTGAATTCCTTGCATTAAAAGATGTATTGAGGAGGCCATAGTTCCACCGATCCTTGTTTTGCTGTCATTTTTTTTTGATACATCTTTAATAAATCTTTTTCTTGAATTACCTACTAGTATAGGAAAACCTAATGAATGAAAAATACTAATACGTTTTAAAAGATTCATATTATGTTTCAAATTTTTTCCAAATCCAATTCCAGGATCTAAAATTATATTATTATGTTTAATACCCTTAGACCTTATTAACTTAATCTTGTCTTCAAAATAATCATATATATCTAATAATTCATTTTTATATTTTGGGTTCTTTTGCATATTTTCTGGTGTCCCAACTGAATGCTGTATTACAAATGGAATTTTATACTTTTTTAAAATATTTATTGTTTTGGGATCATAACTTAATCCTGAAACATCATTAATTAATTTAACTCCCATTTTAATACCATTTTCCATTATTCTGGACTTTCTTGAGTCTAAAGATATTGGTATTTTTTTTACAATTGATTTTAATATTTTATTAATTCTATTCCATTCTTGCATTTCATTTACAGGCATAGATCCTGGTCTTGTAGACTCTCCTCCAACATCTATTATGGATGCACCACTTTTGTATAAACTAATGGCATGAGCGATACCCTTATTTTTTTTATTAAACTTTCCTCCATCCGAAAAACTGTCAGGTGTAAGATTTAATACTCCTAAAATATTTGGAATTTTTTTAAAATTAAAATTAGAAAAATTTATTTTTTTTGTATTTATTTTTTTAATATCTGCATTTATTTTTTTTTTTAATTTATTTGGTAATTTCTTGACTTGATTTATAGAAATTCTTCTGATCCTTTTTCTTGTAATAATCTCAATATGATCAAAGGATATCTCTTTAATCTGATGTAACGGAATTGATTTTTTTTTATTTACTAAAATTTTTGATTGATTACCAAAGTAGAAATTACACGCTCTTGTGTAATATCTTTGCATTATTTGTTAATGTACAATTTTAGGTTTTAAACCCATCGCACCCAAAGCTGAGTCTTGATCATCTTTTGATTCTGGATTATCTAAAACTTTATCCTTAGGATATAAATTCTTATTAATTATATTCTCTATTTCTTCACCAGTTAGTGTTTCATAAGTTATAAGAGCCTTAGCGATTTTATGTAAATCGTCAATTTTTTCTGTCAAAATTTTCTTAGCTTGATTATATCCCTCATCAACAAGTTTTCTTATTTCTTTATCAATTTTTTGAGCAACTTCCTCTGAAACGGATTGAGTTTGAGTAACTGATCTTCCTAAAAATACTTCTTCTTGATTTTCTCCATATTCTACTGGGCCCATTTCCTCACTCATACCATATTTTGTCACCATAGCTCTTGCAAGTTGTGTAGCTTGGTTAATATCTGAGCCATTTCCTCCACCTGCACCAGTAGATATATTATCTTTTCCAAAAATTAATTCTTCAGCAACTCTACCTCCAAAACAAACTGCCAATCTTGCCTTAAGATATTTAATTGAATAACCATGTTTATCTCTCTCAGGTAAGTTCATTACCATTCCAAGAGCTCTACCTCTTGGTATAATAGTTGCTTTATGTATTGGATCGTAGCTTGGCATATTAAAAGAAACTAAAGCATGACCTCCTTCATGATATGCTGTAAGTTTTTTTTCGTCTTCAGTCATAACCATTGAACGTCTTTCAGCACCCATCATCACTTTATCTTTGGCTTCTTCAAATTCTAATAATGTGACTATTCTTTTATTTTTTCTTGCTGCCAATAAAGCGGCTTCATTGACTAAATTTGCAAGATCAGCTCCTGAAAAACCTGGTGTTCCTCTTGCAATTGTTCTTAAATTAACATCTGGTGCCATTTTTATTTTTTTTACATGAACCTTTAAAATTTTCTCTCTTCCAATGATATCTGGATTTGAAACAACTACCTGTCTATCAAATCTTCCAGGTCGCAACAAAGCTGGATCAAGTACATCTGGTCTATTTGTTGCAGCAATAATAATGACACCTTCATTTGTGTCAAAACCATCCATTTCAACTAACAACTGATTTAATGTTTGTTCTCTCTCATCATTTCCACCACCTAAACCAGCTCCTCTGCTTCTTCCAACAGCATCGATTTCGTCAATAAAAATTATACATGGAGAATTTTTTTTACCTTGGTCAAACATATCTCTCACTCTAGATGCCCCTACTCCAACAAACATCTCTACAAAATCTGAACCGGAAATAGTGAAGAATGGAACACCCGCTTCACCTGCAATTGCTCTAGCTAATAAGGTTTTACCAGTTCCTGGAGGACCAACAAGCAAAGCACCTCTAGGAATTTTTCCACCTAACCTACTAAATTTTTTAGGATCTTTTAAAAATTCTACTATTTCTTCTACTTCCTCTTTAGCCTCCTCTACACCTGCAACATCATTAAACGTGACTTTACCTTTAAGTTCGTTCATCATTTTCGCTTTTGATTTCCCAAAACCCATCGCTCCACCTTTTCCACCTTGCATTTGTCTCATAAAGAAAATCCAAACTGCAATAAGCAGTAACATTGGAAACCATGAAAGAAGTACACCAAACAATGAGGGCATTTTTTCTTCTAAAGGTGCTGCTGAAATGCTTACACCCTTCTCTGATAATTTTTCTATAAGATTTGGATCATTGGGTGCATAGGTTGAAAAAGAATTCCCATTTGAATAAACACCTTTAATGTTATTTCCCTGAATTTCAACTTTTAGAACTTCACCATTCTCAACTGAATTCAAAAAATCTGAAAATATTATTTGATTTCCTCCCCTAATATTAGACTGAGGGTTTTTAAACATGTTGTAAAGACCTATAGTTAAAAAAACTATAATTCCCCACATTGCTAGATTTTTTAAATTCATAATATTAAAATAAGAATTATTATTAAATTAACAAGTGACAAAATATCAGTTATTTCATCAACTTTAACACTCTTTTGATACTATAATTGAGTTATTTACCTTCTTAATTACACAGTTTCCTAAAGTAGTCTTGAATGAGTTATCATTTTTAATTTGATAAATTAATTTATCAATTTTTTTTCCTCTTGTTGAATAGTATTTCTTACCAACACTTTTTAGCACTTCCGTGAGAGACCTAAAAACTACTTCTTCTGGTTGAAGAAAAAAATTTTTATTTAAAATAACAAATTTATTAACATTTGAATTCGTCGAATTATCTTTTAAATTTTTTTCTACAAAGTGTTTAATTGACTCATTAGCAAATCTTAAATTTTTAATGGTTAGATTAAATTTATCTTTATCCAATCCCTCTAATTCCAAATTCTTTATAAAATTTCTAATTTTTACTCTTTTAAATTTATCGTTTTTATTTGATGAATCTTCAACATAATTTTTAAATACTTTTTTGGTAATATATTCTAAATTTGTTTTAGTAAATTTTAACAAAGGTCTAATTAAATTAATATTTTTTAGATTAGTTTTTTGATCAAATGACACCATGCCATTTAAACCGCTACCTCTTAAAATTCTAATAAAAAAATTTTCTACTAAATCATCTTTATGATGACCTAATAAAATATTATTTATTTTTAATTTTTTTGCCTTGTTAATCATGAGTGCATATCTTTTATCCCTAGCAACAGATTGAATATTGCTTTTTGGTTTTTTGCCAACCCAGGTTAGAATCTCAACATTTGTAGAAAATTTTTTTAGAAGTAATTTTACAAATTTAGCCTCTTTTGTTGAATTGTTTCTTAGTTTATGGTCAACGTGCAAATATTTTACTTTTAGATCTTTTTTAATCGAATAAATTTTAGATAAAAAACATAAAGCTAGGCTGTCTGGACCACCAGAGACCGCAACTATAAAATCCTCATTTAATTTAATATCTTTTTCAAATTTTTTATAAATTTGAAAAGTTTGTTTATCTTTTAAATAATTTAATAAAAACTTATGAGTCTTGCTTGATGCATTCAAATTTTTTGGACTCATATTTTGCTTTTTGTATTACAGACTGATTTGCATTTGGATATTGTAATTCTACACCATTTATCATTTTACATCCTTGGTCTTTTTCTCCAATTTGAACCATTGATACTCCAAGTTTTAATAGATTAATTGGAGCTTTTTTACCTTTAGGATATTTTTGGTAACCCTCTAAATAAGCAGAAGCTGCATCAGTATATAATTGTCTAATTCTAAATGTTTCCGCGTACCAGTATTGCGCACTACCCGCTAATTCATGATCAGGGTTGGATAGAACAAATTCTCTAAAAGCTCTTTCAGCTGTACTATAATCTCCAACTTTTAAAAAACTAGTTGCAAATTCATATTGCTCACTTGGATTTAAGTCTTTAGGAAGTATTTTTTCTTCAGATTGAAAAGTTTCTGTTACAATTGAAGCAGTAGTGTCTACAGATTGAATTTGTTGAGAAGTTTCTTTTGTTTGTGTATCTTTATATGAAATTGTTCCCAAATCTTGAGGTTGAGAACTTCCAGGTAAAACTTTTTGCTCATCAGTTTTTGGTTTTGAACTTAACTGATTTTCTACATTACCAATATTTCCAGAACTAATATTATTTTCAATATCTTGAAATCTTATTTGATTATCAGCTTGAATTTTTGAAACTCGGGTAGATAATTTATCCAACTTAAAATTTATTTCTTCAAATTTATTAGTAAGTTCTCTAAACTGATCTTCAACTTCAGATAATTTTAATAAATGTCTAGTTAGAACATCTTCGGAATTTTGATCTAAATCTGAAACTGAATTACCATTATTACTTGTTTGTAATTCAATAGATCCAGAATAAACTGCTCTTTCAAGAGTTTTAAGATCATTTTTGATTATTTCTAATGTTTCATAAATGTTATGATTATCTGCATAAGAAATATTAATTAAAACGAAATTTAAGATGAAAAATAATTTTAATATCACTAATTTAAATATGAACATGATTTCAATAAGATTTATGATTATAAAAATGGCAAAAAAAAGACCCCAAATCCAATGTAGGTTTTAGGGTCTTTAATTTTAAATAATTAATTTGCTTTAACAGTTACTGATCTTCTATTTTTTGACCAAGCTAGTGGATTTGAGCCAGAGTCAACTGGTCTCTCTTTACCATAACTCAAAACAGTAATTCTGTCTGAAGATATTCCGTAAGTCATTAAATAATCTTTAGCTGCATTCGCTCTTCTTTCACCTAGGGCCAAGTTATATTCTCTAGTTCCTCTTTCGTCAGCATGACCTTCAAGAACTACATTAATGCTTGGATTTTTTCGTAACCATGCCGCTTGTGCTCTTAAAGTTTCTCTAGATGCAGTTGTTAAAATAGACTCATTTGTTGCAAAGAAGACTCTGTCTGGAACACCATCAGCTAAGTATTCTACTGTATCTGTTCCTGTATAAACATCACCTTGCATTTGACCTTTAATACTATCCGTTGTTGCTACTTCTTTTTTTGTTGCACATGCAGATAGCACTAGGCAAGCTGTTAATACTAAAAGCGTGTTTTTAAAAATTTTGCTTAATCTCATTAAATTGCTCCTTGCTGCTAATTTCAATTTTCTAACTTTTTCACAAGTAAATAGAGGTTTCAAGTCTAAAAATCAAGAAATTTAAAATAATTAATCTACTAATTGCTTAATAATGATGACCATGATGGGTCAGATGCATCAGTTGAGGTCTTAATTTGACGTTCATTATAACCTGTTAAATCAATAGACCATAATTTAGCTGAAAATCCCTCGCCTTTAGCGTTAGTTTTAGTTTCTCTATAAAAAATAAGTACTCTTCCATTAGGAGACCAAGATGGTGCTTCTTGATAATAATTTTCGGTTAAAAGTCTTTCTCCGCTCCCATCAGTTCTCATCACGCCAATATAAAATTTTCCTTTATGTAATTTGGTAAATGCAATCAAATCTCCTCTTGGAGACCAAACAGGCGTTCCGTATAAACCATTCCCAAAAGAAATTCTTTTCACATCAGTTCCGTCATTTTTCATTACATATATTTGCTGATAACCGCTTCTATCGGAATTGAATGTAATATATTTACCATCTGGAGAGTAAGAAGGTGAAGTATCAATTGATGGATGGTTAGTAATTTTTTCTACAATCCTATTTTCAAGATCCATTGTGTAAATGTCTGACTTACCATCTTTTGCAAAACTCATTATAATTTTTTTGCCATCAGGAGAAAATCTTGGTGCAAAAGTCATACCTGGAAAGTCTCCAACCACCTCTTGGGTGCCTGTTTCAATATCTAAAAGATATACTCTAGGCATATTTTTAAAATAAGATAAGTAAGTTACCATTTGACTAGTTGGATTAAATCTAGGAGTTAATACCAATTCATTTCCTAAAGTTAAAAATTTATTATTTGCTCCGTCTTGATCCATTATTGCTAATTTTTTTATTCTTTGTGTTTTGGGTCCCTCTTCTGAGACATAAATTATTCTTGTGTCAAAATACCCTTTTTCTCCTGTCAACCTTTCATAAACCTTATCAGATATAATATGGCCTACTCTTCTCCAATTACTTGGAACTGTAGTAAAAGCTAAAGCCATCATTTCCTTTGCAGCTAAAACATCCCATAACCTAAATTCTACTCTTAACTTATCATCAACATAATTTACTTTACCAGTTATAAGTGCTTGAGCCTTAATTAAGTTCCAGTCCTCAAATCTAGGTTTTAAATTGGCAATATCAGGAGCTTGAAGAAAAGCTTTTTTATCTAAAGGGTTAAACAGTCCTGAAATTCTTAAGTTATTTTCAACAATTATTGATATTTCAGATCCGATGTTATCTTTTTTTAATATTTTTTCAAAACTTTTTCTAGAAGTTTCATCTATTGATAAAGGAGATACAGCTAATGGAAGAGGATTAAGATTTCCTCTTGTAATGTCTACCTCGATTAATGCAAAGGCATTAATGGGAATAAGAATTATAAATAGACTTAATATTTTTTTTAACATTCTTTTATATTAGCCTTCTAGCATCTCTCTTGCATCAAAATTCAACTGTAATTCTTTCCATCTTTCATAGCCTGTGGTAGGAACCCTCAGGGGTTGGCACAATTTAACAGCACGAAGCGCACTTTCTGCTAAAACTTTATAAAATGCTTGACCTGGTTTATTCATTCTAGCATGATCTAAAATCTCAGTTTTTGAAACAGTTCCATCAGGTTTAAGCTTTAATTTTATTCTAACTAACAAATTTTTATTATATGGTAATCCTAATGGAATACTCCAGCATCCAAATATTTGTGCCTTTAATGCGTCTTCTTCACTTAGAGTAAGGCCTGCACTTTCTATATTTCTATCCTGATCTTGTGTTATATCGTTATTTTTTTTCAAAACCTCTGCACTCTCCTCTTTTGATTTGTCTATTAAAGCAGCAATATTATTTGGATCAAATAAATCTTTTTTTTCAAATTCTGATACTTGTTTTACCTCATCGTCTACTTTTTCTGGGTTTTGTTTTTTTTCCTCTTTTGTTTCCACTTTTTTTACGGTTTTTTCAGGCAGCGGAATCGCCTCTGGAGTTTCATTAACTATTTTTTGATTATTTTGATCAGGAGATAAAACTGTTTTTGTTTTTGTTTTTTCTACTTTTTTTGGTGGAGCTTGTTCTGAAACAAGTTTTTTCTCTTTCTCTTTTACTTTTTCAATTATTTTTTTAGCTTTAGGTGCAAAAGGAATATTAGTTTTTTCAGCTATTTGAATTAACTCAACAGATACAACAGGTGGAATATCAAGAGGTTTTTTTGCTAAAAATGGCAAACTCATAGCAGTAATAAAAATTAAAATTCCATGTAAAACAGAAGAAATAATTATGCTTCTATTCACTTTAATTACCTTTGTTTGTACGGTTCTGAAATTAAAGCTACTTTTGTAAAGCCAGATCCTGATAACAACCCCATTATTTCTAAAACTCTTCCATAGTTGATTGTTTTATCACCTCTAACATAAATTCTTGTGTCAGTTCTATTCTTTGAAACCGCTAAAACTTTAGCAATGATATTATCGTATTCGACTTTTGCCTCTTGAATAAAAATTTCACCTTTTGCATTAATAGATAATGTTAAAGGTTCAGTCTCTTCAGGAAGTGAGTCGGCTGAGCTCTCTGGTAAATCAACTTGAACTCCAACTGTTAACAATGGTGCTGTAACCATAAAAATAATTAACAAAACCAACATTACATCTACAAAAGGAGTAACATTTATTTCACTCATAGGTTCTTTAGAAGAGCGATTAAGTTTAAATGCCATTTAGATAATCGTTAAAAATCTTTTAGAAAAGTTTTCTAATTTCTCAGAATATTTTTTAGCATCATTATTAAATTTATTATAAGCAACTACTGCTGGAATTGCAGCTAATAGACCAAGCGCAGTTGCAAATAATGCCTCTGCAATTCCTGGTGCGACAATTGCAAGACTCGTATTTCTTGATATTGCAATTGATTGAAAAGAATTCATAATTCCCCAAACAGTTCCAAACAATCCAATAAAAGGAGCTGTTGAACCTACTGTTGCTAAAAAAGTAAAACCTTTTTCAATTTTTGTCATTTGTTTTTCAATTCCAGCCTCTAAGGATGCACTCATTCTTTCACTAATGTTAGTTCTTGATTTTTTTTTAAGCAATCCTTCCATCGCATCCTGAAACACAAGTGACATTGGATCTTCAAGTTTACTAGGTAAGCTATTATAAAAAGTCTCAGCAGACTTAGAGTTCCAAAATTTTTCTTCAAATTCTTCAGAAGATTTAGTTATTTTTTTAAATAAACGAAACTTATCTATAATTACAGCCCAAGAATATATTGAGCATAATATTAACAATATCATTACAGACTTAACAATAATGTCTGCTCTAAGAAATAAACTGAATAATGAAAAATCTGTATTAGTTCCTAATTCTACTGCTTTTGTTGCTATATCTGCTTCCATACTTACTCATCACACCTAAATGTGTCATCATTTTGGCTATTAATTTAAATTGATTATTCTTCTTTTTTGTAAGTTTCGAAAAAAAAACTAGCTATGAGAATAGCATCTGCTTTGTTGTTGTCTTTCTTTTTTGATAAATGTGTTGAAAAATATGGAAAAATCTCAATAGCTCTTGTCCTGCTCGCATCTTTTTCTGAATTAATAAGATTAAAATATTTTTTCCACTTAGCGGGCCTAACATAATAAACAGATAAATGCATAGCGCTACAAATCCCTTTCAAAATACCAAAAGATTGACCAAAATTAAACATGCTTGTAACACCTTGGCCAGGCATTGCAGAAACTTGCTCAATTACAACTTTTATATTTTTTTTATCAATTTTGTTTATTCTTTCACTAATTTCATTAAATATTTGTGCACCATTTACTTGTTTCTTGTTCTTCTTGCCTTCTGTCATAGTTGGCATTTCAATTACGTCTTTTATTATCCCATCCTCAAAAAAACAGATTGATCCTGAGATGCCTGGATCGATTCCAATAATCAGCATCAAATACCACCTAAATTAACGTTTGAATAAACGTTCTGAACATCATCATCATCCTCAAGAGTTTCTAAAAAATCTAGAACACCATCTTTATTATCCTTATGCACTTCAACACTATTTAACGGTACCCATTCAATTTCTGTAGAAATAAAATTCACAATAATTTTCTCAAGATTTTTTTTAACATTATATATCTCACTTATTTGACACTGAATTTCATGATAATCGTCATAAGATAAGCATTCATTAGCTCCAGACTCGATAGCTAAATCTAAAATTTTTTCGTCAGATATCTCATTTTTATCAATCTTGATTATACCTAATTGTTGAAAATTATGTGAGGCAGAACCTAGGGTTCCCAGGTTTCCACCGTTTTTTTGAAAAATTGTTCTAATGTTTGATGCAGTTCTATTTTTGTTGTCTGTTAAAGTTTCAACTATAACAGCAATCTTTTCTGGTCCAAATCCCTCATATCTTAAATTTTCAAAATTTGCTCCTGTTGCTGCAGAAGATTTGTCTATTGCTCTTTCAATATTATCCTTGGGCATATTTGCAGATCTTGCGGCTTGTACTGCAGACCTCAATCTTGGGTTCATTGCGGGATCTTTATCTCCAAGTTTTGCAGCAACTGTAATCTCTTTGGATAATTTTGAAAATATCTTTGATCTTTGTTTATCAGCCTTACCTTTTTTATGCTTAATTCCTGCCCAATGTGAATGTCCAGCCATTATGTTAAGTATTTTTTAGTTGATCTCCGTATAAATAACTTTTGATATCTTTTGCTAGACCAGTTTTTATATCACAATCCACTATAACTCCACATAAAGTAGCGTCTCCTTTAGCAGGAAAATGTTTAACTGATTCTTTTTTTAAAAATTTATTTAAAGAGTTTTCTTTGTTCATTCCAATCACTGAATCAAAGTCTCCACACATACCAGCATCAGTTTGATATCCTGTGCCATTTTTGAGTATTCTCGCATCATTTGTTGGTATATGCGTATGCGTACCAACAACAAGTGTTGCCTTTCCATCAAAAAAGTGTCCTATAGCATTTTTTTCACTTGTAATTTCACCGTGGAAATCAACTACAAGTAAATCGAAATCTTTTTTTAATTTATTTTCTTTTAAAAATTTTTCTGAAGCTTCAAAAACATCTTCACACTTTTTCATAAAAACGTTCCCCATCAAATTCAGGACACCAATTTTAATATCATTTTTTGTTTTATAAATTCCAAAACCTTTACCTGGGGCGGGTTCAAACAAATTTTTTGGTCTTAATAATCTTTTTTCTATATCAATAAATTCCATTATTTCTTTTTGATCCCAGACATGATTACCAGTGGTGATAACATCAACACCACAATCAAAAAAGTCTTTACATATTTCTTTAGTCAAACCCACTCCTTCAACTGCTGCATTTTCACCATTTACAATTACAAAGTCGATTTTTTTTTTATCAATTTCATTAAGTAAATTGCTTGTTAATTTTGAACATCCTGAAATACCAACAACATCACCTAAAAATAAAATTCTCATTGTATAATTTTTTTCTCGGTTATTATAAAATCAAGCTTCTTATCATAATGGTTGATAGGAATTTTTTTTAATTCTTGATATGAAAATGCTAATCCAATCTTATAAATTTTTTTAATGTTCATTATTTTATTTAAATAACGGTCATAAAACCCTCCTCCATAACCTAGCCTATTTAAATTATTGTCATAGGCTACCAATGGTACAAATATTATATCTGGATAAATTTTTTTCACAGAAATTGGCTCAGAAATTCCGTATTTATTAATTTTTAATGGATCTTCTTCTTTCCACTCAAAAAAATCCATTTGATTATTTTTTTTAATTATTGGTAATGAGATATTGGCCTTTTTACTTTTTAAAAAATTTAATATCTCCAGATCATCAATCTCATTATTGCACGGATAGTAACCTCCTACATTTTTATAACTAATTTTATTTTTTTTTAAAAAAGACAATATTT